>NZ_JCAIUK010000001.1:482567-673979 GCF_059445475.1 Isoptericola sp. Y581 | reverse complement strand
GCCGGTTGAGCCTGTCGAAACCCCGCCGGTTGAGCCTGTCGAAACCCCGCCGGTTGAGCCTGTCGAAACCCGGTTTCGACAGGCCCAATCCACGGCGAGGGTGGTTTCGACAGGCTCAACCGACGGAGAGCGGGAGGGGCGAGGGCCGAGGAGCAACCACCAAACGAAAGCTCAGTGCCAGTAAGAGACCTCTTCGACGCCGGGTTTGTACTCGAAGTGCCAGGGCTCGTAGTTGCCCATGCCCCCGCGCTGCGCCCACGGCGGGTTCTCCCACCCGTACGCCGGCCCGTTCTCCCACAGCCAGCCGTAGACGTCGCTGGAGCGGTACTCGTCGCCGCACATGTCGATGGCCAGGCCCCAGCCGTGCATGGAGGTGCCGGGGGTGGCGGCGAGGTAGCCGCGGCTCGCCTTGACGGAGTATTGCGAGGAGATCGAGCGGTAGCTGTCGACCATGCACAGGTCGCGGCCGAACCGGGCACGGAAGGCGTCGTTGAGGGCGCTGAGCGCCACTGCGGCGTCGGCCCGCAGCATCTCGCCGTCCTGCCAGATGTCGCAGAGGGAGTGGTCGGCCAGCGTCCCGTTGCCGCCGTCGATGGGGGCGTCGGCCTCGCAGCCGGGCAGGGGGCTGCGCTCGGTGGAGCGACTGGCCGCAGCGGCCTCGACGCGGACGTCGCGGGGCGCGGCGGCGATCGCCTGGGAGGTGCTGGGCGTGTCGACGCCCTCCTTGAGGAGGGCGAGGGTGGAGGGGCCGGCGGGCTGCGTGTCGATGTCGAACGGTGTGCCGCCCGAGCTACCCTGCGCGTCGGTCACGAGCGGGGCCGCGATGGTCGCCGCGGCTAGCGAGCCGAGCACGGTCAACCGGGTGACCCAGGTGTGCCCCGTGGGGGCGGCGTGCCGGCCGCCGTTGCGGTCACCGGACGAGGACGGGGTGTGCTTGCGAGGCTTCTTGCCGGCTCTGGCGAGCTCTGCCTCGCGCATCTCCCGGCGCGAGCGGGGCGCGAGTGCGTCACCCGGTGACGTCGCCTCCACAGCACCTCCGCGCTCCTGCCGGCCGGCCGCCGTGGCCGCCCGGTCTCCCCCGGACCCAGACACGGACCGCTCGCTGCCCGCGTGCGCTGCACGCGGCCGCACGACCGATCCGTCACGGAACAATAACGGTGACGCGCGCCCGCGCCAAGTCCCGGTCCACGATCGGCCGAGCCCCGGCCAGGGCCGCGCCCCGTGGGAACGTGTCCATACAGGTCACGGACGCCGCTGCATCGCGTCCCTGACCTCGCCGACGAGCTCCTCGAGGATGTCCTCGAGGAACACCACGCCGAGCACCCCGTGCGGGCCCTCGACGCGCGCGAGGTGGGCGCCGGAGCGCTGCATCGCCCGCAGGGCGTCCTCGACCTCGTCGTCGGGCCGCACGGACGCCAGGGCGCGCACTCGCCAGGCCGGGACGGGGTCGAACCGGTCGCCGTCGGACGCGTACAGCACGTCCTTGAGGTGCAGGTAGCCCCGCAGGGCACCGGCGTCGTCCTCGGGACCGTCCCCGCACACGGGGAACCGGCTGAAGCCGGTGCGGGCCACGAGGTGCTCGACGTCGTCCGGGGTGGAGTCGGGTCCCACGACGACCAGGTCGTCCACCCTCACCATGACGTCGCCGGCGGTCCGGGAGGAGAACTCGATCGCGCCGGCCAGCAGCCCCTGCTCGTCGCGCAGCACGCCCTCCGCCTGGGAGTGCTCGACGATCGACTGCACCTCCCGCGCCGTGAAGGCGGAGGCCACCTCGTCCTTGGGCTCGACGCCCGCGAGCCGCACCGCGTGGTTCGCCACCCAGTTGAGGGCGGAGATGACGGGGCGCACCACGCGCCCGAGGAGCACCAGCGGGGGCGCGAACCAGAGCGCTGCCGTCTCGGGCCCCGCCACCGCGAGGTTCTTCGGCACCATCTCGCCGAGCACCACGTGCAGGTAGACCACCAGGGCGAGCGCGATGACGAGCGCCGCCGGGTGCACGAGAGCCTCGGGCATGCCGAGAGCCTGGAACGGCCCTTCCAGCAGGTGCGCGATCGCCGGCTCCGCGACGATGCCCAGGCCGGTGGAGCACACCGTGACGCCGAGCTGCGCGCAGGCGAGCATGAGCGAGACGTGCTCCATGGCCCACAGGGCGGTGCGGGCCCGGCGGTCGCCGGCCTCGGCGCGCGGTTCCATGGCGCTGCGGCGCGCGGAGATGACGGCGAACTCGGCGCCGACGAAGAAGGCGTTCCCGGCGAGCAGCAGCAGGCCGACCAGCAGCGCGGTCCCGGTGCTCATCGCCCCTCCTCCCGCGCGTCGCCCTGGGCGCTCCCGCCGCGCCGGTGGCCCGACGACGCCGTGGGCAGCACCCGCAGGCGCTCCACGCGACGCGCGTCCATCGCCTCGACCCGCAGGTGCGCGTCCCCGGCGTCCACCTCGTCACCCACGTCGGGCACCCGCCCGAGCTCGGCCATGACCAGGCCGCCGAGCGTCTCGTACGCCGGCCCCTCGGGGACGACCAGCCCGGTCCGTTCCTCGAGCTCGTCGGGGCGGAGCATCCCGGGCACGACCCACGACCCGTCCGTGCCACGCACCACCCCGGCGCGCCTCGGGTCGTGCTCGTCCGCCACGTCGCCCACCAGCTCCTCCACCACGTCCTCGAGCGTCACGATGCCGGAGGTGCCGCCGTACTCGTCCACGACCACCGCCATCTGCAGGCCCAGGCCCCGGAGCTCGACCAGCAGCGGCCCGAGGCGCACCGTCTCGGGCACCCGGGGGGCCTCGACCATGAGCGCGGCGGCGGGCACCTCGCCGCGCCGGTCGTGCGGCACGCCGATGGCCCGGCGCAGGTGCACCAGCCCGACCACGTCGTCGCGGTCCTCGCCGATCACGGGGAAGCGCGAGTGCCCGGTACGGCGCGCGAGCGCCACCACCTCCGCGGCCGTGGTGTCGCGCTCGGCGACGGCCATGCGCATGCGGTCCGTCATGACGTCGCGCGCCGACAGCTCGTCGAGCTCCAGGGAGTTGGTCAGCAGCGTCGCGACGGACGGGTCGAGGGTGCCTTCCTGCGCCGAGCGCCGCACCAGGGCCAGCAGCTCCGACGACGAGCGCGCGCCGGAGAGCTCCTCGCGCGGCTCCACCCCGACGCGGCGCAGCAGCGCGTTGGCCGACCCGTTGAGCACAGCGATCAGCGGGCGCAGCAGCATCGTGAAGACCCGCTGCACGGGCACGACGAGCCGCGCGGTGGCGTGCGGGGCGGAGAGGGCGAAGTTCTTGGGGATCAGCTCGCCGAAGAGCATCGAGAAGGCGTTGACCACCACGAGTGCCAGGATCCCGGCCAGGACGCCGGCCACCCCCTTGCCGAGCGACGTGCCCGCGAAGGCCTCGGAGAACAGGGACAGCAGCGCCGGCTGGGCGGTGTAGCCCAGCAGGATGGTGGTCATCGTGATGCCGACCTGGGCGGAGCTCAGCTCCGTCGACAGGTGCTTGAGCCCGGCGCGGACGGCGCGGTCCCGTCGGTCGGACGGGCGCGCGCCGCCGTGCAGCGGACTGTCGCCCTCCTCGTCGTCGGCCGCGAGGACCGCTGGATCGAGCGTGACGAGGGAGAACTCGCTCGCCACGAACACGGCGGTCCCTGCGGTGAGCACGACGCCGAGCGCGATCATGAGCACGTCGCCTAGCACGAGCGGCTCCAGGAAGGTCGGCGCCAGGAGGACAGGCGCCACGTGCGGCGGGGTGGCCGGTTGCCAAGGGAGCACGGCGCGGCGGTCCGCGCGACATTTCGACTCTCGTCCATCGTGCTCCGATGTTATCGGGCGACCGCTCCCGGGCGAGTCGACGTCCTCCTGGCGCCCTCTGGCGCCCTTCTGACGCCCTTCTGGCACCCTCCCGACGTCCGCGCGGCCAGCGTGTACTCAGCGCGTCCACAGGGAGCCGGTGCAAGATGGTTCCATGACCACCGCGACACCTCCGAGCGCCCCGGGCACCCCGAGCTCGTCCGGCCAGCAGAACGCCACCGTGCTCGTTGTCGAGGACGAGCCCGCGATCGCGGCCGCCATCGCACAGCGCCTGTCGGCCGAGGGCTGGCGCGTGGAGGTCGCGCGCGACGGCCTGGCCGGCGTGGACGCCGCCATGCGACTGCAGCCGGACGCCATCGTGCTCGACGTCATGCTGCCCGGCATCGACGGGCTCGAGGTGACCCGGCGGATCCAGGCCGAGCACCCGATCCCGATCCTCATGCTCACGGCGCGCGACGACGAGACCGACATGCTGGTCGGGCTGGGGGTCGGCGCCGACGACTACATGACCAAGCCCTTCTCGATGCGAGAGCTGGTGGCGCGCGTGAAGGCGCTGCTGCGGCGGGTGGAGCGCGCCACCCAGGCCGCCGTCACCACGCCCGCGGACCCGCCGATGGTCATGGGCGACGTGACGATCGACCGGGCGCAGCGGCGAGTACACCGCGGCAGCGAGGAGGTCCACCTCACGCCCACCGAGTTCGAGCTGCTCGTGATGCTCGCGAGCTCGCCCAAGACGGTCCAGACCCGCGAGCGCCTGCTCGCCGAGGTGTGGGACTGGGCCGACGCGAGCGGCACGCGCACGGTCGACTCGCACATCAAGGCGCTGCGCCGCAAGCTCGGGCCGGACCTGATCCGCACCGTGCACGGCGTGGGCTACGCCTTCGAGCCGCCGGAAGCCTGACGTGGCCGCCCCCGTCGAGGGCCAGCACGGCAACCGGCACGGCGCGGGGGACGACGCACCGCGCACCTCGGCCCGCCACCCGCGCCGCAAGGAGCACCACCGGCTGCCCGATGTCCGGCCCCTCGACCCGCTGCGCTCGCTCAAGACGAAGCTCGGCGTGCTGGTCGTCGCCACGGTGACGTTCGCCGTGCTGATCACCTGGCTCGGCCTGCGCAACGGGCTCGGGCCCAGCCGCACCTTCCCGCTGGCGATCTTCCTGTCCCTGGTCATCACACAGCTCCTCGCGCGCGGCATGACCTCCCCCCTGCGCGACATGACCGCGGCCGTGCAGGCCATGGCGGCCGGCGACTACTCGATCCGGGTGCGGGCGACCAGCCGCGACGAGGTGGGGCAGCTCGCGGAGACGTTCAACGTGATGGCGGCGGACCTCGGCGCCTCGGACCGGGTGCGGCGCGAGCTGATCGCGAACGTCTCGCACGAGCTGCGCACCCCGGTGGCCGCACTGCAGGCCCAGCTCGAGAACATGGTGGACGGCGTCACGGAGCCGACGCCGTCGGCACTGGAGCTCTCGCTCGAGCAGACGGAGCGCCTCACGCGGCTCGTCACGTACCTGCTGGACCTGTCGCGCGTGGAGGCGGGCGCGTCGGCGCTGGTGCTCAGCGAGTTCTCGGTGGGCGACTTCCTCGAGGAGTCGGCGCAGGCCATGTCGATGGTCGACGCGGCCAAGGGCCTGAGCTACGTCGTCGACGTCACGCCGCCCGATCTCACGCTCGAGGCCGACGTCGAAAGGCTGCGGCAGGTGGTCACCAACCTGCTCCAGAACGCGATCCGGCACTCGCCCCACGGTGGCACCGTGCGCCTGGACGCCTACCCGGTGGACGACGACGTCGTCCTCGAGGTCAGCGACGAGGGGCCGGGCATCGCCCCGGAAGACCGCGGACGCATCTTCGAGCGGTTCGCCAGCGGGTCGGCGTCCTCCCGCCCGCCCGCCGCCCCCACGTCCGGCGGCGGGGTGGCGAGCGGCGGCACCGGCATCGGGCTCGCCATCGTGCGCTGGGCGGTGGACCTGCACGGCGGGCACGTCGAGGTGGCGGACAGCGACCGTGGCGCGACGATGCGCGTGACCCTCCCCGCCCTCGCCCGGCCGGCGCCCGGTGTGACGACCGAGCCCGACGACTGACCCCCCGCGTCCGGACTCGTCGCGGCTCCGACACTCGCGCCTCGGGCGTGAGATTGCTCACACCCGCATGCCGCGATTGGCCGCGCGTGGTCCGGTCATGACGCCGCTCGACGGAATCTTCGGGTCGACCCGAAGAGTCGTTGCCCACCCCATTACCGGACGGCCACGATGCCCGTGGCGCGGCCCGGAACGGCCGTCTGACGCCGCTCGCCCTCCCTGGCAGGGACCCGCGGAGGGCATAGGCTTGGCCGTACGCACCGGCACCGTCGGGCGTTTCCGAACGAACAATCTGCAACTGTGTGAAAGTGGGCGATCCGCGCGTGGTGTCCCCGAAGGACGGGTCAAAGTCGATCAGCGTGGCGAGCGCGTTCGGAGCCAACGAGTGGCTGGTGGACGAGCTCTACGAGCAGTACCTCAAGGACAAGAACGCGGTCGACCCCGCGTGGTGGGACTTCTTCGCCGACTACGAGCCCGGTGAGGCGAGCAACGGCGCCGCTCCTGCGACGCAGCCCGAGCCGTCGGCCCCGGTGACGCCCGCCGTCCAGGCCGCCCCCGCTCCCGCCGCTCCCCCTGCGGCAGCACCAACGCCCCCCGCGAAGCCGGCGGCCACCGTGCCCCAGGAGGCGCCCGCGCCCCCGGCTCCGCTCTCCGCCGACCCCGAGGTGAGCGCCGTGCGCCCGGTCGCGGAGGCGCTCCCCTCCACCGCCCCCTACGCCGAGGTCGCGAAGACCGCGCCGAAGACCGCCGACGGCGTGGCCACCGACGCCGTGCAGAAGCTGCGCGGCCCCGCCGCGCGCGTCGTGACCAACATGGAGGCCTCGCTCGAGGTCCCGACCGCCACCTCGGTGCGTGCCGTGCCCGCCAAGCTCATGGTGGACAACCGCATCGTCATCAACAACCACCTGGCCCGCGGCCGAGGCGGCAAGATCTCCTTCACGCACCTCATCGGCTTCGCGCTCGTCGAGGCGCTGTCCGACATGCCGGTGATGAACGCGCACTACGAGAGCGTCGACGGCAAGCCGCACGTCGTGCAGCCCGCGCACGTCGGCTTCGGCCTCGCGATCGACCTCGCCAAGCCGGACGGCACGCGCCAGCTGCTCGTGCCCAGCATCAAGAAGGCCGAGGAGCTGGACTTCGCCGGCTTCTGGGCGGCGTACGAGGAGCTCGTCCGCAAGGCCCGCGGCGGCAAGCTCGGCATGGACGACTTCGCCGGCACCAGCATCTCCCTCACCAACCCCGGCGGCATCGGCACCGTGCACTCGGTGCCGCGCCTCATGGCGGGCCAGGGCACCATCATCGGCGTCGGCGCCATGGACTACCCGGCGGAGTTCGCCGGCGCCTCCGAGGAGCAGCTCGCCCGGATGGGCATCTCGAAGGTCATGACGATCACGTCGACCTACGACCACCGCATCATCCAGGGCGCCCAGTCCGGCGAGTTCCTCAAGGCGCTCGCGAACAAGCTGCTCGGCCTCGACGGCTTCTACGACCGCGTGTTCGCCGCGCTGCGGGTGCCGTACGAGCCCGTGCGCTGGGTGCGCGACAACACGGTGGACGCCGACGTCGAGGCCGGCAAGCCGGCCAAGATCGCCGAGCTGATCCACTCCTACCGCTCGCGCGGCCACCTCATGGCCGAGACCGACCCGCTCGCCTACCGCCAGCGCAAGCACCCGGACCTGGACATCCAGAACCACGGCCTCACGCTCTGGGACCTGGACCGCACGTTCCCCACCGGCGGGTTCGGCGGCAAGACCAAGAACACGCTGCGCGACATCCTCGGGCTGCTCCGCGACTCGTACTGCCGCTCGATCGGCATCGAGTACATGCACATCTCCGACCCGGCCCAGCGCAAGTGGCTGCAGGACCGCCTGGAGGCCGGCTACGCCCGCACCCCGCGCGAGGACCAGCTGCGCGTCCTGCGCCGCCTGAACTCGGCCGAGGCGTTCGAGACCTTCTTGCAGACCAAGTTCGTGGGTCAGAAGCGCTTCTCGCTCGAGGGCGGCGAGTCCGTCATCCCGCTGCTCGACGCCATCCTCAGCCGGGCCGCCGAGGGCGGGCTCGACGAGGTCGGCATCGGCCTGGCCCACCGCGGCCGGCTCAACGTGCTGGCGAACATCGCGGGCAAGAGCTACGGCCAGATCTTCAAGGAGTTCGAGGGTCAGCTCGACCCGAAGAGCGTGCAGGGCTCCGGCGACGTCAAGTACCACCTGGGCACCGAGGGCGTGTTCACCGCCGAGACCGGCGCCACGACCAAGGTCTACCTCGCCGCGAACCCCTCGCACCTCGAGGCCGTCGACCCCGTGCTCGAGGGCATCGTGCGGGCCAAGCAGGACCGCATCGACCTGGGCGGCGACGGCTTCTCCGTCCTGCCGATCCTCATCCACGGCGACGCGGCCTTCGCCGGCCAGGGCGTCGTGCCCGAGGTGCTCAACCTCGCGCAGCTGCGCGGGTACCGGACCGGCGGCACGATCCACGTGATCATCAACAACCAGGTCGGGTTCACCACCGGCCCGTCGTCGTCCCGTTCGACCACCTACGCGACCGACGTCGCGAAGGGCTACCAGGTCCCCGTCTTCCACGTGAACGGCGACGACCCGGAGGCCTGCGTCCGCGTGGCCGAGCTGGCCTTCGCCTACCGCGAGCAGTTCGACCGTGACGTCATCGTCGACATGGTCTGCTACCGCCGCCGCGGGCACAACGAGGGCGACGACCCGTCGATGACGCAGCCGCTGATGTACAACCTCATCGAGGCCAAGCAGTCGGTCCGCAAGCTGTACACGAAGAACCTCGTGGCGCGCGGCGACATCACGGTCGAGGAGGCCGAGCAGGCGCTGCAGGACTACCAGGCGCAGCTCGAGCGGGTCTTCACCGAGACCAAGTCCGCCGGCACCGCCTCGACGCCCGACGGCGATGACGAGATCCTCGGCCTGGAGCGCCCGGAGTCCCAGCGCGAGGGCGCCGGCGACATGGTGGGCTGGCAGACGGCGGTGTCCCACTCCGCGCTGGAGCGGGTCGGCGCCGTCCAGGTGGCCGCCCCCGAGGGCTTCACCGTGCACCCCAAGCTCGCGCAGCTCCTCGAGAAGCGCCAGCTCATGGCCAAGGAGGGCGGCATCGACTGGGGCTTCGGCGAGCTCCTCGCGTTCGGGACCCTGCTCATGGAGGGCACCCCCGTGCGCCTCGCGGGCCAGGACTCCCGGCGCGGCACCTTCGTGCAGCGCCACGCGGTGCTGCACGACCGGAACACCGGCGCCGAGTGGACGCCGCTGCTGTACCTGTCGGGCGACCAGGCGAAGTTCTGGGTGTACGACTCCTCGCTCAGCGAATACGCGGCCCTCGGCTTCGAGTACGGCTACTCCGTGGAGCGCCCCGACGCGCTCGTGCTGTGGGAGGCGCAGTTCGGCGACTTCGTCAACGGCGCCCAGACGGTGATCGACGAGTTCATCTCCTCGGCCGAGCAGAAGTGGGGCCAGAGCTCGTCCCTGGTCATGCTCCTGCCGCACGGCTACGAGGGGCAGGGCCCGGACCACTCCTCGGCCCGCATCGAGCGCTTCCTGCAGCTCGCCGCGGAGAACAACATGACGGTGGCCCAGCCCTCCACCCCCGCGTCGTACTTCCACCTGCTGCGCCAGCAGGCGTACGAACGCCCGCGCCGGCCGCTGGTCGTCTTCACGCCGAAGCAGCTGCTGCGCCTCAAGGCGGCGGCCTCCAGCGTCGAGGACTTCACGACCGGCACCTTCGAGCCCGTCCTGCGCGACACCACCGTGGACCCGGCACAGGTCGACCGCGTGCTGCTGTGCACCGGCCGCCTGTACTACGACCTCCTCGCCGAGCGCACCAAGCGGGAGGACACCCGCACCGCGATCGTGCGGCTGGAGCAGCTCTACCCGTTCCCGGAGGAGCAGGTCCGCGCGGAGCTCGCCAAGTATGCCGGCGCCGAGGTCGTCTGGGTCCAGGACGAGCCGCAGAACCAGGGCGCCTGGTCGTTCCTGCACCTGGCGTTCCCGGAGGACCTGCCGCGCGTGCGGGTCGCCTCACGCCCCGCGTCGGCCGCCACCGCCGCCGGCACGGCCAGGCGGCACAAGGAGCAGCAGGAGATCCTGCTCGCGCAGTCCTTCGACCGCGTCTGACGCCGAGCGCGCCTGACGCCGAGATAGAGAAGGCGGACCCGCGAGAGAGAGACGCTCTCGCGGGTCCGCCTTCTCTATCTCGGCGTTGTGGTCACCGTTGGTGGGCGGCAACCGGCCGGTCCCTGGTCACCATCGGTCGTGCACGTGCTCCTTGATCGACCCCTCGTAGATCTCCCGCACGCCGGAGGAGAACAGCGGGCCGAGTGTGTCGACCGAGCCGGCAGCGGCGTTGAGACGCGCCTGCTCGGGGCTCCGTGCACCGGGGATCACGGTCGACACCCCGGGCTGCTGCCACACCCAGGCGATGGCGGCCTGTGCGGGCGTGAGGTCCTGGTTCAGGGCGGACCCTGCGAGCTCGGTGAAGCGCACGGCCGCGTCGACGCCGACGTCGAACGGCACGCCGGCGAACGTCTCGCCGACGTCGAACGCCTTGCCCTCGCGGTTGAACGTGCGGTGGTCGTCCTCGCCGAACGTCGTGTCGTGGGAGTACCGGCCGGACAGGAGCCCCGAGGCCAGCGGCACGCGCGCGATGATCCCGACGCCCGCCGCGGAGGCCGCCGGCAGCACCTTCTCGAGGGGCTTGAGCCGGAAGGCGTTGAGGACGATCTGCACCGTGGCGACGCCCGGGCGCGCGATCGCGGTGAGCGCCTCGTCGACGGTCTCGACGGAGACGCCGTACGCGGCGATCGCGCCGTCCTCGACGAGCGTGTCGAGCGCGTCGAACACCTCGTCGTCGGAGTACACCGCCGTGGGCGGGCAGTGCAGCTGCACCAGGTCGAGCGTGTCGACGCCGAGGTTGCGGCGCGAACGGTCGGTCCACTCCCGGAAGTTCGCCAGCACGTAGTTCTCCGGCACCTGGTCCATGCGCCGGCCCATCTTGGTGGCCACGGTGACGCCGTCGCCGCGGTGGTCGGCGAGGAAGGCGCCGACCGCCTTCTCGCTGCGGCCGTCTCCGTAGACGTCCGCGGTGTCGAAGAACGTCACGCCGGAATCGAACGCGGCATCGAGCACTGCCCGGGCCTGGTCGTCGTCGACCGAGCCCCAGTCAGCACCCAGCTGCCAGGTTCCCAGGCCGACGACCGACACCAGCCGGCCGGTGCGGCCGAGCACCTGTTTCTCCATCGTTCCTCCGTTCGGTGGCGCTACGCGTGACGCGCGGCGCGGGCCCTCGGACGCGAGGGGACGTCTTGTCAGATCTGGCTCCCCCCAACGCTACGTCGGCCAGGTCGATCCGGCGTCCCGACTACGGTGTGAGCGTGAACACCGCTGACTCCTCCGCCGTCCCCACCCCGTCGGGCCGGCAGTTCCGCATCGCCTCCGGCGAGCACCGGGCCACCATCGCCGAGGTCGGCGCGATGGTGCGCGAGTACACCGTCTCCGGGCGCGACGTCTTCGTCCCGTTCACCGAGGACGAGCCCGCCCCCGTCTTCAACGCCGCCGTCCTCCTGCCCTGGCCGAATCGCCTGCGCGACGGTTCCTACACCGCCGGTGGCGCCCGGTACCAGGTGCCCGTGAGCGAGCCCGACCGCGGCACGGCCCTGCACGGCCTCGCCTGCTGGTACCGGTGGACGCCGGTCGAGGAGGCCGACGACAGGATCACCCTCGAGCTCGCCCTGCCGGCGCAGAAGGGCTGGCCGTTCCAGCTCGTCTTCCAGGTGCGGTACGCGGTCTCCGACGCCGGGCTCTCGGTGACCGTGACCACCCGCAACGTCGGCGCCGGGACGGCGCCGTACGGTGTCGGCTTCCACCCGTGGCTGTCGACGGGCGGCGCGCCGCTCGACGAGTGCACCGTGAGCCTGGACGCCGAGACGCACGTCACCGTGGACGACCGGCTGCTCCCCACCGGCGCCGAGCCGGTGGGCGGCCCCTACGACCTGCGCCGCACGCGGTCCCTCGCCGGGATCGACCTCGACGACGCCTGGGTGGACGCCACCCGGGACGACGCCGGGCTGTCGTGGGCACGCCTCGGCTGCCCCGACGGGCGGACCGCCGCGATCTGGATGGGCGACTCCCTGGACTGCTGGCAGGTGTGCACGGCCGACCACATCTCCGGCTACGAGCGGTACGGGCTGGCGGCGGAGCCTATGACCTGCGTAGCCGACGCCTTCAACACCGGCGAGCGGCTCGTGCGGCTCGCACCGGGCGACGAGCACGTCGTGCGGTGGGGTGCCACGCTGCTCTGACCCGCGTGCGGCGCGGTACCACGGCACCGGACGGCTCGGCGTGGGATCCTTCGCCACGGCCGGGCGTGGCCCAGAATAGCCGCGCAACTGCGAGACAGGACTTGGACGGTGAAGGCTCAGTGACCCAGACCGAGGTGCGCATCTGCGTCGTGGGCGACGAGCTCAGCGTGGGCGTCGGAGACGCTCGCGCCCTGGGGTGGACGGGGCGTGTCATGGCGCGCACCCGGTTCGGCCGCCCGGCGATGGCGTTCACGCTCGCCGTGCCCGGGGAGACCAGCTCCGCGCTCGGCGCGCGGTGGCAGGCGGAGACCCAGTCGCGCTTCGGCCCCGAGGACACCTGCGAGAACCGCCTCGTGGTGGCGCTCGGCCGCCACGACGTCGGCTCGTCGCTCTCGGTGGCGCGGTCCCGGCTCAACCTGGCGAACGTCCTGGACGTCGCGGAGTCGAGCCGGGTCCCGGCCTTCGTCGTCGGCCCCCCGCCGGGCCTGCCCGAGGACGGCGGCCGCATCGCCGAGCTCTCGGCCGCCTTCTCCGACGTCGCGAGCCGACGCCGCGTGCCGTACGTGGACACGTACACGCCGCTGGCGCAGCACGAGCAGTGGCTCGCGGACCTCGCGACGAACGGCTCCACGTTCCCGGGTCAGGCCGGGTACGGCCTCATGGCGTGGCTCGTGCTGCACACCGGGTGGCACGGCTGGCTGGGGCTGCCCGCCGACGAGTGACGGCCCTCAGACCCCGGCACGCCGGGCGAGGCCGCGCACGTAGGCGGCCTGGCCCACGTGCTGCAGGTCGTCCGCCACGACGCTGACGAGCCGCACGCCCAGCGTGACCGGTGGGTCCCAGTGCGTGTCGACGACGCGGTCCAGGTCGCCGGCCGTGACGGTGTCCAGGTACGCCGTCGTGGCGGCGTGCACGTCGTCGAGGTAGCCGGCGAGCAGCTCTGCGTCGACGCGCACCGCCCCGACCTGCTCCGCCGAGTGTCCGTACCCCGTGTCGGCCGCCGCGAACGGCAGGGCGAACCGGTCGGCCCAGCCCCCCGCCGTCCAGCGCTGCTCCGTGCCCGCCACGTCCGCGACGTGGTCGTCCTGCACCCGCGCCAGGTGCCACACGAGCCACGCGACGGTGTTGGCATCCGGGTCGGGGCGGTACGCGAGCTGCTCCGGCGTCGCGCCGCGGAGCACGCGGCCGGCCTCCTCGGCAACGCGTCCGAAGGCGTCGGTCAGCAGGACGACGTGGGGTGCGGGCATGGCGGTAGCTCCTTCGTGAGGACTGTCGGGGATCAGCGACGGTCGACGGTGACGTGCGCCGAGGTCACGGTCGCGGACAGGTAGGCGGCGCCGCGCCCGTCGGCGGGCAGCTCGGAGTGGTCGACGACCAGCGTGGCGCCGGAGCTCGGCAGCACCGAACCGTCGAGCACGACCTGCCCCGTGGCGCCGCGCACCTTGACGTTCACCGGCGTCCCGGCGGCGAGGCGCACGTCGAGGGCGCCAGAGACGGTCTTGGCCGTGATCATGGGACTCGCCTGCGCACTGATGGTCGCCGCCCCCGACACCGTGCTGAGGGATACCCGGGCGAGGGCACCGGAGAGCGCGACCCGTCCCGACACGACGGAGGCCGAGACGTCGCCCGTGTGCCCGTCGGCCGATACGTCGCCGGAGACGGCCCGCAGCGACATCGGCCCGGTGGTACCGGAGGTCCGGACCGCGCCGGTCACGGTCTTGACGGCGACCTTCCGGCCGCCCGTGACCTCGACGTCGGCCCCGACGGTGCCGACGTCGACGGCCGCGGCGGGCGGTACCGTCACGCGGACCACCGCACGCTCGCTCTCCCGGAGGTTCTTCAGCTTCGACATGACGGAGTCGAGCGCCGAGCTCTCGTAGCCGACGCGTAGCCGGTCGCCGTCCCGCGTCACCTGCAGCGGCTTGCCCCCGACCTCGAGCACCTCGACCCGCGCCCCCGTGGCCGCCGGGTCGGCGACCACCTCGGCCCGGCCGTCCTGCAGGCGGAGCGTCACTCCCGAGACCTGCTCGACGTCGATCGTCTGGGGGGCGGCGACCGCCCACGACTCTGTGCTCATGAGGCTCCCTCGTGCTTGGTGGCTGGTGCGAGGCCCACCCTTCCAGAGTGCGCCCGACACCCGGATCGGGGATGACCCGGATTCCGGACCCGGGCACCGGGTGTGGGATTATGAGCCCGACCCCTGATCCATCCTTCGTGAGGAGACCATCATGAGCAAGCGCGGTCGCAAGCGCCGTAGCCGCAAGGGCAACGCCGCCAACCACGGCAAGCGTCCCAACGCCTGAGGCTCCCGTCTCGGCAAGACAGAGAGGGGCGGGAAGCACAGAGGTGGGGGTCGCACCCCCAAGGTCAACACCCCCAACCCCGCCAAGCTTCCCAACGCTGGGGGCTCCCCTCTCTGTCTTGCTGCCTCTGCGCGACGCCAGCGGTGCGTCAGCGCGCGAGGATCGTGATCTGCTCGTGGATGCGCACCCGCAAGGTCTCGGGCGCGCGCTCGGCGCACGAGCGCCGCACGAGCTGCTTGACCAGCTCCTCGACGCTCAGCTCGGCCAGGCAGGGCGCGCAGTGCGCCACGTGGGCGCGCATCCGCGTCTCGTCCTCGACCGTCATCTCGGAGTCGAGATACTCGGACAGGTGCACGAGCGCGTGCTCGCACTCGTTCTCCCCTGCCGCCGGCTCGTGCGGGATCGGGGTGATGGGTTCAGTCATGACGTTCCTCCACGGGCGCCCGCCAGTCCTCGCTGCGCCGCGTAGTCGGACAGCAGCTCGCGCAGCTGCCGACGACCGCGGTGCAACCGGGACATCACCGTCCCGATCGGCGTACCCATGATCTCGGCGATCTCCTTGTAGGGGAAGCCCTCGACGTCGGCGTAGTAGACGACCATGCGACGGTCCTCGGGCAGCTCCTGCAGCGCGCGCTTGACGTCGGAGTCCGGCAGCCGGTCGAGCGCCTCCGCCTCGGCCGAGCGCAGCCCCCGCGACGTGTGCGACGCCGCGCGCGCGATCTGCCAGTCCTCGATGTCCTCGGCCTGGGACTGCTGCGGCTCGCGCTGCTTCTTGCGGTAGGTGTTGATGAACGTGTTCGTGAGGATCCGGTACAGCCAGGCCTTGAGGTTGGTGCCGGGCTTGTACTGGTGGAACGCGGCGAAGGCCTTGGCGAACGTCTCCTGCACCAGGTCCTCGGCGTCCGCGGGGTTGCGCGTCATGCGCAGCGCGGCCGAGTAGAGCTGGTCCAGGTACTGCAGCGCGTCCCGCTCGAAGCGGGTGGCGCGGGCAGCGCTCGTCTCGTCCTCGGGGGCACGCTCGGTGTCCTCGGGGATCTCCTCGTCGTCCGGGACGTTCCCCGTGCTCCCGCGCGGGGCCTCGCTCGCCGGGTCCAGGTGCTGGGTCATCACGGTCGAGCCTAGTCCAGGCACTGGGTGGGGTCCTCCGATCCACGAGCTGTGCAGGCTGGTCGTGCTGTCGGCCGTCGGTCCGCCGGCCGCACCCGCCGCCACGGCGTCCGCCGGGACGGCGAACAGCCGCACGGACTCCGGTCCGGCGGCAGGGGCGGCTGCGAGAGCCGTCGGCGAGTTGCGGGTGTTCACGTTGCGGTGCAACCGCCAGAAGGGCCCTCGCATTCCCGGCCGTGCGCCGTCGGGCCTACGACGCCAGCGGCGCCGCGAACCGGCGGCGGTACGCGACCGGGCTCGTGCCCAGCTGCCGCGCGAAGTGGTGCCGCAGCGCGGCGGCGCCGCCGAACCCGCAGAGCCGGGCGATCTCGTCCACCGGTGCCTGGGTCGACTCCAGCAGCTCCTGCGCGCGGGCCACGCGCTGACGCGCCAGCCAGGCCCCGGGGGTGGCCCCCGTCTCCTGCCGGAAGCGCCGCGCGAAGGTGCGCTCCGACAGGGCCGCGCGCCGCGCCAGGCGGGGCACCGTGTGCTCCTGCGCCAGGTGCTCTCGCATCCACGCGAGCAGGCCGGCGAGGGACTCGCCCTCGCGGGGCAGCGGGTCGACGACGAACTGGGCCTGCCCGCCCTCCCGCTGGGGTGCCACCACCATCCGCCGGGCGACAGCGCGGGCCGCCTCGGCCCCGAGCTCGGCGCGCACGAGGTGCAGCGCGGCGTCGATGCCCGCCGCCGTCCCCGCGCTGGTGAGGACCTTCCCGTCCACGACGTAGAGGGCGCCCGGGTCGACGTCGGCGCTCGGGACCTGCGCGGCGAGCCGCTCGGTGTACATCCAGTGCGTGGTGCAGCGGCGGCCGTCGAGCAGTCCAGCGCGGGCGAGGGCGAACGCGCCCGAGCAGATGGCGAACAGCCAGGCTCCCCGGTCGTGCGCACGCCGCAGGCCCTCCAGGTACGCGTGCGGGAGCGCGTCGGCGCCGTCCTCGTCGATGCCGTAGGCGACGGCGACGACGAGGTCCGCGTCGTCCAGCGCCTCGAGACCGGCCTCGACGACCACCGGGAAGCCGCCCTTGGTCATGACGGGGCCCGGCTCGGGGGTGCACAGGGTGAAATCGAACGCCGGGCCGCCGGTGTCCGTGCGATCGATGCCGAACACCTCGTACGCGACGCCCAGCTCGAACGGCGCCACGCCGGGAACGACGACGGCCGCGACCTTCCGGATCATGGCACCAGCGTCCCACGACCTTGGCAGAAAATCGATGCGGGATGGCATTGCTGCCACTCGTGGCAGGAACACGGTGCGCGAAGTATTGCTGCCATGACCACGTTCCTGCTGATTCTCGTCGCCCTCCTGCTGATCGCCTACACCGCGCGCCTCGTACGACTGGTGCGTCGGGACGGGCTCGGCAACCGCTGCCCCCCGCGCTCGCACCCCGAGTGGTGGGAGGGCACGCCCCTCGCCTGACGGCGCCCAACCGTCGACGCGCAGGAGCGTGCGTGCTCTGCCACAGTGGCTCCATGCTGTTGCGCCGTATCGCCCGCCCCCTGCTGGCCGCCCCGTTCGTCTACGACGGCATCCAAGCCGTGCTCCACCCGGCCGAACACATGGAGGCCGCCCGCGACGGATCCGCCCTCGTGACGCGGGCCGTCGGCGCCGAGCCCCTGAGCGACCGCCAGGCATCCCTGCTGGTCCGGGCGCACGGCGCCGCCACCGCCCTCGCCGGTCTCCTGCTCGCCGTCGGCCGGACCCCTCGGACTGCCGCCCTGGCGCTCGCCGCGCTGACCGCGCCGCTCGCCGTCGTCCACCAGCCGTTCACCAGCAAGGGCGCCGAACGCTCCCTGCGCACCGCCGCCTTCGTCAAGGACGTCGGCAAGATCGGCGCCGCGGTGATCGCCGGGATCGACCTCGAGGGGCAGCCGGGCGTCTCCTACCGCGTGCGGCAGGCGCGCGGGCACGCCGCCCGGGTGGCCGAGGCGAAGACGGAGACCGCCAAGGCGAAGGCCGGGACCGCCAAGGAAGCGGGCAAGGCCGCGGGGGCGAAGGCCCGGGCGAAGCTCGCCGAGGCCGTCTGAGCGGCCGCCGCCGACGAGCAGCCGAGACGCCTCCTTCCGCGCCACGGCCGGTGAACTAGCCTCGATGCCATGACCGCAGCCCCGCCGCCCGCCGCCACGGCCGAACCCGACGTCGCCGACGGCTGGGCGGCCCCCGTGGCCCCCGGGCCGCTCGACGCGACGGTCGAGGTACCCGGCAGCAAGTCGTTGACCAACCGGCTGCTCGTGCTCGCGGCCCTCGCCGACGGCCCGGGCACCCTGCGCGGCGCGCTCCGCTCGCGCGACACCGACCTCATGATCGGGGCGCTGCGCACCCTCGGCGCCGACGTCGCCGAGGGCGACCAGCCCAGCACGCTGCGCGTCACCCCCGGCCCGCTGCGCGGCGACGTGGATGTCGACACCGGCCTGGCCGGCACCGTGATGCGGTTCCTTCCCCCGGTGGCGGCGCTGGGTGGCGGCCCGGTCCGCTTCGACGGGGACCCCGAGGCACGGGTGCGGCCGATGCTGCCCGTCCTCGCGGCGCTGCGCGCCCTCGACGTCCGGGTGACAGCCCCCGACGGCGGCACCCCGACGCACCTGCCCTTCACCGTCCACGGCAAGGGCCGGGTCGCGGGCGGGGCGGTCGACGTCGACGCGTCCGCGTCCTCCCAGTTCGTCTCCGCCCTGCTGCTCGCCGGCGCACGCTTCGAGCGCGGCCTGACGTTGCGCCACATCGGCACCACCCTGCCGAGCCTCCCGCACATCGCGATGACCGTGGCCACGCTGCGCGACGTCGGCGTCGAGGTCGACGACTCCCGCGACGGCATCTGGGAGGTGGCGCCCGGCCCGATCGCCGCGCGCGACGTACGCGTGGAGCCCGACCTCTCCAACGCGGCACCGTTCCTGGCCGCCGCGCTCGTGGCCGGTGGCACCGTGCGTGTGCCCGGCTGGCCGACGTCGACCACGCAGCCGGGCGCGATGGTGCCCGAGCTGCTCGAGCGGCTGGGCGGCCACGCGGACCTGCGCGACGGCGTCCTGACCGTCACCGGCACCGGCGAGATCCGCGGCGTCGACGTCGACCTGCACACGGCCGGCGAGCTCGCCCCGACCTTCGCCGCGCTCGCCGCCCTCGCCGACTCCCCCAGCCGCCTGCGGGGCATCGCGCACCTGCGCGGGCACGAGACGGACCGGCTGTCGGCGCTCGCCACCGAGATCACACGGCTCGGCGGGCAGGCCGAGGAGACGCGCGACGGCCTGGTCATCACGCCGCGGCCCCTGCACGGCGGGCTGTTCCGCACCTACGCCGACCACCGCATGGCCACCTCGGGTGCCGTCCTCGGGCTGCGGGTGCCCGGCGTACGGGTCGAGAACGTCGCGACCACGGCCAAGACGCTGCCCGGCTTCGACGCGATGTGGCTGCAGCTGCTCGGGCCCGCCGCCGGCACGGGGGTCGGGGACTGATGCCGCGCCGCACCGTCGACGAGCACGCGCAGTACGAGCGGCCCTCGAAGCGCGGTTCACGCCCCCGCACCAAGCAGCGGCCCGAACACGCGGACGCCGTCACCGGGATGGTCATCGGCGTCGACCGCGGGCGATACACGCTCGTGGTCGATGACGGCTCGCCCGACGAGCGCATCGTGCACGCGATGAAGGCACGCGAGCTCACCCGCACCCGCGTCGTCATCGGCGACCGCGTGGACGTCGTGGGCGACACGTCGGGGGGCGAGGGCACCCTGTCGCGGATCGTCCGCATCCAGGACCGCTCCTCGGTGCTTCGGCGCACGGCCGACGACACCGACCCGTACGAGCGGATCGTCGTCGCGAACGCCGACCAGCTCGTGATCGTCACCGCGCTCGCCCAGCCCGAGCCGCGCACAGGGATGATCGACCGGTGCGTCGTGGCCGCGTATGACGCCGGCATGGACGTGCTGCTGTGCCTCACCAAGGCCGACCTCGCCGACCCCGGCCCCCTGCGGGACCTGTACGTGCCGATCGGCGTCGAGGTCGTGGTCACGCAGCAGGACGACGCGGCGAGCGTCGAGGCCGTGCGCGCGCGCCTGGCCGGCCGGACCTCGGTCTTCGTCGGGCACTCGGGGGTCGGGAAGTCGACGCTCATCAACGCGCTGGTACCCGACGCCGACCGCGCCATCGGCGTCGTCAACGACGTCACCGGCCGCGGCCGGCACACCTCGACGTCGGCGGTGGCCCTCCGGCTGCCCGTCCCGCCCGGGGAGGACGACGCCCGCGACGGCTGGGTGGTGGACACACCCGGCGTGCGCTCGTTCGGGCTCGCCCACGTCGAGACGGACCATCTGCTGCAGGCGTTCGAGGACCTCGCCGAGGTCGCCGCGGAGTGCCCGCGCGGCTGCACGCACCTGGCGGACGCCCCGGACTGCGCGCTCGACGAGTGGCTGGCGGCGTCGCCCGAGCACGCACGCCCCGCGCGCGAGGCGCGCGTGGCGTCGTTCCGCCGGCTCCTCACCGCCCGGTCCACCGCCGACTGAGCGGTTCGCGCTCCATCCGTCCCCGTCCGCGCGCCTGGTCACCGGGGCGGGGCCGGACCGCTACGGTGTGAGGCGTGTCGCACACCCAGCCGTCTCGCAGCCCCACCAGCGGGCCCGCGCGCACGTACGAGGACGACCTGCGCCTGGCCCACGTGATCGCCGACCAGGTGGACGCGATCACGATGTCCCGGTTCAAGGCCCTGGACCTGCACGTGGAGCGCAAGCCCGACGACACGCCCGTCTCGGACGCGGACCGCTCGGCGGAGGAGTTCATCCGCGCCCAGCTGCACCGCGCGCGGACGCGCGACGCCATCGTCGGCGAGGAGTACGGCTCCGCCGGGAGCGGCGCCCGGCGGTGGATCATCGACCCCATCGACGGCACCAAGAACTTCGTGCGCGGCGTCCCCGTGTGGGCCACGCTGATCGCGCTGGCCGACGGCGAGGACGTCGTCATGGGCCTCGTCTCCGCGCCAGCGCTGGGCCGGCGCTGGTGGGCGGCCAAGGGCTCCGGCGCCTGGACGGGCAAGTCCCTCGCGTCGGCGTCGCGCATGTCGGTCTCCGGCGTGAGCTCGCTCGCCGACGCCTCCTTCTCGTACTCCTCCCTGTCCGGCTGGGAGGAGCACGGCAAGCTCGACGGCTTCCTCGACCTCACCCGCCAGTGCGCGCGCACGCGCGGCTTCGGCGACTTCTGGTCGTACATGCTCGTGGCCGAGGGCGCGGCGGACATCGCCGCCGAGCCCGAGCTGGAGGTCTACGACATGGCCGCGCTGGTGCCCATCGTCACCGAGGCCGGCGGCCGCTTCACCTCGCTCGACGGCGCACCGGGCCCCTGGGGCGGCAACGGCATGGCCACCAACGGCCACCTCCACGACGCGGCGATGGTCTACCTCGGCTGAACGTGCTGGCGACTACTCGCGGCGCAACAGCTCCGGGCTGAGCTGGGTGCGGATGAGCGGCACCGTGGCGAGCGCAACCAGCACCCCGCCAGCGACGACGAGCGTGACGGCGATCCCCCAACGCCCGGGGCCCAGCAGGTCGTCTAGCCCGGCCATGCGCGCGTACGCCCGCGCCAGGACCAGCCCGCCACCGGCCCCCAGAGCGGCCGAGACCGTCACCGGGACCAGCACCTGCACCAGCTGGCCGGCACGTAGCACCCGGCCCGGCACGCCGACCATCACCTGCCGTGCCACCGCTCGGCGGCGCTCGACCGCGCGGTCCGTCGCCGTCAGCGCCAGCACCAGCAGGCCGACGCCGACGGCGAGCCCGGCCAGCGCGAGGACGGCTACGCGCACCCGGTCCACGTATTCGACGTCGTCAGTCGGGTACGGCCAGGCCGTGTAGCCGTGCTCCTGCGCCCAGGCGACGACCCGCTGCTGCACGTCCACCCCACCGTCGGCCACCACGTCGGCGCGGGGGGCGCTCTCGCCCACCTTGTCGACCAGGGCGGGCGGCACGAAAAGCGCGTAGCCCGGCCCGTCCACCCAACGGGAAGTATGAGCGGCGACGTCCACGACGATCGGCTCGGCCGTAGGCCGGACCTCGACGGATCGCGGTGCCGGTGAGTCCTCGTCGACGGACACCATGATCGGATCGGCGAGACCGGGCGTGTCCGCGTCCGGGAGCGGGGACAGGTCCGCCGACACCGAGCCGTCGCCGACTAGCCTGGCGGCGCGCGTGTCCACACACCCGGTCTGCTCGACGACGATTGACAGTTCGGCGCACGTGCCGACGAAGACGTCCCCACACCCGGCCAGGTCGCGCTCCGGGTCGCACGACAGTGCTGCGTCATGACGCGGCACCACTCCGAGCACCCCGGGCAACGCCGTCAGGTCGTGGAGCGCATCCGGGTCGAGCGTCGCGTCCGGGTTCTCGTCGAGCGCGGTGCCGTCGAGCCAGATCTTCTGCGGCCCGCCCTCGAGACTCTGCAGCGTGTACCGATACTGCGGCGTGCTCTCGAACGCCCCGATCACTGCGAGCGCACCCATCGCGAGGAACGTAGCCACGCCGAGCCCGGCGACCACGCGCGACGCCCCGCCCGCGTCGACCTGCATGGACCGCCCCGCGAGCACGGGGACCACGCCGCGGGTACGCACCAGCAGCCGTGCCACCCACGACGTGACGAGGGGCGTCGTGAGGGCGATCCCGATCGCCGTGACCGCCGCGCCGCCGAGCAGCAGGCTGGTGTCCACCCCGGTCAACCACCCCGGCTCAGCGGCAGCGAGCAGGCCGAGAGCCCCCAGCCCTGACGCCAGCACCGGCAGGCGCCGGTTCCTCGGCACCCGGGCGACGGACTCCGACCGCATCCGGCCCGGCAGCTCGCGGTCCCACGTCCCGCCGGTCCCGATCCCCATCGACGCGGCAGCCACAGCGAGAACGACGAGCGCGGCCGTGCCCCAGGGCAGCACCATCGGTGCGACCAGCCAACCGGGACCTTCCAGGACGGCGCGCCCTGCCGCGGGCGTCACCAGCACCGTCGTCACCGCCCCGACAGCGGCGCCCGCGAGCGCCGGCACCCCGTTCTCGACGGCGGCCACGGCGCGCGCACGGCCGGGCGTCACGCCGATCATGCGCAGGGCTCCGAGGCGCCGGTCGCGCAACCCCGACGAGAGCCTGCCGACCGTGACGAGCAGCACGACGGCGGGCAGCAGCAGAAACAGATCGATGCCCACGAGCTGTACGCGCGCGAGGCCGCGCTCGACCGGGTCGGGGTAGATCGCCGCCGGCAGCGCCAGCGCCACCAGCAGCAGCGCGGCGCCGACGGCGTTGCCCAGCCCGATCGACCAGGTCCGCAGCGGCCCGCCGGCCCGGACCAGTCGCAGGCCGAGCACGACGACCGCGGTCACGGTCGCGCCGTGTTCGTCGTGCTGCCCGTTCCGGCGAGCGCGGGCGCTCCCCCGCCACCGACCACGCGGCCGTCGCGCAGCAGGACGTCTCGGTCGGCCCAGGAAGCCACGCGCAGCTCGTGCGTCACCAGCAGGACGGCGCTCCCCTGGGCGGTGGCCGCGTCGACGAGCAGCTCGAGCACCAGCTCGCCGGTGGCGGTGTCGAGCGACCCAGTCGGCTCGTCGGCCAGCACGACGGGCGGCCCGTGCACGAGCGCCCGCGCGACGGCGCCGCGCTGGGCCTGACCGCCCGAGACCTCGCTGATCCGCTTGTGCGCGTGGTCCGCGACGCCGAGCCGGTCGAGCATCGCGAGCGCCCGCGCCCGGGCAGCCGACGCGCGGACCCCGGTCAGCCGAAGGGGCAGCTCGACGTTCTCCGCAATGGTCAGCTCCGGGACGAGGTCGCCCATCTGGAAGACAAAGCCCATCTGCCGCAGCCGCAGGTCGGACCGCCGCCGCTCGGACAGGGTGTCGATCCGCTCCCCCGCAAGCCACACCTCCCCGTCGTCGGGCCGCAGCAGGCCGGCGAGCAGGTGCAGCAGCGTGGACTTGCCCGACCCGGACGGCCCGAGCAGGGCGACGACCTCACCCGGCGCAAGGGCGAGATCGACGTCGTCGAGCACGGGCCTGGCGCCGTAGGCGTGGCACAGGCCACGGCCCTCGATGACGGCGCTCACCTGCCGACCCCCCGCACCTCGTCGGCGATGGTGGCAAGCCGGGTGGACGCCAGCTCGATCCAGCGCAGGTCGGCCTCGAGGTGGGCGATCTCGTAGTCGCCCGCGAGCCGGTCGACGACGTCGCCCGCGCGCCGCGCAGCAGTGAGCTCGCGCATGCGGTCGAGGTAGGCACGGCGGTGGGCGTCCAGGACCTGGTCGGCGGACCGGCCCGCCACGAGCGCGAGGATCACGCGGGTGAACAGCTCCGAGGGTCGCCCGCCGGGCGGGTTCGGCGCTGCGAGCCACTCGTCCAGCTCGGTGACACCGGCCGGCGTGATCGCGTAGACCTTCCGGTCGCCGCCCGCACCTGCCTCGACGCCCACCCCGGACGCGAGCCCGTCGCGCTCGAGCCTGGCGAGCGTCGAATACACCTGCCCGTACTTCAGCTCCCGCTCCTGGCCGAGCAAGGCGTCGTAGCGGCGCTTGAGGTCGAAGCCGTGTGTGGGTCCGTCGTCGAGCAGCGCGAGCAACGCCATCGGTACCGTCATGCCAGCGACCCTACACCCGGTGTATACCCCAGTGAATACCCGCCCGAGCCGCCCGTTGTGGGTGGGATCGTGGCCCAGGTCCACCCGAGAAACGGGCCACGATCCCACCCACAGCGGTCAGGGGCGGGGGATCTGGGAGATCTCGGTCGGGTCGTACCAGAGCAGGTCGCGGTCGGTGACGCGCTGCAGGGCCGCGTCCAGCGCCTCGTCGGACGCCGAACCCACGTCGCCGACACGCTCGGCGTCGTTCTCCTCGTCGGCGGCGGTGAGCACCGCGCGCAGGTCCGCGGCGGCTTCGGGCTCGTCGACGTGCACGGCGACGATCACGACGTCCGGGAGTGCGGCGACGTCGACCGCGCTCGGCTCCTCGGCGTCCGCCGCCGTCACGGCATCGTCCGACACCTCCAGCGAGACGACGACGCGCAGCGGCGGCACGTCGCGCCGCGCGGCCACCAGGGCCAGCGAGTCGTCCGCGGCGGCGAGGAACGCCTCGTACTCGCGGCTCTCCTCGTCCTCGTCGCTCAGCTCCCGCACGAGCGCCGGCGTGACGGCGTGCGCCCGGCGGGCGGGGACGTCCCAGCGCGCTCCCCTGGCGCCGACGACGGCCTGCTCGAGCTCGTCCAGGGTGGCGGGTACGTAGATGCGCATGGGCACAGTCTGCCGCCATACGGCCGCGGGCGGCGCCGCCTCGCGCGGCGCCTCGCTCAAGAGGTCGCCGCGACCGGCGCCATGGCCGACGCCGTGGCCGGCACGGCCACCGACTCCCGCACGAAGTCGGCGAGCGCCTCGAACGCGAGGCGGGCCGGCGAGGCGGGCGAGTGCTCCGCGAGGGTGCGCCCTGCCAGCGACGCCGCGTCGAGCGCCGCGCCGTCATCCGGCACGAGGTGCGCGTGGTCGACCCCCGCGTAGCGGGAGAGCGCGTCGCGCACGGCCGCCTCCGGCTGCGCGCCCACGGCCGACGACCGCACCCGGTTCGCGACCACGACCCGCTCGGCGGCGACGGGCACCGGCACCTCGCGCAGATCCTCGAGGCCACGCACGAGCCGCTGGATGCCCACGGGGTCGGCCGCACCGACCGCCACGACGACGTCCGCCGCCTGCAGCGCGGCCAGGGTGGCCGCGTTCCGCTGCGGCGCGTGCGTGTCGTACATCAGCAGCTCGTCGGTCTCGAGCACCGGGCCGCAGTCGACGACCGTCCAGTCCGCGAGCTCACGGGCGCGCTCCAGCACCACCTCGACGGCGCTCGAGGGCAGCTCGGGCCACCGTGACGCCCGCGTGATCCCGGTCAGCACGCGCACCCCGCCGCTCACCACCGGGCTGTGCCTGGCCAGCGTGGGCAGGTCGAGCATCCCTTGCCCGGCCGCCCGGGACACGGCCGCGAGGCCCGGCGCGTCGTCGAGCAGGCCCAGGCGGGGCGCCACAGAGGCGCCGTACGTGTCCGCGTCGACGAGCAGCACGTTCTCCGCCGGCCGCACCCCGGCGGCGGCGCGGCGCCCCCGGCCGTGCCGCCGGCCGGCACGGGGACCGAGCCCGCCGAGCGCGGCGGCGAGCTCGATCGCCGTCGTCGTCCGCCCCGGTGCGCCGACGGGGCCCCACACCACGATCACGCGGCCACGGCGGGGCGCAGCATCGTCGGCATCGTCGGCATCGTCGAGCATCCGGGCGTCGGCGAGGCCCGGGTCGCCGTCGAGCTCGGGCGCAGCGCCGTGGCCCAGCACGAGGTCGGCAGCTGCCGGGCTCCCTGCCGCTCCCGCGGGCGCGCGCACGGGTGTGGCGTCCCGTACCGCCGCCAGCACGACGGCCTCGTCGTACCGCTCGACCACCGAGTCGACGTCGAGGGCGTGCAGCCGGGCGGTCGGCAGCACGCCGTCGCCGAGCGCGACCACGCGCACCCCGGCCGCGTGCAGCCTCCCCACGACCTCGCGGTCCAGTCCCGGCAGGTCGGCCGAGATCAGCGCGACCGCACCGGCACCCGCGGCGGCCGCAGCCAGGAGCTCCGCGACGTCACCGCAGCGGCGCGTGACGGTGGCCCCGGACCCGGGCGTCCCCAGCGCGACGACGACGTCGCTCTCGGCCGCCCCGCGCACCGCGCACAGCACGGTGACGCTCGCGCCCATCAGACGCCGGTCCCGGCCCGCGGCACCACCGTGACGGTCCCGGGGCTCGCCAGCGCGCTCAGGACGGCGGGCAGGTCTTCGGTGCCGACCAGCACGTGCAGGGTGGCGCCGTCCGCCACCACGAGCCCCGTGCCCGCCTCGTCGACCTGCTCCACGACGACGCCGCTCACGATCGGCGCCGGCTCCGCTGCCGCGACCCCCCTGCCCGCGGCCGCCTCGGGTGCCGACCACAGGTCCACGACGGCGCCGGCCGCCACGCGGGCCGACATCGCCTGGTCCACCGGCACGGCGACCGACCGGACGTCGACGTCCGCGGCGTCGCCCAGCGCCGACCGCGCCACGAGCTCGCCGTCGTCGACCACACGCAGCGCCACGAGCTCGTCGGGCAGCTCCTGATCGGCTCGCAGGTACATCTCGGTGCCGGAGTCGATCCGCAGGTCGACGGTGCGCAGCTGCGCCGGGTCCACCGGCTCCCCCGGCGTGAGGGTGCCGTCGGCCGCGTACACGGGCACGGTGCGCCCGGCGGACGAGACCGCCCAGGAACCGAGGGCCACGGAGGCCGCGACGATGACGACGCCGACGACGAGGCGCGGGTCGCGCCAGGTGGGGCGGCGCAGCCGGGCGGCCACGGGTGCCGGCAGAGGGTCGGTGCTCACGGACATCCTCCGGAGGTTCGAAGATCGAGGGCGCAGCGTCGCGCCGGAACCTATCATCCGGGATCCCTCGTGTGCTTTCGACCACCCCTGTGGACAAACCGGGTCATCAGCGGTCATCGCTGTGTCAGAATGCCCGTATGACCAGCCGGTTCCTTTCCCTCGCAGACGTGCAGGAGATGCTCAACATCTCCAGCACGCAGGCGTACTCCCTGGTGCGCTCGGGCGAGCTGCCCGCCATCCAGGTGGGGCCCAAGAAGGTGTGGCGGGTCGAGACCAGCAAGCTCGAGGAGTACATCGAGCACCAGTACGCCCGCACCCGCGAGCGGATCTCGTCGGGCGACCTCTGAACCGTCCGACCCCCGAGCCGTCCCCGTCTCGCGTGAGCCTCACGCCTCGCTGACGCGCAGCAGCGCGGTGAACGGCACGGTCCGCACGACGGGCCGCGCCCGCTCGGCCTCCTCGACGTCGAGGTGGTCGGCCCCGACCCGGGCGATACGGCCCGTCACCCCGCCCGCCGCGGTACGCACCAGCACGCGGGCCCGGTCACGCTGCAGCCCGCGCAGCACGTGCCCCAGCCCGAGGCCGTCGGTCCTGGCGCGCGAGGGCGTCGCATGGCGCCCCAGCCCGACGACGGCCGCCAGGGCCGGCAGCGGCACAAGGTGCTGCACCCGTCCCCGCGCGCCGTGCCCGTCGAGCAGCACCCAGGCGTGCGCCACCCGGGCGAGCCGGCCCTCCACGCCCTCGCCGTCCAGCAGCTCGAACCGCACCGCCGCGCCGGTCGCCGCGCGCAGGCGGTCCACCAGCGGGATCGATGCCTGCTCGGCGCGCGTCAGCTCGGCGACGGTGCCCTCCCGCGCCACGGCCTCCTCCGCCTCGAACCGCGCCTCGAGATCGGCGAACAGCAGCTCCCACCTGGCCGGACCCATGCCCGTCATGCAGCCCCCTCGTCACGTACGTCAGTGCCCACAGGATGCCCAGGTAGACAGACCCGGCACCAGTCCGCTTCAATAACGTGACCAGAGCACATCAACAGCCATCAAACGACATCATCGAGAGTGATCGACGGCGGATGGCCGGGGACGAAGGAGACCTGATGTCCGGCAGCATCGAGCGACGGCGGCGCGGCGCGCGACACTCCGCGATCCCTCGCGGTGCCAGTCCCCGACCCCACAGCGGGCTCGGCCGCCTGGCCCTCCTGACCCTGACCGGCGGCGTCGCCGCGGCCGCGCTGCTGCTGCGGGTCGGCGCCGTCGCCCCCCGCTCGGCATGGGGCGTCACCGCGGTGCCGGTCGATCTCTGGGTCGAGCTCGCGGTGCTCGCCGCGGGGCTCGTCGCCGCGGCATGGCTCGCGCTGAGCGGGGCGATCGCGCTCGGATGCGTCGTCGCGTCGCGGCTCGGACGCCGGTGGCGGGCGGGCGAGGCCGCCGTCGAGCGCATCGCCCCCGCCGCCGTCCGGCGCCTCGTGCGCTCCGCCGTCGGGGTGGGCGTGGGAACGGGCCTCGCTCTCGCCCCGACGGTCGCGCTCGCGGCCGACGTCTCCCCCACCCAGCCCGCCACCGACGACGCCTCCGTGGTGCTGGACCTCGGGTGGCAGTCCACGTCCTCCGGCCCCGCAGCGACGGATACCGGGACGACGGATACCGGGACGACCGGCGACGGGAATGCCGGCGACGGGAATGCCGCGGACGTGCCGGCGGCGGCGGCCGAGCCGTTGGTGACGTCGACAGAACAGCCGACGCCCGCCATCGAGCCCGCCGAGACAAACGTCGCGGAGGACGTGGCCGTCTCTCCGGTCACGCGCACCGCCGCCGGCACGTCCGAGGGCGCGGACGACGACGCCGACGACGACACGCACGTCGTCCTGCGCGGCGACACGCTGTGGGAGATCGCGTCCCGAGCCCTCGGGGGAGATCCCACCGACGCCGAGATCCTGCGCGAGGTGACCCGATGGCACGAGGCCAACCGCGACGTCATCGGCGCGGACCCCGACCGCATCCTGCCCGGCCAGATCCTGCACACCCCCGCCTGACGGCGCGCGGCCCACGAGAACTTGCACCCACCGGAGGGCACCATGACCGCGACGACGACGACCGCGACGAGCACCCCTGCACCGACCGCCACGACACCGATCGCCACCACACCCGGCAACGCCCCGTCGCCCACTGGCGCGGACCCCGCGCGCGACGACCTCGACCGGGACGGGCACGTCGACGCCCGCGACGACGTGGGACGCGACAAGACGCGGGTGCTTCGGCCACTGCGCGTCACGGGGACCCCTCGTCCGCAGGGCCCGGCCGGCTACCCCGCAGCGGACACCCGGCCGGGGCCGGGCGTGCGGCGCGTGCGGGTCGGCGCCCCGGGGGTGCGGCGGCCCGTGGGCGACGACGAGGACGCGGAGCCTCGCCCGTTGCGGGAGCAGGCCCCGGAGCTGCTGCCCGACCCGACCGCGCAGTGCTGCGCGGTGGTGCGTGCCGCCGTCGAGGTGCTGCGGGGTGAGCGCCCTGCCGCGCACCTCGCCCGCTGGGTCACGCCGCAGGTGCGCGACCAGCTCGCCGAGCGGGCCAGGATCGGGCTCGCGCACGGCACCGGGCACGCTCGCGGGCACAACCTCCCGGTCCAGGTGCGGCGCGTGCGCCTCGTCCGGCTGGGCGACGACGTCGCCGAGGCCACCGTGGTGCTCGACGACGACGGCCGCGTGCGGGCCGCCGCCGTCCGGCTGGAGGCGCGCCGTGGGGCCTGGCGCGTCGCCGTCCTCGAGATCGGCTGATGCCGAGAGAGAGGACCCCGATCGGGGGTTCTCTCTCTCGGCATCAGGTCACTCGTTGACGCCGTGGCACACCTTGTACTTCTTGCCCGAGCCGCAGGGGCACTGGGCGTTGCGCGGCGTGCCGGGGAAGGTGCGGCCGTCGCTGGTGGCCGCCGTCGCCTCGCCGTGCAGGTCTCGGCGGGACCGGCGCGTGCCGCTGCCGGCCACCGACGCCGAGCCGTCCTCGCTCGGCGCCGAGTACTGGAGGCGCTGGGGCGCGGGGGCGTCCAGCCCCTTCGCCAGCAGCACGGGCTCCTCGTCCCGGGAAGCGGCCCGGGACGCCGCCGGCTCCGCCTGAGCTGCGGCGGGCTCCGCCGCCTCGGGCTCGGGCTCGGCGACGACCGGCTCAGTCGGGACGGGCCCTGTCGCCGGGCGCCCGCCCTCCGCGGCGCCACCAGCCGTCACCTGGCCGGCGCCGGACTGGGCGACGGCGGCGGCGCTCGCGGCGGAGATCACCGGGCCGCCGTCCGCGCCCGGCTGCTGCACCTGGACCTCGAGGTTGAACAGGAAGCCGACCGACTCCTCCTTGATGGCCTCGGTCATGGCCTGGAAGAGCTGGAAACCCTCGCGCTGGTACTCGACCAGGGGGTCGCGCTGCGCCATCGCGCGCAGCCCGATGCCCTCCTTGAGGTAGTCCATCTCATACAGGTGCTCGCGCCACTTGCGGTCCAGCACCGAGAGCACGACTCGCCGCTCGAGCTGACGCAGGGCGGACTCGCCGAGCGACTCCTCGCGCGCCTCGTACGCCACGCGCGCGTCCGACAGCAGCTCCTCGAGGATCATCTCGTGGGTCAGCCGGCCGACGCCGCCAGCCTCCTCGACGACGTCCTCGGGCGTGATCGACACCGGGTACACGGACTTCAGCGCCGTCCACAGCGCGTCGAGGTCCCAGGACTCGGGGTTGCCCACGGTGGTGGCGCCCTCGACGTAGGCCGTGATGACGTCGGTGAGGAAGTGCTGCACCTGCTCCTGCAGGTCCTCGCCCTCGAGCACGCGCTTGCGCTCGGCGTAGATGACGGAGCGCTGGCGGGCCAGGACGTCGTCGTACTTGAGCACGTTCTTGCGGATCTCGAAGTTGCGTGCCTCGACCTGCGACTGCGCGCTCTGGATGCCGCGCGTCACCATCTTCGACTCGAGCGGCATGTCGTCCGGGAACCCGGCGCGGTCCATCATCGAGGACGCCAGGCCGGAGTTGAACAGGCGCATCAGGTCGTCCTGCATCGACAGGTAGAACCGCGACTCGCCGGGGTCGCCCTGACGGCCGGAGCGGCCGCGCAGCTGGTTGTCGATGCGGCGCGACTCGTGCCGCTCCGTGCCCAGCACGTACAGCCCGCCGAGCTCGACGACCTCGATGTGCTCGGCCGCCACCGACTCCTCGGCCTTGGCCAGGACGTCGGGCCACGCGGCCTCGTAGGCGTCCGCGTCCTCGGCGGCGTCGAGCCCCTGGTCGGACATCGCGGCCACCGCGGTGAACTCGGCGTTGCCGCCGAGCATGATGTCGGTGCCTCGGCCGGCCATGTTGGTCGCGACGGTGACGGCACCCTTGCGGCCCGCCTGCGCCACGACCGCGGCCTCGCGCTCGTGCTCCTTCGCGTTGAGCACGCTGTGCGGCACCCCCGCACGCTTGAGCAGATCCGACAGCAGCTCGGACTTCTCGACGCTCGTGGTGCCGACCAGGACGGGCTGGCCCTTGGCGTGCCGCTCGACGATGTCGGCGACGACGGCGCCGAACTTGCCGTCCTCGTTCTTGTAGACCAGGTCGGCCTGGTCCATGCGGATCATCGGCTTGTTCGTCGGGATCGGCACGACGCCCAGCTTGTAGGTGCCCAGGAACTCCGCGGCCTCGGTCTCGGCCGTACCGGTCATGCCAGCGAGCTTGTCGTACAGCCGGAAGTAGTTCTGGAGGGTGATCGTGGCGAGCGTCTGATTCTCCGCCTTGATCTGCACGCCCTCCTTGGCCTCGATGGCCTGGTGCATGCCCTCGTTGTAGCGGCGGCCGGCCAGGATTCGGCCGGTGTGCTCGTCCACGATCATGACCTCGCCGTTGAGCACGACATAGTCCTTGTCGCGCTTGAACAGCTCCTTGGCCTTGATGGCGTTGTTGAGGAAGCCGATGAGCGGGGTGTTGAGCGACTCGTACAGGTTGTCGATGCCGAGGTAGTCCTCGATCTTCTCGATGCCCGGCTCGAGCACGCCGACGGTCTTCTTCTTCTCGTCCACCTCGTAGTCGGTGTCGACGGTCAGCCGCCGCACGACCTTGGCGAACTCCGTGTACCAGCGGTTGGCGTCGCCCGACGCCGGGCCGGAGATGATCAGCGGCGTGCGGGCCTCGTCGATGAGGATGGAGTCCACCTCGTCGACGATGGCGAAGTGGTGCCCGCGCTGCACCAGGTCGTCCGGCGACCAGGCCATGTTGTCGCGCAGGTAGTCGAAGCCGAACTCGTTGTTCGTGCCGTAGGTGATGTCCGCGGCGTACTGCTGACGACGCTCGTCGGGCGTCTGGCCGGACAGGATGACGCCTGTGGTCAGTCCGAGGAATCGGAAGACGCGGCCCATGAGGTCGCCCTGGTACTTGGCGAGGAAGTCGTTGGTGGTGATGACGTGCACGCCCTTGCCCTCGAGGGCGTTGAGGTAGGCCGCCGTCGTCGCGACCAGGGTCTTGCCCTCACCGGTCTTCATCTCGGCGATGTTGCCGAGGTGCAGGGCCGCGCCGCCCATGAGCTGCACGTCGAAGTGCCGCTGCCCGAGCGTGCGCCGGGCGGCCTCCCGCACGGCCGCGAACACCTCGGGGAGCAGCTCGTCGAGCGTCGCGCCATGCTCGAGCCGCTCCTTGAAACGGTCCGTCTCCTCGTGCAGCTCGGCGTCGCTGAGCTCCGTGAAGCTGGGCTCGAGGCGGTTGACCTGCTCGGCCAGGCTGATGAGCTTCTTGAGGATCCGGCCCTCGCCGAAACGCAGGACCTTCTCGAGGATCGCAGGCACGCAGTACTCCAGGGTCGGTGGCGCCCCGGGGATGGCCGGGACCGAGCGGTGCGACGTGCAGCGACGAACAACGGCTGGCGCACTGATCATCACTCGTCCGCGCCGTCGCCTGGGTCACACGGTCACACCCGGTCCATCCTAGGCCGAGTACATGAGATCCCGGCGCGGGTTCGCGACGGACGAACGGTCAAGGGCCCGGGTCGGCCCCGGTCCCGGCCGCCGGCCCGGCCCCGCGCCCGGGGGCGAGATCGCTCACCGCCCGGTCGGCCAGCTCCGCCCCCGCAGCGCCGTACAGGTGGAACACGGCGTCCGCGCCGTGCCGGCGCAGCTCGGCCACGTCCTCGTCGAACCGGGCGATCGCCGCCACCCGGCCGTCGAACCCCGCCGCACGCAGGCGCGAGAGGGCGATGAGGTTCGCGTTGTGGAACGGCATCGCGAGCACGGCCAGCCGCACCCGGCCGGCGTGCTTGACCCGCGCCCAGAACTCGGTGTCCGTCGCATCCGCGGAGATCACGTCGACGTCCTCCGCGCGCAGCGTCTGCACGCGGGTCCGGTCGTGCTCCACGCCGATCACCGTGAGCCCGTACGCGTCGCGCAACCGGCGGTAGGTCGCCGAGCCGACCCGGCCGAGGCCCAGCACCACGGCGTCCGCCTCGCCCACGTCCACGGGCCGGTCGTCGGGATGCAGCCGCGCGACGTCGCGTCGGGGCAGCAGACCGGTCAGCCGGGAGGCGAGCTCGACGCCGCGACGGTTGACCACCGAGGAGATGACGAAGCTCCCCGCGACGGCCAGCGACACGATCACGGTCCACTCCTCGTCGAGCAGCCCGGCGGAGGCGCCGAACGCGACCACGATGATGCCGAACTCGGAGAAGTTGCCCAGCGCGAGGCCGGCGAGGAACGACGTACGCCGCCGCAGGCGCATGAGCCACAAGAGCATGGCGTACACCGCGACCTGTAGCGGCAGCATCAGCAGGAGCAGCGCCGCGAGGGCGACGTCGAAGCCGCCGGGGATGCCGTGCAGCCCGATCTGGAGGAAGAACGCCACCAGCGCGAGGTCCTTGACCGTCAACAGGGAGCGGGAGAGCTCCGTGGCCCGCGGGTGCCCGGCGAGCAGCGCCCCCATGACCAGCGCCCCCAGGTCCCCCGACAGTCCGACGACCTCGAACAGCCAGAAGCCGGGCACCAGGGCGACGAACGCCCCGAACAGCGCCTGCAGCTCGCCGTGCCCGGCACGGTCCCACACCCGGCGCAGCAGCCATGCGGCGGGCACGAGCGCGACCAGCGCGAGCGCCCACGGGCTGGGCGGCTCCCCCGTCGACACCGCGAGGAAGACCACCGCGACGACGTCCTGCACCACGAGCACGCCCACGGCGATGCGCCCGTAGAGCGCCGTGGTGTCCGACCGGTCCTCGAGCACCTTGACGACGAACACCGTCGACGAGAACGACAGCGCGAGGCCGACCAGCGCCAACGACCCGAGCGACTCGTCGGCGAGCATGCCGAGCCCCACCACGGCCAGCAGCCCGAGGAACCCGACCGCCACCGCGACGCTCAGGACCAGGTGCACCACCGTGGTGAGCCAGACCTCCGGGCGCAGCAGGGACCGGGCGTCGAGCTTCAGCCCGATCGCGAACAGCAGCAGCGCCACCCCGAGCTCAGCGACCATCTCCAGCCCGGGCAGCTCGGCGGCACCCGACGCCCCGAGCACGAAGCCGGCGGCGAGGAAGCCGACCAGCGGCGGCAGCCGCACGAGCGTCGCCCCCAGGCCGCCGACCAGCGCGGCGGCAAGGTACAGCACTGCCGTGGGCATCGGCGCTCCTGATCTGCTTCCTGACGGGCTCGGGCCCGACCTGCTCTGGACGGGTGTCGCGGCGATCCTACGAGGGCGCCGGGCGCCCAGCAGGTTCAGGCGGCACGCAGCGCGCCTTCCAGGGCGGGCGCCAGCACCCCGAAGGGAGCCACCGCCGTGGCCTCCAGGCCGAGCCAGCCCGCGAGGACGTCGAGCTCCGCGCCGAGGGCGGCGGCGGTGTCCGGGCCCGCGTGGGCGGTGGGGTGGGCCGCCTGGACGCGCAGCACGCCGGCCTGGCGGTCCGCCTTGAGGTCGACGAACGCCGTGATCGCGTCCCCCTCGAGGAACGGCAGCGCGTAGTAGCCGAGCACCCGCTTCGGCGCCGGCACGTAGATCTCGATCCGGTAGTAGACGTCGAAGAGCGCCTCGAGGCGCCGCCGCTCCCACACGAGCGGGTCGAACGGGCTGAGCAGCGTGCACGCCTCGGCCCGGCGCGGGAGCGACGCGTCCCGGTGCCGGTAGGTGCGCTCGTCCCAGCCACGGACCTCGACGGGCACCAGCGTGCCCTCCTCGACCAGCTCGGCGTGGGCGCGGCGGACCGCCGGGCCGCGCAGGCGGAAGTAGTCGGCGAAGCAGCGCAGGGTGCCCACGCCGTGCGCGCGGGCGCCGAGCTCGAGCAGCCGGCGCACGGCGTCGTCGTCGGGCACGGGCGCCTGGGCCCGGACGGCGGGCGGCAGCACCCGCTCGGGCAGGTCGTAGCAGCGCTCGAACGCGGAGTTGCGGCGCGCCGACATGACCTCGCCCGTGAAGAACAGGAACTCGAGGCAACGCTTGGCCATCGTCCAGTTCCAGCCCCACTCCTCGCGGGAGCGCGGCCCGGAATGCCCGGCCGCCACGAGCTCGTCGTGGATCTCCCGGGCGGTCACGGGCCCGCGCTCGGCGACGAGGTGGCGCACGACGTCGAGCTCGGCGGCGTGCGCGAGAGCCGCGCCGGCGATCGTGCCCCAGGCCTCGTCCAGGTAGTTGCGCCGACGCCACTCGAGCAGCGGGTACGTCTGGGCGGGCACGAACGACGCGACGTGCGCCCACGTCTCGACGATCCGCCGGGGCGCACGCCCGGACGCCCGGTCGAGCAGGCCCACGTCGTACGGCCCGAGCCGCGAGTACAGCGGCACGAGGTGAGCGCGCGCCAGCACGTTGACCGAGTCGATCTGCAGCAGGTTCAGCCGCTCCACGGCCGCCATCGCGCGCCGCATCGTCACGCCGCCGTCAGCACCGGCAGCAGCACCAGCAGCAGCGGCGCCGTCGGCCAAGCCCCTCGGAGTACCGGGCCGCGGCCGATGCAGGCCCTGGGCCCCGAGTGCGACGCGGCGGGCCTGCGCGAGCGAGAGGGAGTCCACCCGAGCATCGTGCCCGCCACCACCGACAGCTCCTCGCGGGTCGAGCCTGCCGAGACCCGATGAGGACTTGCTCCGCGGGGACGTATCACTCCCGAAGTGGAGGGCGCCCGTGAACGCGTCCCCGCGGAGAAAGTCCCGACCAGCTCGGCCGCACCGTGGTCTCGACAAGCTCGACCGACGAAGGTCTCGACATGCTCGACCAGCGAGCTATGACGTCACGTCAGCTCGGTCACCGGCTCCACTCCCCCGACGGTCGAGTCCAGCTCGATCACGCCGTACGTCCAGCCCCTGCGCCGGTAGACGGCCGAGGGGCGCGCGGTCTCCTTGTCGATGAAGAGGAAGAAGTCGTGACCCACCATCTCCATCTGGTAGACCGCGTCGTCGACGGTCATCGGCTCCGCGTGGTGGAGCTTGCGCCGGATGACCACCGGCGAGTCGCCGAGCTGCTGCTCGACCGCGTCGCCGGGCTCGGCGAGAGCGACGGGCGCCGCCTGCGTGGCGGGCTCGGCCGCGACCGCGTCGTAGGGGCGGACGTCGACGGACGGGAGGACGCCGTTCGCGCGGCGGCGGTGGTCCTTGCGGCGGTCGCGCGCTCGGCGCAACCGTTCCGTGAGCTTGTCCAACGCCATGTCGAGGGCTCCGAACCGGTCGTCCGCTGCGGCCTCCGCACGGATCACCGGCCCCTTGTCACGGACGGTGAGCTCCACCCGCTCCCGGACCTCGGAGAGCCGCGGGTTGTTCTCGCGCGTCACCTCCACATCCACCCGACGGGCGGCCGGTGCGAGCTGGGTGACCTTGCTCAGCTTGTCCTCCACGTGACGGCGGAACCGGTCCGCCACCTCCGTGTGCCTGCCGACGACGACGATCTCCATCGTGTTTGCTCCACTTCGTCGTGAGGCCACCCTCGCGAGCGGCCCGAGTTCTGGTCGGGGCACCCCGTGGGGCGCCTTGTACGGCACCACCTCCCGGGTCGCCGGACCCTCGGTCCGGACCGCTCATGGGTCGTACGGACTCCTCGCCCCGGATCTCCGCCGAGGCACCTCGCCCGCGTGGGAACCCCCAGGTTAACCCCGCGCGCCCCCCTGGGACACCGATGACGAGGTGCGCGGTGACGTGAGTTCTCGCGCAGGTCTCGTGACGGTTCCGGGCGGTGGTGTCGCGGCCACCACCAGCGCGCCGACGACGTCGGCGCCGGCCGCCTCGAGCGCGCGTTCGGCGGCCGCGAGCGTGGCGCCGGTGGTCACCACGTCGTCCACCAGGACGCACGCCGGACCGGCCCCTGCGGGGGTCGCCCGGGCCAGGACCCGGGGTCGCACGACCACAGCGCCGGAGAGGTTCCGGGCCCTGTCGCGCGCGCCGAGCCCCACCTGGTCGCGACCGCGGCCGCGGCGGGCGAGGGCGGGCGCCACGACGGCAGGGACGCCGCCGTCCCGCAGGCCGTGGGCGACAGCGCGCGCGAGCACCCGCACGTGCTCGCGACCCCGCGCCCGGGTCGCCGCCGCCGTGGACGGCGCCGGCACGACCAGCACGGGCCCGGCACGGCACGCCGCCGCGACCGGGCCGGCCATGCTCCGGGCGGCACTCCGCGCCGGCGGGCCGAGCAGCCCGTCCAGGTCGACACGGCCGCGGTCCTTCCACGCGACCACTACCTCCCGCACCGCGCCGGCGTACGTCGCCAGCGCCCACACGGGCAGGGGCGGCACACCGTCGAGCCGGTCGAGGCGGGGCGCCGACCCCTCGACCCGCCGAGGTGCCGACGACAGGAGCGCGGCGCACCGCCCACACCAGCGCACGTCGGGCAGCCCGCAGCCGGGGCAGGAGACCGGCACGACGAGGCGGCCGAGGTCGCGGAGCCACCCCCCGACCACCTGGGCCGCCACACCGATCGCGGCCATGGCGGGGGTGAGGGCGCGTGTCGTCATGCCCGCAGGGTGCCGCAGCAGGTCCCGCCGCGTCGCGCGCGCCGCCCGGGGTGTGGACGGCGCCACCCTGGGGGCAGCCTCGGCCCGGGCAGATCCCGCGCGACCAGCCCCGCACGACCAGACCAGCGGCGTCAGCCCGGGAAGGCGGCGAGGTCCACGTTCTCGGAGACGACCGACCACAGGGCGGAGCCCTGCCGGGAGTACAGGGTGCCGCCATCGTCGAGGGCGAGCAGCGCGCCCGTGCCGGCGGCCACGGAGGCCGTCACCCAGATCGGGTCGGGGACGCCGGCCAGCGCACGGGACAGCCCGCCCTGCCCGGCCAGGCCACCGACGCCGGCGAGGAACACGGCAGCGTCACCGTCGTCCTCCTGCCCCACCATCGCGAGGGCCGCGTCCTCCTCCCACACCGCCTGTGTCACCTGGCGCACGGAGGCGGCCACCTGCACCGGCGCCGACAGACCGGTCGGGGCACGGTCGGCGTCGCGCACGACGCCTGCCACGTGCACGAGCCGCCCGCTCGGACCGGAGCTGACGATCGCCACCCGCGCCCCCTCCGGCGACACCCGCACCGACCGGATCGTGCGAGACGACAGCCAGTCGATGTCGAGCGACAGCACCTCGCCCGAGGCGAGCGCCACGAGCAGCGTCGATCCGCGCGCGCTCCAGGCCGCGCCGAACCGGTCCACCGACGGGGCGACGAGGTCCTCGCCCGACAGGAGGACCTGGGGCGCGCCGTCGCCCGAGACGCGCACGATCCGGTCCGACCCGTCCCGCACCACGACGGGCTGGTTCCCGGGCCCCGAGGCGATGGCGGTCGGGTCGAGACCGGCGAGCGACACCGGCTCCTCGAGCTCGGCCAGGGCGCGGCCCACGACCCGCTGCACCTGGCCGCCCGCCACCGCGAGCGCGTCGCCCGAGGTGTGCGGCATGGACACGGTGTCCGCGGCCGTCGTCGTCAGCGGCGTGGTCCGGTCGGACAGCACGACGGTGCGCCCCTCCCCCTCGGCGAGGGTCTCCTGGAGCTGGGCGACGGCGAGCGCCCGCTGCTCGGCCGTGGCCTGCGTGATCGCGGACGTCAGGCTCACGTCGATGGTGCCGTCGTCGGCGACGGTCACGGCGTCGATCGCGAGGCTGGTGCCCTCGGGGATGACGGTGGTGGTCGAGTCCTCCAGCCACTCGGGCGGGCCCGCGAGGATCTCGCTCGTCGCGTCGGTGCGCCACGTCTGGCGCGGGAACCAGCGCCGGTCGGGCACCCACCAGGTGAGGTCCGGCGTCGGGAAGTACAGCCGGGTGGGGTGGAACGCCTGCCCGAAGAACGCCGTCGAGAGCATCAGGCCGTCGTCGAGCTGCGCGACGCGCCACTCGCCGCCCGTCTGCCGTGTCAGGCCGAAGGGGATCTCGATGGTGCTGGGCTTGGCCTCCTCCGTGTACATGCCGCGCTCGTCGAGCGTCGCGACGACGGTCGCGGAGGCCGTGACGGTCGTCTCCGTCGCGTCGTCCGGCACGTCACCGGGGTCCAGCTGCGGGTCCTCGTCGAGCACGAGCACGCGCGTGTACCGGTCCCAGCCCTCCCACGCCTGCTCCGTCAGGTACTCCTTCGCGACGTTGAACGACGCGGCGTCCGTGGGGCCCACCTGGGCGGTGCTGAGGAATCCCTGGACGATCTGGTCGGGGCTGGCGCCCGCGGTCGGGCCGGCCGGGATGTACCCGATCTCGCTCACGTTCTCGAGCTCCGCGTCCCCGTCGCGCACCGCGCCGGTCATCGGGATCCGCGCGCACGCGGCCGACCCGCCGAGCACCAGCAGCACCGCCAGCAGCGCGGTGGTCGGGCGGGCGCGGCGGCGGCCGGCCGGGTTCTTCGCCGTCGTCGTCATCGCGCCTCCTCGTCGATGTCGGTCTCGGTGTCGGTATCGGCGTCCGTCCTCGTACCGGTCTCGGCCCCGGGGACGGCGGGCGGCGCCGGCTCGAGGTCGTCGACGACGCCGAGCTCCGGGATGGCGGTGGGCGTCGGCCCTGTCGGCGGGTTGACCACCGGGAGCTGCCCCGTCGGCGGCGCGGCGACGCCCTTCGACGGGCCCTCGATCGGCAACGGGGAGCGCTCCAGCCGGATCCCCGCACGCCGCGGCAGCGTGAGGCGGAAGCTCGCGCCCTCCCCCGGACGGCCCCAGGCCTCGAGCCAGCCCGCGTGCAGCCGCGCGTCCTCGAGCGAGATCGCGAGGCCGAGGCCGGTACCCCCGGTGGTGCGGGCGCGGGCCGGGTCGGCGCGCCAGAACCGGCGGAATACCCGCTCGATCTCGTCGTGCGCCAGCCCGACGCCGTGGTCACGCACGACGACGGCCACGGCGCCCGCGTCGAGACCGACCGTGACCTCCACCGGCTGGCCCTCCGCGTGCTCGATCGCGTTGACGATGAGGTTGCGCACGATGCGCTCGACCCGGCGCGGGTCGACGTCGGCCGTCGCGGGCTCGTCCGGGAGAGTCACGGACAGAAAGACGTGCCTGCTCTCGGCGAGCGGCAGCGAGGTCTCCGCGACCGTGGCCACGAGGCCGCGCAGGTCCCGCTGCTCGACGTCGAGCACCGCGGCCCCGGCATCGAACCGGCTGATCTCCAGCAGGTCGGTGAGCAGGATCTCGAAGCGGTCCAGCTGCGTCTGAAGCAGCTCGGCGGAGCGGCGCGCAGCGGGGTCCAGCTCGTCCCGCGACGCATGGATCACCTCGCCCGCCATGCGGATCGTGGTCAGCGGCGTGCGCAGCTCGTGGGAGACGTCGGAGACGAAGCGGCGCTGCGCGGCCGATAGCTCCTCCATCCGCGCGATCTGGTCCTCGAGGTTGGCGGCCATCTCGTTGAACGTGCGGGTCAGCGTCGCCATCTCGTCATGCCCCTTGGCCACCGGCATGCGCTCGTCGAGGTGGCCGTCGGCCAGCCGCGACGCGACGGTCGCCGCGCGGCGTACGGGCGCGACCGTCTGGCGGGTGACCACCCAGGTGAGCACCCCCAGCAGCGCGAGGATCGCCAGCGCCCCGATGGCGAGGGTGCGCTGCACGAACGACAGCGTCTCCTGCTCCGCCTGGAGGGAGTAGACCGCGTACAGCTCGTACGTACCGATCGACGGGACCTCGACGGTGGACCCGACGATGACGCCCGGCTCCGGCGACTCGGAGTCCGTGTACTCGGCGGGGATCTGCACCGACTGCAGCACCTGCCCGTCGGAGGCGCGCGTGGCGGTGCGCAGCTCGGGGCTGATGATGCTCCGGAGCCCGATCTGCGTGCCGGGGTCCAGCAGGCGCTGCGGCTGGTCGGGGGCACTGAGCAGCAGGAAGTCCTGAGCGCTGGACGCGCCGGCGGCCAACGTCTGCACCATGGAGGTCAGCAGCAGCTGCAGGTCCGAGCGCGACGTCGCGGGCGAGGACGCGAACGCCGTGCGCACCTGCTCGGTCATCGCCGCGTTCTCGCGCTCGATGCGGTCGAGCCGCTGCTCGAAGAGACCGTCGCGGATCGAGATCGACAGGTACAGCCCGAGCAGCGCCACCGCCACCACGCCCAGGGCGAGGGCCGACGTGACCACCCGCAGCTGCAAAGACGACCGCCAGCGGCGGACGAGGTAGCGGACCCGCGCGACGGCCCGGGCGCGCCACCGGCGCCACGCCCTGCGGACGCGACGCGCGGCGGGCTCAGCGGGGGGCACCGGCCTTGTAACCCACGCCCCGCACGGTCAGCACGACCGTGGGGTTCTCCGGGTCGCGCTCCACCTTCGAGCGCAGCCGCTGGACGTGCACGTTGACCAGGCGGGTGTCGGCGCTGTGCCGGTAGCCCCAGACCTTCTCCAGGAGCACCTCGCGGGTGAAGACCTGCCAGGGCTTGCGGGCCAGGGCCACCAGGAGGTCGAACTCCAGCGGGGTGAGGCTGATGCGCTCGCCGTCGCGCACCACGTTGTGCCCGGTGACGTCGATCTCGACGTCCCCCACGCGCAGCCGCTCGGGCCCGGGCTCGTCGGTGCGGCGCAGGCGCGCCCGGATGCGGGCGACCAGCTCCTTGGGCTTGAACGGCTTGGTGACGTAGTCGTCGGCGCCGGACTCGAGGCCGAGCACGATGTCGACCGTGTCCGTCTTGGCGGTGAGCATGATGATCGGCACGCCGGACTCGCCGCGGATCTCGCGGGCGACCTCGATACCGTCCTTGCCCGGGAGCATCAGGTCGAGCAGGACGAGGTCGGGCTGCTCGTCGCGGAAGGCCGCCAGCGCACCGTCGCCGTCCGCGACGAAGGTCGGCTCGAAGCCCTCCGAACGCAGGACGATGCCGATCATCTCGGACAGGGCGGTGTCATCGTCGACCACCAGGACACGGGACTTCATGGGCACAGTCTGCCAGGCCGGGCGGGTCGTTCTGTGGATCGCCACGTGAGGGACCGCCACCGGCGTACTAGGGTCGGTGCGACCGACGTCCCGTCGGGTCACCACCAGCCGTCACCACTGAGCTCCGTCCACCCACCCCGTCCGTCGACGCCGAGCCGACACGACCCGACCGCCCTGCAGCCCGGGAGGCCGCGATGACCCCGCCCGACCAGCCCCAGCCTCCGTCCGGCTGGGGCGAAGCCCCCGAGCCCCCGCGGTACGGCCAGTACGCCCCCGGCGGCGCCCCGCAGCCCGGCGATCCGCAGTACGGGCAGCAGTACGGGCAGGGCGGGCCCACCCCCTACGGGCAGTCGCCCTACGGCCCCGCGACGAGCAAGCCCGGTATCGTGCCGCTGCGCCCGCTCACGCTCGGCGAGATCTACGACGGCGCGTTCACCGCGATCCGGCACAACCCCAAGGTGATGCTCGGCACCGCCACGCTGGTGCTGCTCGTCGCGACCGTGCTCGGCGTGCTCGTCGCCCAGCTCCTGGTCCCGTCGCTCTCGTCGACGTTCGCCTCGCTGGCCGACGTGGACCCCGAGATCAGCGAGCTCGGCCTCGACTCCATGTACGCCCAGCTCCTCGCGACCTCGCTCGGCACGACGGCGACGATGCTGCTCGCCCAGCCGGTGGTGGAGGGCATCCTCACCGTGTCGGTCAGCCAGTCGGTGATCGGGCGCAAGCTGAGCGTGGGCGAGGTCTGGTCCCGCCTGCGCCCCCGCGTCGGGGTGCTGATCGGCTGGGCCGTGCTGCGCACGCTGGGCGCCCTCGCGGTCTTCGCCGTGTGGATCACGCTGTTCGTGATGGTCCTGGTGCTGCTCGGCGACTTCTCCGCGGGCGCCGCGGCAGGAGTCAGCGTGCTCCTCTTCGCGGCGTTCTTCGCCGCGCTGGTGTGGCTGGGCGTGCGTGTCGGGCTGGTCGCCCCCGCGCTCGCGCTCGAGGGGCGTCGCCTCGGCACCACGCTCGCCCGGGCCTGGCGCCTGACCCGCGGGTCGTTCTGGCGCCTCTTCGGCATCTACCTGCTCGCGTCCGTCATCGTCGGCATCGCCTCCAACATCATCACGTACCCGATCGCCATCATCGCCGGCCTTGCGGGCGGGGCGGGCGGGAACTCGCAGACCATGGGGCTGTCGATGGTGATCGCCACGGTGCTCACCACCGTCATCGCCACGGCGATCACCACGATCTTCCTCGCGAGCGTCGTCGCGCTGCTGTACGTGGACGTGCGCATGCGCCGTGAGGGCCTCGACGTGCAGCTCGCCGCCGCGGCCCAGGCGCCGGAGGGTGGGCAGCCCGGGGCCCGCCCCGGCACGCTCGCGTGATCGGCGCGTCGACGGCGCTGCACAGGGCCCTGGCGGTCCTGCCCGTCGGCGTGCCCGTGGACCCCGATCGGGAGACGGCGCACCGCTGGCTCCTCGAGGAGCTCTCCCGGCCGGAGTACTCCACGTCCCCGACCCTGCTGGAGCGCCTGCTGCGGTGGTTCGGCGGCCTCTTCGACGGTCTGACGCTCGGCGAGGGCCGGTTCCCGCTCGCGCTGGTGATCGTCGTCGTCCTGGTGGTCGTGGCGGCCGTGGCCTGGTGGGTGGCCGGTCCCGTCCGGCTCACCCGGCGGGGGCGGCGGTCGGCCGTCGTGCTCGAGGACGACGAGCGCTCCGCCGCCGAGCTGCGCGCCGCCGCCGACGCGGCGTCCGCCCGGGGAGACTGGTCCGCGGCGGTGCTCGACCGCTTCCGCGCCCTCGTGCGGTCGCTCGAGGAACGCGCCGTGCTCGACGAGCGCCCGGGGCGGACCGCGCAGGAGGCCTCGACGGACGCGGCCCTGCGGCTCCCGGCCGTCGCCGCGGACCTCCACCGGGCGGCCGGACTGTTCGACGACGTCTGCTACGGCACGCTGCCGGCTCGCCCCGAGGACGACCGCCAGCTGCGCGCCCTCGACGAGCGCATGCAGGGCACGCGGCCCGAGCCCCTCGCGGCGGCGGGACGGCCGGGCGGGGGGGCGGGCGCATGAGCGTCGAGACGCCGCCCGGCGCCCCCGCCCCCGTCTCCCCCGGCGTGGACCCGTCCCGCGACACGGTCACGCTGTCCGGAGTCATGGGCGACGGCACCACCGCGGGCGGCCGGGCGGCGAGCCGCTGGCGCCGCGCCCGATGGGCGGTGCTGGTGATCGGCGCGATCGTGCTCGTGGTGGCGATCCTCGCCGTGTTCCGACCCACGTCGTCGAGCACGCCGTACGCCCCTGACAACGCCGGCCCCGACGGCGCCCGCGCCGTCGCGCAGGTACTCGAGCGGCAGGGGGTGGTCGTCGACCACGTCACGCGGGTGGACGACGCCCTCGCCGCCGCCGGGCCCGGCACCACCCTGCTCGTGACGCCGGCACCGTACCTGCTCCCCGAGCAGGCGGACGCGCTGGCGGCGTCGGACGCCGACCTGGTGCTCCTGAGCGCGGACGACTACCTGGTCGGCACCGCGACCGACGGCGCCGTGGGCCGCTCCCCCGTGGGCGCGGACGCCGCGAGCCCGGTCGAGCCCGGCTGCGACCTGCCCGTGGCGCGGGCGGCGGGCCCGCTGCGGCTCGCCGCCGGCCTGAGCGCCGAGCCGGACGCCGGCGCCGGGCGCGACGTCACGCTCTGCTGGACGGGGCAGGAGGGCGCGGCGCTCGCGCAGGTGACGGACACGCCGGGCACGCCGGGCACGGAGTCGGGACGACGGGTGACCGCCGTCGACGACACCTCGTTCGTCGTCAACGACACCGTGCTCGACGACGGGAACGCCGCCCTCGCGCTGGGGCTGCTCGGCGCGCACGAGAGGCTCGTGTGGCTGGTGCAGGATCCGCTGGACACCAGCGTCTCGGGCGGCGACGCCCCCGCGCCGGCCGGGGCGGTACTGCCCCCGTGGGCCGGCGTCGTCGGGCTCTGGGCGTTGCTCGTCGTGGTGGTCGCCGCGATGTGGCGGGCCCGACGGCTCGGCCCGCTGATGGCCGAGGACCTGCCCGTGGTGGTCCGCGCCGCCGAGACCACCCGCGGCCGCGGGCGCCTCTACCGGCGGGCGCGATCCCGGGGCCACGCGGCCGCCGGTCTGCGCGCCACCACGGCGGAGAACGTCGCGCGCCGGCTCGGCGTCCCCCGCTCCGCGGACCCGACGACCCTCACCGACGCCGTCTCGCGCGCCACCGGCCGCGGCCCGCACGACGTGGCCGACCTGCTGTACGGCCCACCACCCACCGACGACGACGCGCTGGCCCAGCTCGCGCGCCGGCTCGACATCCTGGAGAGCGAGGTCCACCGATCGTGACGACCCCCGACGAGAACCCGCAGGTCCCACCCACCCCGGTGGTTGAGTCTGTCGACACCGCGCCGAGCAACGAGCATCGGGTCTCGACCAGCTCGACCGGCGGATCGGACGACGCCCCGTCGCGCGCGCTGCGCGGCTCGCTCGCGGCCGTGCGCACCGAGGTCGGCAAGGCCGTGGTCGGCCAGGACTCGGCGGTCACGAGCCTGCTCATCGCGCTGCTGTGCTCCGGGCACGTGCTGCTCGAGGGCGTGCCCGGCGTCGCGAAGACGCTGCTGGTGCGGGCGCTCGGGGCGTCGCTCGACCTGTCCACCAAGCGCGTCCAGTTCACCCCGGACCTCATGCCGGGCGATGTCACCGGCTCCCTGGTCTACGACGCCCGGACGGCGGAGTTCTCGTTCCGCGAGGGCCCGGTCTTCACGAACCTGCTGCTCGCGGACGAGATCAACCGAACGCCGCCCAAGACGCAGGCGTCGCTCCTGGAGGCTATGGAGGAGCGGCAGGTGTCGGTGGACGGTACCCCGCGCCCCCTGCCGGAGCCGTTCGTGGTCATCGCGACGCAGAACCCCGTGGAGCACGAGGGCACGTATCCCCTGCCGGAGGCCCAGCTCGACCGCTTCCTGCTCAAGGTGGTGCTGCCCGTGCCGGAGCGCGACAAGGAGATCGAGGTGCTGGCCCGCCACGCCGCGGGGTTCGACCCGCGCGACCTGGAGGCCGCCGGCGTGCGCGCGGTCGCCGGGGCCGCGGAGCTCGCCGCGGCCCGCGCCGAGGTGCGGCGCGTCCAGGTGGCGCCCGAGGTGCTCGGGTACACCGTGGACCTGTGCCGCGCCACCCGCCGCTCGCCCTCGCTGTCGCTCGGCGTCTCCCCGCGCGGCGCGACCGCGCTGCTGGCGACGTCCCGCGCGTGGGCGTGGCTTTCCGGGCGGCCGTACGTCACCCCCGACGACGTCAAGGCCCTGGCGCACCCGACGCTGCGGCACCGCGTCCAGCTGCGGCCGGAGGCCGAGCTGGAGGGCGTCACGGCGGAGAGCGTGCTGACCACCGTCCTCGCGACCGTTCCCGTCCCCCGCTGAGCGGCCGGCGACAAGGATGCCGACAGCCGGCGTTGACGGGGTGGTGAGATGGCGCTGACGTGGCGTGCCGTCGTCCTGGCGGCGCTCGGGGTGGTGCCGGTGGCGCTGTTCCCGGTGCCGGGGACGGTCGTGCTGTGGGCGCTGGTCGTGGGGGCGGTGTGTGCCGTGGACGTCGCCCTCGCCGCGTCCCCGCGCGAGGTCGCGATCCAGCGCCGGGTGCCCCGGTCGGTGCGGCTGGGGACCACCGCCCGCTCCGAGCTGGTGCTCACGAACACGGCCCGCCGGCGGCTGCGCGCTGTCGTGCGCGACGCATGGCCGCCGTCGTTCGTGGTCGATGCCCCCGTTCGCACCGACGGCGCCGCGGCCGGCGAGCCGCTCGTGGCCCGCTCGGCCCGGCACGACGTCGACCTGCCCGCGGGCGAGTCCGTCCGCGTCCGGACGCCGCTGCGACCCACCCGGCGCGGCGACCGCACCTCCGGGCCCGTGACGATCCGGTCGTTCGGGCCCCTGCGCGTCGCCGGTCGCCAGGCCTCGATCCCCGTCCCCGGCCACCTGCGGGTGCTGCCCGAGTTCGCCAGCCGGCGGCACCTGCCGTCGCGGCTGGCCCGGCTGCGGGAGATGGACGGGCGGGCCACGGTGCAGGTACGCGGCGAGGGCACGGAGTTCGACTCGCTGCGCGAGTACGTGGTGGGCGACGACGTGCGCTCGATCGACTGGCGGGCCACCGCGCGCCGCGGCGACGTCGTCGTGCGCACGTGGCGGCCCGAGCGCGACCGGCGGGTGGTGATCGTGCTCGACACCGGGCGTACGTCCGCTGCGCGGATCGGCACCGGCACCCCGGGCGCCCTCGACCCGGCCACCGGCGCCGGCACCGACGGCACCGCGGAAGCCGAGTCCCCGGAGTCCACGCTCGGCGGCACCCGGCTGGAGGCGAGCATCGAGGCAGCCCTGCTGCTGGGAGCACTGGCCGACCGTGCGGGCGACCGCGTCCAGGTGCTCGCCTACGACCGCGTGCTGCGTGCCCGCGTCGCCGGGGCGTCGGGGCCGCGCCTGCTCCCGGCCCTCGCCGAGTCGCTCGCGGTCGTCGAGCCCGCGCTGCTGGAGACGGACTGGCCGGGGCTGGTGGGCCAGGTGCGCAGCCGCGTCTCGCAGCGGTCGCTCGTCGTGCTGCTGACCGCTCTCGACCCGGCGGCCGTCGAGACGGGCCTGCTGCCCGTGATCGACCGTCTGTCCGGCACGCACCAGGTGGTCGTCGCGGCGGTGGCCGACGCGGACGCCGCGCGGCTGCGTTCCGACCGCTCGTCGTCGGCCGCCGTCTACGACGCCGCCGCGGCGGCCCGCGCGGACCTGGAGCGCTCCGCCGTCTCCACCGTCCTGCGCCAGCACGGCGCCGAGGTCGTCGAGGCCCTGCCCGACGACCTCGCCCCCCGGCTCGCCGACACCTACCTCGCCCTCAAGGCCGCCGGCCGGCTCTGACGAATCCGCGTCGGTCGAGCCTTCGAGACCACGAACCGGGTTTCGACAAGCTCGACGACACCTCGTCGGTCGAGCCCGTCGAGACCACGAACCGGGTTTCGACAAGCTCAACCAGCGGAGCGGTATCGACAAGCTCAACCAGCGGAGCGGTATCGACAAGCTCGACCAGCGGAGCGGTTGCGACAAGCTCGACCAGCGGAGCGGTATCGACAGCGTCAGCCGGCGGTCGGCACGACCTCGCCGGCGCGGTCGGCGTCGAGGTCGCCGGTGAGCCCGGCGTCGGTGGCCCGGCGGCCCAGGACGAGGACGTAGGCCCAGAACGCGGCGAGCGCGAGGGCGCCGATGACGATTTTGAGCCACCACGGCAGCGCGGAGCCGGTGACGAAGCCCTCGACGAGCCCGGACAGCGCCAGCGCGCCCGCGAGCCCGATGGCGACGGTGATCAGGGCGCGGCCCTCCTGCGCCAGCGCGACGGAGCGGGTGCGCGGCCCGGGGTCGATCACGGTCCAGAAGATCTTGAGCCCGGCCGCGCCGGCGACGAAGACGGCGGTGAGCTCGAGCAGCCCGTGCGGCGCGATGAGCTGCAGGAACAGGTCCAGCTCACCGTAGGCCGCCATCATGCCTCCGGTGGCGCCGACCCCGACCGCGTTCTGCACCAGCATGTACACGGGCCACACGCCGGTGATGCCGAGACCCACGCACTGCGCCGCGATCCACGCGTTGTTGGTCCACACCATCGCGGCGAACGACGCCCCGGGGTCGTAGTACGAGGCGAACGCGTCCTCGACGTACGCCTCGCGCTGGGACGGCGTGCCCATGAGGGCGAGCACGTCCGGGTCGGTGGCGACGCGGACCCCCGCCACCACCGCGAGCGCCAGGCACACGACGACGACGCCGAGGGTCCACCACCGCACCCGGTACAGGGCGGCCGGGACGGTCACCACGACGAACCGCGCGACGTCGGCCCACGCGGGCTCGTGGGTGCCGGCGATGCGCACGCGCGCGCGGGTCAGCAGGTCCGACAGGCGGGTGACGAGCACCGGGTCGGGCGCGGCGGACCGCACGGTGGACAGGTGGGTGGCCACCGCCTGGTACAGCCGCACCAGCTCGTCGGCCTCCGCCCCGTCGAGCCGCCGGCGCCGCGTGAGCTGCTGCAGCCGGTCCCACTGGGGGCTGTGCACGGCGGAGAAGGCGTCAAGGTCCACGGCCGATAGCCTTCCACACGACACCGGTGCGACGAGCGGGGGATGCACATGCACGACGGGATCCTGATCGGCGAGGGCGTGGTGCTCGACGCCCGCCCCGCGTCGTTCGTGAGCCGTGCGCTGGCGGCGCTGCTGGACCTCGCCGTGATCGGGATCGTGGTGCTCGCCCTCCTCGTGGTGGCCGCCGCGCAGGACGTCTCGATCGACGAGCAGTGGCTGCGGGTGCTGTCCGTGGTCGCGGCGGTCGTGGTGATGGTCGTGGTGCCGGTGACGGTCGAGACGCTCAGCCGCGGCCGCTCGGTGGGCAAGCTCGCCACGGGCCTGCGCGTGGTGCGCGACGACGGCGGGCCGGTGCGGTTCCGGCACGCGTTCGTCCGTGCGCTGGTGGGTGTCGGCGAGCTGTGGCTGACGTTCGGCAGCGTCGCGCTCGTCACGTCGCTGGCGAACTCGCGCGGCAAGCGGCTCGGCGACATCCTGGCCGGCACCTACGTGATCCGGGTACGGGGCGGGCGCGGCTGGTCGGTGCCGCTCGCGATGCCGCCCGAGCTGGCCGGGTGGGCACGCACGGCCGACATCCGGCGCCTCCCTGACGGGCTGGCGCTGTCCGCCCGCCAGCTGCTCGACCGCGCCCCGCGGCTCGCGCCCGCCTCGCGGGCCGGCCTGGCCGACGAGCTGGCCGGCCGGATCGAGCCGTACGTCGCGCCCGGCCCGCCGCCCGGCACGCCCGCCGAGGCGTTCCTGCACGCCGTCCTGCACGAGCGCCGCGACCGCGAGCTGACCCGCGGCCGGGCCGAGCAGGAGCGGGCCGAGGCCCGTGCCGCGACGCTGCACCGGCTGCCCTACGCCATCCCCGACCCGCCGCGCTGAGCACGGCGTTCGCCGTGAGCATGCTTCTGGCCCTGTTTCGCGCGGAAGCATGCTCACAGCGGCGACGGGTCATCGTCGGCGGCGGACCTCGAACCGGCCGAAGGCGCGCACCAGGCCGAGCAACACCAGCAGGTAGGCGGCGAACCACACGGGCCGCGAGGCCCACCAGTCCGCGCCCCACGCGGCGGGCAGCTCCTGCCCGAGGCCGAGCAGGGCCACGCCGACGACGGCGAACATCGCGGTGAGGTGCCAGAGGTAGACGGTCATCGACCGGCGGGCCAGGGCGCCGACCACGTGGGAGCCCACCTCGGTCGCGGCGGCGCGGACCAGGGTCTCGCGGGCCAGCAGCACCAGGCACACCTGCGCCACCGCCAGCGCGACGACCGGGGCCGTCGGCGGGCCGAGGTTGGAGATCTCGTCGCCCGGCATGCCGATCATGCTCAGCGGGTACGGGCCGACCGCGACGAGCACGGCCATGGTCACCAACGCCGCGACGGCGCCGGCCGCGAGCAGCAGGCGCCCGGTCCGCCCGTGCCCCGCCGACCCGGACGACGCCGGACGGCGCGGCGCGCTGCGCTCGGCGGCGTATGCGATCCCCGCGAGGAACGGCACGGCCCACGCGAGCACCACGTTGGCGCCCGCGAGCCCGGCGGTGAAGTCGCCCGGGAGTCCGAACCGCAGCGCGTCGAGCGCCAGCGGCAGCGCGACGACGACGCCGAGCGCGCCCCAACGCCAGCGCCGCCAGGCCGCCTGCAGCGCAGGCGCGGCGACCATGAGCAGCACCCACACGCCGAGGAACCACAGGAGCTGCGGCGCCATCCTGGCCAGGCGCCACACCGCCTCGTCGGGCACGCCGAGCGCGAGGAGCGCCGCGACCGCCAGGGCCCACGCGCCGGCGAACGCCGCGACCGGCCGCGCCGTCGCGCCCAGCCGGGACCCGACGACCCCGGCCCAGCCCCGACCGGCAGCCGACGTGATCGTGCGCTGGTAACCCGCGGACGCCCCGGCGGCGAAGAACAGCAGGGCCAGCGGCTGCAGCCAGGTGGCGACCCACCCGGCGCCGTGTCCGAGGGCGTTGCCGACCTGCAGGGTGCTGCCGTCCCACGCGGCCTCGGCCATCAGCCAGTGCAGCAGCACGACGCCGACGGTCCCGACCGCCCGCACGACGTCGACGAAGCCGTCGCGCGGCGGTCGCGGCCGGGCCGGGGAAGCGGGTGCTCGGCGCGGAGCGGTGCTGCGGTCCGGTGCGGTGCGATCCGGCCCGCCGGAGCGGGGTCGGACGGCAGTCGGTGAAGGGGCGTCGATGACGGCCACGATGATTACTCCTGGGAGAGGTCGATGAGGACCCCTACAGCCTCGTGACCTGCAGCGTTGCCGGACAGGGGCCTGACCCCCCGCTCTCCCGGCGGCTTCCCCCCCGTGCCGATGCGGGGGACGTCCCCCTTGGTGGCCGTGAGATGTCGTCGGTTGAGCCTGTCGAGACCTCACCGGGTTTCGACAGGCTCAACCAGCGGATCTCGACAGGCTCAACCAGCGGATCTCGACAGGCTCAACCAGCGGATCTCGACAGTCTCAACCAGCGGATCTCGACAGTCTCGACCGGCAGGGTGGTGCGACGGCCGTCAGGCGTCGACGCCCAGGTAGCGCAGGACGGCGCGGACGCGGCGGTGGTCGGCGGAGTCCTGCGCCAGATCGAGCTTGGTGAAGATCGAGGCCACGTTCTTCTCCACCGCCCCGTAGGACAGGTACAGCCCCTCGGCGATCGCCCCGTTGGAGCGCCCCTGTGCCATGAGCTCGAGCACTTCGCGCTCGCGGGGGGTCAGGCGGGCGACGCCGTCCTCGGGCGAGCGGTGCGCGCCCATGAGCTGGCGCACCACCTCCGGGTCGAGGACGGTCTCCCCCGCCGCGACGCGGGCGAGGGCGGCGATGAAGTCCCCGACGTCGGCCACACGGTCCTTGAGCAGATAGCCGACGCCGCGCGGGTCGCCCTCGAGCAACCGCGACGCGTACCGCGTTTCGACCCACTGCGAGAACACCAGCACGGGCAGGCCCGGGTAGGCGGCCCGCAGGGCCTCAGCGGCGCGCAGGCCCTCGTCGGTGTGCGTGGGCGGCATGCGGATGTCGGCGACGAGCACGTCGGGCAGGGCGTCCGCGGCCGCGAGCCTCGTGACCTCGCGCACCAGGGCCTCGCCGTCGGGCACCGCAGCGACGACGTCGTGGCCACGGCGGGCGAGGAGCGCGACGAGTCCGTCCCGCAGGATCGCGGAGTCCTCGGCGACCACGACGCGCAGGCCCGGCGTCGGTTCAACGGGCATCAGCGGGCGTCCCTCGCAGTGCCCTTGGCCGTCTCCTTGGCAGTGTCCTTGGCGGTGGGCAGCGGGATCGTCACGGTGATCACCGTAGGCCCTCCCGGAGGGCTGACCACCCGCAGGGCGCCCTCGACGCCGGAGAGGCGGTCCGTGAGCCCGGCCAGCCCGCTGCCCCGGCCGGAGGCGTCGGGCGCGCGCACGGCGGCCCCGCCCACGCCGTCGTCGTGCACGCGCAGCACGAGGGCGCGCAGGGCCGTGCCCGTGGCGGCGTCAGGGACGGGCTCGACGCCGGCGACGACGTCCATACCGGTCGCGCGCGCGTGCTTGGTGGCGTTGGCGACGAGCTCCGCGACGGCGAAGTAGGAGATCGCGGTGACGCTGGACGGCAGGTCGGCCGAGTCCAGCCCGACGGCGTGCACCCGCACGGGCAGGGCGGCACGCGCCGCGAGGGTCTCCAGGGCGACGGCGAGGCCGGCGTCGAGCGCGGGCGGCCGGATGCCGCGGGCCAGCTCGCGCAGCTCGGCCAGCGTGTCCTTGGTGCTCGAGTGCGCCGTCTCCAGCACCGACCCCAGCTCGTCCGTGTCGGCGCCGTCGCGCAGCAGCTCGCGCGCCTCGCCGATCTGCATGGCGACGGCCACCAGGTGCGCCTGGGTGCCGTCGTGCAGGTCGCGCTCGATGCGGCGCAGGCGCGCGTCGGCGTCCTTGACCGTGACGGCGCGGGCCCGCTCCGCGTACGCCACCCGCATGCTGGCGCGCGTCGGGCTGAGCAGCCCGACTGCCAGCAGGCGGAACAGCCCAGCGAACAGGGCCTGCAGCTGCGGCCACAGGTACAGCAGGATCACGCCGACGGCGACGAGCAGCAGCTGGCGCGGCGGGGTGTCGACGAACCAGTCGGTGCCGACCGCCGCGCCCCGGTGCCACGTGCCGTCGGACGCCTGCTGCAGCGGCAACCAGCGCGTCCAGAACCAGTGCGTCATGCCCCCGAGGGCCACGGCGAGGGAGACCGTGCTCACGACGAACCCCGCGATCGCCAGCGGGAACGTGACGAACATGTAGAGCAGTGCACGCCAGGCCGTCGCGTCGCCGAGCATCCCGCCGAGGCGGCGCCAGAAACCCTTCCGTGGTATCCGCGGCATCGGCTCCGCGATCTCCACGCCGAGGTACCGCACCGCCATCCGCCGGTACATCGAGCCCCAGCCCCGTGCGCCGACCAGGATGCCGCCCGCCACGAACAGGCCGACCACCGTGACCGCGACGCCGGCCATGAACGAGATCGTGAACAGCGCGTACGCGAGCGCGAACGGTGCCAGCAGCAGCGCGAGCCACAGGAACCCGTACGCGCGCCAGGTGTCGCGGTGGAAAGGTGCGAGGAGGAACGGCGGGCGGGCGGCGAGCCGCGGGCCGTCGGTGGAGGTCATGCGGGACATGCTCCCAGCCTGGCCGCCCGGACGTCCCCCCCGGTACCCGGCCCGCCGCCCGGACCGGCGGGGGGACATCCCCCGTTGTCGCCGGTCGAGCCTGCGCTCAACCGGCGGCGTTTCTCAGTAGCGGTAGTGCTCCGGCTTGTACGGGCCCTCGACGGGCACGCCGAGGTACTCGGCCTGATCCTTGCTCAGCTCGGTGAGCCGGACGCCGAGGGCGTCAAGGTGCAGGCGCGCGACCTTCTCGTCGAGCACCTTGGGCAGGCGGTAGACCTGGCGCTCGTACTGCCGCTCCTCGGCCGGCCGGGCCATGTCCACGAACAGCTCGATCTGCCCGATCACCTGGTTGGCGAACGAGTTCGACATGACGAACGACGGGTGTCCGGTCGCGTTGCCCAGGTTGAGCAGGCGGCCCTCGGACAGCACGATGATCGACCTCTCGCGGCGGTCGCCGTCCGCGGGCAGCGTCCACTCGTGCACCTGCGGCTTGATCTCGGTCTTGACGACGCCCGGCACGGCGGCGAGGCCGTCCATGTCGATCTCGTTGTCGAAGTGTCCGATGTTGCCGACGACGGCCTTGTCCTTGAGCGCGAGCATGTGCTCGACGCGCACGACGTCCTTGTTGCCGGTCGTGGTGATGACGAAGTCGGCGGCGCCGATCGCGTCCTCGAGCGTCGCCACCTGGAAGCCGTCCATCGCGGCCTGCAGCGCGCAGATGGGGTCCACCTCGGAGACGATGACGCGCGCGCCCTGGCCGCGGAACGCCTCGGCGGCGCCCTTGCCGACGTCGCCGTAGCCCGCGACGAACGCGACCTTGCCGCCGATGAGGATGTCGGTGGCGCGGTTGATGCCGTCGGGCAGCGAGTGCCGGATGCCGTACTTGTTGTCGAACTTCGACTTGGTGACGGAGTCGTTGACGTTGATCGCCGGGAAGATCAGCTCGCCCGCCTCGGCGAGGTGGTACAGGCGGTGCACGCCAGTCGTCGTCTCCTCGGTGACGCCCCCGATGCCCTGCGCGACCGTGGTCCAGCGCAGCGGGTCGGACTCCAGCGCCCGGCGCAGCAAGCCCCGCACGACGTTCATCTCATGGGCGTGGTCCGGCTCGCCGGGCAGCGTGTCGGGCGGCACCACGCCCGCCCGCTCGTACTGCAGCCCCAGGTGCACGAGCATCGTGGCGTCGCCGCCGTCGTCGAGGATGAGGTTGGGGCCGCCCTGACCGTTCTCGCCGGCACCCGGCCACACGAGGATCTGCTCGGCGCAGTCCCAGTACTCCTCGAGGCTCTCGCCCTTCCAGGCGAATACGGGCACGCCCTGCGGGTCGGCGGGGGTGCCGTGCGGGCCGACGACGATCGCGGCCGCCGCCTCGTCCTGCGTGCTGAAGATGTTGCAGCTCGCCCAGCGGACCTCGGCGCCGAGCGCCACGAGCGTCTCGATGAGGACGGCGGTCTGCACCGTCATGTGCAGGGAGCCGGCGATGCGGGCGCCCGCGAGCGGCTGCGACTCGCCGAACTCGGAACGCAGCGTCATGAGGCCCGGCATCTCGTGCTCGGCGAGCCGGATCTGGTGGCGCCCGGCCTCCGCCAGCGCGAGCGAGCGCACCTTGTAGCGGTCTGGGGCCTCGTCGAATCCGGTGGTCCCGGGTGCCTCAACGGTCGTGGACATGGTCGCCTCCTGGGTGTCTGCGGTTTGAGCCGAGTGCGCTGGGGGCTCCCGTCTGCGCGTGGCGCGCCGTCGCCGGCGCGGGCCAGCACCCAGGGTAGCCCGCAGGGTGCCGGAGACGCAGGGAGGCCGGCACCCGGTGGGGGTGCCGGCCTCGTCGTGGTCGGTCAGGTCAGCCGTTCTTGGAGGCTCGGTAGCCGGCCTTGCGGGCAGCGGCCGCGGTGGTGAAGCACTCCTCCGGCGTGGTGACCTTGTAGTACCGGCCGCCGGGCACGTGGTAGATGCCGGACTGGTTGCCCTTCACGGGCGCCCAGCTCGGGCAGTTGTCCTTGCTGACCGGAGTCGTGCGCGAGGGCTTCTTGCCCTGCTTGACGACGAGCGTCTGCGACTTGGTCTTCACCTTCGGGGCGGACCAGACCTTCTTCTTGGCCGACGTCAGCTTGTAGGTCTTGTAGGTGACCTTCGTCGTCACCTGGTAGGTGCCCGCCTTGAGGCTGACCTTCTTCTTGTTCTTCGCGACCGTCTTGCCCGACTTCTTCACCGTGAGGGTCTTGGACCTCACCGAGATCGTGCCCTTGGCGGTGACGCTCGGCTTGACCGTCGCCTTCTTCGCGTAGGGGGCGGTCTTCGTGCCGATCTTCTTGATCGTCAGTGAGGTCGCGGACGTCGCGGCGGCGGCCGTCGGGGCGGCCGCGGTCGCCGGGACGACGGCGAGCGGTGCGGCCAGCAGCGTCGCGGCCGTCACGAGGGCGACGAGGCGGCCGGGGCGGCGCGCGGGCAGGGTGAAGGTCACAGGATTCTCCAGGGTGGTAGGCCCGACAGCGAGGTCGAAGGTCCGCAACCATCCTGCGGACGCGCCCTCCCCCGGGCGGTGCACCGATGTCGCCCGACAAGCATGCGGCGCGATCGGCCGCGAACGGCCTGCCGATGGCCGACTTCACCCGCTGTTCGGGGTGATCTTTACCCCGAACGTCGCCGCGCCACGACGACGGCTTCGGGCTCCACGTCCCCACGCTGCTCACCGTGAGCGTGGAGCCGCTTCGGGATCGCCGCGAACGAGCCGTGCTCTCCCGAGACGGACCGCCGGAACGCCAGGTCGGAGCCGGACGGTCAGACCCGGGAGCAGCAGCGAGCGGTGACGGCTTCCACCACCGCGAACTCGTAGCCGTCAGGTGCGGTCCCCGTGATCTCCACACTCACCGAGCGGCCGCGGTCGCAGCAGCCACGACGAGCGAGGCGTCGTGGGCTCCCTCTATCTCGGCGCCGTCGGCGAGCCACCGGTAGGTGAAGGTGAGCGCGACGTCGGCCGGGGCCCACAGGGCCGGCTGCGGGTCGACCGCGAGCTCCCCCACCCGGGCGGTCCCCGTGGCGGCGAGCAGCTCGGCGGCCGGCGCGACGACGACCACCACCACGGCGGAGGTCGGGTCGGCGGTCGGTTGGACGGAGACCGCCGATTCCGCACCCGGCTCGGTGGACGCGGCCGCGGGCACGACCGGCAAGGGCGTGAGGACCAACGACAGGGTGGCGACGAGCGCCGTGACCCGCCCGCGGTGACGCGGGCGCGGCGACGGGACAGGTTCCACGGAACCTCCGGGGATCGTGTCAGGCCGTGCGGGCAGAAGGCCGCGTTTTCACCCGCTCGCTGAACATCCGGAGAGCCGCTTGCTGAACACCCGTAGATCCGGCCTTGACCCTCACCCCACCTAGCGCCGTCCGGGCGGGGGGCGGCGGATGGCAGCGAAGGCGCAGGTCGTGAGCCGGATCACGCCGTAGATCACAGTCGAATAACGATCGAACGGGCAAGTTCGACCCCCGTTTCTTGTCAAATCCCCAGGACAACGGGGATTGAAGCCGCGGAACGGACCCAGGTTCCCGGTTCGCCATGTGCCCCTCGACCAAGGCATGGTGAAAGACGCCCTTGTGCCCACCGGTTCCCGGTAGCACGGCAACCCGTGACCGACGCTCGACGACGGCACGGTGAACCGTGGGTGCATCCGACTTTGATGGAAGGTGGCGAGCCCTGCCCGAATGACGGGAGACAGCAGTACCACCACAACGCCCGCCGACAGCCCCGCGGTGACCCCCGCGGTGTCGGTGCGCGGCGTCTACAAGGTTTTCGGCCCCAAGCCCACCGAGGCGGTCCGCCGGCTCAAGGCCGGCGCGACCCGCGACGAGGTCAAGGACCTCGGCACCGCCGCAGTCATCGACGCGAACTTCGACGTCGCCCCCGGCGAGACCTTCGTCGTCATGGGCCTCTCCGGCTCGGGCAAGTCGACGCTGATCCGCATGCTCAACGGTCTGTGGACACCGAGCGCGGGCGACGTCCTCCTCGGTGACGCCAACCTGGCCACGGTCGACGGCAAACGACTGCGCGAACTGCGCCGCACCCGCGTGAGCATGGTGTTCCAACACTTCGCGCTGCTGCCGCACCGCACGGTGCTCGACAACGCCGCGTACCCGCTGGAGATCCAGGGCATCGGCAAGATCGAACGGCAGGAGAAGGCCGGCCACGCGCTCGACATGGTCGGGCTCAGCGGCTGGGAGAACTCCCTGCCGTCCCAGCTGTCTGGCGGAATGCGCCAGCGCGTCGGCCTCGCCCGCGCGCTCGCCGCCGACACCGACGTGCTGCTCATGGACGAGGCGTTCAGCGCCCTCGACCCGCTGATCCGCTCGGAGATGCAGGAGCAGCTCCTGGAGCTCCAGGAGAAGCTGGGCAAGACGATCATCTTCATCACGCACGACCTCAACGAGGCCATGCACCTCGGCGACCGGATCGCCGTCATGCGTGACGGCGAGATCGTGCAGATCGGCACGTCCGAGCAGATCCTGTCCGACCCGGCGAACGAGTACGTCGAGAAGTTCGTCGCCGACGTCGACCGCTCCCGGGTCCTCACGGCCTCAGCCGTCATGCAGCGCCCGCACGTCACGGTCGCGATCGGCGGCGGGCCGCGCCTGGCCGCACGCGAGATGCGCGACGCCGAGGCGTCGGGCGCCTACGTGGTGGACCGCGGGCGCCGGCTCAAGGGGCTCGTCCGCGCGGACGACGCCGTACGGGCCGCGAAGGAGGGCGTCGAGAAGCTCGAAGGCATCGTCGTGACCGACGTGACCTCCGTGCACCAGGACACCCCGCTCGCCGAGCTGTTCGCGCCGGCCACCGAGTCCGCCGTCCCGATGGCCGTGGTCGACGACGAGGGGCGCCTCGTCGGCGTGATCCCCCGCGTGACCCTGCTGGAGGCGATGGTTCCCGGCGAGACGGTCACCAACGGCAACTCGGACACGCCCCTCGAGGGCGACCACATCGACGCCGGCCCCGCCGCGACGACGGAAGGAGCCTCGGCATGATCTCCGCCGCCACGGATACCGACACGCTGGTCCCCCGCGTCGCGGTCGGTGACTGGATCGAGACCGCGATCGACTGGGTCACCGACACGTTCGATCCCTTCTTCGACGGGGTCAAGGCCTTCTTCGAGGCGATCTACGACAGTCTCGACTGGGCGCTCAGCACCCCGCCGTTCTGGGTCGTCGCCCTCGTGCTCGCCGCGATCGCCTTCTGGGCCAAGGGCTGGAAGCTCGCTCTCGGCACGCTGGCCGGCTTCGTCATCATCGCCGCGATGGACCAGTGGACCAATGCCATGGACTCGCTGGCACTCGTGCTGCTGGCCTCGGTGGTTGCGCTGGTGATCGGCATCCCGCTCGGGATCTGGTCGGCGCGCAACGAGCACGTGTCGCGCGTCGTCCGCCCGATCCTCGACTTCATGCAGACGATGCCAGCCTTCGTCTACCTGATCCCGACGGTCGTCATCTTCCTTACCGGGCCCGTGCCCGGCATCATCGCGACCATCGTCTTCGCGCTCGCCCCGGGCGTGCGCTTCACCGAGCTGGGCATCCGGCAGGTCGACGCCGAGGTGGTCGAGGCCGGGCGCGCGTTCGGCGCCACCGACCGACGCATCCTGCGGCAGATCCAGATCCCGCTGGCGATGCCCACTCTCATGGCGGGCGTCAACCAGGTGATCATGCTCGCGCTGTCGATGGTCGTGATCTCGGGCATGGTCGGCGCCGGCGGTCTCGGTGGCGACGTCGTAGGCGCCCTGTCGAGCGTCAACATCTCGCTCGGTTTCGAGGCCGGCCTCGCGGTCGTGTTCCTCGCGATCTATCTCGACCGGGTCACGTCGGCCCTTGCCGACCGCTCCCCCGTGGCAAGGGCCCTCAGGGCCGCTCGCTGACTCTCACGCTTCCGTGCTGCGGCCCCGGCCACCGCACGACCCCCTCAGGAAGGACATCCCTATGAATCTCGGACGCAACACCCGTCGATTCGCCGCCGCCGGCGGCACCCTCGCCCTCGCCGTCTCTCTCGCCGCCTGCGCGTCGGGCGACGACGACGGCGGTGGCAGCAACGCCTCGGGTGACGAGAAGGAGATCACGATCGGCATCCCGACCGGTTGGGACGAAGGCATCGCCGTCTCCAACCTCTGGGCCGCCGTGCTCGAGGAGAAGGGCTACGACGTCGAGACCAAGACCGCCGACATCGGCGTGGTCTTCACCGGCCTCGCGGGCGGCGACATGGACGTGCTGTTCGACACCTGGCTGCCGCTCACGCACGCCTCGTACGTCGAGAAGTTCGGCGACGACATCTCCGACCTGGGCACCTGGTACGACGACGCCAAGCTCACCATCGCGGTGAACGAGGACTCGCCGGCCCAGACCATCGGCGACCTGGCCACGATGGCCGACGACTACGGCAACAAGCTGGTCGGCATCGAGGCGGGCGCGGGCCTCACCAAGGTGACGACGGAGGAGGCCATCCCGACCTACGGGCTGGAGGGTCTGGACTACACGATCTCCTCGACGCCCGCCATGCTCGCCGAGCTGAAGGGCGCCGTCGAGAGCGGCGACAACATCGCCGTCACGCTGTGGCGCCCGCACTGGGCCTACGACGAGTACCCGGTCCGCGACCTCGAGGACCCCGAGGGCGTGATGGGCGACGCCGAGGAGATCCACACCTACGGCACCGCCGACTTCGCCGACCGCTACCCGGAGCTGGCGGGCTGGCTGAAGAACTTCACCCTCGACGACGAGCAGCTGTTCTCCCTGGAGAACCTCATGTTCAACGACGAGCAGTACGCGGACGACCCGGAGGCCGCCGCCGACGCGTGGCTCGAGGCGAACCCCGACTTCATCGACCAGGTGACCGGCGGCAGCTCCACCGAGTGACCGACCCCTCGCCGAGATAGAGAAGGCGGACCCGCGAGATAGAGAGGTCCGGACGGGACCCCAGCCTGCTGGGGCCTCGTCCGGACCTCTCTATCTCGCGGGTCCGCCTTCTCTATCTCGGCGTCCGGGGTTCTCTATCTCGGCGGGGTCGGTACGGTGACCTGGTGCCTCGCTCCCTCCTCGGACCACTCCGCCGCGACCGCGACCGGCTGCACCTCGTCCTCATGCTCGCCCTCACGTTCTCGACCGGCATCGCCGACGCCGTGGGCTACCTCGGCCTGGACCGCGTGTTCACCGGCAACATGACCGGCAACGTCGTCATCCTCGGGATGGCGCTGGCGGGCGGCGACGACCTGCCCGTCGTCGGGCCGCTGCTCGCGCTCGGCACGTTCATGGTCGGGGCGGCGATCGCCGGGATGGTGCTGCGGCCGGTGCAGGTGGGCTGGACCCCGCGCACCACGGGCCTGATCTCGGCGGTGGGTCTGGTGCTGGCGGCGATCGCCGTGCTGCTCGGCGTGTCCGACGACGACCTGCCGACCGCCGTGCGGCTCGTCGTGACCGGGCTGCTGGCCCTCGCGATGGGGGCGCAGGCCGCGACGGCGCGGCACCTGTCGGTCAAGGACGTCACCACCGTGGTCGTCACCTCGACCATCACCGGCCTGGCCGCCGACTCCCGGCTCGCGGGCGGCTCGGGCAAGTATGCCGGGAGACGCATCGCCGCGATCGCCCTCATCTGCGCCGGCGCCGCCACGGGCGCCCTGCTGCTGCAGGCCCACCTGGCCTGGGGCGTCGGCGTAAGCGCCGTCCTCACGCTCGTCGTCGCCCTCCTCGGGCACCCCCGTGGCGGCGCGCCTGACGCGCGTGCCTGACGCGCGTGCCTGACGGCGCGCCTGACCGGCATCTGACCACCTGTCGAGACTGCACCGGGGATGTCACGGATATTTCACGCACTAGTGACACATCGCCTACCTTCCGCCATCCTGTGTCGTGATTGCATGCAATCCGTCCCTATTGACACCGGATTGGACACATCACTGTGCGCATCTCGAACTGGCCGCACCGCAGCGGCCCCGCCATCGGCTCAGCTCTCGCCCTGAGCGCCGCGCTCGCGCTCTCGGGCTGCCAGGAGGTCCAGTCGACGGGCGGCGACGCCGCGTCGTCCGCGACGCCCTCGGACGTCACCTCCGTCTCCCTCGACGGCAAGACCGTCGTCGAGGGCGGCGACCTCGTCATGGCGCTCTCGGCCGAGCCCGACCTGCTCGATCCGACGACGTCCTCCTCGCTCTACACGCGCTACGTCATGCAGACGATGTGCGAGAAGCTCTACGACCTCGACGCCGACGGCACCGTCGTCCCCATGCTCGCGACCGAGCTCCCGACGGTCTCCGACGACGGCCTCACGGTGACGATCCCGCTGCGCGAGGACGTCGTCTTCGCCGACGGCACGCCGTTCGACGCCGAGGCCGTCGTCACGACCCTCGAGCGCCACCTCACCAAGGAGGACTCGTCGCGGGCCAGCGAGCTGGGCCCGATCACCGACGTGACCGCCGCCGAAGATCTCACCGTCGAGATCACGTACTCCGAGCCCTTCGCTCCCCTGGCCGCCGTCCTGGCCGACCGGGCCGGGATGATCATGTCCCCGCAGGCCCTGGACGAGCTGGGCGACGACTTCGCCGAGCACCCCGTCTGCGTCGGCCCGTTCAAGTTCGTCGAGCGCGTGCCGCAGACGTCCATCACCGTCGAGCGGGACCCGGAGTACTACGACGCCGACGACGTCCACCTCGACACGATCACGTACCGGATCATCACCGACGCCTCCATCCGCGCCGCCAACCTCCGCTCCGGCGACGTCCAGGTCGCGGACTCGATCTCGCCACAGGACCTCGCCGAGCTCGAGGAGACCGAGGGCGTCGGGATCCTGCAGACCGGGTCGCTGGGCTACCAGGCCATGACGGTCAACGTCGGCAACACCGACGGCGTGGGGGCGAAGCCCGGCACGATCGACACCCCGCTCGCGCAGGACCCGCGGGTCCGCCAGGCGCTGTCGATGGCGGTCGACCGCGAGCAGCTCGTGAAGTCGGTGTTCAACGACGCCTACGACCCGGCCTGCTCCCCGATCGCCCCGTCGAGCCCGTTCACGAGCCCCGCCAGCGAGACCTGCCCCGAGTACGACCCCGAGGGCGCCAAGGCCCTGCTCGAGGAGGCCGGCGTCGAGGCCCCGTACCAGGTGGAGATGAAGGTCTCGAACAACCCCGACACCCTCCGGCTCGCCCAGGCCCTCCAGGCCGCCGTCGCCGACGCGGGCTTCGAGATCGAGATCACCCCGGTCGAGTACTCGACCCTGCTCGACACGCAGACCGCGGGCGACTTCGACCTGCTGCAGCTCGGCTGGTCGGGGCGCGTGGACCCGCACGGGAACACCTCCAACTTCCTCACCACGGGCGCCGGCAACAACTACTCGGGCTACGCCAACCCGGACGTGGACGCCCTGCTCACGGACGCCGCGAGCGCCGGCGACGCCGGCGAGCGGGCCGAGCTCTACGGGCAGGCCATCACCCAGGTGCTCCAGGACAACCCGATCATCTACCTGTACCGGCAGCGCAACCTCACCGGGTACGCGGACGAGGTCGCCGGGGTCGCGACGTACGCCGACGGCGTCGTGCACCTGGGCCAGGCCGCGTTCGTCGAGGCGGGCTGATCGGCGGTGGGTCGCTTCCTCCTCACCCGTCTCGGCCAGTCGGTCGTCACGCTCCTGCTCGCCTCGATCGTGATCTTCGTCGGCGTACGCCTGCTCCCGGGCGACCCCGCGCTCGCGATGGCGGGTGAGGAGGCCAGCCCCGAACGGGTCGCCGCGATCCGCTCGGATCTGGGCCTCGACGAGCCGCTCCCGGTCCAGTACCTCGAGTTCCTGCGCCAGGTCGTCACCGGCGACCTCGGCGAGTCCACCCGGACCGGGGCGCCCGTCACCAGCATGATCGCGACCACCCTGCCCGTGACGCTCTGGCTGGCGCTCCTCGCAATCATCGTCGCGGTCGTCGTCGGGGTCGCGCTCGGTGTGCTCGCCGAGCGCTTCAAGGGCCGGTGGCCCGAGTGGATCGCCAACGCCGTCGCCCTGACGAGCCTCTCCGTGCCGAACTTCTGGCTCGGCATGCTCGCCATCCTGTGGCTCTGCATCGGCCTGGGCCTCTTCCCGGCGTCGGGCTACGTGGAGCTGTCCGCGGACCCGGCCGGGTGGCTGCTGCACCTGATCCTGCCGGCGCTCGTGCTCGGCACGGGGCTCGCCGCCGTCATCATGCGACAGACGCGCGCGTCCATGATCGAGTCCATGCGTGCCGACTACGTCCGCAGCGCCCGTGCCACCGGCCTCGGCCGGGGCCGCGTGCTGATGCGCTACGGGCTGCGCAACTCGCTCATCGTGGTGGTCACCATCGCGGGGCTCCAGCTGGGCGGCCTCATCTCCGGGGCCGTCGTGACCGAGCAGATCTTCGCGCTGCCCGGCTTCGGCAAGCTCACCCTCGACGCCGTGTTCACCCGCGACTACCCCGTGATCCAGGCCGTCGTGCTGCTCACCACCGTGGGCTACGTCCTCATCAACCTGGCGGTCGACGCCCTGTACTCCGTCGTCAACCCGCGGATCCGCGTGGGAGGCCGCTCATGACCCTCGTCGTCTCGACCGACAGCCCCGGTGCGCCGGCGGGCGCGGGCCCCACCCTCGAGCGACCCCGGTTCCGCGTGCTGGCGCAGTTCGCGCGCTCCCCGCTCGGCATGACCGGCCTGATCATGCTGGTCGTCTCCGTGCTGGCCGGCGTGCTCGCCCCGGTGCTCGCCCCGTACCCGCCCACCCAGGTGCACTTCGACGCGCCGTTCCAGCTCCCCGGCACGATCGGCTTCCCCCTGGGCACCGACGACCTCGGCCGCGACATCCTGTCGCGGATGCTCTACGGCATCCGCGTCTCCCTCGTCGTCGGCGTGCTGTCGGTGGTGCTGGCCGTCGTGGTCGGCACCCCGCTCGGCCTCGCGGCCGGGTGGTGGCGGGCGCTGGACGGCCCGATCTCCCGGCTCACGGACGTCACCCTGGCGTTCCCGTTCCTCGTGCTCGCCGTCGGCCTGGCAGCCATCAGCGGGCCGAGCCTCACCAACGCCGCCCTGGCCCTCGGCATCGCGCAGATCCCGACGATGATCCGCGTGGTGCGGGGCGAGACCCTGCGGCTGCGCGGGAGCGAGTTCGTGCAGGCCGCGACCGCGATGGATGCCTCCGGGGCCCGGATCCTCGCGCAGCACATCCTGCCCAACTGCCTGTCCGCCGTGATCATCCAGGCCACGGTCATCATGCCGGTCGCCGTGCTCGGCGAGGCCGTGCTCTCGTTCCTCGGCCTGGGCATCCAGCCGCCCACCCCGAGCCTGGGCATCATGCTCTCCGACGCCCAGCAGTACCTGTCCCGCACCCCCTGGCCCGCGCTGTTCCCCGGCCTGGCCATCGTGGTGATCTGCCTCGGGTTCAACCTGCTCGGCGACGCCCTGCGCGACGCCGTCGACCCCACCACCTCCGACAGCAAGTGAGTCGTCTCATGGGCCACCCCGCCTTCGTCCCGCCGTCCCCCGTCCGCACCCGCCCCGACCTGCAGGGCACCTTCGGCATGGTCGCCTCGACGCACTGGCTGGCGTCCGCGAGCGCCCAGGCCGTGCTCGAGCGCGGCGGCAACGCGTTCGACGCCGCCGTGGCGGGCGCGTTCGTGCTGCACCTCGTCGAGCCGCATCTCAACGGGCCGGGCGGCGACATGACCGGCGTCTTCGCCACCGCCGCCGAGCCGGGACGCCCCCGGGTGCTCATGGGCCAGGGGCCCGCGCCCGCGGCCGCGACGATCGCGCACTACCGCGACGTCGAGGGCCTGGAACTCGTCCCCGGCTCGGGCGCGCTCGCCGCGGCGGTGCCCGGCGCCGTCGACGCGTGGCTCCTGCTGCTGCGCGATCACGGGACGTGGAGCGTGCCCGACGTGCTCGCCACCGCCGTCGGCTACGCCCGCGACGGGCACCCGGTCCTGGAGCGCGTGAGCCGCACCATCGCCGGGATCGCGGACCTCTTCCGCGAGCACTGGCCCACCTCCGCCGCGCACTGGCTGCCCGCGGGCGAGGCGCCCGCGCCCGGTGCACTGGTGCGCAACCCCGCGTACGCCGACGTGCTGGACCGGGTCTCGAGGGCGGCCGAGGAGGCCGCCGCCGCCGGCGCCGACAGGGCCGCCCAGGTCGACGCCGCCCGCGCCGCGTGGCGCGACGTCGTGGGCCCCGCCGTCGAGGAGTTCGTCGCCACGCCGCACCGGCACGCCGACGGCGCCGACCACGCGGGCGTCATGACGGCCGCCGACGTGTCCGCCTTCGATGCCGGCTACGAGGAGCCCACGACAGTGGCGTTCCGCGGCCACGTCGTCGCGAAGACCGGCCCGTGGGGGCAGGGCCCGGCGCTGCTGCAGGCGCTCGCCGTCCTCGACGGCCTCCCCGACGAGCGGCTCGACCCGAGCACCGAGCTGGGCGCCCACACCGTGCTCGAGACCCTCAAGCTCGCGCTCGCCGACCGGGACACCTGGTACGGGGACTCCGAGGGTGCCGCCGACGCCGAGACGCTCGCGTACCTGCTGTCGCCGCAGTACGCGGCGGCCCGCCGGCAGCTGATCACCGAGCACGCGTCGCACGACGTGCGCCCCGGCGACGTGCCCGGGCGGACGACGCCCGCGGCGCCGCCGCTGCGCACGACCTACGCCAGCTCGGCCCCGGCGGGCTCCCTGCCCGGCGCGCCGGGCAGCGCGGGGGTGGGCGAGCCCACCGTGGAGGTCGAGACTGCCGTGGAGGTCGAGCCGGTCCCGGACGCGCTGGGCAGCACCCGCGGCGACACCTGCCACCTCGACGTCGTCGACCGCTGGGGCAACATCGTCTCGGCGACGCCGTCCGGCGGCTGGCTGCAGTCGTCCCCGACGATCCCCGGGCTCGGGTTCTGCCTCGGCACCCGACTGCAGATGACGTGGCTCGACGAGGCCTCCCCGTCGCGGCTCGAGCCGGGTCGCCGGCCGCGCACGACGCTCACCCCGACGCTGGTGCTGCGGGACGGCGAGCCCGTCATGGCGCTCGGCTCCCCCGGCGGCGACCAGCAGGACCAGTGGCAGCTCCTCATGATCCTGCGCGTCCTCGTCGGCGGGTACACGCCGCAGGAGGCGGTCGACGCGCCCGCGCTGCACACCACGTCGTTCCCGGGGTCGTTCTGGCCGCGCACCTGGACGCCGGGCGGGGCGGTCGTCGAGGACCGGCTCGGCGAGGACGTGCTGCGCGGACTCGCCGAGCGCGGCCACGTGCTCACCCGGGCCGGCGACTGGGCGCTCGGACGGCTGTCCGCCGTCACCCGCGACCCCGCCACCGGCGTCCTCGGCGCCGCCGCCAACCCGAGGGGGGCGCAGGGCTATGCGGCCGGTCGCTGACCCCGCCACGGTGCCGCCGGCCACCGACGAGGCCGCGCCGCTGCTCGCGGTGCGTGGGCTCGAGGTGTCGTACGGCTCGACCCCGGTGCTGCACCAGATCGACCTCGAGATCCGCCGCGGCGAGCGCGTCGCCGTCGTCGGCCAGTCCGGCTCCGGCAAGTCGACGCTGGTGAACGCCCTGCTCGGGCTGCTGCCCGGCGCCGGGCGGGTCACCGGTGGCCAGATCCTGCTCGACGGGCGCGACCTCGTCGCCGACGACCCGAGCGACGTGCGCGGCAGCCTGATCGGGCTGGTCCCGCAGGACCCGCTGACCAACCTCAACCCGACGATGCGGGTCGGCGACCACGTCGCCGACGCCCTGCGCCGGGACGGCCGCCGGGGCGCGGACGTGCAGCGCCGGGTCGTGGAGCTGCTCGACGAGGCGGGGATCCCCGACGCCGCGAAGCGCGCCAAGCAGTACCCGCACGAGTTCTCGGGCGGCATGCGCCAGCGCGTGCTCATCGCCCGTGCCCTGGCCCGCGAGCCCGAGCTGCTCGTCGCCGACGAGCCGACCTCCGCCCTGGACGTCACCGTGCAGCGCCGGATCCTCGACCATCTCGAGGAGCTGGCGCGGGCGCACGGCACCACCCTCCTGCTCGTCACCCACGACCTCGGCATCGCGGCCGACCGCGCCGACCGCGTCGTCGTCATGCTCGACGGCCGGATCGTCGAGGCCGGCCGGCCGGCCCAGGTGCTGCGCCAGCCCGAGCACGAGTACACCCGCAGGCTCGTCGCGGCCGCGCCCGGCGTGGCCGCCGCGGCCGTCCTGACGTCCGGCCCAGCATCCGGCCCAGCATCCGGCCCAGCGTCCGGCCCAGCGTCCGGCCCAGACCAGCCCGTCGCCGACGCACCCGCCCCGGCCGACGACGTCGTCACCGTGCGCGACCTCGTCAAGGAGTTCCGGGTGCGCGGGCGCCACGGGGGCGTGCTCTGCGCCCTGGACGGCGTGTCGTTCGGCGTCCCCCGCGGCACGGCGACCGCGCTGGTCGGCGAGTCGGGCTCCGGGAAGACGACGATCTCGCGCATCCTGCTCGGCCTGGAGACCCCGACGAGCGGCGCCGCGCTGGTCGACGGCGCCAGCATCGTCGGGTCCACGCGGGCCGGGCGACGCGCGCTGCGCCGACGGGTGCAGCCGGTCTTCCAGGATCCCTACGGCTCGCTCGACCCGACCCACACGGTCGAACGGATCATCGACGAGCCCCTGCGCGTGTTCGGCATCGGGGACCGCGCGAGCCGCCGCGCCCGCGTCGCCGAGCTCCTGGAGCAGGTCGCGATGCCGGCCGACACGGCCCACCGGCGACCCGGCGAGCTCTCGGGCGGGCAGCGCCAGCGCGTGGCGATCGCGCGGGCGCTGGCCCCGGGGCCGGAGGTGCTGGTGCTGGACGAGGCCGTGTCGGCGCTCGACGTGCTGGTCCAGGAACAGGTGCTGCAGCTGCTCGCCGACCTGCGCGACCGCCTCGCGGTCTCCTACCTCTTCATCACGCACGACCTCGCCGTCGTGCGTGAGGTCGCGGATAATGTCGTCGTCCTGCGCCACGGGCGCGTCGAGGAGACCGGTCCGGTCGACGAGGTCTTCCGCAACCCGCGGGCCGAGTACACCCGCGAGCTGCTAGGAGCCATCCCCGGTGCCGCTGCCCTCTGATGAACCGCTCGATCCCGCCGTACCCGCCGAACCCCAGCCGCCGCGCACCCCGACGTATCCCTCGGGCGGGGTCTCCTCGTCCGTGCAGGACGCGGTGCGTCGCGACATCATCACCGGTGGCCTGGTCCCCGGCTCGCGGATCACCGAGACCATGCTGGCCGACCGGTACGGCGTCTCCCGGGTGCCGGTGCGCGAGGCGTTGCGGGGCCTGGAGAGCGAGGGCTTCGTCGAGTCGCGCCCGCACGCCGGCTCCCGCGTGGCGGCCATCCCGGTCGACGACGCGGACGACCTGTTCGCGGTCCGCGAGACCCTCGAGGTCGCGACGTCGCGCCGGGCCGCCCGGCGCGCCGCGGCGCTGTGGTCCTCCGACGAGAGCCCGGCCGAGTGGTGGGAGCAGCGCCGCCAGATCGCGGCGCTCCTCGACGAGGGCGACGCGTGCGTCGCGCGCGACGACCTGGAGCCCCTGGTGGAGCTCAACGACCTCTTCCATCTCGGCATCGCCCGCCTCGCCGGCAGCGCCACGCTGCTCCGGCTGTTGCGCCAGCTCTCCTGGAAGATCGAGTGGCTCTACGCGGCCGGCGAGCTGCCGCGCGGCAAGCGCCTCTGGCCCGAGCACCGGATCATCGTCGCGGCCATCGACGCCGGGGACGGCGAACGCGCCGGGTCTCTCATGGCCGCGCACGTGCGCGAGTCGCGCATCGGATACCACGCCCGGTACGACGTGGCCCTGGACGGCGTCGACCCGGACGTCGCCGCGGCCGTCGTGCGGCGGCGCGCAGAGCTCGGGCAGGCCTGAGCGAGGTTGGCGATGCCGAGGTCGGCGGTCGGCGCCTACCGATTCGTCCGGTCCGCTCGGCCGTCGTTGCGCGGGAGCCACGGTTGGCTCCCCCGAGCTTTCTCAAAGCGCTGTCATGATCGCATCACCGAAATCGAGCACCCATGCACCTTCGCGCACCTCGGAGAGCCCACCCCAGGTCCCGGAGACGCAGGACACGCCAGGGTGACTCACTTCACATCCGGACGAAAACTGCGCCATCATCAAGGGTCCGTTCCCTGTCCCGACGTCCTCTGGGTGGCCCCGTGGTACCGATCAAGCGAATCGTCGGCCGGATCGCCCGTCGTGTCGTGCCCGGAAAATTAGCCCATCCCCCGACGCTCGTCGGCTTCGACGGCGACGCCTCCGACGCGCGCCTGACGATCTCCGCACGCGACGACGAGGGCATGCCGGTGGTACTTCTGGTGGGCCGCACGACCGGCCTCGAGGTGCGCCTCCCGGTGGCCGGCGACCCGCAGGGGTGGACCGCGCATGTCGTGGACGCCGACCTCGACGTGCTCGAGGGAGAGACGGTCGACCTCTACCTCGCGCCGGCCGGCGGCAGCTCGAACCGGCGCCGGCGGATCGCCTCCGGGGTGGACCTGGAGCCGTCCTCCGCGCCCGGCTCGCCGCGCCGCTGGTACAGCACGGTCGAGGGCAACGTCAGCCTGCGACGCCAGAAGGCGGCGGAGGCGATCGCCGAGTCGGGCGCCTTCGACGTCGACCACTACCGCGGGCAGCTCGCGGGCGCCGGTGTGGACGAGCTGCCCGCGGACATGGACCCGATCGAGCACTACGTCGCCAAGGGCGCCGCCCTAGGCCTCGACCCGTCGCCCATGTTCGACACCCGCTACTACCAGCGGATGAACCCGGCGGTGCGCCGCAACCCGCTGGCGCACTACTGCGAGCACGGCTGGCAGGAGCTGCGCAACCCGTCCCCGGACTTCGACACGTGGTGGTACTGGTCGAAGCATCTCGACCCCGGTGACGACAGCGTCAACCCGCTGACCCACTACCGCACGACCGGCCGCCGCGAGGGCCTCTCGACCCGGCCGCTGCCGTCGCCATCCCGCCGTCTGGGCACCGGCCACCGCTTCGCCGCCGGGCAGCCCGTGCGGCGCGTGTGCCTGTTCGCGGGCTACGACCCGGAGGGGATCGTCGACGACTACGTCGTGGACTACGTGCGCGAGCTGGCCCGGCACGCCGACGTCTACTACATGGCCGACGGCGACATGTCGCCCGCCGAGCTCGCCAAGCTTGCCGACCACACCCAGGGCGCGTGGGCCCAGCGGCACGGGGAGTACGACTTCGGCTCCTACTCCCGGCTGATCGACCGCGTCGGCTGGTCCGCCATCGAGGAGTACGACGAGCTTTTGCTCGTCAACGACAGCGGCTACCTGCTACGCCCGCTCGACGACGTCTTCGCGCGCATGGACGCCAAGGCCTGCGACTGGTGGGGTCTGCAGGCGACGAAGGGCATCTACCGGACCCGCAACGTGCCGGTCAACCGGTTCCACGAACCGATCCCCATGGAATCGGTCCGCGGCCCCCTGCTCGACCGCTTCGAGCAGGACTACACCTACGACTTCCTGGTCGGCTCCTACTTCCTCGCCTACCGCGGGCCCGTCATCGAGGACCCCGAGTTCCGGCGCTACCTCGCCTCCGTGGCGCGCCAGGAGAAGAAGCACGCGATCGTCCAGAAGTACGAGGTCGGGCTCACCCGGTGGCTCATCCAGCTCGGCCACCCCTTCGACACGTTCGTCACGAAGCTGTACCCGCTGCACCCGGTGTACACGCCGTGGTACTTCCGGCTCCTCGACGAGGGGTTCCCGCTGTTCAAGCGGTACTTCCTCACCAGCAACCACTACCAGGTGCCGCACCTCGCCGACTGGGCGGACCGCGTCCGGGAGAAGGTGCCGGACGCCGACATCGCCACCTTCGAGCGCAACCTCGCCCGCGTCGCCGACCCGGACACGCTGCGCCGCAACCTCTCCCTCGGCAGCGAGGCCGGAACGGTGGACGGGCCCGTGCCCGAAGAGCTCCTCACCGCGGACGAGTTCGCCGAGGGCGACCGCCTGAGCCCCAAGCACGCCTCCTGGTGGGCCTTCCCCGTGTGCGGGTACACGCACGTGTTCTCCGGCAACGAGCGCGCGGTCTTCGAGGAGGTGAAGGACGACCCGACGATCCGCAAGATCGTCCTGACCCGCGACAAGGAGGTCGTCGTCGACGGTGTGAACGTCGAGGTGCTGCCGCTGGAGAGCCCGGAGGGTCAGCACAGGCTGATGCGTGCCGGCACGATCTTCATCAAGCACACGCGGTACCGCAACGTCGGGTACCCCGTGTCGAGCTCGCTGCACAACCTGATCCAGGTGTGGCACGGCATCCCGTTCAAGCGGATCGGCTATGCCTCGGCGGACTATCTCGGCCGGCTCGACCGGGTCGACCTCGAGCAGTCGCAGTACCGCGCGGTGATCGCCTCGTCGAAGGTCGACGCGCTGGCGATGACGGCCGCCTTCTACCCGCTCACGTTCCACCAGGTGTGGAACACGGGCCTGCCCCGCAACGACTTCATCCTGCGCGACGAGGAGCGGCTGCCGGCTGACCTCCGGGACGAGCTCGCGAGGCTCCGCACCCTCGTCGACGGGCGCCGGCTCGTGCTTTTCATGCCCACCTTCCGCAACGCCCACGACGGGGGCGCCTACCGGTTCGCGCCCGAGGAGCTCGCCCGGCTCGGCGCGTGGCTGGAGAGCACCGGGTCGGTGCTCGGCGTGCGCGAGCACATGGCCGACGCGGGCGGCATGTACGGCACGCAGCTCTCCGGCCTACCGACCCTCAACCTGTCCGACGACGAGTTCCCGGACGTCGAGATGCTGTATCGCGTGTCCGCGGCACTGATCACCGACTACTCGAGCGCCTTCATCGACTACATGCTGACGGGCAAGCCGGCGGTGAGCTTCGCGTACGACTACGAGGCCTACCAGCTCGAACGCGGGGGCTTCTACGACCTCGACCTCGCCTTCCCGGGCCCGATCTGCACGACCTACGACGAGCTCCAGACCGCGCTCGACGGGCTCTTCTCCCGGACCCTGGACGAGGCTTACGAGTTCCGGCGCCGCCTCTTCTTCGACCACGTCGACGACCAGAGCTCCGCGCGAGTGGTGGAGCACGTCCGCGACCTGGCGGAGGCGCACGGGATCGGCAAGTCGCCCGAGGAGCGGATCGCATGAGCACGCTCGACCGGTGGCGCCGCCGGAAGCCCGAGACAACCACGCCGAACAGCCCGACACCGACTGCTCCGGCACGGGTTCCGGCCCCGCCCGACATCGATCCCGCGGGGATCCGCGTCGCCACCCTCGCGACGGCGCACGACACGTTCCTCGCCGTGAAGGGAAGCCAGCTCGATCAGGCGCGACGGGGACGGTCCCGCGCGCGGCTCCTGTGGGAGCCGGGCGCCGACCTCGGGCTGCTGGTCGGCGACGACCTCGACCGCGAGTTCGGGCTGGGCCCGAGCACTCCCCGCGCGCTCGGGCATCTCGTACGCCTGACATGGCCGTCGGAGACGACCGTGGCGATCGCCGACCTGTGGTCGCGAACCTGGCTGTCACCGGCCCCCGTCGACGACGTCGAGCCCGGGTCCCCGCGGCTTCGCACCGGGGTCACGACGGTCGGCCCGGAGGAGACGCTCACCCCGGAATCGCGGAGCACGGCGGCCGCGGACCCGCTCCTGGAGACCGCCGCCGCCGCCTACGCGGAGGCCCGGCGCCTGCACGGCACGGGCGGCGCGCACGCCGACGACGTCCTGGCCGCCCTCGATGACCCGGACCTGGCCCGGGCGCGGGTGCGGTTCTCGACCCTGCTCCCGCTGCTCTCGTACGACTCACTGGCCGAGGTCGCCCGCGCGATCCTGGCGGGCGCAGACCGCACCTCGGCCCTCGCCGCGCTCTTCCCGTCCGACCCGTGGGCGTCCCGGTCGATGCCGGAGCTGCGCGAGTGGCTGGAGCACCGGGACACCCGCTGGCACACGCGCCAGGTCGGCACCGACCTCGACGTGCTGTGGCGCGCGGGCCCAGGAGACGTGGCCGCGTCGTCGAGCGAGGTCGTCGCCTTCGCCGCGCGCGCCACGGTACGGCCACACCGGCGCGTCTGCGTGGTGGCGACCGCGCGGAACGAGGGGGTCTACCTCCTGGAGTGGCTGGCCTACTACCGGGCGCTCGGCGTCGACGAGTTCTTCGTCTACAGCAACAACAACGAGGACGGGTCGGACGCGCTGCTCCGGGCCCTGGCCGACGCCGGGGCGATCCGCTGGCTGGACAGCACGGTGGGCCCGCGGACGAAGGCGCAGGCCAAGGCCTACGCCCACGCATACTCGGTGCTGCCGGACGTGCTCGACTTCGAGTGGGCGATGACCGTCGACCTCGACGAGTTCCTGGTGCTCGACCCGGTGACCTTCGACGGCCTCCCTGACTTCCTCGACTGGCACGCGAGACGCCAGACGGACGTGATCGGCGTCAACTGGGTGATTGTCGGCCCCAGCGGCCTGACGCGCTGGGACGACGACCTGGTCACGCGACGCTTCCCGGCCCGCATCGCCGCCGTCGACGCACACGTCAAGTCGATCTCCCGGCCGGGGCGCATCCTGGGTTCGCAGCCCCACTTCCCGTACACGACCGAGCGGGAGCGGCTCGCGTTCCGGGAGGCGACCGGGGAGGCCCACACCTGGTTCACCTCGGACCTCGCACCGCACCTCCAGCAGGCGCAGTCGGACCGCCCGACCACCGGGCACGCGGCCCTGCACCACTACGCCCTGAAGTCGGGCGAGGAGTTCCTGTGGAAGTTCTCGCGCAACCGCGGCGGGAGGATCACCGCCGCCGACGACGACGGCATGGCCCTGACGTTGGAGGAGCGATTCGTCCAGAGGTTCCTCGCGCAGTTCGACAAGGACGCCGGCGACGTGCGACCTGCCGTCGTGGCCACGGTGCCGGATCTCGAGCGGGAGATCGACGAGCTGCGTCGTCTCGACGGCGTCGCCGAGGCCGAACGGCAGGTGAAGAAGGTCTTCGTCGAGCGGTCCGCCCGCGTCATGAACGCCTATCGCACCATCCTCCAGAACGATCTCGGGGAGAGCGGCCGCCGGCTGCTGCACCTCATCGAGAAGGACATCGACAAGGACATCGACGAGGAAGGAACCGCAGATGCTGCACGCCGTTCGTAAGGCCGCCTGGCTCCTCGGGGCGCTCGCCGCCCTCGGCGCCGTCGTGGCCGGCTTCGCCGGCGCCGGCGACGTCGCCCTCGCGCTGCTCGGGGTGGCGGTGCTCGCGTTCGGGGGCGGCGCGTTCCTGTCGTTCCGCGCCCTGGCGGACGTGGTCCGCGAGGCGACGGCGCCGTCCCGCCGCGCGGCCAAGGCGGTCGCCACTCTGGCCGAGCAGCGCGACGCCGAGACCGCGCAGGTCGACGAGATCGTCCAGCGCCGCACGAAGCCGATCAACGCCGGCATCGCCGCGCTGGTCCGGCAGATCGACCACCAGCCGTACGTGCACGCCGAGCTGCAGCGCCGCTACGCGCAGCTCTTCGGTACCACCGACGAACCGATGCCGGTGCTCGGCGCCAACTGGGCCGCGACCGCGCCCACCATCCTGTTCATCGTCGACGAGATCCTGGGCCGTGACGCCCGGCGCACCGTCATCGAGTGCGGATCCGGCGCCTCGACGCTGTGGACCGCGGCCGCCCTGCGCCACCGCGGCAACGGCGGGCACGTCTGGTCGCTCGAGTCCGACGCCGCGTACGCCGAGGTCACCCGGGAAAACCTCAAGCACCACGGCCTGGAGGCCTGGGCCACCGTGATCGACGCTCCCCTGGTCGAGACGCCGGTGGCCGAGCTCGGCACCGTGCAGCCCTGGTACGACCTGTCCGGGTGGCCGGCGGCCGTCGCCGACGCCGACCTCCTGTTCGTCGACGGCCCCCCGGGGGTGACGGTCCGGATGGCGCGGTTCCCCGCGGTGCCCCAGCTGCTGCCGCACCTGCGCGACGGCGCGTTCGTCGTCCTGGACGACACGAACCGCCCGCAGGAGCGGGAGGTCGTGCGGCGCTGGAGGGAGATCGTCTCCTCGGGCCGATCCCTGCGCGTCGTCAAGACGGTCGGGCGCAGCACCGTGCTCGAGGTCGGCAGGCATCACGACCGATAGCCGCCCTCCCCAGGACGGACGGGCACCCGCCGTGCGTCTGACACCGGCACCCGTTCAGGGCCGCGCCCACCAAGGCTCGCCGGCCCCGCCGGTCACCTCGCGTCCGCTGCGGCTCGAGGTGCAGGCCCTGCGCGCGCTGGCCGTCCTGCTGGTGATCGCCTTCCACTTCTGGCCGGGCCGCGTCCCGGGCGGATACATCGGCGTCGACGTGTTCTTCGTGATCTCCGGCTTCCTCATCACCGGACACCTCGTGCGGGAGGCGGCGACCACCGGGCGGGTGGCGCTCGGACGGTTCTGGGCGCGCCGCGCGCGCCGCCTCCTGCCCGCCGCCTATCTCGTGATCGCCGTCACGACCATCGCGACGCTGCTGATCGCCCCGTCCACGGTCTGGCTCCAGTGGTTCCGCGAGGTCCTCGGCGCCACCCTGTACGTCGAGAACTGGGTGCTCGCCGCGGACGCCGTCGACTACCTCGCCGCGGACACCGACCCGTCGCCGGTACAGCACTACTGGTCGCTCTCCGCCGAGGAGCAGTTCTACCTCGTCTGGCCCCTGCTCGTCGGGCTGTCGGCGGTCGTGGCGGCCCGTGCCCGACGTTCCCTGGGGGTGGTCGCCTTCGCCGTGCTCGCCGTCGCGACCCTCGCCTCCTTCGGGTACTCCCTCTGGCTGACCGTCGCGAACCCGGCGTCCGCCTACTTCGTCACGACCACGCGGGCGTGGCAGTTCGGGGCGGGCGCGCTCCTCGCACTGCTCCTGGCGCGCCCGGCACACAGGCAGGACACGCCGTGGCGGACGGTGGTCAGCTGGGCGGGCTTCGCGAGCATCGCCCTGGCCGGCCTGATCTACGGCACGTCGACGCCGTTCCCCGGCACCGCAGCGCTGTGGCCGGTGCTGGCCACGGCCGCGGTGATCTGGGCCGGGACGCCCCGGACGCGCGGCTCCCCCGCCGCCCTGATCACGTGGCGCCCGGTGCAGTACACGGGCGAGATCTCCTACTCGCTGTACCTCTGGCACTGGCCGGTGATCGTGCTCGCCCCGTTCGTCCTGGGCCACGTCCCCGGGCTGCTCGAGCGCGTCGCCCTCCTCGCGGGCGTCGTCGTCCTGTCCGCCCTCACCAGGAGGTACGTCGAGGACCCGGTGCGCTTCACCCGTCGCTGGGGGCTCCAGCGGACCGGCCGCGTCCTCGCGCTGACCGCGGCGGGCGCGGCGGTGCTGGCGCTGGCGGCCGGCTCGGTGTGGTTCGTCACCGACCAGCGCGCGCGCCAGCAGGAGGACGTCACCGCGCGCCTGGTCGCGGACATGCCGCCCTGCTTCGGCGCCGCCTCGATGGACCCCGACAAGCCCTGCGAGAACCCGGACCTCGACGGGATGCTGGTCCCCTCGCTCGAGGCCGTCGCCGGCGACTGGGACCACACCCCGTGCTTCGTCGAGAGCGCCGAGGAAGATCTCAAGGACTGCTCGTTCGGCCCTGTGGACGACCCCGACGTGCCCCACGTCGTCCTCGTCGGCGACTCGCACACCCGGGCCATGCTCCCGGCCTTCACGGCGCTGGCGGAGGACGGCACGATCAGCCTCACCCTGCAGCTCAAGGCGACGTGCACCTGGACCACGGGCGTCATGAACTACGACGAGCCCCAACGCGTCGCGACCTGCGAGACCTGGAAGGACCAGCTCGACTCATGGTTCGTCGAGCACGCGTCCCAGATCGACCTGGTCGTCACGACCGGATTCCTCGAGAAGCTGTCGGGTGACGCCGACCAGCAGGTCGAGGACATGGCCGCTGCCTGGCGCCCGGTCGCCGACCTCGGCGTGAAGATCGTCGCCCTGTCCGACAACCCCAGGCACGACTCGCGCCCGGTCGACTGCCTCGCCGAGCTCGACGTGATCGAGCCCGACAGCTGCGACACATCCGTCCGCGAGGCGTTCCCGTTCCCGGACACGTTCGCCGCGACGGCGAAGGCCGTCCCGGGGACGGCATACGTCGACCTGACGGACTACTACTGCAGGGACGGCAGGTGCCCCTCCGTGATCGGCGGCGTCACCGTCTACCGGGACAGCAACCACCTCACCACGACCTACACGCGCACCATGGCGCCGTACCTGCTGCGCGAGCTGCGCGCGGTCGGCGCGCTGCCGTGAGCCGGAGTCGCGTCAGCCCAGGCGAGAGGCGAGGGCGGGCTCGAGGTGGGGCGCGAGCGTCCGGGAGAACGTCGCCGTCAGGTGCGACGCGTCGAAGTAGACGACCACGTCGCCGATCACCGCGGGGCAGGTGTCCGCCGTGCACGCGTAACCGCTGAGGTCCAGGGTGGACAACCCCGGCTCGTCGAGGGCCTCTGCCGCGTCGTACAGCGGGTCGGGTGGGAGCCAGGCCGACCGCTCCCCGTCGCACTCGGAGGGCGACCCGGCCGCCGCGAGGCAGTCCGGCACGGAGGGGATCGTGAGCTTCGGGTACGGCATGTCACGCACGACGAGCGTCGGGGTGCCGGTCCCCACGAGGTCTTCGAGGTAATGGGTGTACCCCTCGGCGACGGTCGCGTCGTTGTCCGCCGGGGCCACACCCGCAGCCTTGAACGGCGACAGCTGCGAGGTGACGACGAGGTCGAAGCCGCCCGAGCCGACCTCGTCCAGCACCCGCTGTCCCCAGGCCTCGCAGCCCTCGGAGTCCTGCGGGGTCTCGAACTGCCAGCGGATGTCCGACGTGGGGCACTGCGACGCGACGATCGTGGTGAGGGACCAGTCGTTCTTCTCCGCCAGGTCCTGCAGGGGCGGCAGGAGGTTGCCCGCGTGCGAGTTGCCGATGAGCGCGACCCGGGTGTCGGCCTCATCGTCGCCGTAGTGGCACGTCGCTGTTCCGGTGAACGGCGGCGACTCCCAGCAGCCGTCCTCGTACGCGCTCGGCTTGTCGTCCGCCGCCTCCGCCGGCCCGAGGAGGAGGTCGCCGGCGAGATCGCAGTCGGCGCCCGGCTCCATGGCCGCCGCGCCGACGCACGGGGCATGTACGGCGTCGGCCGCCTCGGCGATGTGCGCCTCGGCACGCGCGTCCAGGGCGACGGAGCCAGCGATGGCTGCGGCGCCGATGACCACGGACGCCGACAGAGCCACGGCGAGCGCGCGCCCGGACCCGGCGGCACCACGACGGAAGCGGTCCTCGACCAGCGGCTTCGTCGCCGCGGCGAGGGTGAGCGCGACCGCGAGGACGCCCACCCGTTCGAGCAGCTCCGGGTTGTGGCCCAGCATGAAGGGCGCGAGGACGATGAGCGGCCAGTGCCACAGGTACACGGAGTACGAGACGTCACCGAGCCACTGGACCGGCGCGGCGTCCCCGACCTTCCGCGGCGACCAGCGTGTGCGCTCGGAGCTCGCCGCGATCACGAGCGCGCACCCGAGTACGGGGAGGGCGGCGGTGTACCCCGGGAACGGGACCGACCCGTCGAAGGCCACGGCCGCGGCCACGATCATCGCTATCCCGGTCCAGGCGAGCGGGGTGCGCCAGCGCGCAGCGACGCGGATCGTCAAGGTCGCGAGCAGCGCACCGACGCCGAGCTCCCAGATCCGGGTCGGCGTGATGAAGTAAGCGCTCGCCGGCCGCAGTTCCGTGGCGAGGACCGACCACGAGAACGAGGCCGCGACGATCACCCCGATCGCCACGGACGCCCGCCGCACGAGGTTCCCCCCGCGACGTGCCGCGGACCATGCGACGACGATCAGCACCAAGGGCCAGAGGAGGTAGAACTGCTCCTCGACCGACAGCGACCAGTAGTGCTGCACCGGCGAGGCGGCCGCCTCGGCGCCCAGGTAGTCCACCGACGAGGCCGCCAGCGACCAGTTCTCGACGTAGAGGGCCGCCGCCCCGATCTCGCGGAGGGTGTCGGCCCAGAGCGTGCTCGGGGCCAGGGCGAACATCGCCACCGCCGTGACCAGGAGCACGAGGAAGGACGCGGGCAGGAGCCGCCGCACCCGCCGGGCCCAGAAGTCCGCGAGGTCCCGACCGCTGCGCGGCGGGCGACGCATCAGGTGGGACGTGATCAGGAATCCCGAGATGACGAAGAAGACGTCGACGCCGACGAATCCGCCCTGGAGCCTGCCCGGCCACAGGTGATAGACCACCACGGCGCCGACTGCGAGCGCGCGGAGGGCCTGGATGTCCTTGCGGGTCCCGCCGGTACGGGGTGCGGTGCGCTCAGCGCCACGCTCCGCGATCGGAGCAGTCTCCAGCAAACCAGGGCCTCTCGTCGTACGGCAGTCGTCGTGACCCCGTTCCGGGCCCGGGCCATCTTAGGGCCCGGGCGCAAGTCGGCGGTCGCACCACCCGATCGCCCGGCTTCCGAACGTCGTCCGCACGGACGCGACCGAGTTCCCCTCCATGACCTAGAAGAATTCTGGCGTCGTCACGACGTTCTACGGGACGGCGGACGCAGCCGCCGGTGCCACGAGGCCAGCACCCGCGGCAAGCACCGCCGCGATCGTGGTGCTGATGATGCGCTTCATCGAACCCGCATTCTTGAGATCGGCGAGGTGCCGGGGCCGCACCGCGGCGGCCCCGGCACCCGCTCATGGACGGATCGCGACCGGGCGCGTCAGTCCACGTCGCGCAGGTCCCACGACGGCCGCACGGGAGTCTCCGCGCCCGCGGGATCCTTGGCTGCCGGCGACTCCTGGCTCTCCGAGAAGGCCTTGACCTGCGGTGCGTCGGCGGACCAGGGGCCCCACATGTCGTCGGTGCTCCTGATCATCCAGCCGTCCGGCGTGTTCCAGAAGGAGACGAACACGTTTTCGGAGTCCGGCCCGGTGTACCAGGCGACCTCCAACCGGTCCTCGTCAGACCCCGGGCCGTCCCATCGGGAGGTAATGGTCCCGGCTGAGCCGAACGTGGTGCGCACGTCCTGGAGGGTGTCACTCGTCGCCAGCATGGCGAACTCGTCCTGTGTCGCCAGGTCCTCGGTGGGCTCCGCCGAGCGGTCCCAGTACGCCCACCGACTCTCGACCTTCCAGACGCCCTTGGAGCTCTTGACGAAGTCGACCTGCACGAGGCCGTCAGGAGACGCGGTCGGCCACCCGAGGGACACTGCGTCGTCCGCCGTCCCCGGTGCGTCGTAGTAGTAGCCGATCGTGCCCGCGGTGCCGAACGTGGAGCGGGTGTAGTCGATCGAGTTCCCCGCCTGGACCTTGTCGAACTCTGCGTCGGTCGCCTTGTCCGCGGTCTGGGCCGGCTCGACGTCCCAGTAGGCCGACCGGGTGTCGATCTTCCACACGCCGGACGAGCTCTTGATGAAGTACACCTGGACCCAGCCTTCGGACGACGCCGTAGGCCACTCCAGGACCACGCCGTCGTACTCTGTTCCGGGAGCGTCGTAATACTCGGTGATCGTGCCGTTCGTGCCGAAGGTGCTCCGCACGTACGCAATGCTGTTGCCCTGCTTGACCCTGTTGAACTCCGACTGGGTCGCCTTGTCGGCCGTCCGCGTCGCCGTGTTGCCCCAGAGGGCGTACTTGGTCACGAGATACCAGGCGCCCGACGAACGGCGCAGGAACTCGACCTCGACGGTCCCGTCCTTGTAGTACGTCGGGAACGCGACCTTCACGTAGTCGCCGCCGTACCCCGGTGGGTCGTCGCGGTCGATCACCTTGCCGTTGTTGCCGAAGGTCTTCCGCACGTAGTCGATCGAGTTGCCGTACGCCACCTTGTTGAACTCCGCCGACGTCACCACGTTCGACGGGACGGCGGACGCCGCCGCCGGCGCCACGAGACCAGCACCTGCGGCAAGCACCGCGGCGACGGCAATGCCAAGGATTCGCTTCATTGAGCCCTCATTCTCTCTCTGTGGATCGGCAGGGCGACGGGGCCGCAACGCTGCGCCCCGTCGCCGTGCCAGGTGGGTGGTTCAGCCCGCGTTGCGAAGGTCCCACGTCGGGCGCGACGGGGACTCCTTCTCAGAAGGCACGCCGAGATCGGGCGATTCCTCGACCTCCGAGGACCGCGACGGAGCCCCGTCGCTCCAGGGCCCCGCGATGTCGTCGACGGTCATGGCCTTCCACGTGCCCGACGAGACGGAGAAGTTCATGACGACGTCCTCGCCCTCGGTCCCGGTGTACCACTGGACGAGCAGCTGGTCGTACTCCGTCCCCCGCTCGTCAGCGCGGTACACGATGGTGCCCGCGCTGCCGAACACGCTGCGCGCCTCGTCGAGGGAAACGGTGTCCCCGTTCACGAGCTTCTTCCGGAGCGAGGCGAGCTCCGCCTCGGTCGCGAGGTCGCTGGTGGGTGTCGCCGAGACGCCCCAGTACGCCCACCGGTAGCCGACCTTCCACACGCCCGAGGAGCTCCGGACGAAGTCGATCGACAGGTAGCCGGTCTCCGACTCCGTGGGCCAGTCGACGACCAGTGAGTCGGCGTCGCTCCCGGGGGCGTCGAACTGGCTGACGACCGTGCCCGCGGTGCCGAAGGTGCTGCGGGCGTGATCGAGGGAGTTGCCCACCTTGACCTGGTCGAACTCGGACTCCGTCGCCTTGTCCGTGGTCCGCTTCGTCGCGACCCCCCAGGAGGCCATTCGCGTGTCGACCTTCCAGACGCCGGAGGAGCTCTTGGCGAAGTACACCTGGAGCCAGCCGTCGACGGACTCCGTGGGCCACTCCACGACGACGCCGTCGCCCTGAGTACCGGGGGTGTCGTAGTACTCCGTGATGGTGCCGGCCGTGCCGAAGGTGCTCCGCACGTACCCGATGGAGTTGCCCTGCTTGACCTTGTCGAACTCCGACTGGGTCGCCTTGTCCGCCGTCCGCGCCACCGGGTTACCCCAGGAGGCGTACTTGGCGGTGAGGTACCAGGTGCCGCTGGTGCGGCGGGCGAAGTCGACCTGGACGAAGCCGTCGTCGTAGTAGGTCGGGAACTCGAGCGACACGTAGTCGTCCACGGTGCCCGGCCCGTCGATGCGTTCGGTGATCGTCCCCTTGGTCCCGAAGGTGGACCGCACGTAGTCGATCGAGTTGCCGTAGGCCACCTTGGCGAACTCCGCCGACGTCACCACGTTCGACGGGACGGCGGTCGCGACGGCCGGTGCGACGAGGCCCGCGCCCGCGGCGAGCACCGCGGCGAGCGCGGTGCCGAGGATGCGCTTCATGGAGTACCGCTTTCTCTCGAGATCGCTCGAGCTCTGACGAGGTAACTGATGGAGCGCCTCGTGCGGAGTTCGTCCGTGTCACCGCGTCGTCGCGATTCGCACGGTTGATCCCGATCTGGCAGCGGGCCCTATCTTCCGACAGATAGGTACCTGGGGCCAGGGTGAAATTTCCTCAGCGCTTGCTGGACACCGGCTTGGCCTCGGGGCGCGGCTTGCCGGCATACACGTTCTGATAGCTGTCGCTCAGGTGACCGATGTCGAGGGCGCGAACCCCGGCTCGGTGCAGCCGCCGTGCGAGCACCGTGCCGGCCGGGCCCAGTGCGATCAGGGCGATGTCGAACGAGCCCCCCGACGTCACGAGCTCGACGACCCGGTCGACGTCGGCGTAGGCGTGGGTCGCCGTGGACTCGACCACGGCGGTCGACGCCGCCGAGGAGAACAACGCAGGATCGGCGTCAAACCTCGATCCCGCGCCCGTCACGAGCGCGACACGCTTGTCCTGCCAGACCTGCCGCCAGAGCTCGACGGCGTCGTCGCGCAGGAGGTCGAAGACGGTGGGCCGGGTCACGTGGCTGTTGAGATAGGTGCCGTGCTCCGGCACGCGCGTGCGCAGCTGCGGCCAGAGCTCCGACCAGACGCCTGTCCAGTGCGCGTCCCGGAAGACCTGCGGGAACCCGACGTCGAGGCCGGGTTCGTCGACGCCTTGGAAGATGTCGAGCAGCTCGTTCTGCAGCTCCGGGCTGTTGCGCTGGAACCGGAGGTTGAAGTCGCCGCGGAGCATCAGGCGGAACTCGCCGTCGCCGAAGCGCGCCATCGAGTGGTTGGTCGTCGCGAGACGGCGGAGCGTGGTGAGCATGCTCAGCTGCCGTGCGTTGACGAACTCCTGCACCTCGGTCATCGTCTCGGACGACGTCGCGAGTCGCACCGAGTCGATCAGCCGGCGATGGTCCTTGAGCTCCCGGAGGACCGCGTCGAGCGAGCTGTTGGTCGTGCGGACCGCCGTCACCAGCTCCGCGAGATCGTCCGACGGGAGCCCTTGGGGCGCCTGCGGGCCGGCGGCCATCTCCCCGGCCTTCGACCCTGCGGAGGTCCCGTTCGCGATCCGACGCTTGACCCGCCCGAGTCCCGAGCGCGCGCCGGCCACCAGGCGCGGCGGCCGGGCGGGAAGCGGCGGCAGCTCGAACGGACGACCGGCACGCGCCCCTGTCGGAACGGGGAACGCCGTCAGCAGCGCGTCGAGGGACGTGCGCAGCTCGGGCAACGCGGCGTCGGCCGCCACGGCTGCGAGGTCGAGGGTCGCGAGCTCCTCCGCTCGGACGTCGCGCGTGACCGCCGCCGACTCGTCGAGGGTCGAGAAGAAGTCCCCGAACTTGAACGAGTCCCCACCCAGGGGGTGGTCCTCAACCCTCAGCCAGACCCACGGCACGCCGTAGGCCTGGGCGATGATGGCCCCGTGCAGCGACGTCGACACGCACGCGTCGGCGTTCGCGATCTGGTCGATGACCAGCTCCAGGTCCGCCGCGACGTCGACCATGGTGACGCCGGGCTCGGCCGAGCCGCTGAAGTACTTCTTGTGGACGTAGTGCGGGACGGCGGCGACCTTGGCGCGTGTCGCGCCGGCCGGGGTCGTCGGCGTGTAGAACCGCGGCAGCAGCAGCGCCGGGTCGCCGTACACCTCGGGGACGTTCCAGCCGAGCTTCGTCACGAGCTCCTCGCGGGTCCGGTGCCCGCGGACCGCGTGCACCCGGACGTCGCGCCGCTTGCGGAGCCCTTCGAGCTTGGCGCCCGCCAGCGGCTCCATCAGGCCTGCGCCCCACACGTCGACATCGTTGCGGTCGATGTAGCCGATGATCGAGCCCACACCGTACAGCGCGGGCTTCAGGGTGCGTCGGCGTCGCGCGTTGACCGGCTCCGCCCCGGAGATCCGCTGCACGAGCCACGGCCCGATCGCGTCGCCGAAGTTGGCCCGCTCGTCCCACCAGTACACGGCAACCTCGTCGGCCGCAAGGGCAGGGGCCTTGGCGTCACCAGCCGGCGTGCGCCGGACCGCGCCTGCGAGCCACCGCACCCAGCGGGCCCCGAGAACGGCCGCCATCGCGGCATCCCGGCGTCGTGGGGGCGAGCTCGCCGCGACGTGCGCGAGGACGTGGTGCTCGCCCGGCTCCGTCCGCAGCGGTGCCTTGCCGATCAGCGCGTCGCGCAGTGCGCGACGACTCTCGGGGCTTGCCCCGGACACCGTGACGGTCGCGGCGCCGTCCCGGACGGCGACGACGACCTCCCACTCGTGGGAGCGCGCGCCGCCAGTCACCGCGCAGCCGTCAGGACTGGCACGAACCACCACGCGCGGGCCACCGTCGAGGTGACGCGCGAGCTCCTTCTCGAGCACGGCGGAAAGCTGGAGCGGGTTCATCAGGAGTCTTCCTCGTTCACCGGGGATCTGGGTATGAGCCGTACCGTGGTGCGCGACGACACAGCGCGGCGCACTCTACCTGGACGGCCCGTCTACGAGGCCATCCGCAGCAGCTCGTCGACCACCCGAGCAGCAGAGCGGCCGTCCTCCCAGGGTCCGTACGTGCGCGCGAACTCTTCGATCTTGCCGGCGTACTCCGCCTCGACCGCATCGATCGCCTCGAGCGCCCGGAACAGCTCCTCTTCGGTACGCAGCACAGGCCCCGGCGCCTCGGACTCGAAGTCGAGGTAGAACCCGCGCAGCTCGTCGCGATATGTCTCGATGTCGTAGCAGTAGAAGACGATCGGACGCCGCGTCAGGGCGTAGTCGAACATGAGCGACGAGTAGTCGGTGACGAGCGCGTCGGAGGCGGCGAGCAGGTCCTGCACGTCGGGGTACGTGGAGACGTCCACGATGCGGCCGCGTGCCGACTCCGGTATCTGCACCGCCTGCCGGATGATCCCGTGCTTGCGGATCCCCAGCACGGTCCCGACCGGTAGCCGGTCTGCCAGCTCCTCAAGGTCCACGTGGGGGTCGAAAGCGAACTGCGCGCCGACCTTCTCGTTGTCCCGGAACGTCGGCGCGAACAGGATCAGCCGGACCTGCGGGTCCAGCCCCAGACGTCCCTTGACCAGGCGCGCCAGCTCGTCACGGTCGCCCGACACCAGGACGTCGTTGCGTGGGTATCCGGTCTCGACGACCCGCCCGCCGAACCGGAAGGCACTCGTGAGCCGGGCCGTGGCGAACGGGCTCGGCGAGACCAGGGCGCTCCAATATCCCGTCATCTGCGCAACGCGCTCGAGATATCCGTCGCTGCGACCCGTGGTCGAGACGGCGTCGAACTGCATCCGCTTCAGCGGCGTGCCGTGCCACGTCTGCAAGTAGAACGTCCGACGCGACGGCCGCACGTCGATGGGGAAGTTCTGGTTGTTGACCCAGGCCTTCGCGCGGCCCAGCTCCCAGTAGTACTGGGGAGAGCGCGGGACCACCTTGCGTGTGGTGAGGTCCGGCGGCCGGAATGTCCCGGTCGTCGACCACACAGTCCTCAGGCCGGTGTCACGACGGACCAGCTCCTCGTAGACGGCGCGCGGGCTGTCCGCGTACTGCCGGCCGTTGCCCGCCTCGAAGACGACGGTGTCGCGGCGGGGCAGCATCCGGGCCAAGCCCATGAGGAGGGCCATCGCGCGCGGATAGGAGCGACCGGCGCGGAACTTCAGCCAGGCCCCCTGGACGGCTGAGCCGTCCAGCAGACGCCACCACTGGACGGCAGGCCCGCCGGCGGCGGCGATCGAGGCCATGACCCGCTCGTTGTTACACCGATCGTGGTGCAGTATCAGCCGTGACGCGCGCTCCCAGTGCTCGTCGGCCATCACGAACCCGCCTGCAGCGGCGCGGACGACTTCCTCGACCAGGGAGTCCGCGTCGCGAACGATTTGGCCCGGCAGGTCGCTCTCCAGGTCGAGGTGCGATCCGCGTGGCCCGATGAACCGCTGGCGATCGAACTGGAAGTACAGGACGGGCCGGCGCTGGAAGGCGAAGTCGAACGCCACCGAGGAGTAGTCGGTCACGAGGCATGCGTGCTCGCGCAGCAGGGTCTGGACGTCGACCTCGCCCTGCTTGACGACCCTGACCCCGGGCACGTCGAACAGGTCGGCAAACCGGCGCATGTTCGGGTGCAAGATGAACGTGACGGGCAGCCCCTCGGAGATCGCCTCCTTCAGGCGCGGGTGCGACAGGAAGCCCTGCCACTGCTCGCGATAGTCGCTGATCTCGAATTCGTCACGGTTGCCCAGCCACTCCCGCCATGTGGGGATGACCAGGAGGCCGGTCGGCGGCGCCTCGAGGGGCGCGAGGAGCGCGTCGATCCGGGGCAAGCCCGTGACCCGCACCTGCCCCGGGCGGAACCCGAAGTCGTTGATGATCATCTCCCGCTCCCGGTCAGAGCTCACGTGGAAACGATCGGTGGCGAACCCGTGGGCGAGCTTGCCGTAGTTCGCCACCATGTTCTTGGTCCCCATGACGCCGTGCTGCAGGAACACCCGCACGCCTCGCACGCCCCGCGCTGCCCCGGCCGCCCGCGAGGGCAGCAGGTACTCGGCGTGGTGCGTGCTGATCAGCCGGCTCGCCAGGAACGCGACACGGATGTGCTCGCGCGAGTTGCGCAGCACCACGTTCCCCCACGGGGCGACGCGCTGCAGGTCGGGGGCGTGCTCGTCGATCACGTAGTAGGCGGACCGGCGGGGACGGTTCTCGCGGACCCATCGGAAGAAGTGGTAGCCGTTGTCCTGCGCCTTGTACGGGAGCTCGCCGACGAGCCAGATCCCGAGGAACGGCCGCACCAGGGGGAGCATCCAGGCGGCGCGGGTCCACCGTCGGAGGTACGCGAACGAGTCCGCGCTCATCCGCTCGACGTGTATCGAGATATTCGCCCCGCGGAAGGTGGCGTATGGGACGAACTGGACGATCCCGTCGGTACCCGGCGCCTGCCCAGGCCGCAGCGCGCCGTGGCGGCCGGCACTGTTGACCCGTCTGCTCTGCACGCAGCCGTCCGCGTCCTCGACCTCGACGAAGAGGTCGAGCGTCTCGTCACGAACGTCGAGCCGCCCCGCCAGGTCGTGCAGGTCGACGTCGACGGAAGCGCGCTGGACGAAGCGCCCCCGGTCGAGGAGCGCCTCATCCGCCCGGTCGGCCAGTCGGCCCACGAACGCATGGCGAACACCGCTCTCGCGCGCGACCGCGACGATCCGCACCTCGCGCGCGCGCCGGTCCGCGCCCCGGACATCGACCTGGAATTCGGCCCCGCTCTCCGCGAACCGGAGCTCCTCGACCGTCACCTGGAACCTGCGGCCTGGGACGCCACCGAGCAGGACGCTCAGGTTGCCCTTCTGCGTGACCACGACCCGGTCGTCGGCAACGCGGGAGCTCCCACCGTCAGCGGCGACCTGGCGCACCGTTCTGCCGAAGTTGCCGAGACGGACGGGGCCCGGGACGTCGGAGAGGTCCGGCCGGTCGCCGTCCTCCAGGGTGTCGCGAGGCACGAGGTGCATCCAGAGGTCCGCCACGTCGCCGTTGCCCGCGGACAGGCGCCGCAGCTCGTCGACCGGCAGTGTGACGGAGAAGTCGTAGTCGCCGTCGGCGGCAGCCCGGACCGTGGCCCCGCTCTCGCGCAGCACTGCCGTCACCTCGCCCACCCGCCAGTTCGGCCGGACGTAGTTCCCGCTGATGTGCAGCGACCCGTCCGACAGGGAGAACTCGATGTTCCGTTTCGCCGGCCTGGGCCAGGCGCCCGAGCGGCGGCGGAGTCGGCGCCGCACCGGCTCCGGGGCCACTCGTCGGAGCACTCCGCGCACACGAGAGGTCAGGGGTGCAGTCAAAGGTGATCGGCCCTTCGGTGTTGCTGCGAGAACTCCTCAGCATCGACGCCGATCAAGCCCGGCTCGTGCCGCGCCCGTTCCCAGCAGTGCGTCGTGCGGTTACGCATGGATGGCCCGCACAGTGTACGGCCCGTCGGGCACGGAGCCGCAAACTCAGAAGCGCTCCGAGAACCTCGCCAGATCACGGGACGCGCGCGACAGGACCCGAGCCGGGAGGCTCCTCCTGGGCGGCACCGGCAGCGGCACGTCCCGGTACCCGAACTTGCGGAAGTCCTTGAGGTAGAACTCCTCGAGGCGCGACTCGAGCGCCGGGGACACCTCGACGTCCTTGCTCGAGATACCGCGGGTCGTCTCGCTGGTGCGTACGCGCGCGACCTCGGTCGGCAGGCCGAGCTCGTAGCGCTCGTTGAGATCCTGCACGGCGGCGTCCAGCCCGTCCTCGAGCCGATAGACGCGCGCGCCCTTGACCAGGAACTCCACCTGCGGGCGGATGTGGTTGTCGTGGACGTACGGGTTCGAGGCGAACTGCTCGAAGCGCTCCTGCGCCCATCGCTCGACCGCGTCCGCGCTGGTGGAGAGCTCCTGCTTGTGCCGCATCACGTACTCGGAGCGGAGCCGCGCGACCGGGTCGCGCACCACGGCGAAGACCGCGTCGAAGCGCCGCAGCCGGAACGTCTCGGACAGCAGGAGCCCGTGCATGTGCTGCGGCGTACATCGGCGCAGGTGGTTCGGGTCGCCCTTGTGCATCCGGCCGTCGTGGTACGACATCCCCCAGCCGTCGGCGAGGAAGTGCTTCTCCATCGCCGACCCGCCGGTCTTGGGCACGTGGATGAACAGGACGTTCCGGCCGTCCTTGGTGAGGACAGGCATGAGCTCTCCTTCGCCGTCAGGACGCGTGCGGGAGGGTGCCGACCATCCCCGCCGCCACCGTCTTGTTCGTGGCCTCGTCTACCAGGATGAACGCCCCGGTATGGCGGTTCTGGCGGTAGGGGTCGACGAACAGGGGCTGCGTCACCCGCAGCCGGACCCGTCCGATCTCGTTCAACCGGATCTCGGTGGCGCCCTCGTCCCGGTGCAACGTGTTGACGTCCACCCGGTACTTGACCTCCTTGACCATCGCGCGCGCCCACCGCGTGGTGTGCTTGATGGCGTACTTCTTGCCCTGCACCAGCGGCGCGGACTCGTCCATCCAGCAGATCTGCGCGTCGATGTCCTGCAGCGCCGCGGGGGTGTTGTGCGGGCGGCAGATCATGTCGCCGCGCGAGATGTCGATCTCGTCGGCCAGGCGCACCGTGACCGCCATCGGCGGGTACGCCTCGTCGACCGGGCCGTCCGCGGTGTCGATCGCCGCGATCGTCGTCTCGAGGCCCGACGGCAGCACGCGCACGGCGTCGCCCGGCTTCAGGACGCCGCCGGCGACCGTGCCCGCGTACCCCCGGTAGTCGCGCGCGTCGTGCGACTGCGGCCGGACCACGTACTGCACGGGGAACCGGACGTCCTGCAGGTTGCGGTCGCTGGCCACGTGCAGGCTCTCGAGGTGGCTGAGCAGCGGCCGTCCGTCGAACCAGGGCATGTTCTCGCTGCGGTTCACCACGTTGTCGCCCGCGAGCGCGGAGATCGGGATGAACGTCAGGTCGGGGACCTGCAGGCGCGAGGCGAAGTCCGTGAAGTCGCGCCGGATGCCCTCGAAGACCTCCTCGGCGTAGTCGACGAGGTCCATCTTGTTGACGCACACCACGATGTGCGGCACGCCCAGCAGCGTGGCCAGGAACGTGTGCCGGCGGCTCTGCTCGATGACGCCCTTGCGCGCGTCCACGAGGATGAGCGCCACGTCGGCCGTCGACGCCCCGGTCACCATGTTCCGCGTGTACTGGATGTGGCCCGGGGTGTCCGCGATGATGAACTTGCGCTTCGGCGTGGCGAAGTAGCGGTACGCGACGTCGATCGTGATGCCCTGCTCGCGCTCGGCCCGCAGCCCGTCGGTGAGCAGCGCCAGGTCCGTGTAGTCGTTGCCGCGGTCCTTGCTGACCTGCTCCACCGACTCGAGCTGGTCGGAGAAGATCGTCTTGGAGTCGAACAGCAGCCGCCCGATGAGCGTGCTCTTGCCGTCGTCCACGGAGCCCGCGGTCGCGAAGCGCAGCAGGTCGGCGGAGGTGTCGATCGCGGTCTGGGTATGGGTCTCGGTACTCGTCTCGATACTCATAGCTTTAGAAGTAGCCCTCTCGCTTGCGGTCCTCCATCGCGGCCTCGCTCACCTTGTCGTCGCCACGGGTGGCCCCGCGCTCGGTGACGCGCACGGCGGCGACCTCCTCGACGATCTCCGCACGGGTCGAGGCCGTCGAGGCCACGGCCGCGGTGAGGTTGGCGTCCCCGACGGTGCGGTAGCGCACCGACCGCGCCTCGGCGGTCTCGCCGTCCTTGAGCGGGGTGAACTCGTTGACCGCGAACAGCATGCCCTTGCGGTCCACGACCTTGCGCTCGGCGGCGAAGTACAGGTCCGGCAGGTCGATGTCCTCGGCCTCGATGTAGGCCCAGATGTCCAGCTCGGTCCAGTTCGACAGGGGGAACACGCGGATCGACTCGCCCTGGTGGACGCGACCGTTGTACAGGTTCCAGATCTCCGGACGCTGGTTCTTGGGGTCCCACTGGCCGAAGTCGTCGCGGAAGGAGAACACGCGCTCCTTGGCCCGCGCCTTCTCCTCGTCGCGCCGCCCGCCGCCGAAGAGCGCGTCGAAGCCGTTCTTCTCGGCGGCCTCGAGCAGCACCGGGGTCTGGATGCGGTTGCGGGATCCGTTCGGCTCCTCCTGCACGAGCCCGCGGTCGATAGCGTCCTGCACCGAGGCCACGACGAGCTGGATGCCGAGGCGCTCCACCCACCGGTCGCGGGTCTCGAGCACGCTCGGGAAGTTCAGCCCCGTGTCCACGTGCATGATCGGGAACGGGATCCGGGCCGGCGCGAACGCCTTGGCCGCCATGTGCAGCATGACGATCGAGTCCTTGCCGCCCGAGAAGAGCAGACAGGGGCGCTGCATCTCGGCCACCACCTCACGGATGATGTGGATGCTCTCCGCTTCGAGGCTGCGGAGCTGGCTCAGGACGTGAGACGTCACGACTGGGCACCTTCCTTGATGTCGACCCCGACCGTCACCAGCGCCGCACGCAGGTGCGACGCCACGGCCGGGTGGCAGACGAAGAGATCTGGGAGCCAGGGGTCCTGGCGGTTGTACCGGAGGGGCGTGCCGTCCAGGCGCGTGCACTCGAGGCCGGCGGCGAGCGCCACGGCGACGGGCGCCGCCGAGTCCCACTCGTACTGCCCGCCCGCGTGCACGTACGCGTCGGCCGTGCCGTCGACCACGGACGCGACCTTGACGCCGGCCGAGCCCATCGGCACCAGCTCGACGTCGCCGCGCGCGGCGAGCTCGCTCACGAAGGCCGGCGGACGGCTGCGGCTGGCGGCGATCCGCAGCGGGCGGCGGCCGTCGAGCACGGCGTCGAGGTCGGACGTGCCGGGGGCCGCGCCGGGAGACAGGGTGTCGAGGACGACGCCGCGCGCGGGCAGCCCCACGGCGCCCGCGGTGAGGCCCGACCCGCGCTCCCAGAGGGCGACGTGCACCGCGAAGTCGTCGCGCCACGCCTCGCTGGTCGAGCCTGTCGAAACCCCGGCGGTCGAGCCCGTCGAAACCCCGTCGGTCGAGCCTGTCGAGACCAGGTCCTTGGTTCCGACAAGCTCAACCAGCGAAGTGGCGCGCTCGGCGAACTCGCGCGTGCCGTCCAGCGGGTCGATGATCCACACCCGGTCGGCGTCCACGCGCGACGCGTCGTCCTTGGCCTCCTCCGACAGCACGGCGTCGTGAGGACGGGCGTGCGCGAGGGCGGCGGCGAGCCAGGCCTGGCTCGCGGCGTCGCCCGCGTCCTTGAGGTCCGCGGCGACGAGCTTGCCGCCGGTGGCGTCGACGTCGGCCCGCAGGCCGAGCAGGACGGCACCGGCGCCGCGGGCGAGCGCGACCGCCAGGTCCGCGTCGCGCAGCGACGGGACGAGGGAGGTCGGGGTCGACTCCGGCATGCGGCACCTCGGCAGGATGGTCTGGGACAGTGGCCATGGCGGGCCGCGGCCGACGCTACCATCGCCGCCAGGTGTGAATCCTGGGGGCTCCGTACCGCGGAATCATTCCGATAATCCCGATAGAACTGGTGCCCATCGTGATCGACCTCCCCCTCGCGCTCGGCGGTCTCGCCGTCGGGTTCGTCGTCGGTCTCACGGGAATGGGCGGCGGTGCGCTGATGACGCCGATGCTCATCTTCGTCTTCCGGGTGGACCCGCTCACGGCGGTGTCGAGCGACGTCGTCGCGAGCCTGTTCATGAAGCCCGCGGGCGCGATCGTGCACCTGCGGCGCCGCACGGTGAACCTGCAGCTCGTGCTGTGGTTGTGCATCGGGTCCGTCCCCGCGGCGTTCTCGGGCGCGCTGCTCATCCGCTACCTCCCCCTCGGCGACGCGTTCGACGAGACGCTGACGCGGGTGCTCGGCGTCGCGCTCCTCGTCGCCTCCACCGGGCTCGTGGTGCGGGCGGTGCTCAGCATGCTCCAGCGCCGCACGGCGCTGGGCGAGGGGCCGGCCGCGCCGAGCAGCCCGGACATCGTGGTCCGCAAGGTCCCGACCGTGGTCCTCGGTGCGGTGGCCGGCCTCATGGTCGGCCTCACCTCCGTGGGCGCCGGGTCGATCATCATCGTGGTGCTGCTCCTGCTGTACCCGGCGCTCAAGGCATCCCAGCTCGTGGGCACGGACCTCGTGCAGGCCGTCCCGCTCGTGGCGGCGGCGTCCCTGGGCCACCTCCTCTACGGCGACTTCGAGCTGGGCCTCACCACGTCGCTGCTGATCGGGGCGATCCCCGGCGCCTGGTTCGGCGCCCACGTCTCGAGCCGCGCGCCGGGCGGGATCATCCGCCGCGCGCTGGCGATCCTGCTCCTCGCGTCCGGCCTCAAGCTGCTCGGGGCGTCGCTCGGCGTCGTCGCGGGCGCCGCGGCCGGCGCGCTCGTCCTGGGCAACCTGCTGTGGATCGTGGTGCGCGAGCGCATCAAGCGGCTCCCACCCAGACCCCTCCCGCGCGGCGCCGTCGCCGCGCCCGTCGACGCCACCGAGGCTGACAATGACAACGACTCCGACCCCACCGCGAAGGACCGGTCCCACCAGCCATGAACCTGCCCGCCACCACCCGCGTCCTCACCGCCGACGAGCTGGACCTGCTGGAGCTCGCCCTCGCGGGCGGGGCCCCCTGGTTCCCGCCGGGCGACCTGCCGGATGGCCCGGTGACCCTCACGGACCCGGAGAACACGCCGCTCGCCGTGACGGCCCGCGGTGCCGGCCCGGAGGAGCTCCGCGCGGTCAAGCCGTTCGCCCGCGCGGCCGGGCCGCACTGGGACCCGGCGCTGCGGCGTGCGGCCGCCGACGTCCGCCGCGGGGGGGCCATGGACGGCTCTGCCGGAACTCTCGCCGTCGTCGTGACGGAGCCGCCCACCCGGCAGGAGCGGGACGCGCTGCCGGGCCTGCTCGACGGCGCCACGTCGGTGCTGCTGCTCGTGCCGGCCTCCCGCCGCTCACCCGCCGCCGGCGCTGTCGGCGCGCCGGGGCTCGTCCGGGTGGCCGGGTCCCTGGCCGCCGAACTGAGTGGCGTCGATCCGACGGGCGGTCCCGCGCCCGCCGTGGACGTCGTCGTCGTCCCGTGGCCGGCCGTCGCCCCCGAGGGCCTGCGCTGGGACGACGTCGCCGCCCGGTACGGCGCGGGGCGTGCGTTCGTCGTGGCGGATCGCCGCGACGACGCCTCGCGGGCCCGCGTGGAGCGGCTCGGCACCCTGTGGGCGGACGAGGTGGCGGCGCTCTACCCGGAGGCCTCCGCACGCGAGGTCCTCCGGGCCGCCCGCACCGCCCGCCGCGCCGGCGCGGTCGTGTTCTTCACCGGGCTGTCCGGCTCCGGGAAGTCCACCGTGGCCCGCGCCCTGGCGGCGGAGCTCGACGACGAGGGTCTGCACACGACCCTGCTGGACGGCGACGAGGTGCGCCAGCACCTGTCCAAGGGGCTCGGGTTCGACCGGGAGTCCCGGGAGCTGAACGTGGAACGCATCGGCTACGTCGCGGCCCTCGTCTCCTCGCACGGCGGGGTGGCCGTCGCGGCGCCCATCGCCCCGTTCGCGTCCGGCAGGGCCCGCGTGCGCGCGCTCGCCGAGGCGGCAGGGGCATTCCTGCTGGTCCACGTGAGCACCCCGCTGGAGGTGTGCGAGGCCCGGGACCGCAAGGGTCTGTACGCCAAGGCTCGCCGCGGCGAGATCCCCGAGTTCACGGGCATCTCGTCCCCCTACGAGGATCCGACGGACGCCGACCTGGTGATCGACACGTCGCACGTCGACGTCGCCGACGCCGTCGCGCAGGTACGCGCCGCGCTGGACACCCGCGTCGGTTGAGCCTGTCGAAACCGCTTGTTGGTTGAGCCGGTCGAAACCGCTGTTGGTTGAGCCTGTCGAAACCGGTTTTCGACAGGCTCAACCAACGATCTCGACAGGCTCAACCAGCGGCGGGGATTCAGTCCTGCTGCTTCTTCTTGCGGCGCGCGCGGGGGCCGACGCCGCCTGCTCGCCCGGAGGAGTTCGCCTGGCGGTGCGCGCGCACGAACTTCCGGTACTCGGCGAGCACCTCACCGGTGGGGCCGTCCATGACCAGCTGGCCCTGGTGCACCCACAGCACGCGGGTGCACATGGCGTCGATCGTGCTGATCGAGTGGCTGACCAGGAAGATCGTGCCGGCGTCCTTGCGGACCTCGTCGATGCGGGCCTTGGAACGGGCCTTGAAGGCCGCGTCGCCGGTGGCCAGCGCCTCGTCGATCATGAGGATGTCGGGGGTCGCGGCAGACGAGATCGCGAACCGCAGCCGGGCCCCCATGCCGGAGGAGTACGTCTTCATCGGCATGTAGACGAAGTCGCCGATGTCGGCGAACTCCACCACCTGGTCGAAGCGCTCCTCGACCTGCTTGGGGGTGAGCCCCAACGCGAGGCCGCCGATCCAGATGTTCTTCTCGCCCGTGAGCTGCGGCATGAGCGCGGCGTTGACGCCGAGCAGGGCGGGCTCCCCCGCCACGTACACGGAGCCGGCGTGGGGCGGGATGAGGCCGGTGACGGCACGCAGCAGGGTGCTCTTGCCGGAGCCGTTGATGCCGACGATGCCGATGGACTCGCCGTGCCGGGCGACGAACGAGATGCCGCGCACAGCATGAACCTCGCTCACCGCGCCCACGTGCTGGGACGTCGAGGAGACCAGGCGCCTCAGGAGCGAGCGCTTCGGCGCGTCGGCCTGCCGCACGTTCTCGGCGCCCTTCGCGGCCACCTGCTTCGCCTTGCCGCCGAACACGCGGTAGACGATGTGCAGGTCGTCGACGACGAGCACCGGGTCGCCGAGGGTCGCGACGGGCGACGGCCCCTCGAGGTCCTCGGGTTCGAAGTCCTCGTCAAGGTCGACGTCGAGATGGAGATCGGACTCAGTCACGACCGTAACGCTCCTCTCCGCGCCAGAAGATGATGAAGCCGACGACGAAGGTCACGACGGCCCAGCCGGCCGCCCAGACCCACATCATCGGGTCCGGGGGGATATCCGGCTCCTGGGTGAGGATCGAGCGCGCCACGTAGAGGAAGACGCCGATCGGCTGGTACTCGAGGATCGCCCCGACGACGGGCTGTACCGCCTCGGGGAGACGGTACACATAGTGCGTCACGGGGAAGATCACGCCGGAGCCGTACATCACGAGCCGCAGGACGAAGCCGATAATGTTGTCCAGGTCCGGCGTGATGGCCACTGCGCGGGCGACGATGAACGCGATGCCGGTGTTGAAGATCCACATCAGCGCCACGATGGCCGGCAGCAGCAGCCAGCTCCAGGTGACCTGCACCATCGGGTACGCGGGCAGCAGCCCGCTGAGCAGCACGATCGCGCACATCACGAGCAGCGCGGGCACCAGCGTGGTGAGCAGCGAGACCACCTGCGCGATGGGCAGCACCGCGCGCGGGAAGTGCAGCGACCGGATGAGGTTGGTCTTCTGCGCGATCGACCGTGACCCGGCGTGCACCGACTGCTCGAAGAACCGGTACAGGAACGTGCCGATCACGATGAACGCGACGGCGTTCTCCAGCCCGCGGGTCGTGCCCAGCAGGATGCCGAAGATGAGGATGTAGACGGCCGCGTTGAGGATCGGGTTGAGGACGGCCCACAACTGACCCAGGTAGTTGTTCTGATTCTTGGAGTAGGCCGTCGCCGTGCCGAGGACGCGGATGAACGCCCAGCGTGAGGCGACGTCGCGGATGTACCGGCCCAGCGGAGGACGGATGCCCATCTGGCGCAGTCCGAACTGCTCCGCAAGGGCCAGGCGCTCCGCCGAGGTGGTGTCCGGCACGATCGGCTCCGGGGGGCGGAGCGGGTCGCGGCCGTCTCCCGGCGTCCCGCGGTCACCCGACGAGGCGCCCGTGGTGGTGTCGGTGGTCACGTAACTTGCATACCCGTCTTCTGAGGTACGGCCAGCGGCTGCCAGGCCCCGTTGATAGTACAGCGCAGAGACGGTCCAGATCCGCCCCCAGGCATCCCGGGACCGCCCCGGACGTCGTGGAATACTCGGTGCGCCATCGGACCCCGCCCCACCAGGAAGGCACGGATGTCGCACGTCAGCACCCCTCGCCCCACGCTCACGGACCGCGGGCGCAAGCTCCTCGCACGGCTCATCCTGGGTGCGGGCTCACGCGCCAAGCAGCTCGTGAGGCGCGCCATCGTGGGCGAGCCTCCGGAGTTCTCTCCGGAGCTCGACGAGCTGCCCCGGTACCCCGTGGTGGCCTACTTCGCGGACACCCCGAACCAGGTGTACCAGCTGCAGCAGTGGCTGCCCGTGCTCGAGCAGGTCGCCGAACGGCACCCGCTTGCCCTGGTCACCCGCAACTGGGAGGTGACCGAGCTGCTGCGCCAGATCACGCCCTTGCCGGTGCTCTTCACGCGCAAGCTCGACGGGTTGCGGCGCATCTACGACCAGGTCGACGTCAAGACGGTGGTCTACGTCAACAACGGCTGGCGCAACTTCCAGTCGCTCATCCACCAGCGTGCGCTGCACGTGCACGTCAACCACGGCGAGTCCGACAAGATATCGATGGTCTCCAACCAGGCCAAGGCCTACGACCACGTGGTCGTCGCGGGCCAGGCCGCGATCGAGCGGCACGAGCGCGCCCTGATCAACTTCGACCTCGACCGCCTCGTGGTGTGCGGGCGCCCCCAGCTGGACCTCGAGGTCGCCCCGGTGCTGGCCCCCGCCCCGGGCCTGCGCACCGTGTTCTACGCACCGACCTGGTCCGGCGAGGACGACGCCAACAACTACACGTCGATCGACGTGTACGGCGTCGCGATCGTGCGCGCGCTCCTCGGCCTGCCCGACGTGCGCCTGGTCTACAAGCCCCACCCGCGCGTGCTCACGGCCACCGAGCCGCACGTCGTCGACGCCCACGCGGAGATCGTGCGGCTCCTCACCGCGGCGACCCAGGCGGGGGTGCCGCACGCGATGCCGTTCGACGCCAACATCCTGGGCGTCTTCGAGGGCACCGACCTGCTGGTCACCGATATCTCGTCCGTCGGCCTCGACTTCCTGTACCTGCGCCCCGAGGCGCCCATCGTGATCACGGACCGACGCACCGACCGCGCCCGGATCGTCGCCGAGGCGCCCGTCGCGAGCGCCGTCGACATCATCGACGGCGACACCGTGGCCGACGTAGCCGAGATCCTCGGCGCGAACCTCGCGGTCGACCCGCGGCACGACGCCCGGCTGGGCGTGCGCGACCACTACTTCGGGTTCCCCCGCGGGGAGAGCAGCCGACGCTTCCTCGACTTCCTGTCGGACTGCGTCGCCCGCCGCGACACCATGCTCGCCGGCCGCCCGGAACCTGCGGCCGACGACGACAAGTGACGCCGCCGCTGGTTGAGCTTGTCGAAACCAGTCCTGCTGGTTGAGCCTGTCGAAACCCACCCCGCCGGTTGAGCCTGTCGAAACCCAGTCCTGCTGGTTGAGCCTGTCGAAACCCCGGCGACGTGGTCTCGACAAGCTCGACCGACGAACCTGCTGGTTGAGCCTGTCGAAACCCGGCGACGTGGTCTCGACAAGCTCGACCGACGAACCTGCTGGTTGAGCCTGTCGAAACCCCGGCGACGTGGTCTCGACAAGCTCGACCGACGAACCTGCCGGTTGAGCCTGTCGAAACCCGGCGACGTGGTCTCGACAAGCTCGACCGGCGAGAGCGGGACTAGCTCGACCGGCGAGAGCGGGACTAGCTCGACCGGCGAGAGCGAGACAAGCTCAACCGGAGCGAGGCGCCGCCCCGCTTCGAGAAAGCTCGACGAGATCACCCAGCCTGCCGTCGATCAGAGCGCGCCGCTTTGCGCGCGACCAGCCCTGGACCTGCTTCTCGAAGGCGTAAGCCTCGTCGATCCGATCGAACTCTGCCGCAAAGGCGAGGCGCACAGGTCGCCGTCGACGGGTGTATGCGGCGCCTTCGCCCGACTGGTGCTGTGCGATGCGCAGGTCGAGCGCCGTCGTGCTACCGACGTAGTACGAACCGTCTGCGCACTCGAGGATGTACATGTGTGCCATGCCGCCAGCGTGGCGGCGTCGACGGACGTCGAGGCCGCTTGGTCTCGGATGTGTTGACGAACAGTGGCTGTGGGCAGGTTCCCGCCGCCCTGCGGGTCGAACGAGGTCCGATGTCGCCGGTCGAGCTTGTCGAGGCCCTGGGTTTCGACAAGCTCAACCACCGGGTCGGGTTTCGACAAGCTCAACCAGCGGGTCGGGTTTCGACAAGCTCAACCAGCGGGCGGTCAGAGCTCGCGGTTCGCGCGCTCGAGGTCCTCCGCGAAGTCGACCTCGACCGCGTACAGGTCGGAGATGTCCACCGGCGTGATCTTCACGCCGTCGCGCTCGATGGCGAGCTCGACGCCGCGCTCGAAGTACGCCTGGTCGTCCACCTCGACGAGGCGCTGCAGCACCTTCGCCTTGTCCTGCGGTGCCACGTAGTTGATGCCGACGGCCTCGCCGAGCGCCCCGGCTCCGACCGTCTTCGACAGCTCGAGGATGTCGCCCTCGTCGTCCACCGTGTACTTGACCTCCTCGTCGCCCACGGACGAGGTGTTGACGCAGACGAACGACTTCTGCGAGTCGATCAGCGGCTGCACGCGGCGGAGCACGTCCGGGTGGAAGACGACGTCGCCGTTCATCCAGAGCACGCCGCGGTCACCGGTGACGCGCAGGGCGCGCATGAGGCTCTTGGAGGTGTTCGTCTGGTCGTAGACCTCGTTGTACGCGTAGGTCACGTCCGGGGCGGCCTCGAGGATCATCTCGAGCTTGAAGCCCACGACGATCAGCACCTCGGCCTCCCGGCCGTACACCGACCGCAGGTTGCCGAGCTGCTGGGCGAGGATCGTGCGTCCGTCGCGCAGCTCCGTCAGCGGCTTGGGGTGCGGCCGGCCGAGACGGGTCCCCATGCCCGCTGCCAGGATCACTGTCTGGATGCTCATCGCGTTCCTCTCTCGTTATCGGTCGGTGCGGCGCTCGGCGCGCCGTAGGCCTCGATCCGCGCGACCTCGCGGTCGCGGATCTCCATGAGGCGCTCGCACGCGGCGACGAACCGCCGCGTGGACGCCCCGGGCGTGGTGTCGCCGAGGTAGTGCTCCCGCAGCCGGAGCCGTTGCTCCCGCGTCGGGTCGTCGGTCAGCTCGCGGTCCACCGTCTTCAGCACCTCGCCGAGCCCAGCGACCGGCAGGGCCGGCGCGAGCTCGAGCAGCGGGCTGGACGCGATGACCACGTCGCCGACGGGCCGCGTCACGACGATCGGCTCCCCGGTGGCGAGCCAGTCCATCGCGACGCCCGAGACGTCACAGACCAGCAGGTCCGCCGCCGCGAACGCGGGCGCCACGTCGCCATGGGTGTCCGTGCCGTGCGCGGGGCCCTCGGCCGGGGCGGGGGCGGCCGCCAGGTACTCGCGGATCGCCTTGTCCGCCTCCCCGTACGCCGCGACACGCACGCCGGTCAGCGGGTGCGGCCGGTACAGCACGCGGTAGCGGCCGGACCCGACGAGGGCGCGCACGATCGCGAGGCCGTGCGTGGCCACCGACCCGTACTCGGCGGACGGCTGGCCGCCCTCCCAGGTGGGGGCGTACAGGACCGTGGGCAGCGGCCCCCGCGGGGTCTGGGCCCGCAGCCGCAGCTGGTCGTCGAGCTGGGGGCGGCCCACGGGGACGCAGCGGGCGTGCGCGTCGTACAGGGTGCTGAACTTCGCCATGCGCTCGACGGCGGCCTGACCCGCGACGAGCGAGAAGTCGTAGGCCTTGGTCTGGTTGGAGACCGTCACCAGCTTGTCGCTGTCGCCGTGCATCAGCGAGGCGTGCACCAGCTGGCCGAAGCGCAGGCACGTGAAGTTCTCGGGGTTGTGGTTGACGTAGAGCGCGAGCTTGGTCGACGAGCGCCCCAGGACGTCGTCGAGCGTCGTGTAGTGCGCCACCGTGCGCACGTCGAGCCCACTGTCGCGGCGGATCGCCCGGGCGGTGCGCGAGTCGCGCGTCACGACGACGACGGGGTGCTCGGCGTGCAGCGCGCGGAACGTCTCGTACCACTGCTCGATCTGGTACAGCGCCTCGGGGGTGTCGGCGAAGTAGACGAGCACCTCGTACGGCCACGACGTGCCGAGCAGGGCCTCGTCCTCGCCCAGGCCGTCCGGCATCCCTCCGGGCAGCAGCCCCAGGCGACGGATCACCTTGCCCCCCAGGGAGCGGATCCGGCGCCGCAGCGTGGCGCCCCGGGGTGTGGCAGGCAATGGGTCTCCTGAAGCGTCGTCGGTCAGCGGGGGGCGCGTCGCAGCATACCGGCCAGGCGTCGGAACACCCCGGGCCGGGCGCCGGGCGCCGTGATGGTCGTCGTGCCGGCCGTCGTGGTGCCGGCCGTCGTCGTGCCACGCGCGGCCCGGTCGGCCGGCTGGGGCCGCCGCCTGGTCACATCGCCGAACACCTCGGCCCACCGCGCGACCACAGCGGCGTCCGAGTAACCCCTGGCCGTCTCGATGGCGGCCTCGCGCATGCGGCGGACGGCGTCGTCGTCGAGCGTGACGAACCGTTCGATGGCGGCCGCGAGGGCGTCGGCGTCGCCGTCCGGCACGAGGAAGCCGTCCACCCCGTCGGTGATGATGTCGGCGGGGCCGTACCGGATGTCGTACGCGATGGGCACGCAGCCGCGCGACATGGCCTCCGCGAAGACGAGCGGGAGCCCCTCGGACCGGCTCGTCAGCAGCAGGAACGACGCGTCGGCGAGGTGGTCGGCCGCCCCGGGCACGAAGCCGTGCAGCGTGACGCCCGGGACCTTCGCCGCCCGCGCCGCCACCCGTTCGCGCTCCGGGCCGTCGCCGTACACGTCCAGCGTGAGGTCCAGGCCGGTGCGCCGCGCGGCCCGCCCCAGCCCGACCATGGCGTGGCCCACGCGCTTGCGTGCGTGCAGCGACGCCAGCACCGCCCCGCGGTACCGGTCCGGGTGCTCGGGCACGGGGCCGTCGGGCAGGTCGGTGCTGTTCGGCACGACGTAGGTGTTGGGGCGCTCGCCCACGCGGTCCACGACGTCGCGACGCTGGCCCTCGGTGAGGAAGACCACCGCGTCGTAGTCGTCGAGGTGCTCGATCAGCGGCGTCCGCGCCACCGTGAGAGGGCCGTGCGCATCGGTCGCCTTGGCCGACAGGTGCGCACCGTGCACGAGGTGGGCGGTGTAGAGGTCCTCGCGCTTCAGCGAGCCGAAGAACTTCACCATCGTCTTGCTGTCGATCACCACGTAGCCCGGCTTCTCCGGCAGCACGACGTCCAACCAGTACCGGTAGAGCGACCACACGGAGCCCCAGCGGCGGCCGGCGCGGCCGTCGCGGGAGTACAACGTGATGCTCCGGCTGGTCCCCGTGCGCTCGTCCACGGCCGCGAGGGTCCGGTCGGACCGGAAGTGCAGGTACCGCTGCGCCTCCTCGTCCTGACCACCGTCGTCACCGTCGTCCTGACCGCCGTCGTCCTGCCCGCCGGCGGGCCGGCCGCCCTCGACGCGCATCAGCTCCCCGGGCTCCCCCGTCCGCCGCTCCTGCGGCCGGGTGCCGGGCGGGGGCGCGACGACGTCGTCGGGCAGCTCGCGCAGGTCGGCCCAGACGTTGTGCAGCGTGACGCCGGGCACCAGCTCCCCGCGCTTCTCGAGGTCGGCGCGGGTGGCCTCGACGTCGAGCGTCGGGGCGAAGGTAAGGATCCGCACGGGGACACCGGCCTCCTGGGCGAACGCGCGAGAGCGCCGCAGCAGCGCCGACGTCATGCCACCGTAGGTGGCAGGGATCGTCCAGGTCGCCGCGGCGTGGCTCCCTGGCGGGAGCGGGATCGTCGGGTGTCCGTGGGTGGGGGGCACCGGCCCATCGTAGGGGCTGGCACCCCCCTGCACGGCCGTCCGGGGCCCGGGACGGACCGCCCGATCCGGGCCCGTTCTCCGACTGCTCCGGTGTAGTATCGCCCGGCCCGCCGACCCCCATCCGGGAGAGTTCATGCCCCGCCGCTCGCTGCACCCTGCCACCTGGCTCCGCGGCGCCCGCCGAGCCGTCCGGTCCGCACTCGGGCCGCGCCCGTCGTCGACCGCCGACGCCCCGGCGTCGCGCCGCCACCCGTCCGTGCACCAGGTGCGCGCTCAGCTGGGCGCCAAGGACGTCAAGGCGGCGCAGTCGCTGGTCGACGCGGGGCTGGCACAGGCCTCGCCCACCGACGACGCCCTGCTGGCGGCCGGCCTGGTCGCCCACCACAAGCGCCTCTACGAGCGCGCGCTGCACCTCTTCGACCAGACCGAAGGGGCCGCACTGGCCGTGACCCCCGTCGCGTTCGTCGAGTCCCTCTACCGCGTGGACCCGCAGCGTGGCCTCGAGCGGACCCGCGAGTGGCTCGACAACGCGCCCGTCGCGATCCGCGCGCGGACCTGGCACACGGTGCTGCGCTACGTGTTCGCGCACGGGGACACGGCGCTGCGGCACACGGTGCACGACCGCCTCGTCGCGTCGTACCACGGCGACGAGCAGCGCTGGCCCGGTGGCGCGCAGGAGATCGCCTGGCTCGACCGGTGGCGCCGCGCGGAGCGGCACGCCACCGCGCCCGCCCCCGGCGCCCGGGTGCCGTTCGCCGTCATGGACTACGTGCAGCCGGGCAAGGGCAAGACGTCGCAGAACATCGGCGACCACGTCCAGACGCTGTCCTCCCTGGGCCACGTGGTGCGCCGGCAGAACCTGCGGTTCCACGGGCAGCCCGAGCTGGTGGGCTTCGTCGAGGAGATGCAGGGCCGGGTGCGCCCGGAGCTGCAGCTCGACGGCGACGCCACAGACGTCGAGCTGTACCGCGTGGACCGCGACGGCTCCACGTTCCAGGCGTTCCCCGAGGGCACCTGGATGCTCGAGTTCGGCTGGCACTCCCACGACCTCGCCGCCACCGGCGTGTGGGACTTCCCCATGCACGAGAACCTGCAGCCGCTCTTCGTCTCGTTCCACTGCAACAAGCGCGGCCTGCTCACGCCCGAGGTGCTCGACTACCTGCGGGCCCACGGACCCGTCGGCTGCCGCGACTGGACCACGGTCGACCTACTCCTCTCCCTCGACGTGCCCGCCTTCTTCTCGGGCTGCCTCACCACCACGGTGAGCACCGTCTTCCCCGAGCTCGAGTCGCGGCCGGAGCCTGCCACCGTCTACGTCGACGCCGTGCGCGAGCCCGTGCCCGACGGGCACGACAACATCAAGCAGAGCTACCCCGGCGTCAAGGCGCGCACGTTCGTGGAGAACATGCGCGAGGCCGTGCGCCTGCTCGAGTGGTACCGCACCAGCTACACGCATGTCGTGACCAAGCGCCTGCACTGCTACCTGCCGACGACGTCCCTCGGCCTCGAGGTGGACTTCCAGCCCGCGAACTACGCCGACGTCCGCTTCAGCGGTCTGCACCCGCTGGACCACGACGGCTTCGAGGCCATCCGCGCCGGCATGATCGCCCGGCTCGAGCCCGTTCTGTCCGCGATCTTCGAGGGCCGGGCCGCCGAGGACGTCTACGCGCTGTGGCGCGAGACCGTCGCCCCCGAGGTCGAGCTCGCGCGGTCGCGGCACACCGCCGCGACGCCGCTCCCGGAGCTTCCCGTCACGCCGGCCGCGCTCGCTGCGCCGGCCGTCGTCGAGGCGGAGCCGGTCGCCGGGTCCGTCGACGTCGTGCTCCTGCCCCGTCGCGACGAGTTGTCCCGCGTCGGGGATGCGGTGCGCGCCCTGGACGCCGCCGCCTCCACCCCGCTGCGGGTCTGGCTCGTGGGCCCCCGCGTCACCCAGGTCAGCCTGCCGGAGCTCTCCGCTCGCACCGACGTGCACCGGGTCCCGACCACCTCGCTCGACCTGACGTCCGTGGGGATCACTCCCGGCCAGCACGCGCACCACGTGCTGCTGCCGCACCTGCTGCCCGGCGTCGACCGCGCGGTGGTGCTGCCCGTGGACGCAGTGGTGCTCGGCGACCTCGCCGAGCTCGCCGCTGTCGACCTCGCCGACACCGCCCTGGCCGCCCGGCACGCCTCGCACGCGGACCCCAGCGGGTTCGGCCTCCTGTACCGCGCGGCCCGGCGCCTCGACGACGCGCCCGCGACGGCGTACGACTTCTACCGGCGCATCCACGCACGCCACGTGTTCGACTTCAACGCGTTCGACACGAGCGTGCTGGTGCTCGACCTCGCGCGGCTGCGGGAGCGCGGATTCGCCGCCGAGGCCCTGACGGCCATGCGGGAGTTCCGCGTCGACGCGCGTGAGGCGCTGCACCTGTACGCGGGCCCGCACCGCACCGAGCTCGACCCGGCCTGGGACCACGTGCCCACGCGCGACCTCCCGGGCGCGGACGCGAAGCTGGTGCACTGGGCCGACCGCGTGAAGCCCTGGGACGACGCCTACGTCGCCCGGCAGGAGCTGTGGCACGACCGCGCCGAGACACCCGTCGAGCCCGTCGCCGCTGGTTGAGACGACAGTCGTCGCCCCCAGCACCGGACCAGGTACCGTCGCCGCCCGTGACCTCCCAGCCCACCGCCACCGCAGCCCCGCACGGGGCCGCCACCCCCGCACGGGTGCGCCCCCGGCCCCGGCTGCGCGGCCTCGACGGGCTGCGCTTCCTCGCGGCGGCGGTGGTGCTCGGCTTTCACTACACGGGCATCGGCATCCCGCAGTGGGGCGCGCCCCCGCACGAGGTGTTCCCGGTCCTCAACCACGTGACGCGGTACGGCTTCCTCGGCGTCCAGCTGTTCTTCGTGATCAGCGGGTTCGTCATCATGATGACGGCGTACGGGCGCACGATCAGCGGGTTCGCGGCCTCGCGGGTCGCCCGGCTGTACCCGGCCTACTGGGCGGCGATCGTGCTCACGGTCGGGCTGCAGCTCGTGTGGGACGGCGGGCGCAACCCCACGCTGCTCGACTCGCTGCTGAACCTCACGATGCTCCAGGAGGCGTGGGACGCGCCGAACGTCCAGGGCGCGTTCTGGACGCTCTGGTTCGAGATGAAGTTCTACCTGCTCATCGGCGTCTTCATCCTCGTGGGGATCACCCGCCGGCGCGTGATCGCGTTCGCCGTGCTCTGGCCGCTGGTCGCGCAGCTGGCGCGGGCCACGGACAGCGACCTGCTGTCGTCGCTGCTCATCCCCTCGTACGCCCCGTACTTCGCCGTCGGCATGCTGCTCTTCCTCGTGTACAAGGACGGCGGCGACCTGGCGGTCTGGCTCGGCGTCGCGCTCACCACGGCCCTCGGCATGCGCCAGGCGTACCACTACGCGGGCACGGCGGCCGAGCACGTGGGGGCGCCCGTCTCCCCTGCCGTGTGCGCGGCGGCGGTGGCGGTGATGGTGGTGCTGGTGTGGGCGCTCAGCAGCGGCCCGCTGCGACACGTCGACTGGCGGGTGCTCTCCACCCTCGGCGCGCTCACGTACCCGCTCTACCTCGTGCACGGGCAGTTCGGGTTCGCGGTGATCGACCTGCTGCACGACGACGTCTCGCGCTGGGTCGTGCTCGCCGTCGCGACCGCGCTGTCGCTCGGCATCGCCGCGCTGCTGCACTACGGCATCGAGAACCGCGTGCACGACCGGCTCCGCGACGGCGTGCGGCACGGCCTCGACAAGACGCTCGACACCCGGCGCTGAGCTTCGGCGGTCGAGCCTGCGCTCAACCGCCGGGCACGACGAGGTGCAGGCGGGAGTGCATCTCGCGCACGAGCCCGTGCTGGTCCTGGGCGAGGAACTCGTCGACCGCCTTGCGGCAGCCCGACCAGGCGAAGTAGTCGTCGATGACGACACGGCCGCCGGGGACGAGGCGCGGCACCACCCGCTCCAGGCAGGTGCGTGTCGACGCGTACCAGTCGCCGTCGAGATGTGCCACGGCGACGGGCTCGTCGCCGGTGAGGGTGTCCTCGAACAGCCCCCGCACCAGGTCGACGTTCGAGCTCTCGACCGGGAGCCCGTGCCGGGCGAACGACTCGCAGACCTCCGCGTACAGGTCGTCCCGGTAGCCGTAGTAGGCGTCACCGCCGCGCCCCTTCGCCCGCCCCTCGGCGATCGTCGCGTACCGGGTGTGCACGTCGTCCCCGTCGTCCACCGTGGGCGGCGGGATGAGGCCGAACACGTCGTGGACGGCGAGGTGCCGGGTAGGCGCCTTGGCGGCGGCGATCACGATGGCGGACCCTCCGCGGGCGGTGCCGCACTCGAGCAGCATGCCGGGCAGCGCCCGCGCCTCGGCGCCGAGCACGGCGTGCGCGAGGTCGTGCAGCGGCCTGATGCCGAGCAGGGTGAGGTGCTCGGCCCGCACCGCTCGGACCATGGCCGCGACGGGGTCGGGCAGGTCGTCGAGCTGGTCCGCCTCGAGCTCACGGACCCGCTTGCGCAGCTTGCGCACGTCGGTGCGGCGGGCCTCCAGCTCCTTGCGGGTCCGGGCCAGCTCGGTGCGCAGCTCGGCGACCTCGGCCGCCCCCCGTTCGTCGGCCGGCGCCGAGGTCGTCGCCCGTGCACCTCCCCGCAGGGCGGCCACGAGCCTTTCCCGCACGCTCCGTTGGGGCATGTGCCCATCGAAACCCACCGGGCGCCGGATGGCCAGGGGACGGTCGTGGGCGCGGTCGGCGGCACCCAACGTTCATCCCCCGGCTACCCCGACGTCCCCCGCGCGTCGCCCGCCGTGGTGACACTGACGAGGTAACCGCGCTCGTCGGGTCCCCGCTGCGCCGCCGGGCACGCCGGCGCCAGCACCCGCGTGCTGGCCCGCGCCGACGTCCCGGCGCTCACGGCCGGCATCGACGCCGTGCGCGCCCTCGGCCTGCCCCCCGGGCTGGACGTGGAGCCCGCCCCGGCGCCCCGGCGCCTGCCCGACGACACCGTGGTGGTGGGCGACCCCTTCTCGGGCGCCTTCCAGGCCGCGCTGCTGCGGGCGCCGCGCCCGCCGCAGCGCCTCGTCGTCGTCGGCTCCGCGCTGGTGGCCGACGGCCTCGTGCACGCCGACCGGTACGCGGCCTGGGTGCGCGGCACCGGCGAGCTCCTGCTGCGACGGGGCGAGTCGTGCTTCGTCCCCGACGCCGCGGGTCGCTCACCGTCGACGCGCCGTCTGCGCCTGGGTCCCCCGACCGGTTACCGGCACGCCGACCATGCACTTTCGCGCGTTCTCAGCGCTGAGAACGCACGCAAGTGCATGGCCGACACCCTGCGGACGTGTGTTGGTTTGGCCCGAGGACGCGGGGTGCGGCTAGCCTGACCGGCGTTCGTGCACCGGCGCCGTCACCGGAACCGACGGCGCGACCCGCACTGCCCCCGACGTTCCACGGTGATCCCTCCGCATGCCCAGCTCCGTGCACGACCACGACCACGTCCGCCCGCCTGCCGTCGACAAGGCCTCGGACGGCGCCGCCCCGGGCCGCGCCACCTCGGGCCGCGCCACCCCGCGGGGGTTCCGCCCGGAGGTACAGGCGCTGCGGGCGCTGGCCGTCGGGATGGTGGTCCTGTTCCACCTCTGGCCCGGCCGGATCCCCGGCGGCTACGTGGGCGTCGACGTCTTCTTCGTCATCTCCGGCTTCCTCATCACGGGCCACCTGCTGCGCGAGGCCGAGTCGACGGGACGTATCCGCCTCGGACGGTTCTGGGCCCGCCGCGCTCGCCGCCTGCTGCCCGCCGCCTACATCGTCCTCGCGGTGACGATCGTCGCGACCCTGCTGCTGGCGCCGCACTCCCTGTGGCAGCAGTGGTTCCGCGAGACCCTCGGCGCCACCCTGTACGCCGAGAACTGGGTGCTCGCCGCCGACGCCGTCGACTACCTCGCGGCGGACAACGACCCGTCACCCGTCCAGCACTACTGGTCGCTGTCCACCGAGGAGCAGTTCTACCTGGTGTGGCCGCTGCTCGTGCTGCTCGCCACGGTCGTCGCGGCCCGCCGGGGCGGGTCCGCGCGCCGCACGACCGGCGTGCTCCTCGCCGCCGCCACCGCCGCGTCCTTCGCCTACTCGCTCTGGCTGACCACCGCGAGCCCGGCCTCCGCGTACTTCGTCACCACCACCCGCGCGTGGCAGTTCGGCGCCGGCGCGCTGCTCGCCCTGTGGCTGGCACGGACGGGCCGGCGCCCGGTCGGCGACGGGGTCCGGGCCGCCGCGGCCTGGGCGGGGCTGGCCGCCCTCGTCGCGTGCGCGTTCACCTTCGACGCCGCGACGCCGTTCCCGGGCACCGCCGCCCTCGTGCCCGTGCTCGCGACGGCCGCCGTCATCGCCGCGGGCGCGCCGGGCGGCCGGCTGTCCCCCACCCGCCTGTACGGCTGGCGGCCCGTGCCGTTCACGGGAGAGGTCTCCTACTCGCTCTACCTGTGGCACTGGCCCGCGATCGTGCTGGCGCCCCTGGTGCTGGGCCGCGAGCCCGGCCTGCTCGAGCGGGTCGTGCTGCTCGCCGGCGTCGTGCTCGTCTCGGCGCTCACGAAGAGGTTCGTCGAGGACCCGGCCCGCTTCTCCCGGCGCTGGGACCTGAACCGCACCGGCCGCGCCCTCGGCCTCTCGGCGGCCGGCGCCGGCGCGCTCGCCCTCGTGGCCGGGTGCGCGCTCGGCGTCGCGCAGCACCGCGTGCAGGAGCAGGAGGCGATCGCCGCCGCCGTCGTCGCGGAGCAGCCCCCGTGCTTCGGCGCCGAGGCCATGGACCCCGACGAGCCCTGCCACAACCCCGAGCTCGACGACGTCGTCGTGCCGGCCCCCGAGGCCGTCTCCGGCGACATCGCCGAGCACAAGGAGTGCTTCGTGGACACCGACGAGTCCGCCCTCGCGGACTGCGAGTTCGGCGCGGTCGACGACGCCGACGTCCCGCACGTCGTGCTGGTGGGCGACTCCCACGCCCGCGCGATGATGCCGGCGTTCCTCGGGCTCGTCGACCAGGACCGGATCAGCCTCAGCGTGCAGCTCAAGAGCTCCTGCCCGTGGACGGCGGGCCCCGTCGACGCGGACGGCGAGCGGGCGCGCACCTGCGAGCGGTGGAAGGACCGGCTCGAGCCGTGGCTCGAGCGGGAGGCGTCCGTCACGGACGTCGTCGTCACCACGGGCTACCTCAAGTACCTGTCCGGGAGCGCCGACCGGCAGGCGGACGATCTCGCCGACGCGTGGGACCCCGTGGCCGAGCGGGGCGTGCCGATCGTCGCGCTGTCGGACAACCCGCGGCACGACGAGGATCCGTCACAGTGCCTCGACCGCAGCTTCGGCGCGAACCCCGACCGGTGCGATCTCTCGGAGCGGCGGGCGTTCCCCGACCCGCAGGTGTATGAGGACGCCGTCGACGAGGTGCCCGGAGGCTCGTACGTCGACCTCACCGGGCTCTACTGCCGCGACGGCCGCTGCCCCGCCGTCATCGGCGGCGTCAACGTGTATCGCGACAAGCACCACCTGACCACTACGTACACCCGGACGCTGACGCCGTACCTGGTGGACGGCATCCGCCAGGCGGGCATCCCGGTCTGACGCCCGCTCGTTGTGCCACCGCCTGTTCGGCACACGTGGCTGGAGGCTGCCCACAGGGCTCCTTGTCCGCCCCGCAGTGCGAGCGGCACGGCGTCGGCGCGTCCCGACGCTCACGGCTCGTCGCCGGTGGTCGATGGCGGGCCATGGCGCGTGGTGTCGTGGACACCGTGGCGGTGCCTCCGTGGGCACGTCGGCTCTTGCGCTCCACGGGATCGACGGACTACCCACCCGCCCGCGCCCGGGGGCCGCGTTACCGAAGGCGTCGCGCCGCGTCGGGCGCCCGGGCATCCCCCTGCGTCAGTTCGACGACGGCATGACGACCGCGGAGTTCGGCGACCGGCGCACCGGGCCGCGCAAGATCGCCTCGGCCGAGTGGGCGATCGCCCAGGCCGTCCCCGAGCCGCCGATGGCGCACGGCCTCGCGGTGCTGGACTCGGCGCTGCGACTCGACGCCATCGACCGCCGCGGTCTCGATCGCGCACACGACCATGCTCGGGGACGCCGCGGTGTCGCCCTCCGCCACGACCTGTGGGACCTCGCGGATCCGCGCGCGGCATCGCCGTTGGAGTCGATGGGACGTTGGCAGTGCATCGACGAAGGTGTCCCGCCGGACACGCTCCAGCTCCCCCTGCACGACCGTTCGGGCCACCTCCTCGCCGTCGGCGACCTGGCCTGGCGCATTCCTGGCGGCTGGCTGGTCGGCGAGATGGACGGGCGCGCGTGGCACGACGACCTCCCGGGCGGTGTCCGCCGCGACCGGGACCGTGACAACGCCCTCACCGCGCTCGGTGTGCAGCTGCTCCGGTTCGACGCCGGCCATGTGGCCCGGGACTCCGTGGGAACCATCGTCCGGTCCGCGCTGGCAACAGCCCGCCGAACAGGTGGTTGACACCGTGATGGGCGTCGTTCGGCGCCCATCACGGTGTCAATCACCTGTTCGGCACCCCGGGCGGCGGGCACCCCGGCGGCATTCAGGGGGTGAGGCGGTTGTCGACCATCGCGAGGGCGGAGCCGATGGCCATGTGCATGTCGAGGTACTGGTAGGTGCCCAGCCGACCGCCGAAGTGCACGTCCGGCTCGTCCGTCATCAGCTCGCGGTAGCGCTTGAGCCGGTCGCGGTCGGCGGGCGTGTTCACCGGGTAGTACGGCTCGTCCCCGCGCTCGGCGAACCGCGAGTACTCGCGCACGATGACGGTCTTGTCGGAGGTGTACTCGCGCTCGGGGTGGAAGTGGCGGAACTCGAGGATGCGCGTGTACGGCACCTCGGTGTCGGCGTAGTTCATCACCGGCGTGCCCTGGAAGTCCCCGACCGGTAGCACCTCGCGCTCGAAGTCCAGGGTGCGCCACGAGAGCGCCCCCTCGGCGTCGTCGAAGTAGCGGTCCACCGGCCCGGTGTACACCACCGGCACCTGACCCACGACGGCCTTCTTGTTGACCGGCTGCGCGTCGTCGAAGAAGTCGGTGGCCAGGCGCACCTCGATGTTCGGGTGGTCGGCCATGCGCTCCAGCCACGCCGTGTACCCGTCGACCGGCAAGCCCTCGTGGGTGTCGTTGAAGTACCGGTTGTCGTAGGTGTAGCGCACCGGCAGCCGGGAGATGATCGACGCCGGCAGCTCACGCGGGTCGGTCTGCCACTGCTTGGCCGTGTAGCCCTTGATGAACGCCTCGTACAGCGGCCGCCCGATGAGCGACACGCCCTGCTCGTCCAGGTTCGACGGCCGCCGGCCCTCGAGCTCGGCCGCCTGCTCGCGCACCAGCGCACGCGCCGCGTCGGGGCCGTGCGCCGAGCGGAAGAACTGGTTGATCGTGCCGAGGTTGATCGGCATCGGGAAGACCTCGCCGCGGTGCGTGGTGTACACGCGGTGCACGTAGCCCGTGAACGCCGTGAACCGGTTGACGTACTCCCACACCCGCTCGTTCGAGGTGTGGAACAGGTGCGCCCCGTACCGGTGCACCTCGATGCCGGTGTCCGGGTCCAGCTCGCTGTACGCGTTGCCGCCGATGTGGTCGCGGCGGTCGATCATGAGCACCTTGCGGCCCTGGCCGGCCATCTGCTCGGCGACGGTCAGGCCGAAGAGTCCGGTGCCGACGACGACGAGGTCGGTCATGTCAGGTTCCTCCAGGTTGCGCCGGTGGAGCTTGTCGAGACCACGGTCCCGGGTTTCGACGGGCTCAACCAGCGGGACGGGTTTCGACGGGCTCAACCAGCGGGACGGGTTTCGACGGGCTCAACCAGCGGGATCGGTCAGTCCGGCTCGTACCCGCCGCGCAGGCGCGTGTAGGTGCGGTACCCGGCCTTGCGCACCTTCTCGGGCACCACGCGGTAGCCGGCGCGCACCACCACGTTGCGCACCAGCTGCGGGCCCGTGAGGAAGCCCTCGGAGTGCAGGGTGCGCTGCAGCGCGAGCTCGGACGCGAGCAGTCGCCGCCCGCCGCGCCGCGCGTACGCCCCGGCGCCCACGCGGTAGAGCACCAGCGGGTCGGTGACGTTCTGCGCGACCGCGCCGCCCGCGATCATGCGGGCGAACAGCAGGTAGTCCTCCATGAGGTCCAGGTGCTCGTACCCGCCCGCCGCGGCGACGGCGGAACGCCGGTACACGACCGACGGGTGGTTGAACGGGTCGCGGAAGCGCGCCGTCGTGGCGATGTCGTCCCCGGTGGGCGGCATGCGCACCATGCCGGGCGCGGCCTCGTCCTCGTCGAACTCCTGGATGGCGGAGCCGACGATGTCGTGCCCGGCGGCGACGAGCGGCACCTGGGCGGCGAACCGCTCAGGCCGCGAGATGTCGTCCGCGTCGGCGCGCGCCACGATCTCGTGCTTGCACGCCTCGAGCCCGGCCTCCAGGGCGCGGGCCAGGCCGACGTTCCGGTCCAGCGGAACCAGCGTGACGGGGACGTCGGTGAGCTCGTGCAGCCGCGCGAGGCCGGCGGCGACGTCGTCGCCCACGGGCCCGTCGCGGACGACGACGACCTCGTCGGGCCGGAGCGTCTGGTCGCGGGTGACGGACAGGAAGCCGCGCTCGAGGTGCGCCGCGTCGTCGCCCGCGTACACGGGCAGCAGCACGGAGAACCGCTGGTCGTCGAGGGGGCCGCGGGCGACGGGCGTCCGTGCCGCCGGCGCCGAGGCGGGCGTGGCCGGACGCGACGGGCCGACATCGCCGTCGGCCGGGCCCACCTCGACCCGGGCGACGCTCAGCGCGGCCGGCCCGACGCCGGACAGCACCTCGGTGTCCGCACGGGGGCGCCGCACCATGCCGTGCCACAGCCCGCGACCGCCGGCCTTCAGCAGCGTGGCGCGGTCGGAGGAGCGCTCCACGGTGCGGGTCCAGCGACGCAGCGTCGACCCGCCGTAGAGCACGCGCTCCGACGCCGCGAGGGCCGACGAGCGCGTGAACGTCCAGACCTTGTTCCGCACCTCGTAGTAGAAGCGCGGGCCGGGGTCGTCGTCGGTGCCGACCAGGCGGGCCGTGCGGTGCTCGACGACGCTGCCCGGCACGTACAGGCCGGTGCCCCGGCGCAGCAGCCGGGTGGAGTACTCGAAGTCGTCGTTCCAGATGAAGAAGTCGCTCACCGGCAGCCCCAGGGCCCGCACGGCGCGCGCGTCGATCAGCATCGACACGAAGGACATCGACCGCACGGGCATCGCGCCGACGGCACGGGCCCGGTGCAGCTCGGCCGGCGTGGCCCCCGGCCGCGTGCGCGGCGTGTTCATGGGGTGGTCGCTGCCGTCGGTCCACACGACCCGGCTGGCCATCGCGGTCACGTCGCCGGCGTAGGCGTCGCGCGCGCCGAGCAGCGCGTCGAGGGCCGTGGGGGTGGGGATGGTGTCGTCGTCCATGACCCACACGAGGTCGGCGTCGAGGTCGGCGACGGCGGTCGCGATCCCGACGGCGAAGCCGCCGGCGCCGCCGGTGTTGCGCTTGAGCGCGACGACCTCGGGGGCGCTGGGGTGGGACCGCGCCACCTGGAGGGCGTCGTCGGTCGACGCGTTGTCGACGACGACGACGCGATCGACCGGGCGGGTCTGCGCGGCCAGCGCGTCGAGGGCCGCGCCGAGCAGCGCGGCTCTGTTGTACGACACGACGACCGCAACGACGAAGGGGGTGGACATCCCGCACATCTTAGTGGGCCGCGGGGGGTGCGAAGGTCGCCCGCCAGGTCTCCGGGTCGACCAGGCCCCCGGCGGCGGCCCGCCACCGGCCCGAGACGGCCCTCCACCGGAGAGCGAGGCGCAGGTGCGTGCCCACGGAGGCCCACGCCAGCCGCCAGAACCGGCGCCGGTCGCGGCGCAGCCAGACGCCGGAGCCGCCGTCGGAAGTCAGCACCAGCACCGAGTCGTGCCCGGGCACCTCCCACCAGGTCGCCTGCTCGCGGCGCAGGGTGGCGGCCGGGGCGTCGCCGCCCGGGGTGGGGCGGAGGTTGCGCGCCAGCCCGCTCAGCGCGAGCCGCGCCAGCGCCACGGGCGAAGACGGCCGCGGGCCCGGACCGGGGCCCGCTGCGCCGCCGGGCGCCCGGTCGAACACGGGGTCCCCGGCGCGGTGCACGGTGGTCTCGAGGTAGGCGGAGCCCACCGCGCGCGCGGCCGGGACCACCCTCTCGAGGTCGGCGTGCAGGTCGCCGGGGCCGGCGAGCACGTCGCGCAGGGCGCGCAGGTGCAGGTCGACGGCGTAGTACCGCATGCCCAGCAGGAGCTTCAGGTCGGTGGCGAGCAGCCCGGGCAGCAGCAGCCCGGCGCGCGGCCGACGGGCGTGCAGCAGGGCCGCGATCACCCGGTTGCGAACGTGCAGGTAGGCCTGCCACTCGACGGTGTCGTCCTTCTCCGTCCAGGCCACGTGCCACAGCGCCGCGCCGGGCAGCGACACCGTGTCGCGGCCGGCGTCGCGCGCCCGCAGCCCGAACTCCGCGTCGTCCCACTTGAGGAACAGCGGCAGCGACAGGCCGACGGCGCGCAGCACGTCGGTGGGCAGGAGGCACATCCACCAGCCGTTGAAGTCGCTGACGCCGCGCTCGTGCAGCCAGGGGGTGTCACGCAGCGGGCCGGCGGCGAGGTCGTGCCACTGCTGGTCGGGCCGCGGCGGGCCCCAGTTGAAGGTGCGCTCGTGCACCACCTCGCTGAACGAGTTGAGCACCGTCGGGCGGTACAGGTCGAGCATGTGCCCGCCCACGACGACGGGCGTGCGGGCGGCGCGGTGGAAGCGGATCGCCCGCAGCAGCGCCTCGGGCTCCACCTCGACGTCGTCGTCGAGGATGATCACCGCGTCCGCGTCCGGGCGGTCGAGCGCCTCGAGCATCCCCCGGGAGAAGCCGCCCGACCCGCCGAGGTTGCGCTGCTCGATCACGGTCAGCCGGTCGCCCAGGGCGGCCGCCACCTCGGCGTAGTCCGGGTGGTCGACGACGCGCCGCGTCCCCTGGTCGACGACGAGCACCGTGCCCGCCGCCTCGGCCAGCGGCGCCGAGGCCGCGATCCGCCGCAGCGTGGCGACGCAGAACTCCGGCTTGTCCATCGTGGTGATCGACAGGCACACGTCGCCGGTGCGGCGCGGGCCGACGTCCACCAGCCAGCGCGCGTCGGTGACGACGACGTCCGTGTCTCCGGCGTCCACCTCGAACCACAGCCAGCCGCCGTCGGCCATGCCCGAGACGTCGACGTCGATCACGACACTGCTGGTTGAACCTGTCGGAACCGAGGTCTCGACAGGCTCGACCGACGACGTCGAGGCCCGGGTACCGACAGGCTGAACCGGCAAAGTTTCGACAGGCTCCACCAGCGAGGTCGCGTCCGAGCGCACCAGCCGCACGGTGCCGGCGCCGGTGGCGTCGACCTCCAGACGAGCCGTCGTCACGCCCGCCCAGCGCACCCAGTACGAGGCCGGGAACGCCGAGAAGTAGGTCGCGAAACCCTGCGAGGTGCCCGCCGGGACGCGCGCCCCGTCGCCGGAGACGACCGCGGGGCCGTCCTCCACGCACAGGGCGCGGCGGTCGGACGACCCGTCGGCAGGGAGCAGGATCAGCTGCTGGGCGAGATGCACGCGCTCGACCCTAGCGCCCTCGCCGATCCTCCCTGCTGTCCTTCGCCGGTTGAGCTTGTCGAAACCACATGGGTTTCGACAAGCTCAACCAGCGGTGGTTCCGACAAGCTCAACCAGCGGTGGTTCCGACAGGCTCAACCAGCGGTGGTTTCGACAGGCTCAACCAGCGAGGGCTACCAGCGCGCAATGGAGATCTTGCTGATCCGTACCTTCTTCCCGTCGCTCACCTTGCGCAGCGTCACCGTGCCGTCGGACATGCTCGACAGCTTCACGCTGAAGATGCGGTCGCCGTCCCGCGCCCTGCCGAAGTCGAGCGTGCCGCGGACCTTCCCGCCCACCAGCACCTGGAGCTTGCCGTCGGCCGGGTTCGTCGGTCCGCGGACGATGACCCGCCGCACCTGGTTGGCGCTGCCGAGGCTGATCTTCGCGCCGCCCTTGGTCGTCTGGTACGCGTAGTCGCCGTAGTAGATCTTGTGGTGGACCTTCTTCCACCCGCTGGAGAACGACCACGACTTCGGCAGGATCGTGGTGCTCGTGCGCACGACGCTCGTCATGGGGCCGCGGTGGTACTTCGAGCTGATCGCGCGCACGGCGATCTCGCGGGACTTGCCGTAGCTCAGGTTCACCGTGATCGACCTGGCCGTGGTCTTCGACTTGAGCACGCGCCAGTAGTTGGTGCTGGGCATGTCGGAGTTCCAGTGCGCCTCGCGGTACAGCACCTGGTAGTACTTCGCGCCGGACACCTTCTTCCACTTGTACGTCGCCTTGGTGGACCACTGCACCGGCGCCTGCGAGGACGACGGCGTGTACCGGGTCGGCGCCTTCACCGCCCACCGCATCGAGCCGTACTTCTTGATCGCGGCGGCCTTGCGCGACGCCGCGCCGTTGCGCAGGGTGCCCATCTTCGCGGCGAGATATCGGCCCGGACAGGCCGTCTCGTTGGTGGTCCGGTGCATCAGCACGGTGGGCACGCGCACCGTGGTGCCGGGGTTCGCCCGCGTGCCCGAGCCGGTGCTGCCGCCCGTCATGAGGGTCGTCCTGCCCTTCGGGTTGATGTGGTACTGGTACGACTTCCACGCGATCACCTTGGCGATCCCGCTGAGGAGCGCGCTGGTGGGCCTCGCCGTCTCGAAGTTGCCCATCGCGGAGACGCCGATCGTGCCGGTGTTGTACCCGCCGGCCTGGGCGCCGATCGGGTTGTCGACGCGCGCGTCCTTGCGGCCCTGGAAGATGTTGCCGTACTTGTCGACGAGGAACTGGTACCCGATGTCCGGCCAGCCGCGGGACCTGGTGTGGTACGCGTAGATGCCGCGCACCAGGGCGGCGGACTGGCTCTCGCGATAACCGTTCGTGCCCGCGGTGTGGTGCACGTAGATCGCCTTGAGGGACTTCGACGTCTCGGGCCAGCTGCCCGACAGGGACTCGTCGGCACCCCAGCCGGACCGCGTCACGACGTGGGGCCGGATCTCGAACCCGGTGCCCGCGCTCGCCGAGGACGCCGGCCCGGTGTCGCTCCCGATGTTCGCGTCGGCGCGGGAGGTGCCCGGGTCCACCACGTCCACCTGGAGGCCCGCCGGCGGCGTACCGCTCGCGGTACGCACCCGGGCCTGGACGCCGTCGGCCCCGGTCGACACGATCGGTTCCGTCCCGGCCCGGCCGCCCTCCAGGGCGATACCGTCCAGGCCCATCGACTGCCAGTCGGTCCACAGGCCGCCCTCGCGCACGCGCACGGCCACCTCGGTCACGTCCTGCGTCGACGCGGCGTCCCAGGTGACCCCGGCGACGAGGAAGTCCTGCGTCGTGGTGCGCTCGCTCAGCGCCGCCAGGTCGCCTTCGTCCGGCGCCTCCTGCGTGGACAGCGCCTCCGCCCCGTCCCCGGGGTCCGCGCCCTCGGCCGCCTCGGCGCCCTCCGGCGCCACGTGGTCGTGCCCGACCGCGTCGTCGAGCGCACCCTTCTCGTGGCGGGCGCCGGAGTCGATGCCGTGCATCGGCACGCGCTCCACGTCGGGGGCCACCGCGTGGGCCTGAGGCACCGGGAGGGAGACGGTCGGGAGGACCACCCCCGCGAGGGCCAGCGCCACGACGGTCGTCGTCGTGACGCAGGTCCGGACCGTTCGTCGAGCCATTCCTCGAGTCGCATCCCTTGTCGCCATCGGTCGTCTCCGCTCGTCCACCATGGTCGCGCCGGGCACCTGACCCGCACGACGATAGGGAGTCCGACGCGCCCCGGCACCCCGAGGCGCAGATCCGCCGTGGCCGGGCAGCCTCCGGATGCCGGTCCCGAACCCCTGGGGCACAGTGGCCGAGGGGGTGATCACGATGAACGACGACCGCACGAGCGAAGGGGCCCGTGCCCCGAGAACACCGACGAGCCGCCGTGGCACGGCCCGCCGTGGTCCGCGCCGCCTGGTCGCGGCCGTGGTCTCGGGCCTGGTGGCGGTCAGCGGCGGGGTGGCCGTCGCGACGTCCGCACAGGCAGCGCCCCCCAGCTCGTTCACGCTGACCGGCTCGGGGTACGGCCACGGCGTCGGGATGGCGCAGTACGGCGCCTACCAGCTCGCCCGCCAGGGCAAGGCGAGCTGGGACGTCCTCAAGCACTACTACTCCGGGGCGAACGTCGCCTGGAAGACCACCACCGGCAACAACATCCTGGTGCAGGTCTACGGCAAGGACCCCGCCGGGCGGTCCGGCTACGGCGACACGAAGAAGACGACCACGGTCACGGTACGCGGCGGCAACTGGCGCCTGGGCAACGAGGACGGGAAGACCCTGGCCACCGGCTCCGGCACGGAGACCTTCGCGGTCACGGTGACGGCCGGCGGGCGTTCCCGGGTCACGGTGAACGGCAAGAAGTACTACGACCAGCTGCTGCGCATCAACTGGTCGGGAACCCGGTACTACAAGCGCACGGGGAAGGCCGCGGTCGCGTCCGTCTCAGGAGCGCACGGGACGTACAAGCACGGCCGGCTCACGACGACGGCCCGGGGCGGCGTCCCGAACATCACCAACGACGTGCTGCTCAACACCGAGTACCTGTACGGCATCGCGGAGATGCCGTCGTCGTGGGGGCTGAACAAGGGGCTGTCCGCACTGGCCGCGCAGGCGATCACCGCTCGCTCGTACGTGCTGACCAAGCCGGTGGACGCCGACTGCCGCTGCAATGTCGTCGACGACGTGCGCGACCAGTACTACTCGGGCTGGAAGAAGGAGTCCGAGGGCACGGGAGCCAAGTACGGCAAGGTCTGGAAGAAGGCCGTCGACGCCACCACGTCCAGCCGCACCCGGGCCCGCGTGCTGACCTACGGCGGCAAGGCCGTGGCGGCGCACTACTACTCGTCCAGCGGGGGGCGGACGGCGAACTCCGAGGACGTGTGGGCGTCGAGGATCGCCTACGAGCGCTCGGTCTCCGACCCGTACAGCAAGGCGGCGCCCGGCAACTCGTACGCGTCGTGGACCCGCAAGATCACCCAGGCGAAGGCCCGCGCGCTCTTCGGCCTGCCGAACGTCCAGTCCATCAAGGTGACGGCGAAGTGGTCGAGCGGTCAGGTCCGCACGCTGACGGCCACCGCGTCGAACGGCGCGAAGGCCACCCTGACGGGCAAGGCCGACGCGATGCGCTCGAAGATCGGCGCCCGCACCACGACCGGCTCCGTCCCCGCGGCCTGGATCACCAAGATCGCCGCTGGCTGAGCGCGTCGCCGGGCGCCACGAGGTACCCGTTCTCGCGTCGCGGATCACCTCCGCGGGGCCGTAGCAGCAGTCGTAGGCGACGAACGGCGTGCCCGCCGACATGTCCTCGGTGAGGGTGAGCGGCAGCCCCTCGTGCCGGGAGGTCATCGCTGCGACCCGCGCAGCCGCGAACGCGCGCAGCGGCTCCGCGGTGCGGCTCCGCGGTGCGGCTCCGCGGTGCGGCCGCGGAACGTCACCGCGTCGGCGATGCCGAGCCCGGCGGCGAGCGCCCGCAGGAGGTGGTCGAGCCGCTTCTGGGGGGTACCCGGCCACCGCCGGGGCGGCCGGCGTTCGCCGTCGTCGGCGGCGGTCAGAGCGTGCGGGCGTCGCTCTCCAGCAGCACGGGGATGCCGTCGCGCACGGGGTACGCGAGGGGCCGCTCGGGATCGGTCGAACGCAGCTCGGGCTCGCCCTGTGGCCCGACGGCGTCGACCAGCTCGGCGCCGGTCACCGGGCACCGCAGCACGCTGCGTACCCACGGGTCGAGTCCGGTGGTGGCCCTCGCCGCGCCGGTGATGCCCTCGTCCTGGGTCATGCCTGCGTCCCCTCCCGCACGAGCGACAGCACGTCGTCGCGCACCTTGATCATGATGTCCTCGTCGGCCGCCTCGACGTTGAGCCGCAGCAGGGGCTCCGTGTTGGACGCGCGCAGGTTGAACCACCACTGCGGGTGCGCGTCGTCCCAGTGCGCCACCGTCAGCCCGTCGAGCTCGTCGACGTCCGCGTCGGGGTACGACGCGCCGTAGGCCGCACGCACCCGCTCGGTCGCGGCCGCGGCGTCCGCCACGGTCGAGTTGATCTCGCCCGACGCGACGTACGGGGAGTACATCTCCGCGACCACGGACAGCGGGTGCGGCTGGCCGCCGAGCGCGGCCAGCACGTGCATCGCCGCGAGCATGCCGGTGTCGGCGAAGAAGAAGTCGCGGAAGTAGTAGTGCGCGCTGTGCTCGCCGCCGAAGACGGCGTCGTGCTGGGCCATCTGCGCCTTGATGAACGAGTGGCCCACGCGGGTGCGCACCGTCGTGGCGTCGCCAGCCCGCAGCAGGTCCGGCACGGCGCGGGAGGTGATGAGGTTGTGGATCACCGTCGGCGTGCGGCCGGCGTCGAGCTCCTTGGCCACCTCCCGCAGCCCCACCAGGGCGGTGACCGCGGACGGCGAGACGGGGTCGCCGTGCTCGTCGACGACGAAGCAGCGGTCGGCGTCGCCGTCGAAGGCGAGGCCGAGGTCGGCGTCGTGCTCGACGACGGCGGCCCGCAGGTCCTCGAGGTTCTTGGGGTCCAGCGGGTTGGCCTCGTGGTGGGGGAACGTGCCGTCGAGCTCGAAGTACAGCGGCACGATGTCGAGCGGCAGCGCGGGCAGCCCCGCCCCCGTGCCGAGCACCGCCGGGACCGTGTGGCCGGCCATGCCGTTGCCGGCGTCCACCACCACCTTCAGCGGGCGGATGCCCGACAGGTCCACCAGCCCGCGCAGGAACGCGGCGTAGTCGCCGAGCGTGTCCTGCTCGCTGGTCGAGCCTGCGCCGTCCTGAGCCTGTCGAAGGGTCGAAACCGTCCCGCTGGTTGAGCTTGTCGAAACCGTCCCGCTGGTTGAGCTTGGCGGGCCGTCCAGCAGCTCCTGCGCGAGCTCGCGGACCGCGGCGAGCCCGGTGTCCTGCCCGACGGGCCGCGCGCCCGCCCGGCACAGCTTGATGCCGTTGTAGACGGCGGGGTTGTGCGACGCCGTGAACATCGCCCCCGGGGCGTCCAGCACCCCCGACGCGTGGTAGAGCCCGTCGGTCGAGCACAAACCGATCCGCACGACGTCGACGCCCTCGCCCGTCACACCCTGGGTGAACGCCTCCACCAGGGCGGGGCCGGAGTCGCGCATGTCGTGGCCCACCACCACGCGCCGCGCCCCCTCGGGCAGCGCCACCACCCGGGCGAACGCGGCGCCGATGGCGCGCGCCACGTCGGGCGAGAGCTGGTCCGGCACGGTGCCGCGCACGTCGTACGCCTTGATGATGGTGCCCAGGTCGATCGTCACGCCCCACAGCGTACGTGCCCCTTCCGCGCTCCAGCGGGTGGATCTGCGGGTGGATCGGATCCGCGCGGGGCCCCGCCGTCGGCCCGGTGTGGAAGGCTGAGCACCGTGCCCGAGCTGTACCCGCTGGAGAACACCGTCCAGCACTCCGACTGGGGCTCGCGCACGCGCCTTCACGAGCTCCTCGACACCACGCCCGACGGCGAACCGGCCGCGGAGCTGTGGCTCGGCGCGCACCCCAGCGCCCCGTCGCGGGTGGCTCCGTCGTCGGCCGCGTCGTCATCCCCCACGTCCCTGCTGGAGCTGGTGCGCTCCGCCCCCGACGCGATGCTGGGACGGCGCGTGGCCGACGAGTACGGCCCGCGGCTGCCGTACCTGCTCAAGGTCCTGGCGGCCGACCGGGCGCTGTCCCTGCAGGTGCACCCGCGCCCGCACGCCGCGCGCGCCGGGTTCAACCGCGAGAACCGCGCCGGGCTGTCCGCGGGCGACCCCCGCCGGTCGTTCCACGACGACCAGCACAAGCCGGAGATGGTGGTCGCGCTCACCGAGTTCGACGGGCTGGCGGGATTCCGCGCGCCGCGCGCAGTCCTGGACCTCGTCGACGGGCTCGACGGCGCCCTGGTAGGCGCCGTCCGCGACCTACTCGCCGCGGACCGGTCGGCGCGCGGCGTCAAGGCGGCGTTCTCCCGCCTGGTCGCCGCGCGCCGCGACGTCGGCACGCGGCAGGACGTCGCCGCGACGGTGGCGTCCGTCGGCGCGCGCCTCGCGGGCGGTTCGCCGTCCACCCGCGCGGACGCGACCGTCCTGCAGCTCGCCGACCAGCACCCCGGCGACCCGGGCGCGCTCGCCTCGCTGCTGCTCAACCGCGTCACCCTGGACCCGGGCCAGGGCCTGTTCCTCCCCGCCGGCGAGGTGCACGCCTACCTGTCGGGTCTCGGGATCGAGATCATGGCGTCGTCGGACAACGTGCTCCGCGCCGGCCTCACCACCAAGCTGGTGGACGAGGCGGCGCTGGTCGAGTGCGCGTCCTTCGTGCCGCGCCCGCCGCAGCCGCCGCGCACCCGGACCACGGGCGCGCGGGGCCAGGTGAGTACCTACCGGGCCCCGGTGCGCGAGTTCGCGCTCTCCGTGGCCGACGTGGTCCCGGGCGAGGACGTCGACCTGCCCGGGGAGGGGCCGCGCATCGTGCTGTGCCTCGCCGGCGACCTGACCCTCACCGCCGAGCGGTGCGCCGGCCCGACGACGGTGCGCCGCGGCGGCTCCGTCTTCGTGCCGCACGCCGCCGGTGCCCTGACGCTCTCCGGCTCCGGGCACGCCGTCTGCGCCTGGGTGCCCTGACCCGCGGCTCCGCCGGTGGGCTCAGTCGCCCTCGGCGCGCAGCACGCGCAGGTGGCCGCGGCGGGCGGTCTCGGTGACCGACGTCGGCTCGCTCACCGGCTCCTGACGCACGCGGCCGGCCTCGCGGACGGCCTCCGCCAGCGCCGACAGGTCGTCGGGGGACGGCGCCGGATCCTCGAAGGCGGGGGTGAAGCGCATGACCTCCCACCCGCGGGGGGCGGTCAGCCCCTCGGCGTGCTCCGCGCACAGGTCGTAGCTGTGGGGCTCGGCGTGCTGCGCGAGCGGACCCAGCACAGCGGTCGAGTCCGCGTACACGTACGTGAGCGTCGCCACGGCGGCGCGCGAGCACGCCGTGCGCGAGCACTGCCTCACCGATCTCACGCGGGGAGACTACGCCGCAGCCGGGTACCCGCGCACGGGGCTCGCCGTGCCCCGCCGGTTGAGCTTGTCGAAACCCGGGGTTGATGGTCTCGACAAGCTCGACCGACGAACGAACATGATGTCGACAAGCTCGACCGACGAACGAACGTGGTTTCGACAAGCTCGACCGGTGGCCCCCACCGACGGACCCCCCTGGTTAGGCTCGACGGGTGCACAACCTCGCCGACCCTGAGCCCGACCCCGCCCAGCCCGACCCCGGTGGCGTGCCGACGGTCCGTCGTCGCGACCGCCGCGGCCGCGGGGTGCGGGGCCCGCTCCTGCCGCCGGGGATGCCCGCCCACCGCACGCGGGCGGAGCAGTTCGACGACCTCGTGCTGGACGTGGTCGAGCTGCTGCAGCGCCGCTGGGGCGCGCAGCTCGCGGGCGCGGAGTTCGCCGTCGAGGACGTGCCGCCGTCCGAACCGGCCCCGTGGGAGATCGAGGGCGTGCCGCTGGGTCGCTGCTTCCCCGCCGAGTCCGGCCAGGCCGCGCGCATCGTCGTGTACCGACGCCCGGTGGATTTCCGCGCGGCCGACGACGCGGACCGCGCGGACCTGGTGCGCGAGGTCGTCGTGGAGCAGGTGGCGCACCTGCTGGCACGCAGCCCGGAGGAGATCGACCCCGAGTACGGCAGCTGACCCGCCGGACGTCGGCCCGCGCCCTCAGCCCGCCGCGTCCTCAGCCCGCGGAGTCGACGGCCCGCACGTCCACGGCGCCGGGGGTCGTCACGGTTGCCGTGGGCGCGAGGGTCGCGACGAGGGAGCCCGGGGCGGCCGTCCCGTCGTCGGCGCGCAGCACCGCGGCCCACGTCACGGCGGGCTCGTCCCCCTTCGCGTCGTTCTTCGCGCCGGCCCTCGCGCCGGCCTTTGAGTCGGCCTCGCCGTCCGCGCGGTCGACGCTCACCCCCGCCGGCGTGGTGCCCGCGTCGACGACGTCGGCCATCGCGAGCGAGGTCGTGGTGCCCGCGGCGAGCTCGACGTCGCGGCTTCCGATCTCGGCGCCCGCGGCGTCGTAGGCGCGCACCGTCACGGAGGTGGACCCCTCGGGCTTCGTGTCGGCGTCGCGCACCGCCGGCACGGCTGCCAGCGTGAGCGCCGAGCGGACGCCGCCCGGCAGCCCCACCTGGCCGGCCGGGGCCCCCGCCGGCGTCGGGGCCACCGCCTGCCCGGCGGACCAGGCCACGTCGTAGGGCGTGCCGCCCACCACGGAGTCCTCGGGCTGCCGGCCCGGATGGTCGGTGCGGCTCGCCCCGACGACAGGCACGTCCGCGTCGACGACCACGGTGTACCCGCCTGCGGGCAGCCCGCCCAGCGGGACGTCGGTCACGACGCCCGCCTCCAGCTCGACCTCGTCGGCGCCGCGCAGCACCACCGCACCAGACGGCCCGTACACGCTGACCCGCGCCGTCCCGCCCTCGGTGCCGGGTGCCAGCACCCGCAGGCGCGGCGCGTGCGGGTCGTCCACCGCCTCGCCCCGGCTCAGCACGCCGCTGACGGCGAAGGACTCGCGTGGCGCGGCCGACGCCGTCAGCAGTTCCACGCCCGCCGGCAGCAGCCCGTCGATGGCCTGGCTCTGCAGGGTGGCCGTGACGCGCGCCCCCGAGGAGCGCACGTTCAGCGCGAGGCGCTCCTGCTCGGGCGCCACCGACTCGAGGCGGGTCGTGACCTGCTCGTGCGGGGCCACCGTGAACGTGCCACTGCCGCCGAGCGCCACCGGGCCGCTCGGCCCGTAGGCGTCGAGAGCCACCGTCGCCGGCCGCTCGGACGGGTTCTGCACCGTCAGCGTCGCGGTCGCACCCACCACCGTGGCGCCGCCCACCAGCCACTGGGACGTGGCGGGGGTGGTGCACGCCCCGACGCCGAGCCCGCGCAGGTCGCCCTGCGTGGTGACGGAGCCCATCGCCCCGGCCGCGCGGAACGGTTCGTCGGCCACCGGCGTCGCGCGCAGCACCCGCGTGCCGTCGACGCCCGCCTGCTGGGCCGCGGCGCCGGCGCCGGCGTCCAGCGGGGCCTCGTCCTTGCCATCGAGCGCAGTGGTGAGCGCGTCCTCCCGCGCGCCGCCGAGCACGACGGCGCCCAGCTGGCTGCGTGTCGCGACCGGCGTCGCGTCGAACTGCGAGTCCCCGACGTCGGATCCCTCCGGGAGCGCGACGGGCGTGGGGCAGACGACGGTCGCGTCCGCCGGCTGCACGCCCACCGTCCGCGTGCCCGCCGCGACGGCACGCTCCTCGGCGCCGGTCCACGACTGCGCCCACTGGTCGCCGAGCACGGCCACGGCGGCGAGGGCCGCGACGGCGACCACGCCGGTCACCGTGGCCACCGCCGCGCGCACCGCGCGCCGCACCCGCGCGCTCCGCACGTCCGTGCCCGTCCCCCCGGGATGCTCCGGCGTCACCTGCGGCGTCCTCCCGCGAGCCTCCGGCGCCTTCTCCGGCGCCTTCTCCGCGCTCATCGTCCGCGCCGCCGTCCGACGGGCAGCGCCAGCAGCACGTGCACCAGGAGCACCGCCCCCGCGAGCACGAGCCAGGCCGTGCGGTGCGACGACTCGTACCAGACCTCCAGGTGGCCGGCCGTCGGGCCGACGGCGAACGACTGCGTCCCGCCCGCGTCCGCAGCCGGGAGCCGCCGCCCGTCGAGCGTGGCGTGCCAGCCGGGGTCGGCCGTCTCGGCGAGCCGCAGCGCGCGGTCCTCGTCGCCGTCCGCCAGGCGGTCGCTCACCCGCATGCCGTCGGACGGCAGCGTGCGCACGGCGTCCTGGGGCGCGAAGTAGGGGCTCGGCGCATCGTCGCCGGTCCCGGCAGCGTCGGGGTCGCCGCGCAGCACGGTGGCCCAGCCGGGCCCCGGGCCGTCGGTCGTGACCCGCCACACCAGCGGGCCCTCCTCGGTGACGCGGGTGAGGCCCGGCACGAGGTCAAGGGTGGTGGCCAGGTCGGCGTCGCCGCCGGCCGGGACCTGCACCGCGCCGATGCCGAGCGCCGCGAGCCGGTCCGCGACATCCGTCGAGCGGCCCGTCGCCACCTCCGCCGCGACCTGGTCCAGCAGGGCCGTGTCGGCGCGCTCCGCGCCGTCCCCCTGCGGGATCAGCCCGGCGGCCCGGGCACGGACCACCGTCGACGAGTCCTCGATCCGGGTGCCGTCGGCGTGCAGCAGCGAGTAGTCGACCACCGCGGGGTCGGGGGCCCCCCGCGCGGAGCCCCCGTCGTCCGCGCCGGGCTGGACGCGATCGATCTGGAGCACCCGCGCGGACCGCGGCGGCGCCTGCATCTGGGTCCCGACGGCCGGCACGACGGGCGCCTCGGCGGCGTGCAGGTCGCCCACGCCCCCGCCGTCGGAGGACTCGAGCGCCCACGACCCGAGCTGCACCCCCGGCAGCGCGAGGGCCACGACGCCGATCGCCACGACCCCGGCGGAGCCCACCCGCCGGAGGACCCCCCGGGGCTCCTCCGTGCGCGTTCCTGCCACCGGCGTCGGCACCCGGCCCGTGCTCGGCAGCGCACACACCGCGGCCGCGCCGAGTGCGAGCAGCAGCAGCGAGAGCCCCACGCCGGGCCAGCCGGTCACGCTCGCGGCCGTACCGTCCGCCGACGTGCCGCTCGCGACCGCCGTCGCGACCGCCAGCACGGCGACGGACAGTCCCGCCGCCGCCGCGAGCCACGCGACCCGCACGCCGCGCACCCCGCGGCCTCGCACCAGCGCGACGGCGGCGAGCACGAGCACCGCCCCACCGAGCACGGCCGGGCCCACGACGCCGATCCGGCCGAAAGACCCGTCGCTGCCCAGCCACTGCCCGAACCAGGCGGTGTCGCCGGGCAGCCCCAGCAGCAGCTCGATCGCCGTGGGGGTGCCCTGCGTGACCAGCGGGGCGCCCGGCTCGGCGACCAGCAGCCGCCAGCCGCCGTCCGACCAGGTGCTCAGCACCTCGCCCCAGAACGGCAGCGGCAGCACCACGGCGGGCACCAGCACGAGGAGCAGGGAGCGCCACGACCGCGGCACCGCCAGCGCGGCGACGACGATCAGCACGACCGCCACGGGCAGCAGCACCGGGGCCGCGCACACCGCGACGGCGAGCAGCAGCCCGGCCGCGCCGGCGGCGCCGAGCGACCCCCGACGTCGGAGCGGATGGTGCGCGACGTCCCGTGCGTGCGCCCCCACCGTGTGCAGCACGGCGACGAGCACCCACGGAAGGACCAGGTGTGCGACGACCGCGCCCAGCCGGCCGGAGCCCAGCGACGCGAGGAAGCCCGGCGCCGCCGCCCAGACGAGCGCGCCCACGGCCCGCACCACGACCGAGCGGGTCAGGCTCCCGGTGGCGTACCAGCCGGCGAGCGCGGCCAGCGGCAGTGCCACGACGACGAGTGCGTTCACCGCCGTCTGCAGCCCGCCGCCGACCAGCCCGGCGAGCGCCGCGAGCGGCAGGAGCAGCGGGTCGGCGGGCGCGCGGGCGCCGAGCCCGTCCCGCACCCACCCCGATGTGGCGGCCTCCCAGACGTCGCCGACGGTGCCGGGCGCCGGCAGGAGCCCCCCGCCCACGACCCGGCCGCCGTCGGCGAGCACCCCCTGCCACGGCCCGAAAAGCACGACGTCGAGCGCCACCACCGCCACCATGACGACCGCCAGCACGGAGCGTCGCGTCCGCCCGAGACGCCGCAGGTCGGCACGTTCCAGCTCGCTGGGCGCCCACCGCGCGCGCTGCGCCTCGGCGCGCGCGAGGCGTGCGTCCCGGCGCTCGGCCAGCACCTGCCGCCACGTGCCGCGCAGCGGGGCCAGTACCCGCCGGGGAAGCCGCCGCGAGCGGGTCGCCCGCCGCCGGGCCCGGTACAGGGGCACCAGGCGCAGCGCAGTGACCACGGCCGCGACGATCTCGTCCCGCGCGTGCGCCGGCCGCTTGAGCGCGAGCCGGTACATCGCCGCGAACGGCGCCCACAGGATCACCCCGAACCAGGCGAGCGGCAGCAGGGGCAGCGGCGCCTCGACCAGCCGCAGGTAGAGCTGGCTGCGACGGCGGCCGTAGCGCGACGCCTCGAGGTCGGGGGTGGCCGTCGGCCTGCCGCGCAGCCCCAGCAGCGACGCCTGCACGTGCCGCACCACGGCGTCGGGCACGACGACCACGCGGTGGCCCGCGAGCCGCGCGCGGCGGCACAGGTCCAGGCCGTCACCGAACGGGCCGAGCTCCGGGTCGGTGCCGCCCAGCTCGACCCACACGTGCGCCCGCACGAGCGCGCCGGCCAGGCCCACGGCGAGCACGTCCTCCCGCGCGTCGTGCTGCCCCTGGTCGATCTCGGTGTCGTCGACTCCGGTCATCCGGCGCCCGAGCGGCGAGACCGTGCTCCCGACCTCGATCAGCATGCTGCCGTCCGACGCGGGCGCCGGGGTGCCGTCGGGGGCCGTCCCCCAGCGCCGCTGCTTGCAGCCCGCGACGGCCACCGCGCTCGAGTGCTCCACGGCGCGCAACAGCCGGGCCAGGGCGTCGGGCTCGGGGGCGGAGTCGTCGTGCAGGATCCAGAGCCACCCGGTCTCCGGGACGCCCACCGCCTCGTTCGCCCGGTCGACGGCGTCGCCGAGGCTCCGGGCGCCCGCCGCCGCCACGAACCGCGCGCCGCCGAGGCGTAGGTCGGGGTGGGCGGTGGACTCGGAGGCCCCGACGTCCACGACGAAGACGTCGTCCGCGGCGCGCTCCTGGTGCGCGAGGGCGTCGAGCGTGGCGTCGAGGTAGGGGGTGCGGCCGTGGGTGACGACGACGGCCGTCACGCTGACCACCAGGGGGACGGCGCCCGTGCCGTCCAGCCTCTCGCCGGTGGTGGTCGAGGGCGCGGCGGCGGAGGTCGCGCCCGGGGGTGCGACCTCACCGCCGGGGCGGACTCGGGTCGGGTGCGGAGCAGTCATCCTGCCCGCCATGATGCGACGGGCCCCGACCACGTCGTGGGATATCCGGCCCGTGCGTGTCGGGCCGGATATCCACCGCTCAGACGGCGCGGCGCTTCAGCTTGCGACGCTCTCGTTCCGAGAGCCCGCCCCAGATCCCGAATCGTTCGTCGTTCTCGAGCGCATAGCCCAGGCACTCGGCCCGGACCTCGCACGACGCGCAGACCTTCTTCGCGTCGCGGGTGGACCCGCCCTTCTCCGGAAAGAAGGCCTCCGGGTCCGTCTGGGCGCACAGGGCTCGTTCCTGCCACCCCAGGAGAGTCTCGTCGTCGACCACCGCACCGTCGCCGAACAGCGGCAGCACAGGCGCCACGCGCTCGGGCTCACGGACGACGTCAGACGGGAAGACCCCCCGGTCCCCATCCAGCAAGTTCCACATGGCGTGCCCCTCCATGCCGTTCTTTTTACGGAAACTGCATACCTGGAATTACACGCGTGTCCTTCGGAACCGTCAAGTCGAAATGTGCTAGTGATCTCGATCTCCACCGGCCATTCACATGCCCTCGACCCCGGTGTCGGGACCGACGAGGCCGGCCCCTCGTAGGCTGACCTGCGTGAACTCTCTTTCTGCCGTCCACCCGGCACCCCGAACGATCCCGCAGATACTCGATCTGATCGTCTCGGACCCGGGGCGTCCGCGTCTCACGTGGTATGGGGACGGCGGGGAGCGCATCGAGCTCTCGGGCGCCGTGCTGCAGAACTGGGTCAGCAAGACGGTCAACCTCCTCGTGGAGGAGTTCGACGCCGCACCGGGGACGATCGTGACTCTCGACCTGCCCGTGCACTGGCGCGGCGTGGTGTGGGCGGTCGCCGCGTGGCGCAGCGGCACGACCGTCCGCACCGCGGGTGCCGCGCCGGAGCCCGGCGCCGACGTCGTTGTCACGTCCCGGCCGGCGGCGTGGGCCGACGTCCTGACGACGCCCGGGGCGGCCGACCTCGTGGCCGTGGCCCTGCCCGCGCTCGCCCGGTCCTTCGACGGCGAGCTGCCCCCCGGCGCGGTCGACGCCGCGTCGGCCGTCATGACCTACGGCGACGTCATCGGCTGGGCGCCGGAGGCGGATCCGTCGGGGACGGCCCTCATGGCAGCGGGCGACGCACCCGACACCTCGGCCGTGTCCTACGCAGACCTCGTCCCCGCGCCGGGGGCCGCGGGCGCGCGGGTGCTCGTCGACGGCGGCCGGCCGGTCGGCGAGGTGCTGCGGGAGCTCCTGGCCATCTGGGCCGCCGACGGCTCCGTCGTGCTGACGTCCGTGGGCGCCGCCGCCGAGCTGGCCGCCGACCCGGCGCGGCTCGCCCGGCTGTGCGACAGCGAGCGGATCACCGTCTCCGCCGGTTGAGCTTGTCGGAGCCCAGACGGCGCCGTGGGTTTCGACAGGCTCGACCAGCGGCAGTGAGTTCACCCGGCCGATGACTCGCGATTGCGACACAATCAACAGCCATGCGCGGCATCATCCTGGCCGGCGGGTCCGGCACCCGGCTCCACCCGATCACCATCGGCGTGAGCAAACAGCTCGTGCCCGTCTATGACAAGCCGATGATCTACTACCCGCTGTCGACGCTGATCCTCGCGGGCATCCGGGACATCCTGGTCATCACCACCCCGCACGACGCCGAGCAGTTCCGCCGCCTGCTGGGCGACGGATCCCAGTTCGGCGTGTCGATCGAGTACACCGAGCAGCAGCAGCCCAACGGCCTCGCCCAGGCCTTCGTGCTCGGCGAACGGTTCGTCGGCAGCGACGAGGTCGCGCTCGTGCTCGGCGACAACATCTTCTACGGGCCCGGCCTCGGCCGGCAGCTCACGCGCTTCCACGATCTCGTCGGCGGGGCCGTCTTCGCGTACCGGGTCGCGGACCCGACGGCGTACGGCGTCGTCGAGTTCGACGAGCACGGGCACGCTCTCTCCCTGGAGGAGAAGCCGCGCGAGCCGCGGTCCAGCTACGCGGTGCCCGGCCTGTACTTCTACGACAACGACGTCGTGGAGATCGCCAAGGCGCTGCGGCCGTCGACCCGCGGCGAGTACGAGATCACCGACGTCAACCGCGAGTACCTGCGCCGCGGCACCCTGCAGGTCGAGGTGCTCCCCCGTGGCACGGCCTGGCTCGACACGGGCACGTTCGACTCCCTGCTGGAGGCGTCCGACTACGTGCGCACCATCGAGCGGCGCCAAGGCCTGAAGATCGGCGCGCCCGAGGAGGTGGCCTGGCGCCGGGGGTTCCTCAGCGACGACGAGCTGCACGTCCGCGCCGAGAAGCTCGTGAAGTCCGGCTACGGCACGTACCTCCTGGGCCTGCTCGGCGCCGGTTGAGCCTGCCGTTCGCCGCCGTGGCGACGCACGAGACGGGCGGGGCGGGTTGTCTCGTCCCGAGGCTGGTCGGGCCTGGCGGGAGCAGAGCGAGGGACGAGCGATGCGGATGGCGCGCCTCGGGACGAGACAACCCAACCCGCCCGCCGGTTCCACCGTCAGGTCCGCGGCGCGCTCCCCCACGCGACGAGCCCGGTGCCGGTGTGCGGGAACGCGCGCTGCGCCATGCGGAACGGCCAGGTCGCGGCCCGGACTAGCGTCCCCTGAGCGGCCGTCGTCGGCTGGAAGAGGCGGCCGCTGCGGGCGGTGCGGTCGGCGGTGCTGCCCTCCTCCCGCAGGCCCGGGCGGCGCCGGGCGATCTGGTTGCGGGCGGCCTCGAGGGCGTAGCCCAGGGGCATGCCGTACAGGCGCAGGCCGACGTCGGTCAGCCCGGCCGACACCAGCAGCGCGGCGAGCGCGGGCGGGTCGTAGCGGCGGAAGTGCCCCACGGCCTCGTCCATGGGCCCGTACCGGGCCTGCCAGGCGGGCGTCGAGACGAGGAGCATGCCGCCCGGCCGGAGCCGGGAGACCCACTCGCGCAGCGCCGCGGCGTCGTCCTCGATGTGCTCGATCACCTCGAAGGCGCAGACCAGGTCGAACCGCTCCGCGGCCGGCAGGGTGTCGAGCGGGCCCTGCACGACCGCGCCCGGCACCCCCGCGTCCGCGAGCCGCTGCTCCGCCGTGCGGGCACTCACGCCGTCGAGCTCGACCCCCGTGTAGCCGGCCGCGCGCGCCGCGAGCCGCACGGCCGCGGCGCCCTGCCCGCACCCGACCTCGAGCACACGGCCGGGCGCCGCGGGGAGCCGCTCCTCCACGACGTCCCAGCGCAGGCTGCCGTAGAGCGTGAGCGGGGGCGGCGGGGTGGTGGCTGCTGGCACGGGCGCTCCTTGTGGTTCGACGACGGGCTCGACGGGGTTGCGCGGTTCAGCCTGCCAGCACCTCGTCCGCGGCCGCGTCCCACCGCGCGGCCCAGTCGCCGATCGGCTCCACGCCGACGGCCCGCAGGGCGTCGTGGCCGAGCACCGAGTACGCCGGCCGGGGCGCGGGGCGCACGAACGCCTCGCTCGTGGTGGGCCCCACCCGCACCTGCGCGCCCGTCGCGGCGACGATGCGCTGCGTGAAGCCGAACCACGTCGTCCGTCCGCCGGCGGTGCCGTGGTACGTGCCCGCCGGGGCCTGCGCCTCGACCAACCGCACGATCAGGTCGGCGAGGTCGCGGGTCCAGGTGGGCTGGCCGCTCTGGTCGTCGACGACGGACAGCTCGTCCCGCTCGCCCGCGAGGCGCGCCATGGTCCTCGGGAAGCACCCGCCGTGCGCCCCGTACAGCCACGCGGTACGCACGACGAGGTGGTCGGGCGCCTCGGCCGCCACCGCCCACTCCCCCGCCGCCTTGGTGCGGCCGTAGGCCGAGGTCGGGGCCAGCGCGGCGTCCTCGGCGTACGGGGCGACCGCGCGGCCGTCGAAGACGTAGTCGGTGGACACGTGCACGATCCGCGCGCCCGCAGCGTCGGCAGCACGGGCGAGGTTCGCGGCGCCGACGGCGTTCACACGGAACGCTTCGGGCTCGTGGGACTCGGCGTCGTCCACCGCCGTCCACGCCGCGCAGTTGACCACCACGTCCACGTCGCGCACGACGGCAGACACCGCCGCCGGGTCGGTGATGTCCAGGTCGGCCCGGCGGGCCGCGACGACCGGCGCGTCCGCGGCGCGCAGCAGGTCGAGGAGGTCGTGGGCGAGCATCCCGCCCGCGCCGACGACCAACCAGCGCAGGTCGCGGGCCCGGGCGGTCGACGCCTCCCGCCGTGCTGCGGCGGGCGAGCGTGCGTCGGCGGCGGCGTCGGTGGTGCTCACCCGTAGGATCCTAGGACCTGGACGTCCCGACCCCCGTCCCGACCACTGGAGCGCAGCGTGGAGTTCCGCGAGCTGGCCGTGCCCGGCGCCTACGAGATCACCCCGAAGCAGTTCGGCGACCCCCGCGGCCTCTTCCTCGAGTGGTTCAAGGCGGGCCCGTTCGCCGACGCCGTCGGGCACCCCCTGGACCTGCAGCAGGCCAACGCCTCCGTCTCCGCCGCCGGCGTGCTGCGCGGCATCCACTTCGCCGACGTCCCGCCCGGCCAGGCCAAGTACGTCACCTGCCCGCAGGGCGCCGTCCTCGACGTCGTCGTCGACATCCGCACCGGTTCCCCGACCTTCGGCCGCTGGGACGCCGTCCTGCTCGACGACGTCGACCGCCGCGCCATCTACCTCGGCGAAGGGCTCGGGCACGCGTTCCTGTCCCTGCAGGACGGGTCCACCGTGCTCTACCTGTGCTCCACCGGCTACAACCCGGGCGCCGAGCACGGCGTCCACCCCCTGGACCCCGGGATCGGCATCGCCTGGCCCACCACCGCCCGCGACGGCTCGCCCCTCACCCCGCAGCTCTCGGACAAGGACCAGGCCGCCCCCACCCTCGCCGAAGCCGAGCAGCAGGGCCTGCTCCCCACCCACGACGCCGTCCAGGCCCACCTGCGGACCCTCGCTGGTTGAGCTTGAGCCGTCCTGAGCCTGCCGAAGGATCGAGACCCCGCCGCGCGAGGTAGTAACGATCTCGACGAGGTAGTCCAAGACCCGGCGAGGTAGTAACGATCTCGGCGAGGTAGTCCGAGACCTCGCCAGGACGAGGCGCGGTCTGCGCACGACGAATGCCGCGAGGTGGTGCGGGACGCCTCGCGACGAGACATCCCGCACCACCGCGCCCGCAACCCGAACTACCTCACGGAGCGGGGAAGCCGGTTGAGACCGCCGAACTACCTCGCGGGGTTTCGCACTACCTCGGCGAGATCCGGACTACCTCGGCCGGGCCAGCGCCCCGAGCGCGGCGAGCAGGAGGTCGGCGAACGTCACCAGCACCCGGCTGACGAGCACCAGCAGCAGCACGGCCGCGTGCGGCAGCACCCCGGCGAGCACGGCGAGGAGCACGAGCTCGCGGGCGCCGGCACCGGCGGGCACGACGACGACGAGGAACCCGACGACCCATGCGAGCGCATAGCCACCCACGGCGAGCGCCACCCCGCGCATATCGGCCGCCATCCCGAGCCCGACGGCCAGCACCCAGACCTGAGCCCCGGCGAGCAGCCACCCGGTCACCGACCACAGGGTGGCGGCGCCGAGGCCGCGCCAACCGAGCGGCCGCTCCAGGGGCGGTCGGCGCGCGACGCGCAGCGCCCACGCGACGAGGCGGTTCAGCACGGGCGGCAGGAGCACGACGGCGACGGCCGGGAGCGCCCACAGCACCGGCGTCGCGGCCCCGAGCGCCCCGGTCGCGACGAGCGGCAGCGCGACCAGGCCCACCACGGCGCCGGACACGACGCCGACGAGGGTCGCCACCGCGGTCGTGGTGACCGACGTGCGGCGCGCGATGCCGTGGTCGGCGCCGATTTCCGCTGCGGCCACCACGTTCCACACCCCGCCCGGCACGTACTTGCCGAGCTGGCTCAGGCCGAACACGCGCAGCGCAGCGCGCGGCGCCACGGGGGGCCCGAGGTCGGCGAGCACCGCCCGCCACGACGCGAAGGTGCAGCCGACGAACGCGACGGACAGCACCAGCGCGAGGGCGATCCGCTGCCAGGACAGGGCGGAGGCCGCGCGCGCGAGGTCGTCGCGGGCCGCCACCACCGCGTACACCGCGAGGCCGACCGCCAGCACCAGGAACCCCCAGCGCACCCACGGCGAGCGCAGCACGGCGAGCGCGCGACCCAGCGTGCCGCGTGTCCCGGCCACCGTGCCCTCCGCCCGGTCCCCCGTCACGACGCGACCCCGCGCGTCCGCAGCGCGTGCACCAGGGGCTCGACGACGGCCGCGGGGCGCACCAGGTCACGACCCGCGGCGGCGGCGGCGCGGGCAGCGTCGAGCACCGCCGGGTCCCGCAGCGCGAGCAGCCGCGCGGCCAGCGCCTCGGGGTCGGCCGGTGGGACGAGCTCGAGGTGGTCGCCCAGCAGCCGCCGCTGCGGCGGGGTGTCGGAGGTGACGACCACGCAGCCCGCGGCGAGACCCTGGAAGACCTTGTTCGGCACGACGCGCAGCCCCTTGGGGGTGGCCGAGAAGATGCCGAGGCAGACGTCGTGCGCCGCAACCAGGGAGGGCAGCTCCGCGGGCTCCACCCAGCCGACCCACGTCACGCCCGGCACGCCCTGCAGGCGTTCGCGGGCGGCGGGGAGGTCCTGCCCGGACCCCACGAGGGTGGCCTCGATCGGGCGGCCCCCTGCCCCCGCGTCGGCCGCCGCCCGCCGCAGCGCGACGGAGAGGGCCTCGGCCAGCACGTCGGCGCCCTGCAGCGGGGTGAACAGACCGAAGAAGACGACCCGCAGCGGTCGGGAGTCGTCGGCCGGGTCGGCAGCACGGGCGGCGTCGAACCACTCCCGCGCGGCGCCCACGGGAACGACGACCCCGCGGCGCCCCCGGGACGGTGCCAGGTCGCCCAGCATCGCGGCGTGCTCCGGCGTGTCGACCAGGACGACGTCGGCGCACCCGGTCGCGAGGCGGTCCAGGCCGCGCAGCAGGACGACCCGCGCGCCGCGGGCGCCGCGGTCGGCGGCGGTGTCCCCCGCGAAGACGAGGTGGTCGAGCAGCACCGGGGTACGCGGGAAGAGGGCGCGCGCCAGGACGACGTCGAAGTGGCCGAGGTAGCCGACCAGCACCGCGTCCGGGCGCCCGTGCCGGCGCCGGTGCGTCGCGGCGTCGGCAACGAGCAGCGCCCAGCACCGCAGCAGCCGCACCGCCAGGCCCGGCAGCCGCCACGGCTGGCGCAGCATCCGCACCCGCTCGGCGGTGCTGAGGCCGAGCGGCCGGTCGACCTCGTGCACCGTGTACCCGTGCGCCCGCAGGCCCGCCACGAGCACCCCGACGCGCGGGTGCCGGGCGGTGTCGTACGTGCCGAACGCGACGATCACGCGGGCGCGTCCTCGCCCCGCGCCGCGCGCCGGGAGAGACCGTCGTCGTGCGCCCCGACCCGCCCGTCGGTGTGGACGCCGTCCGGCCCGTCGACCGGCCCGTCGGCAGCTCCGTCGGCCTCCATGTCCAGCGCCGGGTCGAGCACCGTGTCGAGCACCGGGTCGAGCACCACCGGTCGGGGCCCGTACTGGAGCTCCTTGACGCGCTCGAGCGTCTCCTCCACCAGGGTGCGGTTGGTGCGCTGCAGGTCGGCGATGACCAGCAGCGCCAGGCACAGCAGCGCCCCGACGAGCATCGCGCCGGCGAAGACGAGCGACTGGACGTGCCCGCCCGCGTCCCCCTGGACGAGGAACACGAGGAACCGCACGGCCGGCACGGCCGCCATGAGAAAGAAGACCGCCGCCAGCGTGAGGAACACCAGGTGCGGCCGGAACATGATCGAGGAGCGCACGATCGCCCGGCCGGACCGGCCCATGTGCTGCCAGATGTTGGTGAAGAGGCGCGACTCGCGCGTCTTCGGGTTCGTGGTGATGGGCAGGCTCGCGATCCGCAGGCGCTTGTTGCCCGCCTGGATGATCGTCTCCATCGTGTAGCTGAACTGCGTCACCACGTTGAGCCGCAGCAGCGCGGCCCGCGAGTAGGCGCGGAACCCGCTCGCCGCGTCCGGCAGCGACGTGCCCGCGGCGGCGCTCACCACCCGGCTCCCGAGCCGCTGCATACGCTTCTTGAACGGGGAGAAGTGCTCGATCGTCGCGGTCTGGCGGTCGCCGACGACGATGTCCGCCTCCCCCGCGACGATCGGGGCGACCAGGTCGCCGATGCGCTCCGAGGGGTATTGGTTGTCGCCGTCGGTGTTGACCACGACGTCGGCGCCGTGGGCGAGGGCGTAGTCGACGCCGTCCCGGAACGACCGCGCGAGCCCCATCGTGCTGGCGTGCCGCACCACGTGCCGCACCCCGAGCCGCCGAGCGACCACGGCGGTGCCGTCCGTGGAACCGTCGTCGATCACGACGACCTCCACGCTGTCGAAGCCGTCGACCTCGGGCGGAATCGTCGCCAGCACCAGCGGAAGCGTCCCGGCCTCGTCGAGGCACGGGATCTGGACGAAGAGCTTCATCGCGCTTCCTTCACGGGACCGGAGGTCACCGGCGACACGGGGCCGAGGGGCAGGACCGTCGGCGAGGACGCCGCGAGTCTACGGGGCCACAGGGCCCCGACGACCAGCGCCGACACCGTCGCGACTGCGCCGAGCAGCACCACGGCGAGCAGCGCGGGCGCCTCCATCGGGCTCCAGGCGAGCCACCGGTCGGCGGCGTCGCCGAACGTCTCGCCCGGCCCCTGGTAGAAGGTGCTGAAGCCCCACACCAGCCCGCCGACCCCGGCGGCGACCGCGAGCGCGACGACCACGGGGACGGCCCACGCCAGCCGCCTCCCGCTCCTGCCCACGAGGTGCCACACGGCCACGGCGAGCACGGCGGCGAGCGCCGGCACCCCGCCGAAGACGTACCGCCCCTGGACCGCCACGAGCCCCCCGGTCGCCGCGTGGAAGTCCCAGCTGTTGTACGCGACGCCGAGGGCGAGCCCGCCGGGCAGCAGGAGCAGCACCGCGGACGCCCGCCGGGCCCCGGGCAGCACGAGCGCGGCCAGGGCGGCGGCGATCAGCACCATCGAGCCGGCGACGACCCACTGGCCCGGCAGCCGCACCTCGAGCCAGGAGAGGTTCCCGAAGAACGCCTGCGCCAGCTTCTCCACGATGACCGACGCCACCTGGTCGTCGGGCACCTGCGCGTACGTCGCCGGGTCGCGGACCAGCCCGACGGGCTGGACCGCGCCGAGCGTGATCACGTTGCGAACCCACCACCAGCCGCCGACGACGCCCGCGACTCCGGCGGCCACGGCCACGCGGCCGAGCCGCGCGGGCCACAGGCGCCCGCGCGCCAGCAGGTAGGCGATGCCCACCATCGGCAGGGCGAACGCCACCATCACCTTGGTGAGCAACCCCAGCCCGACCACCAGCCCGATCGCGATCGCGACCCGCCACCGGAGGTCCCCCGTGACGACGCGCGCCGCCAGGTAGGTGGCGGCGGCGCACGCGAGCATGACGAGAGCGTCGTTGTTCACCGCTCCCATGATGTGGCCGAGCTGCGGCAGGAACAGCGGGAACGCCGCCGCCACCAACCCCGCCGACCGGGACCCGGTGACCCGGCGGGCGGTCTCGGCCGCGAGCGGCACCGTGAGCGCGAGCAGCAGCACGTCGAGCAGTCGCAGGGCGAGCATCGCGACGTCCCAGCGCCCGTCCGCGAGCCCGGTGGCGCGCAGCACCCCGGCGCCCACCGCGTAGTAGAGCGGGGGGTGCTGCGTCATCTGGTCGACCTCGGTGCCCGACGCGGCGTCCCCGAGCGCGGTGGTGGCGTCGATGCGGGTGCGCTCGTCGCGCGGCACCGGTTCGACGTCGACGAACTGGCGCGCGTCGGGCCGGTAGGTCCAGCGGCCGGGCGGGTCGGAGTGGTAGGCAGCCTCCTCGACGGCCTGCACGACCGCCGGCGAGAAGTAGGCGTCGCCGGGCGCGGGCCAGCCGCCGCCGTAGGCGATGCGCAGCACGCTGTTGAGGTGGTGCTGCTCGTCGGGCGCCTGGAACGGCGGCGCGACGACGGCCCAGACGGCGCCCCACGCCGCCACGGCGAGCGCGAGCACGACGAGGGCGCGCCGGTAGCCGCGCAGGCTCCGATGCGGGGGGCTCGTGGTGGGAGTCGGGGCAGGCTCCGGGCGCACATGTGGCGTGGTGTCCGTCACGACCTCAGTGTGCCAGGGCTTCACCCACCCCTCTCGACGAGGCCCCTCCCACGGCCCGCGACGCGCCGATAGGGTGCCGCCATGCGTGTTCTCGTCACGGGCGGCGCCGGGTTCATCGGTGCGAACTTCGTCCAGCAGACCGTGCGTTCGCGTGCCGGGGCGCGGGTGACGGTGCTGGACGCGCTCACCTACGCGGGTGACCGGTCGTCGCTGGCGCCGGTCGCGGACGCCGTCGCGCTGGTCGAGGGGTCGATCACCGACGCGCCGCTGGTGGACCGGCTGGTCGCGGACGCGGACGTGGTGGTCCATTTCGCGGCCGAGTCGCACAACGACAACTCGCTGGCCGATCCCTCGCCGTTCGTGCAGACCAACCTCGTGGGCACGTACACGCTGCTGGAGGCGGTGCGCCGGCACGACGTGCGGTTCCACCACGTCTCGACCGACGAGGTCTACGGGGACCTGCCGCTGGAGGGTACCCAGAAGTTCACCCCCGACACCCCGTACAACCCGTCCAGCCCGTACTCCTCCACGAAGGCGGGCTCGGACCTGCTGGTGCGCGCCTGGGTGCGCTCGTTCGGGGTGCGCGCCACGATCTCGAACTGCTCGAACAACTACGGGCCGTACCAGCACGTGGAGAAGTTCATCCCCCGCCAGGTCACCAACCTCATCGACGGGGTGCGCCCCCGCCTGTACGGGGCCGGGCTGAACGTGCGGGACTGGATCCACGTGGAGGACCACAACGCGGCGGTCTGGGAGATCGTCGACGGCGGCCGCCTCGGGGAGACGTACCTGATCGGGGCGGACGGGCAGACGTCGAACCTCGAGGTGGTGCGCACCCTGCTGGAGCTGTTCGGGCACGACCCGGGCGACTTCGACCACGTGACAGACCGGCCGGGGCACGACCTGCGCTACGCGATCGACGCGACCAGGCTGCGCGACGAGCTCGGGTGGGCGCCCCGATACACGGACTTCCGTACCGGGTTGGCCGCCACCGTGGACTGGTACCGCGAGCACGAGGACTGGTGGCGCCCCCACAAGGCCGCCGCCGAGGCCAAGTACGCCGCGACCGGCCAGTAGGGGGAAACCGGTGACCGACCCACACATTTCCTCTACCGTCCCGGTCCGCGGGCACCTCAGCCGCGTAACTCGAACCCTCTATGCTCGCTTCCCGTGACCCGCTTCACCCCTCGCCACGTCGCCTCGCACACCGAGCCCGCCAAGGGCCCGGCGCATGCCCGCGCCCTGCGCCAGCACTCGCTGGCGCGCGCCCTGGGGATGGGGCTGACCGCGGTCCTGGCGTTCGCCGCCGTCGGAGGCGCGACGGCGGCCGTCAGGCTCACCGGCAACATCACGTCCGTCGACGCCGACAAGCTGCTCGGTGACAACCGGCCCGAGAAGAAGGTGCCGGAGGACCCCAACGCCGACGAGCCGCTGAACCTCGTGCTCATGGGCTCCGACAGCCGCGGCGGCGACAACGCCGACATCGTCGGCGACGGCACCGAGGGCGCCCGCTCGGACACGACGATGATCATGCACATCTCGTCCGACCGCTCCCGCGTGGAGATGCTGTCGATCCCGCGCGACACCACCACCGACGTCCCGTCGTGCCCGACGTCGTCGGGCGGCGAGACCTCGCCGCAGTCCGGCGTGAAGTTCAACGCGGCCTTCGCCCAGGGGGTCAATACTGGCGGGGACGTCGAGTCCGGCGCCCTCTGCACGATGCGCACGATCGAGACGATCACCGACGTGCAGATGGACGGCTTCGTCGTGGTGGACTTCGCCGGCTTCGAGAAGATGATCGACGCCCTCGGCGGCGTCGAGCTCTGCGTCCCCGAGGACGTCGACGCTCCCAAGGCCGACCACCTGGTGCTGTCCGCGGGCAAGCAGGAGCTCGACGGTGACACCGCGCTCAAGTACGCCCGGGCGCGGACGGGCAAGGGTCTGGGCGACGGCTCCGACCTCGGCCGCATCGGACGCCAGCAGGAGCTCATGGCCGCGCTGGCCCGCACCGTGCTGAGCCAGAACATGCTCACCGACTCCCCGAAGCTGCTGAAGTTCCTCGGCGCCGTGACCGGCTCGCTCACGATGAGCAGCAACTTCGCGTCGGTCCAGGGACTCGCCGGGCTCGCATACAGCTCCCGCAACGTCCGTCCTGACACCATCTCGTTCATGACTGCGCCGTACGCGTACGACCCGAACAACGCGGCGAACGTCCTGCTCACGGACGAGGCCGATCAGGTCTGGGAGAACCTCTACGACGACAAGCCACTCAGCGACGTGATCGAGACCGAGAAGTCGGACGACAAGGACTCCAAGGACTCCGGCGCGAAGGACTCCGAGGGCGACGACGCGGCGGCCGCCGAGGGCGCGGACGGCACGGACGCGACCCCGGTCTCGGACGACGACACCGGCTCCACCACGGACGGCGGAGCAGATGACGGATCAGATGACAAGGAGAGCGACCCCGAGCCGACGCAAACCCGCGAGGCAGGCGAGGAAGCTTTCACCGGGGCCGACGTGACGTCGGTGTGCGGTTGAGCGCGGAGGTCCCATGAGCAACGACGAACAGCGCATCCCGCCGAGCTTCACGCCGTCCGGCGGCTCGTCCGACCGCCCCCACGGCGCGGGCGACGCTATCCCCGTGGGCGGCGCCTCCCGGGCGGCCGGCCGGCCCACCGGCGGGCGGGTGGGTCGTCGTGACGACGCCACCCCCATGGAGCCGCGCGTGCGGCGCCAGTCGTCGCGCGAGATCCCGACCACCCCGGCCGAGCGGCGCGGCGGCGCACAGCAGAAGCCGCGCTCGATCGCCCCCCGCGGCGCGCAGTCGGCCGCGGCACCCCGGCAGGCGTCGTCGCGGCAGGCTGCCTCCGGGCACGGCTCCGGCACCCGCGTGATGCCCGCCCAGGCCCGCAGCGGCCAGGCGCGCCGCACTCCCCCGCCCGCACGCCCGGGCGGAGCTGCGGCCGCGGCCGCCGGCGGCGGATTCCGCGTGCGTCGGGGCCGCATCGTCGGGCTGGTCCTGGTGCTCCTGCTGGTGCTGCTGCTCGCGTGGCCGATCGGGCTGATCCTCTGGGCCAACGGCAAGATCCAGCACGTCGACGCTCTCTCGGGCGCGGCGAACACCCCCGGCACCACATACCTGCTGGCCGGGTCGGACGCGCGCGGCACCGGCAGCATCGCCGACGACGGCACCGAGGGCGCCCGCACCGACACGATCATGGTGCTGCACCAGCCCTCGAGCGGTCCGACGTCTCTGATCTCCATCCCGCGCGACACGCTCGCGGACATCCCCGGGCACGACCCGAACAAGATCAACGCCGCATACTCGTTCGGCGGTGCCCCGCTGCTCGTCGAGGCGGTCGAGGGCCTCACCGGCCTGACGGTCGACCACTACGCCGAGGTCGGGTTCGGCAGCGTCGAGGAGATCGTGGACGCGGTCGGCGGCGTCGAGCTCTGCTACGACGACGACGTCGACGACAAGAAGAGCGAGCTGAAGTGGGAGGCCGGCTGCCACATGGCAGACGGCGAGACGGCGCTCGCGTTCTCCCGCATGCGCTACTCCGACCTCAAGGGGGACATCGGCCGTGCGGAGCGGCAGCAGCAGGTCATCGCCGCTGCGGCGGCCAAGGTCGTCAAGCCGGGCGTCGTGCTGAACCCGCTCAACCAGGTGCAGCTCGTCGACGCCGGCACCGGCGCGCTCGCCGTCGACGAGAAGACGGGCATCATCGACCTCGGGCGCCTCGCCCTGGCCTTCAAGGCCGCGACCGGGCCCGAGGGCGTCACCGGCACGCCGCCGATCGCGAACCCGGGTTACGACCCCGGCACCGGGGTCGGCTCCACCGTGCTGCTCGACGAGGAGAAGACCGGTCAGTTCTGGACCGACGTGCGCGACGGCGGGCTCGAGCCCGGCAGCACCGTCGGCGGCCTCCCCGGCTGACGACCGGATCGCCGGTCGAGCCTGCGCCGTCCTGAGCCTGTCGAAGGGTCGAAACCTCGTCCCGCTGGTTGAGCCTGCGTCGTCGGCTCAACCAGCGGGAACGGAACGTCAGAAGCCGGGGTGCTGGGCGCGGGACGCCCGCAGCTTCTCGCCCTTGGCGCGCGCGACGTCGCCGAGGTCGGCCTGGAACGCGACCATCCGCTCGCGCAGGGCGAGGTCCTCGGCCTCGGTCCCCGCGCCGAGGATCCGCGCGGCGAGCAGGCCGGCGTTGCGCGCCCCGCCGACCGACACGGTCGCCACCGGCACGCCCGACGGCATCTGCACGATCGACAGCAGCGAGTCCATGCCGTCCAGGTGCCGCAGCGGCACGGGGACCCCGATCACCGGCAGCGGCGTGACGGCGGCGAGCATGCCCGGCAGGTGCGCGGCGCCGCCGGCCCCGGCGACGATCACGCGCAGCCCGCGCTCGGACGCCGAGCGGCCGTACTCGATCATCTCGGTGGGCATGCGGTGGGCGGAGACGACGTCCACCTCCACCTCCACGCCGAGCTCGGCGAGCGCGTCGGCGGCCGCCTCCATGACGGGCCAGTCGGAGTCCGACCCCATGACGATGCCGACGACAGGCTGCGTGCTCATGCGTGCTCCTTGTTCTCGGTGGTTGAGCCGGGCTCGCCCCGCAGCAGCGCGGCGGCCTCGACGGCGCGACGACGCACCCGCTCCAGGTCGGGGCCGCTGACGTTCACGTGCCCGAGCTTGCGCCCCGGCCGCACACCCTTGCCGTACAGGTTGACGCGCGCCTCGGGGTAGCGGGCCATCAGCTCGGGCAGGGCGTCGGTGAGGACCTCCAGCCGTGAGCCGAGCACGTTCGCCATGACGGTCCAGGGCGCGCGCGCGGTGGTCTCGCCCAGCGGCAGGTCGAGCACCGCCCGCAGGTGCTGCTCGAACTGGCTGGTCACGGCGCCGTCGATGGTCCAGTGGCCCGAGTTGTGCGGGCGCATCGCGAGCTCGTTGACCCACAGCTGCACACCGCCGTCGGCGTCCCGCGTCTCGAACAGCTCCACGGCCAGCACGCCGGTGACGTCGAGGCCCTCGGCGACGGCGACGGCGATCTCGCGGGCCCGCGCGTCCACCTCGGGCCGCAGGCCGGGGGCGGGCGCGATCACCTCGGCGCACACGCCGTCGCGCTGGATCGATTCCACCACGGGCCAGGTGCGCACCTCCCCCGACGGCCGGCGGGCGACCAGCGCCGCGAGCTCGCGCACGAACGGCACCTTCCGCTCCACCAGGAGCGCCGGGCCGCCGTCCGCCACCGTCTGCAGCCAGTCGGCGACGGCGTCCGGGTCGGCGACGACGCGCACGCCCTTGCCGTCGTAGCCGCCGCGGGAGGTCTTGACGACCGCCTCCCCGCCGGGCTCGTCGGCGAGGAACGCGGCGAGCGCCTGGCGGGCGTCCTCCGGGACGGTGGGCAGCGCGGCCCAGCGGGGGCAGGGCATCCCGAGCTCGGTGAGGCGCCGGCGCATGACGATCTTGTCCTGCGCCTGCACCAGCGCATGCGGGCCGGGCCGCACGGGCGTGCCGTGGTCGATGAGGTCCTGCAGGAGCGCGTTCGGCACGTGCTCGTGCTCGAACGTCAGGACCGCTGCGGGGGCGCGCCCGTCGTCGGGCGAGATGAGGTCGCGGATCGCCGCGTCGTCGGACGCCGTACCCACGGGGGCGTCGGTCACCACCTGGGCCGCGGACGACGCCGGGTCCTCGACGAGGACGCGCAGGCCCACCCCCAGCTCCGCGGCGGCGGGCGCCATCATGCGGGCGAGCTGACCACCTCCGACGACGGCGACGACGGGGGCGGAAGTGCGGGGTCCGGTCACGGGGATCGAGGATACCGGCCGTGGTGCGGCGACGTGGTCACTCGCCGTGGTGGTGCAGCCACCCGCGACGTCGGCCGCGCGAGGAGATCGTGGTGCCCGGGGGCAGCACCATGTGCGGGTCGAGGGTGCGGGGCACCCCGGCCAGGAAGAGCGCGAACACTGGCGGGCGGCGCTGCGCCAGCTCGATCCGGCCGCCGTCCGCGGCCGCCAGATCGCGGGCCAGCGCGAGCCCGAGCCCGGTGCTGTGGCCCGTCGTCGTGCCGCGCTCGAAGATCTTCGGCGCGATGTCGTCGGCCACCCCGGGCCCCTCGTCGGCGACCTCGATCGCCACGGCGCCGGTGGTGCCCGACGGCCGCGCGCGGACGGTGGTGGTGCCCTCCCCGTACTTCAGCGAATTCTCCAGCAGCGTCGCGATGATCTGCGCCAGGGCGCCGGGCGTCGCGAGCACCTGCATGCCGTCGGGCACCTCGACCACCAGGGAGCGCCCGGCCCGCGCGAACGTCGGCGCCCACTCCTCCTCCTGCTGGTGCACCACGTCGGCCAGCACCACGGCTTCCGTGGTGCCCCCCTGCGCCCGCCGGGACGCGGCGAGCAGGTCGTCCACGACCGTGACCAGCCGCTCCACCTGCTCGAGCGAGATCCGCGCCTCCTCCACAGCCTCGGGGTCGTCGGATGCGAGCGTGATCTCCTCCAGCCGCATCGTGAGTGCCGTCAGCGGGGTGCGGAGCTGGTGCGACGCGTCCTGTGTGAACTGCCGCTCGGCCGCGAGGCGCCCCGCGAGCCGGTCGGCCGAGCGCGCGAGCTCGGCCGCCACGAGGTCGATCTCCTCCACGCCCGAGGGCTCCAGCCGCGGGCGTACCTGCCCCGACCCGAGCTGCTCCGCGGACGCGGCGAGGTACACGAGGGGCGCCGACAGACGGTTCGCCTGCCAGACCGCCACCGCGATGCCCGCGGCGATCGCGACGATGCCGGCGATGATGACGAGCACCACCGTCTGGGCGGACTTCACGTAGGCGCTGACCGCCGACACCGTCATCGACACCGCCACGTTGCGGTCGGTGAGCTTGGCCTTCTCGATCGTCGGCGCGGAGACCGGCTCCCCGGCCGTGAGCTGGGTGCCGTCCGGCAGGGTCACGACCACGTACGCGGGCAGGTCCCCGTCGCGGCCCTCGCTGGCGCGCTCCACCGTGCCCTCGCCGAGCTCGTCACCCTCCTCGAGCGTGTTGTCGATGCTCCGCTGGAGCGTGTCCACCCGGTCCGTGACGCGCTGCTCCTCGTTGGCGAGCACGTACCGGGCACCGAAGATGCCGAGCGGCACGCCGAGCAGGAGCACGGCGACAGCGACCGCCGAGATGGTCGCCAGCAGGACGCGGCGACGCACTTCGTCTGCCCCTGTCCGCCGACGCCGTCAGCTCGCGCCGAGCTCGAAGCGGAAGCCGAGCCCGCGCACGGTCGAGACGTAGCGCGGGGCGTTGGCGTCGTCGCCGAGCTTGCGGCGCAGCCACGACACGTGCATGTCGAGGGTCTTGGTGGACCCCACCGGGTCCGAGCCCCACACGTCGCGCATCAGCGTGTCGCGCACCACGACCGACCCGGCGTTCGCGACCAGCACCTTCAGCAGGTCGAACTCCTTGGTGGTGAGGTGCAGCTCGCGGTCGCCCTGGAACGCGCGGTGCGCGGCCACGTCGACCCGCACGTCCTGCGCGCGCAGCTCCTCGTCCTCGCCCGTATCGCCGTGGGTGCGGCGCAGCAGGGCCCGGACGCGGGCAAGCAGCTCGGCGAGGCGGAACGGCTTCGTGACGTAGTCATCGGCGCCCGCATCGAGGCCGACGACGAGGTCGACCTCGTCGGCGCGCGCGGTGAGCACGAGGACGGGCACGGTGAGGCCCGCACCGCGGATCTCGCGGGCCACGTCCAGCCCATCCATGTCGGGGAGGCCGAGATCCAGGACGACGATGTCCGCGGCCCCGGCGTTGTCGACGGCTCCTTGACCAGTTCCTTGCACGATGACGTCGTAACCCTCACGTGTGAGAGCCCGCGCCAAAGGCTCGGCAATAGCCGGGTCGTCCTCGGCCAGCAGTACGTGGGTCATTCCCTCATGCTAGCGGCATCCTCCCAGGTCCTGGGCCCCGCTCCACGCCGCGTCGTCAGACGTCGCTGTGACATCGAGATGACGGCGGGGCGACGACGCGTACGACGGCGCCCCGTCCGCCCACGGGCCGACGCCGCGCTGGACGCCGTCCGCCCGCAGGCGGACGCGCACCCCGCGGCGCGCACATACCCTGACCGTCATGGCCTGGATCGAGGGGATGAGGCGCTGGTTCGAGGCGCACCGCTTCGGCATCGACGCGACGACGACCGGGCTGCTCGGGTTGTTCATGCTCGTCTCGGCCACCGACCTGTACTTGACCGTGCCGAATCTCTCCCGCACCGGGTCCATCGCCTGGACCGTGGCCCTGCTGGCGCCCCTCCCCTGGCGCCGCACCCGGCCCGTGCCCTCCGCGATAGCCATCTTCGCGGTGGCGCTGGCGCAGATGCTCGCCGGCTACCCGATGATCCTGCCGGGCGACCTGCTCGTGCTCGTCGCACTCTTCTCGGTGACCGTCTACGGCCCGACCTGGGCGCACGTCACCGCGATCTGCTCGACGGCCGTCGGGAGTCTGGTCGTGCTGCCCGTCGCGGTCGCCGTCCACGGCATGCTCGGCGTCGCCGGCATCCCGGAGATGCTCCCCGTCGGCATCTTCTGCTTCGTCACCGGCCTCGCCGTATGGGCGTTCGCCCTCGCACGCCGCTCCCGCCGCGTCACGATGGACGCCCTGCGCGACCGGGCGCACCGGCTCGAGATCGAGCGCGACCAGCAGGCCCGGATCAGCGCCGCGGCCGAGCGCGCCCGCATCGCCCGCGAGATGCACGACATCGTCGCCCACTCGCTGTCCATCGTGGTCGCGCAGGCCGACGGCGGCCGATACGCCGCCGCCTCGGACACCGAGGCCGCGGTGCGCGCGCTCGGGACCATCAGCGAGACCGGCCGCACTGCCCTGACGGACATGCGCCGCCTGCTCGGCGTGCTGCGCTCCCAGGACGACGAGGACGCGCCGGCCCTCCCCGCGCACGCCGGCACGGGCGACCGCACCACGCCGGCGCCCGCCTTGCGCGACGACGCGCGGTCGACTCGCCCGGCCCCGCAGCCCGGGGTCGAGGAGATCGACGATCTGGTGGCCCAGGCGCGCGGTGGCGGCCAACGGGTCTCGCTCGTCCGCGTCGGCGAGGCCAAGACCTTGCCAGCCGGCATGGGCCTCACCCTGTACCGCGTGTGCCAGGAGTCGCTCACCAACGTGCGCAAGCACGCCGGCCCCGACCCGGCCGTCACGGTCGCCGTGCGCTGGACGCCGTCGACCGTCGAGCTCGAGGTCCTCGACGACGGCCGCGGCGCCGCCGCGTCCGCCCGCGCCGACCCCGGCTTCGGCCTGCGCGGGATGCGGGAGCGAGCCAACCTGTACGGCGGCTCCCTCGAGTCCGGCCCCCGCGCCGGCGGCGGCTTCCGCGTGCACCTCGAGCTGCCCCTGCCCGGCGCGACGCCGACCAGACCGCCGGCCGCACGGACCGCCACACCGACGAGCACGCCGACGAGCGTTGCGACGAGCACGCCGACGAGCGTTGCGACGAGCATTGCGACGACCGCACCCCAGGAGGACGCATGACCCCGCCCGCCGCCGACGCCTCGGCACCCCCCTCCGGCGATCCCGACGGCGCGGACGTCGTGCGCGTGGCGCTTGTCGACGACCAGCAACTGGTGCGCGCGGGCTTCCGCATGGTGATCAACTCCCAGCCGGACCTGGAGGTCGCGCTCGAGGCCGGCGACGGCGCCCAGGCACTGCGCCTGCTCGCCGACCACGAGGTGGACGTGGTGCTGATGGACGTGCGGATGCCGCACCTCGACGGGCTCACGGCAACCGCCCGCCTCACCGCCGCACCCGACGCCCCCCGCGTCATCGTGCTCACCACGTTCGACCTCGACGAGTACGTGCTCGAGGCCATCCGCAGCGGCGCGTCCGGCTTCCTGCTCAAGGACGCGCCGCCGGAGGAGATGCTCGCCGCGATCCGCACCGTGCACGCCGGGGACGCCGTCATCGCGCCGTCGTCGACCCGCCGCCTGCTCGAGCACCTCGTCACGGCACTGCCCGCCGACCAGGCCGCACCCCAGCACGACGCGCTCGCCGCCCTCACCGACCGCGAGCGCGAGGTGCTCGTGCTCATGGCCCGGGGCCGGTCCAACACCGAGATCGCGGCCGACCTCTTCGTCGCCGAGGCCACGGTGAAGACCCACGTCGGCCGCATCCTCGCGAAGCTCGACGCCCGCGACCGCGTACAGGCGGTCGTCACCGCCTACGAGGCGGGCCTCGTCCGCCCGGGCGCCTGACCCGCGACGTGTCAGGACCACGCGCAGGTATCCATGGCTCTGGCCCTGACAACTCACCGTGACCAAGAGTTGTCAGGGCCACGTGCAGGTCTTCGTGCTCCTGGTCCTGACAACTCACCAGCCCAGGTGGCGGCGCACGACGGCGAGCACGCGCTCCGGCTCGTAGCGCGCGGCCATCGCGGGCAGCCGCACGCGTACCGTGCCGGCCTCGGCGCCGATCTCGGCATCGCGCAGCAGGTCGTCGTACCAACGCTCGCGCTCCATGTGGCCGACGCCGTCGATCTCGACGACGAACCGTCGCCCGCCGGGCAGCCGCCACTCGACGTCGAGGAACCGCCGTCGTCCCCGCGCATCGGTGCGGACCGCCTGCCGCGAAGGTTCGGGTAGCCCGCCGTCACGGCACAGGCGAGCGAAGTCGATCTCGGCGAGCGAGTCGGTACCGCCCACGATGTCCGCCAGCGCCAGGCGCATGACCTTGCGGTGCCGGACCTTGCCCACCGTGTCGAGCATGGCGAACAGCTCGTCGGTGGTGGCGAGCCGCTGCTGCACGACGGCGGCCATCAGCCCCGCCGCGGTGCGCCACGACCGCTGCCACGCCGCGGCGTCGACGGCGGACCGGGCGACGACGTGCACGGGCAGCCCGCCGACCTCGACGACGTCCTCCTCGCGGAGCCGCCGGGACTCGTGCACGACGAGCCACGGGTGCCGGTCCGGGTAGGCACCACGCGGGACGACGACGTGGATCGGCTCTCGCGACCACCCCTCGAGCCCGTGCACCTCCAGTGCGCTCCACGCCCCGACCGCGCTCCCGGCCGGCGCTCCCAGGACTGCGGCCCATCGCCGTCCCGCGCGGGTGAGCGGCCCGCGGTGCGTGACCAGGACCTGCTCGCTCAGCGACCGCCACCGCATGGCCGCCAGGTGGCAGGCGGCCTCGGCCGGGCCCATACCGAGGACGGTCAGCTGCGGGCGTGTCACGACGTCCTGCTGCCGACGCAGCAGCTCACGCAGCCCGCCGACCCTTGCGTACACCTCGCGTGATCCGGTCATGACGACGAGCCTGGCCCGGCACGAGCCCGGCGACCGGCGTCGGCAGGTTCGCTGTGGACGAGGCGTCTCCGCTCGTACCTGTGGGCAGCCTCCGCCCGGCGACTTGTCAGGACCACGACAACCAGAACCTGCGCGTGGTCCTGACAGCACATTCAGCCACGGAGCTGTCAGGACCAGGACCACAAGGACCTGCGCGTGGTCCTGACAGCTCGTGGGAGCGACGGCGCAGGTCAGGGCCGGCTCAGGGTCGGCGTCATACCGGAGGATGACCTGGGAGCTCGCAGGACCCGACCTCGGACCGATGTCCGGGGGCCGCCCGCTCCGTAGCGTCACTGGTGTCCTGCCCCGCCGGCCGTCGTCGGCGCTCGGGCCCCTCGCCTCGACCACACCGGAGACCTCCGTGGACACCACCGTGTACGTCCCGATCCCCGACGACGCCCCCGCCGCGAGCGCGCGGCCGACCGTCACCCCCGCCGTGCGGGCACGCGCCCTGACCAAGACCTACGGCCGCGGCGAGGCAGAAGTGCGCGCCCTCGACGGCGTGGACGTCGACTTCGCCGCCGGCCGCTTCACGGCGATCATGGGGCCGTCCGGCTCCGGCAAGTCGACCCTGATGCACCTGCTCGCCGGCCTCGACTCCGCGACCAGCGGACAGGCGTTCGTCGGGTCCACCGAGGTCACCGGGATGAACGACAAGGCCCTGACAGCCCTGCGCCGCGAGCGCGTCGGCTTCGTCTTCCAGCAGTTCAACCTGCTGCCGATGTTCTCGGCCGAGCAGAACATCACGCTGCCGGTGGAGCTCGCGGGCGGCGCCGTGGACAAGCAGTGGCTCGGCACGCTCGTCGACACGCTCGGTCTGAGCCAGCGGCTCTCGCACCGGCCCAGCGAGCTGTCCGGCGGCCAGCAACAGCGCGTCGCCATCGCGCGCGCCCTCATCGCCCAGCCTGACGTCGTGTTCGCGGACGAGCCCACCGGCAACCTCGACTCCCGCTCCGGCGCGGAGGTGCTGAGCTTCCTGCGCCGCTCGGTGCGCGAGCTCGGACGCACGATCATCATGGTCACCCACGACCCGGCGGCCGCGGCCTACGCGGACCGCGTCGTGCTCATCGCCGACGGCAAGATCGCGGGCGACATCACCGACCCGACGCCTGAGTCCGCCCTCGCCGGCCTCGACGCGCTGCGGACGGTGGCCGCACGATGATCCGCATCACCCTGTCGCAGATGCGGCGCGGCGCCGGGCGGCTCGCCGCCGCCGGCCTCGCGATCGTGATCGGCACTGCCTTCGTCGCGATCACGCTGCTCGCGGGCAACGTCGTCACCGCCACCACCTACGACTCCATCGCCGCCCAGTACACGGGCGCCGACCTCGTCGTCCGCGGCGTCCCCGCCGACGACGCCCTCATCGACGCGGCGCGTGACGCGGACGGGGTCGCGACCGCGGACCAGCAGCTCATCACCTACCAGCAGCTGGAGAACGGCGGCCGCACGATCTTCCAGGGCGTGCTGGCCGCGCCCACGGACACGTCGGTGCTGCCGCTGGAGATCGCCGACGGCGCACTGCCCGAGGCCACCGGGGAGATCGCGCTGCCGGTCAAGGTGGCCGAGCGCCTCGACGCCGCTCCCGGCGACCAGGTCACCCTGGCGCGCAACGTGCTCGCAGGCGACCAGGACACCGACGAGGACGCGTGGACCGAGGTCCGCGAAAAGCTCACCGTCACGGGCACGCTCACCGACCCGTACGGCGCGTTCTCGATGATGGGCGGCGCGGCCATCGCGCCCGCTGCCGACGTCACCGCCTGGGAGGGCGACCTCTACGCCCCCGGCGAGACCACCGGCGAGCCCGCCACCGTGCTCGTCACGCTCGACGACGGGGCGGACGTCGAGCAGGCACGCACCGCCATCACCGGCGCCGTCACCAACGCTGCCGTGGCGTCCGGGGCCGACACCTCGAGCCTGGCGGTCGTGACGCCCCAGGAGCACGCCGAGTCGGTCGCGAACGAGATGACCGGCGGCGACAACATCATCTTCACGGTGTTCGTGCTGGTCTTCGCCGCGGTCGCGCTGCTCGTCGCCGCGCTGGTCATTGCGAACACCTTCCAGGTGCTCGTGGCCCAGCGCACCCGCACCCTCGCCCTGCTGCGCTGCGTCGGGGCGGACAAGGGGCAGCTGCGCCGCTCGGTGCTGTTCGAGGCGGCCGTGCTCGGCCTGCTCTCCTCGGTGGTCGGCCTCGCGGCCGGCATCGGCCTGGGCCAGGCCGCGCTGGTGGTCGGCCGGGGCTTTGACCTGGGCGTCCCTCTGCCCAAGACGGTCGACATCACGCCGGCCGTGATCCTCATCCCGCTCGTGGCCGGCGTCGTCGTGACGCTCGTCGCCGCGCTGTCGCCGGCGCGGGCCGCGACGCGCGTCGCCCCGCTCGCCGCGCTCCGCCCCGCGGACGCGCCCTCGGCCGCACGGGGCGCCGGCCGCGTCCGGCTGGTGCTCTCGACCCTCGTCGCCGTGGTCGGCTTCCTCCTGCTGGGCGGCGGCGTCGCCGTGAGCACGGTGGGCGGCCAGCCCAGCCTCGGCCTCCTGGCCGGTGTCGCGGGCGGCATCCTGTCGTTCCTCGGCGTGCTGGTCGGCGCCGTGTTCTGGCTGCCCCGCGTGGTGGCCCTCGCCGGCCGGCTGGTCGGCGCGTCCGGCCCGACGGCACGGCTCGCGGCGGCGAACACGCTGCGCAACCCGCGGCGCACCGCCGCCACGTCCACGGCCCTGCTCATCGGCGTCACGCTCGTCGGCATGATGTCGACCGGCGCCGCGAGCGCCCAGATGACCATGGACTCCGAGCTCGACGTGCGCTACCCGGTCGACGTCACCGTCTCGACGGACCTGTCGAGCGACCCCACGAGCGTCGCCACCGGGGACGAGACCACCCCGTCCGTGCCCGCCACGCTGGAGGGGACGGTGCGCGACCTCGACGGCGTCTCGACGGTGGTCGAGGTGCCGGCCACGGCCGCGCAGGTCACCGGCGACGGCATCGACGACGACGTCGCCTTCACCATCCGGGGCCTCGAGCCCGACGCCGCGGCGTCGGTGCTGCGCAGCACCGACGTGGTCGCCCCGCTCGCCGCGGGCACCGTCGTCGTGCCGGAGCAGCTGTCCGATGACTGGGGCTTCTCCGACGGCCAGACCGTCACCCTCACCGGCCCCCAGGGGTCGCTCGAGGTCACGGTCGCGCTCACCAGCATCGTGGACGACGCGCTCTTCGTCGTCCCCGACGACCTCGCCGCCCTCGACCCGGCAGCCCCGACCACCGGCCTGTGGGTGGGGCTGGACGACCCGGGCGACGCCGCGGACGTCGTGCCCGCCATCCAGGACACGGTGGCGGACACGGAGGCGCCCGCGGACGTCGTCGGCGCCGCGGTGGAGCGCGCGAGCTACCAGCAGGTGATCGACACCGCGCTGGGGATCGTCGTGGGGCTGCTGGCGGCGGCGGTCGTGATCGCGCTGATCGGCGTGGCGAACACGCTGTCGCTGTCCGTCATCGAGCGGCGGCGCGAGTCCGCCACACTGCGGGCGATCGGGCTGTCGAAGGCCCAGCTGCGCGGCATGCTCGCCGTCGAGGGTCTGCTCATCGCGCTGGTCGGCGCGGTGCTGGGCGTGCTGCTCGGCCTGGTCTACGGCTGGGCGGGTTCCGCGGCGGCGCTCGGCTGGGCGGGTACGCCCGCCATCGTGGTGCCGTGGCGCGACGTGCTGGTGATGCTGGTCGTGGCCGCCGTGGCGGGGCTCGTGGCGTCCGTCGTCCCGGCCCGGGCCGCGGTGCGGACATCGCCGGTGGAGGCCCTTGCGAGCGAGTAGCCCGAGCAGCACACGGGAGTTGTCCACAGGCCGTCCGTGACGGCCGCCCTGGGCGGGCACCCTGGAGGTCGTGTCGACCTCCGGAGTGCCCGCCCTCGCCGTCCCCGGTCGCGGGCCGAGCCGGGGCGACGGAGCCGTCCGGGTCACCGTGCCCCCCGGCGAGGACGTGCTGCTCCCCGCGGGCGTCCCGCTCGGCACCTGCCGGGCGGGCCTCGCGGCGCTGCTGCGCCGGCCGGAGCTCCGGCACGCGCCGCTCGCCGCCGACGGCGTCCCGGTCGCCGACACGGACGTCGTGGGCGACCGTCCGCTCCTGCCGGGCGCGGTGGTCGCGCCGCATGAGCCGGCCCGACGGCGCAGGTCCGGCACGACGTCGGAGTCGGCTCCGGGCGAACCCGGTCGCGCCGTGCTCGGCAGCCCCTGGCTGGTCGCGCGTGCGGACGGCACGGCGGCGGGCAGCGTCATCGCGCTGGGGCCGGGAAGCTCCACGACGCTGACCGACGCACCAGGGCCGCACGCCGTCGTGCGCATCGACCCGCGCCGCGCCGACCGCGTCACCGTGCGTGCCACCGCACGTGCCACCGCACGTGCCACCAAGGGGCCCGACGTGCGGGCCGACGTCCGGCTCGTGCGCGCGGGGGCACCGCGACGGCGGCGCGGGCGCGTCGGGCTCCTGCGCCGTCGGTGGCGTCCCGGCGACCGCCTCGAGGTCACCGGGCCGCAGGGCTCCCGCTCCTGGACCCTGCATCCGTCCGGCGACGTGGCCCGGTGGCTCGAGGCCGGACCCGCCACGGCGAGCACGAGCGCGGGCGACGGAGCCGGCCCGTCCGGCGCCGGGCTGCTGGCCACGGCCGCGGTGCCGATGGTCGGCTCGCTCGTGCTGGCGGCCATGCTCCGCCAGCCGGCCTACGCCTTGTTCTCCCTGATGGGCGTGCTCGCCCTGATCCCCCAGCTCCTCGCCGCCCGGCGCCGGCGGCACGCGGCGAAGACGCGCCCCGACCTCGACGGCCGACCCCCAGACGCCGGGACCGCCGCGGCATCGTCCCGCACCACCGGCCGCGACGTCGGGGACTCGCCCGGGCCGCTGGCGGCACGCTTGCTGGCGGCGCACCAGGCCTCGGACGGGGCCTGGAGCGCCGCCGGCGAGCGCGCCGCCGGGCGGTCACGGATCGGGCCGGCAGCCGGACCGGCTCCCGGCCCGATCCGTGCGCTGGCCGGTCTGGTGCCGGACGGCGCGGTCGCGGTCGTCGGCCCCCGCCCGGCCGTGCTCGCGGCGGCCCGGTCGGTCGTCGTCGAGCTCGCCACGGCGGGCGGGTCGGTCGCCGTGGTGGGCGCGCAGGACGCCTGGTCGTGGTGCCGCTGGCTGCCCGGCGGCGGACCGCCCGTCCTGGTCGTGGACGCGCCCGACGCCGCGGCTGGCGAGGTCGTGGGCGCCGCGCGCCGCGAGGAGGTGCTCGGGCGGGGCGGGGCGATGATCCTGTGCCTGCCCGACGGCGCGCCCGTGCCCGCGTGGTGCCGCACCACGTGGCGGGTGACCGGCGCGGGCACGGTGCGCCGAGCCGCCCCCGACGGCTCGGCGGCGACGGGCCCGGTCGTCGGCGTCACCGATTCCTGGGCGGAGCAGGCCGCGCGCCTCGTCGCGGGCCTGGCCGGCCTGCGGCGCTCCCTCGGCGAGCTGGACCACCCGGTCGCCCGGGGCGCCGCCGAGGACCCGGACGCCGACCCGGCCGATCCGCGGCTCCCCGCGGCGGTGCCCCTGCTGTCGCTGCTCGACCACGCCGAGGACCCGGGCGCCGCCTGGGACGCGCCGGGCGGCTGGGCCGTGCCGCTGGGCGTGGACGGACGCGGCCGGCCCGTCGCCCTCGACCTCGTGGCCGACGGCCCGCACCTGCTCGTCGCGGGCACCACCGGCGCGGGCAAGTCGGAGCTGCTGCAGTCGATGGTGCTGGGCCTCGCCGCGCGCCGGTCGCCCCGGGACCTCGCCCTGGCCCTCGTCGACTTCAAGGGGGGCGCGTCGTTCGGGGAGTGCGGCCGGCTGCCACATGTGGTCGGGCAGGTCACCGACCTCGACCCGGGGCTGGCGGGGCGGGCCCTGGCCGGGCTCCGCGCCGAGCTCCACCGGCGCGAACGGGTCCTGGCGCGCCACGGCGTCGCGGACCTGGCGGCGCTGCCGGCCGGGCTGCCCGACGCCCCGCCCCGCCTGGTCGTCGTGGTGGACGAGTTCCGCGCCCTGGCCGACGACCTGCCCGACTTCCTGCCCGGGCTGCTGCGGGTCGCCGCGCAGGGACGGTCGCTCGGCGTCCACCTCGTGCTCGCGACCCAGCGACCGGCCGGGGCCGTGAGCGCCGACGTCCGCGCGAACGTCTCGGCACGGCTCGCGCTCCGCGTCGTCGACGCCGCCGATTCGCTCGACGTGGTCGAGACGGCCGGCGCCGCGCGGATCCCGGCCGGGGTTCCCGGCCGCGCCGTCCTGCGCCTCGGCTCCGAGCGGCCGGTGGTGCTGCAGTGTGCGCACGCGGCGGGCCGGCTCGGGGGCGGCAGCGTCGTGCGGCGGGCGCCCGTGTGGGGCGCCGTGCCCGACGGCGGGCCCACGCTGCCGGACTCGACGCCCGGGCCCGGGCAGGAGGGCGGAGAGGCCGGTGGGCCGGAGGGCGTCGTGCACGAGCTCGTCGCCGCGGCCCGCCGGGCCGCGTCCCGGCGCGGGCTCCGGGCCGGGCGGGCGCCGTGGTTGCCGCCCCTGCCCGAGCAGGTGCGGGCCCGCGACGTGGACTCCGACATCGACGGCATCATCGGTGCCGAATCGGGCGACGACTCCACCCACCAGGGCGCTCGCGTCGCGCACGACGGCCTGCCCGTGGCGCTCGGCGACGACCCGGGGCGGCAGCGCCGGGCCCTGCTGCGCTGGGACCCGGCGGCCGGGCACCTCGGCGTGGTCGGGCGGGCGCGCTCCGGCCGCACCACGACCGTGCTGGCCCTGGCCCGGGCGGCGCTGGCCCGCGGGTGGCACGTGCACGTGCTCGCCCCGGCCGCCACGGCCCCGCGGTTCGCCGAGCTCGACGGGCACCCTGGCCTCGGCACGGTCGCCGGCCCGCAGTCCCCACGACGCGCGGCCCGGCTGCTGCGCCTGCTCGCCACGCGGCCCCGGGCGGCACCGGTGCTCGTGCTCGTCGACGGGGTCGAGGAGCTGCGTGCGGCCCTGGCCGGGCCCGACCTGTGGGATCCGCTCACCAGCGCCCTCGGGACGCCCGGCGTCGCGTTCGCCCTCGCGGCCGACAGCGGGACGCTCGGTGGGCTGGCGTCGCGCGTGGGGCCTCGCCTGGTGCTCCTGGGGCGTGACGCGCACGACGACGTCGTCCTCGGCGCGCCGTCCGGACTCGCGGGCCAGGGCGGCCCCGCCGGTCGGGCGGCGTGGCTCGGCGAGGAGCAGCTGCTGTGCCAGGTGCTGCTGCCCGACGTCGGTCCCGTCGCCGCGGGCCGCGCGCCCGCCGTGCCACCGCTCGTCGTGCGACCGCTCCCCGTGACGGTCGAGGAGGCCGATCTCGTCGACCTCCTGTGCGCCGACCCGGGGCGGCTGGTCGTCCCGGTCGGTGTCGGGGGCGACGAGGCCGCTCCGGTCGGCCTGGACGTCGCCGCCGGTGCGCTGGTCACCGGGCCACGGGGCAGCGGCCGCACGACGGTGCTACGCATCGTCGCGCGTGGCCTCGCCGCCTCGGGAAGGTTGGCGGCGGTGGTCGCGCGCGACGCCGCGCTCCGTCACGACGCGGGCCCGGCGCCCACCGCGGCGCTCTCCCCCGCCGCCCTGCGCGAGCTGCTGGACACCCTCTCGTCCGGGGATCATGGCGGAGACCCCGACAGTCCCGGGCCGGGCGTCGTCGTGGTCGACGACCTCGAGGCGCTCGCTCAGCAGCATCCCCTCGAGGCAGACCGGCTCGCGGAGCTGCTCGACTCCGGGCGGCTGGCCCTCGTGGCCGCGGCGACGACGACGGGGGCGCTCCTCGCCCACCGCGGCCCACTGGCCGAGCTGCGGGCGCGGCGCACGGGGGTGGTGCTCCACCCGGCCGAGCGGGGGGCCGACGAGGTGCTCGGGGCGCCGCTCACCGACGCGATCCGACCCGGGCCTCTGCGACCCGGCAGCGGCGCTCTTGTCGTCTCCGGCCAGGTGCGCGCCCTGCAGGTGGCACGCCCGGGAACCGGGCAGCCCGCCGAACAGAGTGCCGGCTCACCGCAGCTGGTGCTCAGCCGGACGTCGCCTCGACGACGCGGCGCGTCATGACGGACACCAGCACCGTCGCGGCGACGACGAGCAGGCCGAGTCCGCCGAGCACCTCCCAGGTCACGCCGGCGGTCAGGAGGCTCACGCCGACCAGCCCCTGCATGATCTGCCAGAGGACGATCGGCGCGCGGCCACCGCGCCGCCCCGCCCAGAGGGTGCGGCAGGCGGCGACGAGCATCCAGGCGATCCCGAGGAAGAACAGCACCAGGAACACGCTCACGGCCCCGCTGTTCGATCCCCCCTGCGCCGCCTCGAGGCCGACCGCCGCGGCGGCCGCCACCAACACCAGCACCTCCAGGCCGATGCCGGCCGCGACGACCCGCAAGCCGGGCGGTCGAGCCGGGCTGGGAGCGTCATCGGCGCCGGACAGGGGGGTGACAGGAGGGCGCATGACACGCCAGAATACGTGCGACCTGCGGTTTCACGACAGTGTGATGAAGCACTCACGCTTCATGCGCGAGAAACTTCCACGTAACCCCTTGTGCGGCACTTCACGAGGTGTGACGCTGGACAGCAGATTCCGCACCCACCCACCGGACCCGGACGGGCGCGCCTCGACGCGCCGCCAACTCCGCACCGGGTTCCCCTGCACCGAGGAGAATGACATGGACTGGCGCCACAAGGCCGCCTGCCTCGACGAGGACCCTGAGCTCTTCTTCCCCATCGGCAACACCGGCCCCGCCCTCCTCCAGATCGAGGAGGCCAAGGCCGTCTGCCGCCGCTGCGACGTCGTGGACACGTGCCTGAAGTGGGCGATCGAGTCCGGACAGGACGCCGGCGTCTGGGGCGGTATGAGCGAGGACGAGCGCCGCGCGCTCAAGCGCCGCACCGCTCGCGCCCGCCGCGCCGGCTGAGGCTGCCGAGATAGAGAAGCTCCCTCGGCGAGATAGAGAAGCTCGGAGGACGCCGCGACCGGTCGCGGCGTCCTCCGAGCTTCTCTATCTCGCCGACTGCTGGCCGTCGCGGAGCTCGAGCTTCAGCACCACCTGCGTGCCCCCGCCGTCCCGCGCCTCCCAGTCGATGGTGCCGCCCAGCTCGTTCGTCACCAGGGTGTGCACGATCTGCGAGCCGAGACCGCTGCGCGAGGCACGGCCCAGGGTCGCGATGCCGTCGGGCATCCCGACTCCGTCGTCGGCCACCACCACGCGCAACGACGTGCCGGTGCGCTCCACGTCGATCTCCACGATGCCGGACTCCCGGCCCGGGAACCCGTGCTCGACGGCGTTGGTCACCAGCTCGGTGAGCACCAGCGCCAGCGGGGTGGCGTCCTGGGCGGGCACCATCCCGAACGACCCGGTCTGGCGCGTGCGCACCTTCGCGTGCGTCGAGGCGACGTCGGCCGCGAGGCGCAGCGCCCGGCTCAGCATGTCGTCGAGCTCGACGTTCTCGTCGAGCGTCTGGGAGAGCGACTCGTGCACCATCGAGATGGTGGCGACGCGCCGCATCGCCTCCTCCAGGGCCGCCCGCGCCTCGGGCACGTCCATCCGGCGGGCCTGCAGCCGCAGCAGCGCCGCGACGGTGGCGAGGTTGTTCTTGACGCGGTGGTGGATCTCGCGGATCGTCGCGTCCTTGGTCATGAGCTCGCGCTCGCGCCGCCGCAGCTCGGACACGTCACGGCACAGCAGCACCGCTCCGATGCGCTGCCCGTGGTCGGTCAGCGGGAGCGCGCGGAGCGACAGCGCGACACCATTGGCCTCGATGTCGGTGCGCCACGGCGCCCGACCCATCACCACCAGCGGCAGCGACTCGTCCACCGTGTTGTTCTGGTGCTGCACGATCTCGGCCGTCACCTCGACCAGGGACTGCCCGACCAGCGGCCCGATGACGCCGAGCCGGTGGAAGCAGGAGAGCGCGTTCGGGCTGGCGTAGAGCACCTCACCCTCGGAGTTGAGGCGGATCAGGCCGTCGCCCACGCGCGGCGCCCCGCGGCGCGGCCCCGTGGCGGCGTTGGGTGCCGGGTACTCGCCGCGCGCGATCATCGCGAGGATGTCGTCGGCCGACTCCACGTAGTTGAGCTCGAGGCGGCTCGGGGTGCGGCCGGAGCCGAGGTTGGTCTGCCGGGCCACGACGGCGATCGCCCGCCCGTCGTGCACCACCGGCACGGCCTCCTCCCGCACGGCGTATGCGCCGAACCAGCGAGGCTCGCGCGAGCGCTGCGCCCGCACCTCGGTCATGGCCGCCGTGAGCTGCGGGCGCTGCCCGTCGGGGGCGAACGACCCCACGATGTCGTCGTAGTGCACCGTCGCGCCGGTGGACGGCCGGCACTGCGCGATAGCGACGAACCCGCTTTCGGCGGTCGGGAGCCAGAGCACCAGGTCGGCGAACGCCAGGTCTGACACGAGCTGCCAGTCGCCGACGAGCAGGTGCAACCATTCGCCGTCCCCCTCGGAGAGGTCGGTGTTCTGGGCGATGAGGTCACTCATGGCGGACACGCCCACCAGCCTACGGGCGCTGCCGCGTGGCCCCGGCGTCGGTAGGGTGAACACGTGCACCTGACCGTGGACCTCCCGTACGCCGCGGACGCCGACCACGTCGTGGCGATGCTGGCCGACGAGACGTTCGTGCGCTGGCGCGCGGCCCGAGGCCCCGGCGGCAGCGTCGAGCAGGCTGAGGTCACCGGGAGCCCGGACACCGGGTTCACCATCACGGTGCGCCGCGCCCTGCCCACCGACCTCATCCCGGCGCAGGTGCGGCCGTTCGTGGGCGACCGGCTGGAGGTACGCCAGGTGGAGGTGTGGGAGGCCCCGGCCGCCGGCCGCCGCACGGGCACGATCGCCTTCGAGATCGCCGGCGCTCCCGTGCGTGTGATCGGCACGGTCCGGCTTGAGCCACTCGGCGATGGCGGCACCCGGCAGGTGTACGACGGCGAGGTCCGCGCTTCGGTCCCGCTGTTCGGCGCCGCGGTGGCGGAGGCCGCCGCACGGGCGGTCCGGTCGGCCCTCGAGGCCGAGGGCGAGGCCGGCCGGGAGTGGCTCGCCGAGCACGCGAAGCCCCGCGACGACCGGTAACGATCCGGTCACGCACCGATCCGGCCACACCGGTCACCTGCGGCGACGCCGCCATGGACGCCGCGATGCGGCATCGTTACCCACCACGGGCTTGACTCTCGGCGCGCCGACGGCGAGCATCGTGCTCTGGCCGTGGGAGCGCTACCACCATGGAGGTGGTAGCGCTCCCAAACCTCCACCTCGCATGCCCGAACCAGACAAGGGAGTCATCGTGCTCGACAGCACCCGACCCACCCGCCGAACCCGCCGCGCCGCCGCGGTCACCGCCGGCGTCGCGACCCTCGCCCTCGCCCTGACCGCCTGCGGCGGTGGCTCCGACGACGACGCCGCCGCGGACCCCGACGCGAAGGTCACCCTCACGGTCGCCACCTTCAACCAGTTCGGGTACACCGACGAGATGCTCGCCCAGTACACGGAGGAGCACCCGAACGTCACGGTCAAGCAGGTCACGGCCGCGACCTCCGAGGACGCTCGCAACAACCTCACCACCAAGCTCGCCGCCGGCGGCGAGGGCCTCGCCGACATCGAGGCCATCGAGGTCGACTGGCTCCCCGAGCTCATGACGTACCCCGACCTGTTCGAGGACCTCACCGACCCGGAGCTCGACGGCCGTTGGGTGGACTGGAAGGTGCAGCAGGCCACCACCGCCGACGGCAAGGTCATCGGCTACGGCACCGACATCGGCCCCGAGGCCATCTGCTACCGCGCCGACCTGTTCAAGAAGGCCGGCCTGCCCACCGACCGCGAAGAGGTCGCGGAGCTCCTCGGCGGCGACGGTGCCACGTGGGACGACTACTTCGAGGCCGGCAAGAAGTTCGTCGCGAAGTCCGACTCCGCGTGGTTCGACGGCGCCGTGCCGACCTACCAGGGCATGGTGAACCAGCTCGAGGGCGCCTACGAGGACCCCGCGACGGGTGAGCCGAAGGACCTCGCGACCAACCAGGAGATCAAGGACCTGTACGACCAGGTCCTGGCAGCCTCCGTCGACGGCAAGCTGTCCGCCGGCCTCGAGCAGTGGGGCGAGGACTGGACCGCCGGGTTCCAGAACAACGCCTGGGCCACCATGCTCTGCCCGCCGTGGATGACCGCGTCCATCGAGCAGAACGCCGGCGGCGTCGAGGGCTGGGACGTCGCCGACGTCTTCCCCGGTGGAGGCGGCAACTGGGGCGGCTCGTTCCTCACCGTCCCGGCCTCCAGCGCGAACGCCGCGGCGGCCAAGGAGCTCGCTGCGTGGCTGACCGCCCCGGAGCAGCAGACCACCGCGTACGAGAACGCCAACACCTTCCCGTCGCAGCTGGAGGCCCAGGCCTCCGACGCGGTGCAGTCGTCCACGAACGAGTTCTTCAACGACGCCCCGGTGGGCCCGATCTTCTCGACCCGCGCGCAGGCGATCGAGGGCGCCCCGTTCAAGGGTGCGAACTACTTCTCGATCCACACCGCCGTGCAGGACGCGCTCAACCGGGTGGACCTCAACGGTGACGACGCCGAGAAGAGCTGGCAGGGCGCGCTCGACGACTACGCCTCGCTCGGGCTCTGACCCGCTGACCACCCCCTGACCCCCTCGCTGGTCGAGCCTGTCGAAGCCAGCTTTCGACAGGCTCGACTAGCGGCCGGTGCCCTCGACCGGCGAGCACAGGAAGCAGCAAATGGCCGTCCTCTCCCCCACCCAGCCCACGCGCCGGCGCGGTGCGCCAGAGCACCGCCCGCCCCGACGCGTCGGGTTCTCCCAGCGGCTCGGCCGCTGGGACGTCAAGGTCTCGCCCTACCTGTACATCTCGCCGTTCTTCATCCTGTTCGCGATCACCGGCCTGTTCCCGCTCGGGTACACGGCGTTCGTGTCCCTGAACGAGTGGAACCTGCTGGGCGGGCAGGGCGACTTCGTCGGGCTGCAGAACTACTCCGACGTGCTCGCGCAGCCCATGTTCTGGAAGACGCTCGTCAACACGTTCTCGATCTTCGTCTTCTCCAGCATTCCCCAGGTGATCCTGGCGATCACCATCGCGGCGCTGCTCGACCAGAACCTGCGGGCCGCGACGTTCTGGCGCATGGGAGTGCTCATCCCCTACGTCGTGGCTCCGGTCGCGGTCTCCATGATCTTCGGCCGTATGTTCGCCGACAACTACGGCCTGATCAACGAGCTCCTGGGGCTCGTGGGGATCGACCCGGTGGGCTGGCACACGGACCGCATCTCCAGCCACGTCGCGATCGCCACCATGGTGAACTTCCGCTGGACGGGCTACAACGCGCTGATCTTCCTGGCCGCCATGCAGGCCGTGCCCCGCGAGCTGTACGAGGCTGCCGTCATCGACGGCGCCGGCCGCGCGCGCCAGTTCTTCTCCGTCACCGTGCCGCAGATCCGGGCCACCATCATCTTCGTGGTCATCACCTCGACCATCGGCGGCCTGCAGATCTTCGACGAGGTCCGGATGTTCGACCCGAAGGGCCTCGGCGGCCCCGACAAGGACTGGATGACCACCGTCCTCTACCTGTACGACGTCGCGTGGGGCAACCAGAAGAACTTCGGCCGCGCCTCCGCCGTCGCCTGGCTCCTGTTCCTGCTGATCATCGTCATCGGCATGGTGAACTTCCTCATCAGCCGGCAGATCTCCACGTCCGGCCCGAAGGGGCCCCGCGTGAGCCGCCAGCACACCCGGCGGCTGCTCGAGCAGGCACGGGCCGCGGGCCGTGCAGGCACCGCGACGACGGCCACGCCGGCGAACGCACCGGCACCGCCGCCCGGAGCGGCTCCACCCTCGATCCCGCCCGCCACGAAACCCACCGACACGACCACCGACCGGGAGGACCGTCGATGAGCTCCGTCGCCGTCACCGCCCAGACCGCCGGCAAGCGCGCGGCCAGCAACGCCGCCAAGCGCCGGAGCCGCGGCACCCACTCCGCGCAGCGCCGGCCCGGCCGGGTCACATACATCCTGCTCGGCATCACGCTGCTGATCTCGGTGTTCCCGCTGTACTTCACGCTGCTGCTCGGATCCTCCGACCCCGTGACGATCGCGCAGCGCGCCGTCCCGCAGTGGCTGCCCGACTCCAGCCTGTTCCAGCAGTTCGCCACGGTGTTCGGGTCCGACCGGATCAACTTCTGGAAGGCGCTGACGAACTCGGTGATCATCGCCGTCGTCACGTCCGCGTCCGTGGTGCTGTTCTCGACGCTCGCCGGCTACTCGTTCGCGAAGCTCCGGTTCCGCGGGCGCGGGCCCCTGCTGGTGTTCGTCATCGCGACGATGGCCGTGCCCACCCAGCTCGGCGTCATCCCGATGTACATCCTCATGTCGGACCTCGACTGGATCGGCAAGCTCCAGGCCGTCATCGTGCCGGGCCTGGTCACGGCGTTCGGCGTGTTCTGGATGACCCAGTACCTCTCCGAGGCTCTGCCGTACGAGCTCATCGAGGCGGCCCGGGTGGACGGGGCCTCCATGATCCGGACGTTCTGGTCGGTGGCCCTGCCGGCCGCGCGCCCCGCGGCCGCGATGCTGGGCCTGTTCACCTTCGTGCAGCAGTGGACCAACTTCTTCTGGCCGTCGATCGTGCTGAACAGCGAGAACCCGACGCTCCCGCTCGTGGTGCAGTCGCTCCAGGCGAACTACTTCGTCAACTACGCGCTGGTGATGGGCGGCATCTTCCTCGTGACGCTGCCCCTGCTGGTGATCTTCGCGTTCGTCGGCCGCCAGCTCGTCGCCGGCATCATGGCCGGCGCCGTCAAGGGCTGAGCCGCAGCGTCGTCACGCCCCCGCAGCCGCCCGTCGCCGCGGCTGCGGGGGCACCCCTCCGATGGAAAGATCCGAATCCATGACCCTCCCCACCCTCGGCGCGCGTCTCGCGGCCCCCGGCACCGCCGTGCCGTTCGTGCCCACCGCGCCCCTCACGAGCTCCCCGAACGCCGAGGGCTCCGTCGCGTTCCCGACGGGCTTCCTCTGGGGCACGGCCACCGCCGCGTACCAGGTCGAGGGCGCCGCGACCGAGGGCGGCCGCGAGGACTCGATCTGGGACACGTTCTGCCGCGTCCCGGGCGCTGTGGTGGACGGGGACGACGGCTCCGTCGCCTGCGACCATTTCCACCGCTACCGCGAGGACGTGGCGCTCATGCAGCGCCTCAACCTCGACACGTACCGGTTCTCGACGTCGTGGGCCCGCGTCATGCCGGACGGCAAGACCGTGAACGCGGAGGGACTCGACTTCTACTCGCGCCTCGTGGACGAGCTGCTCGGCGCCGACGTGCTGCCGTGGCTGACGCTGTACCACTGGGACCTGCCGGAGGCGCTCGAGGACCTCGGCGGCTGGCCCGCGCGCGACACCGCCTCCCGGTTCGTCGACTACGCGGTGGCGATGCACGAGGCGCTCGGCGACCGGGTCAAGGTGTGGACCACCCTCAACGAACCCTGGTGCTCGGCCTTCCTCGGCTACACCGCCGGCGTGCACGCCCCGGGCAAGAGGTCGCCCGAGGCCGGCCTGGCCGCGGCCCACCACCTCATGCTGGCCCACGGCGGCGCGGTGCAGGCGCTGCGGGAGCGCGACCCGGAGGCCGTGCTCGGGCTCACGCTCAACTTCACCGTCTCGGACCCGGTCGACCCGACCGACCCCGCCGACGTGGAGGCCGCCCGCCGCGACGACGGCATGTTCAACCGGATCTTCCTCGACCCGATCCTGCGCGGCGCGTACCCGCGGGACATCTTGGCCGACGTCGCCCACCTCGGCCTCGCCGACCACGTCCTGCCCGGCGACCTGGAGGTCATCTCCACGCCGATCGACGTGCTCGGCGTCAACTACTACAACGGCGGCGCCGTCTCGGCGCGCCCGCAGCAGGACGACGGCGCGGCCCCGGAGGGCACCGCCGGGCCGGACGGGGCCCGACCCGCGGACGCCACACTGTGGGAGACCCGCTCGCCCAACCCGGTGCCGGACGGCATCCACCACCACAGCCGCGGCCTGCCCACGACGGACATGGGCTGGGAGGTGCAGCCCGAGGGCCTCACCCGGCTGCTGACCCGCCTGCAGCACGAGTACACCGGCCCGCGCGGCACGTCGATGTTCATCACGGAGAACGGGGCCGCCTACCCCGACGTCGTGCAGCCCGACGGCACCGTCGACGACCAGGACCGGCTCACGTTCGTCGACCTGCACCTGCGCGCCACCAAGGACGCGATCGACGCCGGCGCCGACGTGCGGGGCTACTTCGCCTGGTCGCTCATGGACAACTTCGAGTGGGCGCTCGGCTACTCCAAGCGCTTCGGGCTCGTGCACGTGGACTACGAGACGCAGGAGCGCACGGTCAAGGCCTCGGGCCGCTGGTACGCGGACGTGGCGCGCGACGGCGTCGTGCCGGGGCGCGACGCGGCCGGTCTGACCGGCCCGGGCGCAGAGTAGTCTCCGCTGGTGGTCATCGAGCACGCCAGCCCGACGCTGGACGACGTCGCCCGGACGGCGGGAGTCTCGCGGTCCACGGCGTCGCGCGCGATCAACGGGGGCGACCGGGTCTCGCCGGAGGCCCAGGCCTCCGTCGACGACGCCGTCGCCCGCCTCGGGTACGCCCCGAACCGGGCGGCGCGCTCGCTGGTCACCCGCCGCACCGACTCGATCGCGCTGGTGGTGCCGGAGCCCGACGCCCGCATCCTCACCGACCCGTTCCTCGCGGGCGTGCTGCGGGGCGTCAGCGAGGGCCTCACCGGGACCGAGCTGCAGCTCGTGCTGCTCCTCGCCCGGCCGGGCGAGCCGCCGGGGCACATCGCGCGCTACCTGCGCTCGGGGCACGTGGACGGCGTCATCGTGGCGTCGCACCACAAGGAGGACCAGCTCGAGGGCGAGCTGATCCGCTCGCACCTGCCCGCGGTGTTCGTGGGGCGCCCGTTCGACACGGAGTCGCTGCACTTCGTCGACGTGGACAACGCCTCCGGCGGGCGCACTGCCACGCAGCGCCTCGTGGGCCGCGGCTGCCGGCGCATCGCCACCATCACGGGCCCGCTCGACATGACCGCCGCCGTGGACCGCCACGACGCCTGGCAGCACACGCTCGACGAAGCCGGGCTGCCGCCCCTGGCGGTCGTGAACGGCGACTTCACCGTCACCGGCGGCGCCACGGCGATGCAGCAGATCCTGGCGGACCACCCCGACGTCGACGGCGTCTTCGCCGCGTCGGACCTCATGGCCACGGGCGCCCTGCAGGTGCTGCTCGAGTCCGGGCGGCGCGTGCCCGACGACGTCGCGGTGGTCGGCTTCGACGCCCTGGGCGCCGAGCGGACGACGCCGCGGCTCACGACCGTGCTCCAGCCGGTCGTCGAGATGGTCACCGCCGCGACGTCGACCCTGCTCGACATGCTCGGCGGGGCGGGCGCGCCGGCGCAGCCCGAGATCTTCGTCCCGCGCCTCGTCGAGGGCGAGTCGGCCTAGTCCGTCGACCGGGGTGCGGTGCCGGGTGGCGCCGGGAGGGTCAGTCGCGACGCGGCGTGTCGTCGTCGACGCCCACGCTCGTCTGCAGGGCCTCGCGGTAGTCGGCCGCGATCTGCTCCGGGTGCTTGCGCAGCTGCGAGTTGCGGTAGCTGTACCCGAAGTAGATGGCGAACCCGAGGGCCAGCCACACCAGGAACCGCAGCCACGTCTCGACATCGAGCTGGAGCATCAGCCACAGGCACAGCAGGCCCGAGACGATCGGGAGCGCCGGCGCCCACGGCACGCGGAACCCCTCGCCCTCGGGCAGGCCGGCCTGCTTGCGACGACGGCGCAGGAGCGGGATGCCGAAGCTCACGAGCACGAACGCCGACAGGGTTCCGATGTTCACCATGTTGCCGAGCACGTCCACCGAGAAGAAGCAGGTCACGATGACGAGGAGCACGGCGGTGCCCACCTGGATCGTGACGGGGGTACCGCGCTCGGACGTCTTCGACATGCCGCGGGGCAGCAGGCCGTCGCGGCTCATCGCGAAGACGATGCGGGTCAGGCCGAGCATGAGCACCATGACCACGGTCGTGAGGCCCACGAGGATGCCGACCGTGATGACCTGCGTTGCCCACGTCGGGGCGTTCTCCTGCAGCTGGAACGCCGTGATGATCGTGGCGGACGCGCCGCCGTCCGGCGTGGCGTCGCGCAGCTGCTGCGGGGTGGCCATGCCGGACAGCGCGATCGACACCGCGATGTAGAGCACGGTGCAGATGGCGAGGCCACCCAGGATGCCGCGCGGCACGTTCTTGCGCGGCTCACGGGTCTCCTCCGCCGCCGTGGCGACGACGTCGAACCCGATGAACGCGAAGAACACCGTGCCGGCGCCCGCGAGGATGCCCATCACGCCGCCCACGGACAGCTCCGCGCCGGCGAGCCAGGAGAAGAGGGTCTGCGTCATCGTGGTGCCGTGGGTCGTGGACTCGCCGAACGACTCCGGGCTCGGCACGAACGGGCTCAGGTTGGACGCGCTGAAGAACGCGAAGCCCACCACGATGATGAGCAGCACGATCGCGACCTTGATGGCCGTGAGGACGCCGGTGACGCGCGTCGAGAGCTTGGTGCCGACGGCGAGCAGGATCGCGAGCGCCACGATCAGCAGGGCCGTGCCCCAGTCGAACGTGACGCTGCCCAGCTGCACGGTGTTGTGGATGCCGGAGGCCACACCGTTCGAGTCCACGCCGCCCAGGCCGAACACGTTGAGGAAGTTGTCGAGGTACAGGCCCCACGCCTTGGCCACGACGGACGCGGCGAAGAACATCTCGAGGATGAGGTCCCAGCCGATGATCCAGGCGAGCAGCTCGCCCATCGACGCGTACGAGAACGTGTACGCAGAACCCGCCACCGGCATGTGCGACGCGAACTCCGCGTAGCAGAGCGCGGCGAGCGCGCACACGGTGCCCGCGATGATGAACGAGATCACCACGGAAGGGCCGGTCTGGGTGGCCGACACCTGCGCGGCCTTGGAGAAGATCCCGGCTCCGATGACCACGGAGATGCCGAGGACGACGAGGTCCCAGGCTCCGAGGGTGCGTTTGAGCTGCCGCTCCGGCTCGTCGGAGACGGCGACCGTGGCCTCGATCGACCGTCGGCGCATGAGCTGCATCGTGGGGGCTCCTTCGGGGTAGTTCGGTGCCGCCAGGTCTCGACGGCCGGCAGACCCTTTCCGACGCTACGACGTCGTGAAGGGTCCGTTCAGCCCGCGCGATCCCGGCGTGGTCACGTCCCGGCGCGACCATCCGTCGATGCTTCCACGCCGAGATCGAGAGGCAACCGGACAGGAGAACACCAGACCGCGAGATAGAGAACCCCCGAGCGCGAGATAGAGAAGAGGGGGGGGGGAAAGGACAAAAGGGGGGGGTGATCGAGGGTTTTTTTTTCTTTNGCGCGAGATAGAGAAGCTCGGTCGAGACCGCAACGAGGTGCGGTCTCGACCGAGCTTCTCTATCTCGCGCTCGGGGGTTCTCTATCTCGCGTAGGTGGGTTCTCTATCTCGCGCTCGGGGGTTCTCTATCTCGCCGGGGTGGGCTCTCTATCTCGCGGTCAGGCGTGCACGTGGCCGTACCGGTGGCGGGTGCGGCTGACGGCCTGCTCGCGCACGACGGCGAGCAGCTCGCGCCGACCGCTCGCGACCACCGGTGCGTCCAGCACCGTGACGGTGCCGAGACGCTTCGAGGCGGCCGCGTGCAGGCCCGGCGCACGACCGAGCACGCGGACGCGCCCGGTGACGCGGCCCGCCGCGACGGCTGCCGCGAAGTCCTCGTGCGACATCGGCGCCTCGTGCGGCACGCCCCATCCGCTGTCCGTGTCGGGGACGACGACGGCCGGCACGCCCGCGCGCCGGGCGGCGGCGAGCACCCGCTGCACCTCGATCGGCAGGGCGCCGTCGCCGACTCGGACGGTCAGCCGGTCGATCGGGCGGTAGCGGAAGGTGTTCTCCTCCACCCGCAGGCCGGACCTGTCGTGCCCGACGCCGATCTCGGCCTCCCAGGCCGCGTCGTCCGACGCCTTCGCCCGGGCGAGCCAGCCCTCGGGGTCAGTCGTGCGCGACGGCACCGTGGCGTCGTCGGCCCACCGACCGAGCTCGGCGACGTAGTTCGGGCCGCCCGCCTTGGCGCCCGGCCCGACGGCCGACGCCTTCCAGCCGCCGAACGACTGCCGCTGCACGATGGCGCCGGTGATGTGCCGGTTGACGTACACGTTGCCGGCCTCGACCCGGTCCAGCCAGGTGGCGATCTCGTCGTCGTCGAGGGAGTGGATGCCGGCGGTGAGGCCGAAGTCCACCTGGTTCTGCAGGCGGATCGCCTCGTCCAGGTCCTTGGCCGTCATGATGCCGAGCACCGGGCCGAACACCTCGGTGAGGTGGAAGAACGACCCCGGCGCGACGCCGTCACGCAGCCCTGGCGACCACAGGCGGTCGGGCTCGATGCCGGCGGCCGCGGCGACCTCGTCGAGGCGCCGCGGGCGCACCAGCCACGACTCCCCCGGCTCGACCGACGTGAGGGCGCGCAGCAGCTTGCCCTGCGCGGGCTCGGTGAGCGGGCCCATGACCGTGGACAGGTCGGCGGCGGGGCCGACGGCGAGCGAGTGCACCGCGTCCACGAGCTGGCGGCGGAACCGCCGGCCGGTCTCGGTGGACGGGTCGCCCACGGAGCCGACCAGGATCACCAGCGACGCGGCCGAGCACTTCTGCCCGGCGTGCCCGAAGGCGCTCTTGACGAGGTCCGAGACGGCGAGGTCGAGGTCCGCCGACGGCGTCACGACCAGCGCGTTCTTGCCGGACGTCTCCGCGAGCACCGGGTGCTCGGGACGCCACGACGCGAACAGCTCGGCCGTCTCGATGGAGCCGGTGAGGATCACGCGGGCCACGTCGGCGTGCGTCACGAGGTGCTGACCCAGGTCGCCGTCCGGCACCCGCAGGAACTGCACGACGTCGCGTGCGGCCTGCGGGTCCAGCCCGATCTCGGGGGCGACCTCCTCGAGCCCGGCGCGCACCGCGTCCACGGCGATCTCATAGCAGCGGGGCGTGGGCGGCGCCGGCTTGGCCAGCACCGCGGAGCCGGCCGCGAGCGCCGCGACCACGCCGCCGGTGGGGATGGCGACAGGGAAGTTCCACGGCGGGGTCACGAGGGTGACGCCGTCCGGTGTGAAGGTCGCGCCGTCCACCTGCTCCAGCGCCTCGGCCGAGGCGGCGTAGTAGTTCGCGAAGTCGATCGCCTCGCTGACCTCGGGGTCGGCCTCGGCGACGGTCTTGCCCGGCTCGTGCACCATGGCGGCCACGAGGTCGGTGCGGCGGTTCTCGAGGTGGCGGGCCGCGGCGCGCAGCGCCTTGGCCCGGTCGGCGGGGGCGGCGGCGGCCCAGGCCTGCCGGGCGGCGACGGCGCGCGCGACGGCGTCGTCGATCTCGGCGGTCGTGGTGACCTCGGGCGCCTGGACGGGCACGAAGCCCGACTCCGGGCCGACGACGTCGCGGGCCCACGCGCGGTGGGCGGCGACGGCCGGGTCCGTGTCGACGGCGTTGTGGAAGGCCGTCCCGCCGGTCGAGCCCGCCGAGTGGGAGAACCGGTCGCGGCGGCGTGGCGCGACGTCCGCCGGCTGGTAGTGCACGCCGTGGCTGACGGACGCGCGGAACGCCAGCTCCTGACGCTCCATCGGCGTCGCCCGGACGCCGGGCTCGGCGCCCGAGCTGTCGGCGGGCGCGAATGCCGCGTGCAGGAAGTTCTGCTCGGTCGCGTTCTCCTCGAGCCGGCGCACCAGGTAGGAGATCGCGACGTCGAAGTCCTCGTCGCGCACCACCGGGGTGTACAGCACGACGCGGCCCTGCTGGTCGGGATCGCCCTTGGCCACCTCGTCGCGCACGAGGCGCGCCTCGATGGGTGCCATGCCCTGCAGCATCTCGATGTCGAGGCCCTCTGAGACTCCGCGCCGCCGCCCCAGGAGAATCGCGAGCGCCACGTGGAAGAGGTTGTGCGACGCGACGCCGAGCCGGACGGCGGAGGTGCGGTCGGCACGCAGGTGGTGGTCGAGGATGCGGACGTAGTTGGCGTCCACGTCGGGCTTGGTCGGGTACGGCGCCTGCGCCCAGTCGTGCAGCTCGGCCTCGACGTGCTCCATCGCGAGGTTCGCGCCCTTGACGAGACGCACCTTGATGCGGGCGCCGCCAGCGGCGACGCGCTGCTGCGCGAACTCGGTCAGCCCGTCGAGCGCACCCATCGCGTCGGGCAGGTATGCCTGGAGCACGATGCCGGCCTCGAGGTCGCGGAACTCGTCGCGGTCCAGCACCTGCGTGAAGACGGCCGCGGTGAGGGCCAGGTCCTTGTACTCCTCCATGTCGAGGTTGAGGAAGACGTCGTGGTCACGGGCCGCCCGGTAGAGCGGCAGCAGGTGCTCGACGACGCGCTCGCGGGAACCGTCCAGGTCCCACGTGACGAGCTGCGCCGCCACCGAGGAGACCTTGACGGACACGTAGTCGACGTCGGGCCGGCGCACCAGGTCGATGGTGCGCTGTAGGCGCGCGGCGGCCTCGTCGTCACCGAGCACGGCCTCGCCCAGCAGGTTGACGTTGAGGGTGTACCCCTCGGCGCGGGTGCGGGCGAGGTGCTGCCCGAGGCCCTTGCCGGCGTCGGCCACGAGGTGCCCCACGAGCTGGCGCAGCCGCACCCGTGCGGCGGGCACGACGACGGACGGCAGCGCCGGAGCGACGATCGCGCCGACCTTGAACAGCGCCCGGTCGATCGGCCCGAGGAACGTGGCGGAGCCGGCGTCCCGGCCGAGGCGGGCCAGGGCGGTGGCGGCCACGGCGAGGTCGTGCGGGCGCGCCACGTCGTCGACAAACCCGACGGCGAGCTCGAGGCCCGCTGGGTCGGAGACGAGCGCGCCGAGGCGCTCGGCCGTCGCGCGGGTCTTGCGGTCGGCCCGAGTGGTGGACGCGCCCGCGGCCTGCGGAGACGTCCCCGAGGCGACGGCGATCCAGTGGTGGGCGAGCGCGACGGCGTCCTCGATCAGGGCCTCGGCGCCCGGGGTGAGGGCCGCGTCGGCGTCGACGGCGGCGGTGCTGTCGGCGCTGCGCACGGCGGAGGACGTGGCGCCGCCGTGCGCCGGAACGGAGGTACTCATGCCCCCAGGGTGCGCCCTCGAGCCGGTGCCCGTCTTGTACGATCGGGCCCGCGATGGGCGCAGATTCCGACAACACCAGCAGCACGCCGGACGAGGTCCGCGCGGGCGGCGACGCCGACGTCCCGACCGACGTGCTGACCGACGTGCTGACCGACGTGCTGACCGACGTGCCAGGCACCGCTGCGGTGCTGGCCGCGCTCTCCCCCGTCATGGTGGCGCTGATGGACGAGCTGTCCGACGTCATGTTCTGCGCCAAGGACGCCGACGGCCGTTATCTCGCCGTCAACCAGGTCTTCGTGCGCCGCACCAACGAGCGCTCGCGCCGCCAGGTGCTGGGCCGGCGCGCCGCCGACCTCTTCGTGCCCGAGCTCGCCGGGCGCTACGAGGCGCAGGACGCGGAGGTGCTGCGCACCGGCCGGCCGCTGCGCCACGAGCTGGAGCTCATCCGCCGCGTCGGGGGCACGCCGGGGTGGTTCCTCACCGCGAAGCTGCCGGTGCGCGACGGCGGCCGCGTGGTCGGGCTGGTCTCCGTGTCGCAGGACCTGCGTTCCGGCGACGCCGACGACGGCACCATGGAGGCGACGGCCCGCCTGGTCGCCGGCGTCGAGGCCCACCTGGACGCCTCGCCCGGGGTGTCGCTCTCGGTGGCCGACCTGGCCGCGATGGCGGGCAGCACCCCCGCGGTGCTGGACCGCCGGGTGCGGAAGGTCTTCGGGCTCTCGCCCCGCCAGCTCGTGCTGCGCACCCGGGTGGACCGCGCCGCGCACCTGCTCACGTCGACGGCGACCCCGCTCGCAGAGGTCGCCGCCGCCGCCGGCTTCTACGACCAGCCGTCGTTCACGCGCACGTTCGCGCGGCTCACGGGCGAGACGCCGTCGTCGTTCCGCCGTCGCGCCCGCAGCGCTGGTTGAGCCTGCTGGTCGATCAGCCCCCGAACGCCGGCGCGACCGCCTCGACGAGCTGCTGCACGCCCAGTACGACGAACATGCCGGCGATCACGACGAGGGCGATGTTGGTCAGCGGCCGGTTGCGCCACTTCGCGGGCACCCGCGAGGAATTCATGAGGAACAGCAGCGTGATCGCGAGGAACGGCATGAACAGCGAGCCGAGCGCGCCGTAGGCCACCACGAGGGCGATCGGCTGGTCGAGCAGGAGCAGCAGCATCGGGGGGAACGTGAGCCACAGGATGTAGGCCCGGTAGTAGGTGCCGCCCGACTTGCGGCGGGAGTCGTCCTCGGACAGCCCCCGGGCCGTGGCGACGAAGTCGGCGAACATCAGCGACACGCCGTTCCACACGCCGAGCACCGACGAGAACGACGCCGCCCAGAAGCCCACGAGGAACAGCGGTGCCATGAACTCCCCGTACCGGTCGGCGAGCACGTCGGCCAGGTCCACCAGGCCCCCCTCGCCGTCCGCGATGGTGACGCCCGAGGAGTACAGCAGCTCGGCGCCCACGATGAGCATCGAGACGACGAAGACGCCGGAGATGACGTAGGCCACGGCATTGTCGATCCGCATGACCTTCATCCAGTGCGGGGTGTGCCAGCCCTTCTCCTTGAGCCAGTACCCGTAGGCGGCCAGGGTGATGGTGCCGCCGACGCCGCCCGCGAGGCTGAGGGTGTACAGGATCGAGCCCTCCGGGATGCGCGGCACGAGCCCGCCGACGATCTCGCCGAGGTTCGGCACCGTGAGGACGGCCGACCCGACGATCGTCACGAACATGACGCCCACGAGCACAGCGATGACGTACTCGAACGTCTTGTACTTGCCGAACCACACGACGGCCGCGCCGATGAGCCCCGACACGATCGCGAACCAGATGAGGTCGACCTGCGGGAACAGCGCCGCGAGCGGCAGCGCGGAGCTCGACATCGCCGCCGCGCCGTAGCTGAAGCCCCACACCACGATGTAGACGCCGAAGTAGACGCTCGCCCAGGCGCCCAGCGACTTCCAGCCGTCGAAGATCGTGCGGCCCGTGGCCAGCGACCACCGGCCGGCGCCCTCCACCAGCACGATCTTGATGAGGACGCCGACGATGGCGGCCCACAGCAAGGTGTACCCGAAGCGGCTGCCCGCCACGAGCGTCGCGACCAGGTCGCCGGCACCGATGCCGGTGGCGGCGACGACGAGACCCGGCCCGACGAGGCGCCAGCGCGGGCGTTCCTCCCGGAGTTCGTGGTCGAGGGCGGGGCTTGCGACATCCTTGTCTGCCATGCCGCCGGAGAGTAGCAAACGCCCCGGACCGGACACCGGCGCCGTGCCGCGCGGAGGGCAGGTCGCGTGCACGATTCCCACAACGACCGGGGTCCTCCACGCCGTACGCCGCCTCGCGTCTGTCCGACCTGCACAATCGTGGGCCCCGGACTCGTGATGCACCGGGCTGTGACCCGGGTCCGGCGGGCACCTAGCGTCGTCGTCATGACCGCAGCCGCACTCTCCCTCGCCCCGGCCCGCCCGCGCCGCGTCCTCGCGGACCTGCTGCCCGGCGCCCTCGCCCGCGACGTCGTCCTCGTCGTCGCCGTGGCCGCCCTCACCGCGCTCGCTGCCCAGGTCGTGATCCCGGTCCCCGGGCTGCCGGTGCCGCTCACGGGCCAGACCTTCGCCGTCCTGCTCGGTGCCGCGGCCCTCGGACCCTGGCGCGGGGCGCTCGCGCAGGCCGTGTACCTCGGCGCCGGCGTCGCGGGCCTGCCCGTGTTCGCGGGCGCGACGGCGGGCTGGCAGTCGGTGGCCGGCGCCTCCGGCGGCTACCTCGTCGGGTTCCTCGTGGCCGGGATGGTCGTCGGCGCGCTCGCGCGGCGCGGCGCGGACCGCCGGGTGCTCACCACGGCCGGGACGTACGCGATCGGCACCCTGACCGTCTACGCCGTCGGCGTGCCGTGGCTCGCCGTGAGCACCGGGATGCCGATCGGCGCCGCCCTGCTCGGCGGCGCGGTCGTGTTCCTGCCGGGCGACATCCTGAAGGCGGCGCTCGCCGCGGCCCTGCTGCCGACCGCCTGGCGGCTCGCGCGCTGACCCCGCCGGTTGAGCTTGTCGAGACCCGGGACGTGGTCTCGACAAGCTCGACCGGCGAGTCCGCCGGTTGAGCTTGTCGAAACCCGGGACGTGGTCTCGACAAGCTCGACCGACGAGTCCGCCGGTTGAGCTGGTCGAAACCCGGGACGTGGTCTCGACAAGCTCGACCGACGAGTCCGTCATGGCCAGGTCAACGCACGGACACGGCTCCGCAACCCCCCGAGCCTCGCCTGCAGGGGCACCCGCGCGAGGGGCTACCGTGGACGCCGAGGCCCACCATCCCGGGCCGCGCCGCCCCTGCCGGCCCCCACCCCGGGGTCACCGGCACCGTGTCCTGGAGGACCCGTGACGACGACGTCGATGACCTCGGCACCCCTGGCCGATACCCCGGCCCCCGCCCCTCACCACAGCTCTCCCCTCGCCACCGCGCACAGCCAGCTCGCGAGCGCGGTGGCTGTGCTCGGCTACGACGAGGGCCAGCACCAGATGCTTGCCACCCCGCGGCGCGAGATCCACGTCGCCGTGCCGCTCGGCCGGGACGACGGCCAGACCGCGCTGTTCCACGGCTTCCGCGTGCAGCACAACATCTCCCGCGGCCCCGGCAAGGGCGGTCTGCGGTACGCCCCCGGCGTCGATGTCGACGAGGTGCGCGCGCTCGCCATGTGGATGACGTGGAAGTGCGCCATCGTCGACCTGCCGTACGGGGGCGCCAAGGGCGGCATCGCCATCGACCCGCGCGAGTACTCGACGGCCGAGCTGGAGCGCGTCACCCGCCGGTACACGTCCGAGATCATGCCGATGATCGGCCCGGACACCGACATCATGGCGCCCGACATGGGCACCGACGCCCAGACCATGGCCTGGGTCATGGACACCTACTCCGTCAACCGCGGGTACACGATCCCCGGCGTCGTGACGGGCAAGCCGCTGGCCGTCGGCGGCTCGCGCGGGCGCGGCACGGCGACCAGCGCGGGCATCGTGCACGTGACCGCCGCGGCGCTCGGCGACGCCGGCGTGCCGCTGTCGGACGTGACCGTCGCCGTGCAGGGCTTCGGCAAGGTCGGCTCGCACGCTGCCGCGATCTTCGCGGGCCGGGGCGCCACGGTCGTGGCGGTGAGCGACCAGTACGGCGGGCTCCGCAACGACGCGGGCCTCGAGGTCGACCGGCTCCTCGAGCACGTCGCCGCCACCGGGTCGGTGGTCGGGTTCGACGGCGGCGACGCGGTGTCCAACGACGAGCTGCTCGCCCTCGACGTCGACGTCCTCGTGCCCGCGGCCGTGGAGGGTGTGCTCGACGAGGTCACGGCCTCCCGGGTCCGGGCACGCTGGGTGGTCGAGGGCGCCAACGGCCCCACCACCACCGAGGGCGACCGGCTCCTGGCGAAGAACGGCGTCACCGTGGTGCCGGACGTGCTCGCCAACGCCGGCGGTGTGGTCGTCTCCTACTTCGAGTGGGTGCAGGCCAACCAGGCGTACTGGTGGTCAGAGCAGGAGATCGCCGACAAGCTCGAGTACCGCATGACGTCCTCGTTCGGCGACGTGTCCACGCTGGCCAAGCGGGAGGGGCTGTCACTGCGCGACGCCGCGCTCGTCATCGGCGTGCAGCGCACCGCCGAGGCCCACCGCATCCGAGGGCTGTACCCCTGAGCCACGACCGGAGCACCTCGCTCGCGCGGCCCGCTGCCGACGACGACCTCGTCGCACGGCTGCGGGCCGCGGGCTGCGTGTTCGCCGAGGACGAGGCAGCCCTGCTCGTCGAGGCCGCCCGTCTGTCATCCCAAGACCGCTGGCACGACGACGTCAACGGGCCCGTGCTCGAAGACCTGGTCGCGCGTCGCGTGGCGGGCGAGCCGCTGGAGCACCTGCTGGGCTGGGTCGAGTTCGCCGGCCGCCGCTGGTCGGTGGGGCCCGGCGTGTTCGTGCCGCGCCGGCGCACCGAGCTGATGGTCGCGGCCGCCCTCGGCCTGCCCGCGCCCCAGACGATCCTCGACCTGTGCTGCGGGTGCGGCGCCGTGGGCGGGGCCGTGCTGCTCGGCCTCCGGGACGCCACAGCGGCTCCCGTGCTGCACGCGAGCGACGTGGAGCCGGCCGCCGTGGTCTACGCGCGCCGCAACCTCGAGCCGCTCGGTGCCGCCGTGCACGAAGGCGACCTGCTCAGCGCCGTCCCCAGCATGCTGCGGGGCCGCGTCGACCTGCTACTCTGCAACGCGCCGTACGTCCCCACCCACGCGATTGCGACGATGCCGCCCGAGGCCCGCGACCACGAGCCCGCCGTCGCCCTCGACGGCGGCGCCGACGGCCTCGACATCCTGCGGCGGGTGGTGGTCGCCGCTCCGGGCTGGCTGGCCCCCGGCGGGTCGCTGCTCTTCGAGGTGGGCACCGGTCAGGTCGCCGCGGCGACCGCGCTGGTCGAGGGCGTCGGGCTCGCCGCCCGCGTCGTCACGGACGACGACCCCGACGCCGACGACGCGACCGGCGGCACGGTCGTCGTCGCCACCGCCACCTCGCTGGTTGAGTCCGCCACCGCTGGTTGAGTCCGGCACCGCTGGTTGAGTCCGGCACCGCTCGTTGAGTCCACCACCGCTGGTTGAGTCCGCCACCGCTGGTTGAGCTTGTCGAAACCCGGGTTTCGACAAGCTCAACCGGCGGGAAGTCAGGCGCGGGGCTGCTTGTCCGCCCAGTCGGCCAGCGTGACGCGCGGGCCGGTGAAGAACGGCACCTCCTCGCGCACGTGCCGGCGCGCCTCGGTGGCGCGCAGGTCGCGCATGAGGTCGACGATGCGGTGCAGCTCGTCGGCCTCGAACGCGAGCAGCCACTCGTAGTCGCTCAGCGCGAAGGTGCTCATCGTGTTGGCGCGCACGTCCTTGTAGCCGGCGGCCGCCATGCCGTGGTCGCGCAGCATCGTGCCACGCTCGGCGTCGGGCAGCAGGTACCAGTCGTAGGAGCGCACGAACGGGTAGACGCTGAGGTAGTCGCGCGGCCGCTCGCCGGCGAGGAAGGCCGGCACGTGGCCCTTGTTGAACTCGGCGGCGCGGTGCAGCGCCACCACCGACCACTCCGGCGCCAGCGCCGAGCCGAGCCGCGACGCGCGCAGGCGCTGGTAGGCGCCCTGCACGGCCTCGACGGACGGGCCGTGCACCCACACCATGAGGTCGGCGTCGGCCCGCAGCCCCGCGACGTCGTACACGCCGCGCACGACGACCTCGCCGTCGGCCCGCACGGGGTCGCGGGCGGCGTCGGGCTGGCCGTCCCACAGCGCGGCCTCGGCCTCGACGGCGACCGCGGCGCGCTCGGCGTCACCGGCCGGCAGCGGCTCGGCGAGGGAGAAGACCGCGATCATCGCGTACCGGATGGACTCGTTGATCGCGGCGGCCTGGACGGCCTCGCCCGTGTCGCCGTGGGTGTGTTCGCTCATCGGTGCATGTCCTCGCTGCAGAGGGCCGGGATGCCGCTGGGCTCGGCGTGACGCCGCAGGCAGCAGTCGTCCGGCGTGACGGACGGGAACGCGGGCAGGGTGCCCGCGGTGGCCTGGTCCACGTCCTCGCCGCGGGCCAGGGCCGCGCGCTCGAGGATGAGGTCCACCAGGCCGGAGACGAACACGGGGCGGGTGCCGACCGTGCCGGCGCGCACCGCAGTCATGCCCAGCTCCGTGGCCGTGGCCATCGCCTCGGTGTCGAGGTCGTACGCCACCTCCATGTGGTCGGAGACGAAGCCGATCGGGGAGATCACGACGTTCCGCAGGCCCTCGCCGGCGCGCTCGGTGAGCAGATCGTTGACGTCGGGCTCCAACCAGGGCTGCGACGGCGGGCCGGAGCGCGAGCAGTACGCGAGCTCCCACTCGACGGCGTGCCCCCGGGCCTCGGCGACGGTGGCCGCGATCACGGCGGCGACGTCCAGGTGCTGCGCGGAGTAGGTGGCGTGCCCGACGCCGGACGCTGCCTCCATCGTGTCGGGGATGGAGTGGGTCACGAAGACGACCTTCGCGTCGGCGGCCGGCCCGCCCCCGTCGGCAAGCTTGGCTTCGAGCTCGTCGTATGCCTCGAGCACGGCCTCGACGTTGCCCTGCACGAAGCCGGGGTGGTTGAAGTAGGCGCGGACCTTGTCGAACTGCACGCCGGTGGAGCCGTCGGGGCCGAGCTGGCCGCGCTTCTCCAGCGTGACCGCGAGGTCCTCGCGGTACTGGCGGCAGCCGGAGTAGGAGGAGTAGGCGGAGGTGACGAGGGCGACGGCGCGGCGGGCGCCCAGGTGCTCCAGCTCGTCGATCGCGTCGGTGGTGTACGGCTCCCAGTTGCGGTTGCCCCACACCACGGGCAGCTCGATCCCGCGGGCGGCGAGCTCGGCCTCGAGCGCCGCCTTCAGCGCGAGGTTCTGCTCGTTGATCGGGCTCTTGCCGCCGAAGCCGTAGTAGTGCTCGCCGACCTCCTTGAGTCGCGAGTCGGGGATCCCCTTGCCGGCGGTCACGTTGCGAAGGAACGGGACCACGTCCTCCGGCTTGTTCGGACCACCGAAGGAGTAGAGGAGCAGGGCGTCGTACGGGCCGGAATCGGCCGACCGGGGGGTCATCGGCATGATCGTCATCATGGCACCCGGCCGCAGGCCTGCAGGCCGCGGAGGCCGCTCTTCCGACGTGACATTGACAGCACGCCCTGTCACATCGACGAGGAACGGTCCGGGATGCGCGCCTGCGCCGCGCGGAGCCGCCCGAGCAGGCTGGTCAGCGTCTCCAGCTCGGCGGGCTCCAGCCCCGTGCCCACGTACTCCGCGATCGTGCGCACGTGCGCACGCCCGGTCTCCCGCTGGCGCCGCGCGCCCTCGTCGGTGAGCCGCACCAGCGTGCCGCGGGCGTCGGCGGCCGGCACGGACCGCTCCACCAGCCCCCGCGCCTCGAGCCGCTCGACCATGCGCGAGAGCGAGGACTGGGCCAGCAGGATGTCCTCGTTCAGGTCACGCAGGCGCAGCTCGCCGCCGGGCGCTCGCGACAGCGTGAAGAGCACGTCGTACTCGCGCATCGTGAGGTCGTGCCAGATGTCGTCCGCCTGAAACCGGCGCATGATCGTCACCTGCGTGCGGAACAGCGACTCCCAGGCGTCGGCGGCCAGGCGGGCGCTCGCCGTGGTCCGGTGCTCGGCCGTCTGCTCGGACGTCTGCTCGATCGGTTGCTGGCTCGGTTGCTGGGTCGATTGCTGGGTCGGTTGCTGGGCCGGTTGCGCGGTCTCGGGTTCCGACGACTGCGTCGGCACGGGCGGCGGGGTCACCGTGGCAGTGTGCCGCAGGCCACCGACGTCCGCTCGATGGTTGAGCCTGTCGAAACCACCGGATGGTCTCGACAGGCTCAACCACGGGCCGGTCACCGGCCGAGTCGTCGCTCCCGGCGGGAGAAGTCGCGCAACGCGCGCAGGAAGTCCACGCGGCGGAAGTCGGGCCAGTAGGCCTCGCAGAAGTACAGCTCGGAGTGCGCGCTCTGCCACATCAGGAAGCCGCCCACCCGGAGCTCGCCCGAGGTGCGGATGACGAGCTCCGGGTCCGGCTGCCCCTTGGTGTAGAGGTGCGCGGCGATGTCCTCGACGTCGATCCGCTCGGCCAGCTCCTCGAGCGTCGCCCCGGTCGCGGACTCCTGCTTGAGGTAGGAGCGCACCGCGTCAGCGATCTCGTGCCGGCCCCCGTACCCGATCGCGACGTTCACCTGCAGCCCCTGGACGTCGCTCGTGCCGTCCGCGGCGGCGCGGACGGCGTCCGCCAGCTCGGAGGGCAGGAGGTCGAGGCGGCCCATGACCCGCAGCCGCCAGCGGCGGGACTCCGCGAGGTCCTGCACGGCGTCGCGGATGATGTCGAGCAGGTCGGTGAGCTCGCCCTCCGGTCGCGCGAGGTTGTCGGTGGAGAGCATCCACAGCGTCACCACCTCGACGCCGAGCTCCTCGGCCCAGCCCAGGAACTGCGTGATCTTGTCGGCCCCCCGGCGGTGCCCCGTCGCGGCGGTCTCGCCGAACGACCGGGCCCAGCGCCGGTTCCCGTCGAGGATGACGCCCACGTGCCGGGGCTTCTGCGCCGTCGGCAGCGATGCGGCGAGGCGTCGCTCGTACAGGCCGTAGAGCAGGTGGGGCATGCGCACGCGTGTGACCTCGGTGGATAGGGCCGCGCCGCACCGCGTACGACCGCACGCAGGTGTCCGGCGGGGGGTCGGACGGGGAGCGGGACAACGGTACCGCTCTCGCGCACCGGCCCGTTCCGCACCGATCCTGCCGCACGCGGCGCCCCTCGTCCGACACCGGACGCCGACCGGCCGCACCGGCTCGCGACGGACAGCAGCCCGCCCCAGGATCTTCACAGCCCTGGTCGACCTGCCCCGCTCGCGTCGCCTACGCTTTGACTAACCTACGGATGCGTAGGTTACGTCCCGAGTGAGGAGACCACCGTGGCAGCTGCCGCCCAGCAGAAGGGCCGCGCGACCGATCGTCTCGACCTGCCCGTCGTCAAGGAGGTCGTCGAGGGCGCGAAGGACGCCGCCGGTGAGGCCCGCGGCGCCGTGACCGACGCCGTCCAGACCGTCTCGGAGGCCGCCGCAGCGCAGGCGGCCCGGCTCAAGCCCCACCTTCGCGGCTGGATCCACGCCGTCACCACCCCGCTGGCGCTGGCCGCGGCGATCGTGCTGGTCGTGCTGGCCGACACCCCAGCGGACAAGATCGCGTGCGCCGTCTTCGGGGTCACCGCCGTCCTGCTGTTCGGCACCAGCGCGGTCTACCACCGCGGCACCTGGTCCCCCCGCGTCGCGGCCGTGCTGCGACGCCTGGACCACGCCAACATCTTCCTCATCATCGCGGGCACCTACACGCCGCTGGCCGTGATGCTGCTGCCGCAGCAGAAGGCCGCCGTCCTGCTGGCCATCGTCTGGAGCGGCGCGGTACTGGGCCTGGTGGCCCGCGTGCTGTGGATGGGTGCGCCTCGCTGGCTCTACGTGCCGGTGTACGTGGCGCTCGGCTCGGTGGCCATGGGGTACATCGGGCAGTTCGGCGCCGCCGGCGGGCCCGCAGTCGGCTGGCTGGTCGCCTCGGGCGGCGTCGCGTACGTCCTCGGAGCGGTGGTGTACGGCACCAAGTTCCCCGACCCGTCGCCGCGGTGGTTCGGGTTCCACGAGATCTTCCATGCGCTGACGGTCATCGGCTTCACGTGCCACACGGTCGCGATCTACCTCGCGGCGCTGTAGCCGCTCACGACCTCGGCACGACGAGGTAGCGCCGGTTCGCCAGCGACGGGTTCTGCCGGCGCACCTGCGCCAGCGGATCCGGGTCGAGGTCGACCGTGCGCACCTGCGGCGTCTCGTCGAGCTCCAGCCCCACCACGCCGTCGGGCCCCGCCAGCAGGGAGCGACCCACCAGTCCCGGCCCGGCCATCCCGACGCCGATCACCACCGCGGTGTTCTCGATCGCCCGGGCGCGCAGCAGCGTGTGCCAGTGGTCGGCCTTGAGCGGCCCGTCCACCCACGCCGCCGGCACCACGATCACGTCCGCGCCCGCGTCGACGAGGCGGCGCGCGGACTCCGGGAAGCGCAGGTCGTAGCACGTGATGACGCCGAAAGTGAGGTCACCGAACCGGAGGACCAGCGGCGGCACGTCCGCCGGGCCGGGCTCGAGCCGGTCGGACTCGCGCGAGCCGAACGCGTCGTACAGGTGCACCTTGCGGTAGGCGCCGACAAGCGCGCCCGTGGCGTCCACGGCGACGACGGTGTTGGACCCCCGGGTGGCGACCCGGTCGGCGGCGGGCTCGGCCGACGACGCGCTCGGCGTCGTCCCGGTGATCGCGGGGACGGACCCGGTGACCGCGGGGAACGCCCCCGTCACGGCCGGGAACGCTCCGCTCACCGCGGGGAACGCCCCGCTGACCGCCGGGATCTGCCCGGTGCGCGACCCCGCGGCTCTCCCACCGACCGCCGGCAGCGTCGTGCCCGCCACGACGGTGATGCGGTAGCGGGCGGCGTGCTGGCGCAGGGCGGTGACGAACGGGCCGTCGAGCGGCTCCGCGTGTTCGACGCCAACGCCGCGGCGGTCGTATCCCGACGCGTACTCGGGCAGCAGCAGCAGGTCGGCGCCGACCCGGCCTGCCGCGAGGAACGCCTCGGCGACCGCCTCCCGGTTCGCGTCGTGATCGGCGGTGATCGCGAGCTGCCCGACCGTGACGCGCACCGACGCGCTCATCGACGCTCCTGGCCGTCCTCGTCCGGCCCGTCGCCCTGCCCGCCCTGCCCGTCGCCCTGCCCGTCGGCCGGATCGGCGCCGGTCGGGTCGCCCTCGCCCGGCTGGCTGAATCCGATCCGCCTGGGCTCCTCCACGGGGATGCCCTGCTCCTCCGCGTTGTGCCGGGCCTTGCGCAGGTGCCGCGTCAACGACAGGAACAGCAGCACGCACGCCACGGCGACGGCGAACGTGGCCACGAACCCCGCCAGGCCCGGCGTCACCTCGAGCTCGGTCAGCTGCGAGGTCGGGCTGGGGCTAGGGCTCGGGTCGGTGGCGAGGACGACGGCCGCAGACCAGACGGCGCTCATCGGCCCTCTCCCCGCAGACCGGCGAACAGGTCGTCCTCGGGGAGCGTGGTCGGGACCCGGGAGTCCGCGAGCTCGAACTCCTCGGTGGGCCACACGTCCGCCTCGATGTCGCGGGGCACCGCGAAGAAGAAGCCGTCGGGGTCGATCTGCGACGCGTGCGCCACCAGCGCGGCGTCGCGCTGCCCGAAGTAGCCGGCGACGTCGATGCTGGTGGTCACCTCACGCTCGGGGATCTCGCGGGCGGCGCGGGACTCGATCCAGTCGCCGAACGGCGACTCCAGGCCGGCGCCCTGCATCGCCTCGTGCACGGCACGCATCCGGTCCATCGAGAACCCGTGGTTGTAGTACAGCTTGCGCGGCGCCCAGGCCTCCGCCCCGCCCTCGACGACGTACCGCGAGGCGTCCCCGGCCGCGTGGTACGCCTCGTACGCGACCTCGTGGCACTTGATGTGGTCGGGGTGCGGGTACCCGCCGGACGGGTCGTAGGTGGTCACGACGTGCGGCCGGAACTCACGCATCAGCTCGACCAGCGGCGCGGAGGCCTCCTCGAGCGGCATGAGGGCGAACGAGCCCTCCGGCAGCGGCGGCAGCGGGTCGCCCTCCGGCAGCCCCGAGTCGACGAAGCCGAGCCACGTCTGCCGGACGCCGAGCGCCTCCGCGGCGGCAGCCATCTCCAGGCGCCGCACCGCGCGCCGACCCTCGACCGTCTCGAACTCGTAACCCTCCGGCGGGCGGAAGCTCGGGTTGAGCACGTCGCCGCGCTCCCCGCCGGTGCAGGTGACGACGAGCACATCCACGCCCTCGGCGGCGTAGCGGGCCATGGTCGCGGCGCCCTTGCTCGACTCGTCGTCCGGGTGCGCGTGCACCGTCATCAGACGCAGGGGCTCGCGCTCGCCCGAGGGCGGTGCAGAGGAGGCGGAGGACAAGGTCCCTCCCGGGTGACGTGTCGGCGGCTAGGTTCAGGGACAATGGTGCACCATGAGCGAGCCCGGCAACCCCACTCCCCCCGCCGACCGGTACGGCACGCGCCCAGGGCGCCGCAGCATCGGGACGGGCGGCAAGGTGGCGATCGGCGCCGCCCTCGCCGCGGCGGTGGCCGTGGCTGCGTGGTTCTCGATCGAGCAGACGCGCCGCGACCCGGTGGACGTCGACGTGGTGGCCTTCCACGTGCAGGACGCCGAGCGGGTCGAGGTCACGTTCCAGGTGCACATGCCCCCCGGCACCACGGCCGTCTGCGAGGTCGAGGCGCTCGCCCCGAGCTACGCCCAGGTGGGCACCCTGGACGTGCCGGTCGGGCCGACCGAGGACCAGACGACCGCCTACACCGTCACGGTCCGCACGTCGGAGGAGGCGACCACCGCGGTCGTCGAGACCTGCGACATCACCGACCAGGGTTGAGGCCCTCGGCCCACGCCCGGCCCCATCGCCGCTCAGAAGCTTGTTCGCCCAGGGCGGAGACCTGGGTTCTGCGCCCGGTCCGGGCTATCCTGAATGATTCACACGCCAGTCCTGCCCAGCCGACGCGCGTGCCGACGCACGTCGGACGCATGAGCGTTGCCGGAACAGGCCACGAGCACCACGAAAGGAGAGCCCTCGTGACCGAGAGCACCGTCACCTGGCTCACCCAGGAGGCTCACGACCGGCTGCAGGCCGAGCTGGAGCACCTCTCCGGCCCCGCCCGCACCGAGATCGCCGAGCGCATCGCCGCCGCCCGCGACGAGGGCGACCTCAAGGAGAACGGCGGGTACCACGCCGCGCGCGAAGAACAGGCGAAGAACGAGGCCCGCATCCGAGAGCTCGCCGAGAAGCTGCGCCACGTCCAGATCGGCACGCCCGCCGACGACGGCGTCGTGGAGGCCGGCATGGTCGTCACGGCCCTGGTCGCCGGGGACGAGATGACGTTCCTGCTCGGCTCGCGCGAGATCGCAGGCACCACCGACCTCGACGTGTACTCGCCGACGTCGCCGCTCGGTGCCGCGATCGACGGGCACCGCATCGGCGAGAAGGTGGCCTACACGGCGCCCAGCGGCCGCGAGATCCCGGTCGAGATCAAGAAGGCCACGCCCTTCGTCGGCTGACCTCCCGGGCAACGTCCCGGACCCAGACGCATGCCGTGGGCGTGCCCGTTGCAGACGGGCGCGCCCACGGTCGTTCCCGGCCCAGGCACCCGCGGAAGCGATGGAAAGTCTCAGCATTCGAGACAGATGACCTGCTGCAGAACCGTCGATGATTCGTCGATGATCGTCGCGACATATCGCTGATCTGCCAACGATCGTCGGGGGGCGCCAAGGGTCGCGTCGGTCGAGGAACGGTCATGGCCGAGGTGAACTTCCCCCTCGATGCGTCTATGGTCGATGGCGGTATGGACACGACGGACCCCGCAACGACCAACCACCCGACCACCGACAGCTCGACCGACGGCCCACCGCCGTCCCGCATGGCGGCAAGCACCGAGGCGAGCCTCGAGGGCCTGACGATCCGGCCGCCCACGACAGTCGACGGCGGCGCCATGTGGCGCCTCGCCCGCGACTCGGGCTCCCTGGACCTCAACTCCTCCTACGCCTACCTGCTGCTCGCGGACCACTTCGCCGCGACCTGCCGGCTCGCCGTCCTCGACGACGGAGCCGGCGGCACCGCAGGTCCCGCGCCAGTGGGCTTCCTCTCCGCGTACCGCCTCCCGGCCGACCCGCGCACGCTCTTCGTGTGGCAGGTCGCCGTGGACCCGCGGGTGCGTGGCCGGGGGGTCGCCCGCCGGCTGCTGGACGCCGTCGTCGACGCCACCGCGCACGACACACCCGCCGTCTCCCGCGTGGAGACCACGGTGACGACGGACAACCTCGCGTCCCGCCGCCTGTTCGGCCGCTGGGCCGCCGACCGCGGCGCCACGCTGCGCGAGACCACCGGGTTCGAGGCCTCGCACTTCCCGGACGGGCACGAGGCCGAGCCGCTGCTCGTGATCGAGGGATTCAGTCCCTCCCGCTGATCGCAGCGGTCCTCGACCAGATCTCAGGCTGCGCCGGTTCGGCGCGCAGGTGACGACGCAGCCCACCCTCACCAAACACCGCACCGGCGCGCACCACCCCAAGGAGTGTCCTTCGTGACAACCCCGACCGTCCCCTCCACCGAGGCGTACGCCGCCGACGATCCCCTGGGCTTCGTCGCCCTCGAGTCGGAGGTCCGCAGCTACTCGCGCTCCTGGCCCGTCGTGTTCGACCGGGCCGTGGGTTCGACCGTGTACGCCGAGGACGGCACCGAGTACCTCGACTTCTTCGCCGGCGCGGGCACCCTCAACTACGGGCACAACAACCCGCGGCTGAAGCAGGTGCTGCTGGACTACCTCGCCGACGACCGCATGGTGCACACGCTCGACCTGTTCACCACGGCTCGGCGGGAGTTCCTCGAGACCTTCTCCTCGACGATCCTGCGACCGCGGGGCCTCGATCACAAGGTCGTGTTCCCCGGGCCGGGCGGCGCGAACGCCGTGGAGGCGGCGCTCAAGCTGGCACGCAAGGTGACGGGCCGCGAGTCCGTCATCAACTTCACCAACGCCTTCCACGGCATGACGCTGGGCGCCCTGTCCGTGACGGGCAACTCGATGAAGCGCGGCGGCGCGGGCATCCCCCTCGTGCACGCCACGCCGATGCCGTACGACGACTACTTCGACGGCGAAGTCGACGACTTCCAGTACTTCAAGCGGATGCTCGAGGACGGCGGCAGCGGCCTCAACGAGCCCGCCGCGGTCATCGTCGAGACCGTGCAGGGCGAGGGCGGCATCAACGCGGCCCGCGCCGAGTGGCTGCGCGGTCTGGCCGACCTGTGCACCGACCACGGCATCCTGCTCATCCTCGACGACATCCAGATGGGCTGCGGCCGCACCGGCAAGTTCTTCTCGTTCGAGGAGGCCGGGATCGTCCCCGACATCATCTGCCTGTCGAAGTCGATCTCGGGCTACGGTCTGCCGCTGGCACTGACCCTCGTGCGCCCGGCGCTCGACATCTGGGAGCCCGGCGAGCACAACGGCACGTTCCGCGGCTTCGCCCCGGCGTTCGCCACCGCGAGCGAGGCCATCCGCACCTACTGGTCGGACGACGAGCTCGAGCGCACCACGATCGACAAGGGCGCGCTCGTCGAGGCGCACTTCAACTCGCTCGTCGCCCGCTACGGCGACGACGTCCTGGTGGCCAAGGGCCGCGGCCTGGCGCGCGGCCTGCAGACACCCGACGGCAAGACCGCGGGGGCCATCTGCGAGGAGGCCTTCTCGCGCGGCCTGCTCATGGAGACCTCCGGCCCCGAGGGCGAGGTCGTCAAGCTGCTGCCCCCGCTGACCATCACGTACGACGAGCTGCAGCGCGGGCTCAAGATCATCAGCGAGTCCGTCGCGGCCGTCCTGGCCTGACGAACCTGGCCTGACCGACCCGTAGAACCACCCCACCGCACCCGAACCACCGGAGGTACCCCTATGCTCGTCCGCACCCTCGACGACGTCACCGACACCGACTCGGACATCAAGAGCGAGAACTGGCGCTCCAAGCGCATCATTCTCGCCAAGGAGGGCGTCGGCTTCTCGGTGCACGAGACCACGCTCTACGCCGGGACCGAGAGCTTCTTCTGGTACGCCAACCACATCGAGGCCGTCTTCATCACCTCGGGCGAGGGCGAGATCGAGGACCTGGCGACCGGCGAGGTGCACCAGCTCAAGCCGGGCTCTCTGTACCTGCTCAACGACCACGACAAGCACAAGGTGCGCCCGCGCACCGAGATCAAGTGCGTGTGCGTGTTCAACCCGCCGGTCACCGGCCGCGAGGTGCACGACGCGGACGGCGTCTACCCGCTCGTCACCGAGCCCGAGGCCGCCACGGTCTGACCTGGTCGGCTCGCTCGCCCCCGCGAGCGTTGTGGGCGTGGGTTTGGGGGGGATCCCGGTCGGGATTTCCCCCTAAAGCCAGCCCCCCGAACTTTCCTGGCGTCCAAGGGTCGGAGG
>NZ_JCAIUK010000001.1:245476-482557 GCF_059445475.1 Isoptericola sp. Y581 | reverse complement strand
CGCTCCCCCCCGCGATTTGTGGGGGCGTGGTTTTGGGGGGAATCCCGGTCGGGATTCCCCCCGAAATCACGCCCACAGCCATTTCCGGCCGTCAGCGGGCCGGCGGGGCGCCGCCGAGGGCGGCCAGGCGCGAGCGCAGCAGCCGGCGGTCGCCCTCCCTGTCGACCAGGGAGAGTGCGCGCCGCAGTGCGTCCGCCGCCTCCGCGTCGCGCCCGAGCCGGGCCAGCAGGTCTGCCCGCACCGCCGGGAGCAGGTGGTAGCGCGCCAGGGCGGGGGCGTCCGCCAGGGCGTCGACCGCCTCGAGCCCCGCCGCCGCGCCCGCCGCCTCGGCCAGAGCGACAGCACGGTTGAGCGCGACGACGGGCGAGGGCGTCATCGTGACGAGCACGTCGTACAGGCCCAGGACCTCGCCCCAGTCGGTGTCCCCGGCGGCGGCCGCTCGCGCGTGCAGCGCGGCGACCGCCGCCTGTACCTGGTATGGCCCCGGACGGCGCACCGCCAGCACCTCGTCGAGCAGGCGCAGGCCCTCGTCGATCTCGTCCGTCCGCCACCGGCGGCGGTCCTGCTCCGCCAGCGTCGAGGACGCACCGTCGGCGCCGCTGCGGGCGTCCCGGCGGGCGTGCTGCAGCAGCACGAGGGCGAGCAGCCCGCCCGCCTCCGGCTCGTGGGGCAGCAGCCGGACCACCAGCCGGGCGAGCCGGACCGCGTCGTCGGCCAGGGCGCGCCGCTCGGCGGCGCCGGCCACCTCGTCCACCGGTTCGGCGTACGCGTCGTACCCCTCGGTGAAGAGCACGTAGAGCACCGCCAGCACCGCCGCGGTGCGCTCCGGCAGCAGCGCCGGCGGCGGCACCCGGAACGCGATCCCCGTGGCACGGATGCGCGCCTTGGCGCGGACCAGGCGCTGCGCCATCGTCGCCTCCGGGACGAGGAACGCCCGCGCCACCTGGGGCGTCGTCATGCCGGTGAGCGAGCGCAGCGTGAGGGCGACCCGCCCCTCGAGCGGGATCGCTGGGTGGCAGCACGTGTAGACGAGCCGCAGGAGGTCGCCGTCGGGGTCGTCGAGCTCCCACCGGTCGTCGTCCAGACCGGTGGCGACCTCGTCGGGGACCGGGTCCGCGGTGGGGTCCACGGCACGGGAGCCTGGGTCCACCCGTTCGGCCAGCCGGGCCGCAGCGGAGGTCTTCTCACCCTCGGTCCGACGTCGACGCAGCACGTCGATCGCGTGCCTGCGCGCCGCCGTCGTCAGCCAGGCACCCGGACGCTCCGGCACGCCGTCGCGCACCCAGGTGCGCAACGCGGTGGCGAACGCCTCCTGCGCGGACTCCTCGGCGAGGTCGAGGTCGCCCGTGGCGCGCGCGACCGCGCCGAGGACGCGTCCCCACTCGGTGCGGAACGCGTCCTCGACGGCGGCGCTCGGCGCCCCCCGTACCGTCATGCGGGCCGGTCGGTCTCCGTGGGCCAGAACGGGTGCACCTCGATCGTCCCGCCGCCCCAGGAGCCGGGGTGCTCGGCGGCGATCGCGAGCGCCGTCTCCAGGTCGGGCGCCTCGACGACGTCGAACCCGCCGATGACCTCCTTCGACTCCGAGAACGGGCCGTCCGTCACGAGGGCGGAGCCGCCCTGCACCCGGACCTGGCGCACGTCCGCCGCGGGACGCAGCCGCTCCCCCAGCACCCGCGAGCCGTCGGCGTCGTGGCGGCGCACCCAGTCCTCGATGTCCGGGGTCGGCCCGCGGTCGGGCACGTCGGGCTCGCGCACCAGGAACAGGTATCGCATCAGTCGCCCTCCGATCCGTCGAGGTTCAGCGGCCACACCGGACGCAGCTCGATGGCGCCACCGTGGGCCATGGGGTGCTCGGAGGCCATGGTGATCGCCGTGTCCAGGTCCGGCGCCTCGATGACGTCGAACCCGCCGATCGCCTCCTTGGCCTCCGAGAACGGGCCGTCCGTGACGACGACGCTCCCGCCGCGCACCCGCACCCCGACGGCGTCCTCCGGGGGGCGCAGACGGTCGCCCACCACCGCCGCGCCGCTGCCGTAGTACTTCTCGACCCATCCCTCGATGGCGGGTGCCCCCTCGGCGTCCCCGGGGCGCAGGTCCGGGTCGTCCGGCGTACTCAGCACCAGCATGAGATAGCGCATCAGGCCTCCTCGGTCCGCGTCGTGAGGGGCCGGCTGAACACCATCGGCCCATAGAACGCCACGTCGACGGCCTCGATGCCGTCGCCGACGCTGCGCCCGTCACGGTACCGGGCGGTGCCGGCCTGCCGCTGCGTGCGGCATGCCCCGAGGATCGTGTCCAGGAATCTCATCGCGTGACCTCTCGTCCTGCACGGCCCGTGCGGCCGTGTCATGAGGACGACGAACGGGGACCGGCCCGATCGACAACTCATTGATGCCCGTGCTCGCGATGCGGCGCGGCCGCTCAGTGCGCCTGGGCCGGATCCCGGTCCGTGGCATCGCCCACGAGCGTGCCGGGCCGGGTCGGACGGAGCGCCGCCGGCAGCAGCGCGGCGTGCGCCTCGAGCAGCTCGTCGGTCATCGTCCGGATCTGCTCGAGCGTGCAGTGCGCCGACGTCAGGGGGTCCATCGCGACGGCATGGTGCACGTGATCGACGTCGCCCGTCAGGGCCGCCCGGACCGCGAGCGTCTGGACGTTGATGTTGGTGCGGTTGATCGCCGCGAGCTGGGGCGGGAGGTCGCCGAACGAGGTCGGCTGCACGCCGTTCGCGTCGACCAGGCACGCCACCTCGACGCACGCGTCGTCCGGCAGGTTGGTGATGACCCGGCCCGCGTTGGGGACGTTGCCGTAGACCACGGCGGGCACGCCCGTCACCACGGCGTTGACGATCGACGCCCCGTACTCGACGGACGGGCTGAGGTCGGCCTTGAGGCGCTCGAGCTGCTCGTCCACGTCGCCCTGCTCGTCGTGCGCCGAGCAGATCTCGTAATAGTCCCAGCGCTCCGGGAGGTACTCCAGCGTGGTGGCCGCGTCCTTGCGGAAGTACGGCACGTACTCCGACGCGTGGTGGCTCGACTCGGTCTCGAAGTACCCGAAGTGGTTCATCAGCGTGGTGCGGACCTGCTCGTTGCCCCCCTCGTAGGTGCTCGCGGCGAGCGCCTCGTCGGAGTGGTCGCCGTCGTCGGTGAGCAGGTCGGCCGCCGCGCGGCCGCGCCGGTGCCGCTCCTTCATCACCTCGCGCAGGCGGGGGTAGAGGTCCTCGGTGCCACGGTGGAAGTCGAGCACCCACGCCTGGTGGTTGATGCCCGCGCACCGGTAGGAGACCTCGTCGTACGGGACGCCGAGGGTGCGGGCGAGCATGCGCGTGGTGCCCTGCACGCTGTGGCACAGCCCGACGGTACGCAGGCCGAGCGCGTTGAGGTAGGCGGTGGCCATGGCCATCGGGTTGGCGTAGTTGATGAACTGGGCGCCCGGGCAGACCTCGAGCGCGACGGTCGCGATGTCCTGGTAGGCCCGCACGGAGCGCAGGAAGCGGAACACGCCGCCGGGGCCGACGGTGTCGCCCACGGTCTGGTCCACGCCGTGGCGGCGCGGGATTTCGACGTCGTGCCGGTAGTAGTCCAGGCCACCCACCTGGAAGGTGATGATGACGAAGTCGGCGTCGCGCAGGGCCTCGCGGCGGTCGGTGGTCTGCTGGACGTCGGTGGGCAGCCCGTGGTGGTCCACGAGCTCGCGTGCGGCGCCCGCCACCCGGTCGAGCCGGCCAGCGTCGAGGTCCATGAGGCACAGGGTGGCGTCGCACAGGGCAGGGAAGCTGAGCAGGTCACCGATGAGGCGGAGCGGGAAGACGTAGCCGCCAGCACCGATGATGGTGATCTTCGGGGAATGAGCCATGCAGGGACGCTAGACCCGAGGATGGTGGTGAATCCTCCGGCTGGCTCGCCCCGGTCTCCGGGAACCGTCGGTGGGGGCGGCCAGCTCATCACGTCGCAGAGCAGCTTCTGCGACACGTTCCGGCAGATCTGCGGCACGGCGCCCGGCGACTACCGCCGCTCGCTCGGCTGAGCTGGTCGAGCCTGACGAAACCGGGTTTCGACAGGCTCAACCGGCGACGGCGTAGCCCGCGGACCGCAGCTTCTCCACCACCGCGGTGCAGTGCTCGTGCCCCTTGGTCTCGAGCTGCACGTTGACCAGCACCTGCGACACCGTCAGCGTGGTGTCGGTCCGCGTGTGCTCCACCTGCACGATGTTGGCGCCGGCGGCGGCGATGGTGTCGAGCAGGGCGGCGAGCGAGCCGGGCTTGTCGTCGATGCACAGGCGCAGCTGCAGGTAGCGGCCGGCGGCCACGAGGCCGTGCTGCACCACGCGCAGCAGCAGCAGCGGGTCGACGTTGCCGCCGGTGAGCACCGGCACGATAGTGCCGGGCAGCGAGCCGGGCTCGGCCGCCAGCACGGCCGCGACCCCGGCGGCGCCGGACGGCTCCACGATCTGCTTGCCACGCTCGGCGACGAGCAGCAGGGCGCGCGACATCTCCTCCTCGGAGACGGTGCGTACCTCGACCCCGAGGCGCTGCAACACCTCGAACGGCACGTCGCCCGGGGTGCCGATCGCGATGCCGTCCGCCATCGTCGGCCCGAGGGTGCCCGCCGTCGGCTGCCCCGCGGCGAGCGAGGCGGGATACGCCGCGGCGGTCTCGGCCTGAACGCCGACGACGCGCACGTGCGGGGCCGCCTCCGCGAGCACCGTCGCGATGCCCGCGATGAGGCCGCCGCCGCCCAGGGGGACCACGACCGTCCCGACGTCGGGCACCTGCTCGAGGATCTCGAGGGCGACGGTGCCCTGCCCGGTCACGACGTCCAGGTGGTCGAACGGGTGGATGAGCGTGCGGCCGGACCGCGCGGCCTCGGCGCGCGCGGCGAGGAGCGCCTCGTCCACGCTGTCGCCCACCTGCCGTACCTCGGCGCCGTAGCCGCGGGTGGCCGCGAGCTTGGGCACCGAGGCGTCGACCGGCATGTAGACGATGGCGTGGATGCCGAGCATCTGTGCCGCGAGGGCCACGCCCTGGGCATGGTTGCCGGCGCTGGCCGCGACCACGCCGCGGGCCTTTTCCTCATCGGGCATCCGGCTCAGGCGCGTGTACGCGCCGCGGATCTTGAACGAGCCGGCGCGCTGCAGGTTCTCGCACTTGAGCACGACGGGAGTGCCCGCGAGCTCGGACATCGCGCGGAACGCCTGCACCGGGGTGCGGATGACGACGCCGTCGAGCTCCTGCGCCGCGGCGCGGACGTCGTCGAGAGTGACGCGGTCGATCGGGGGGTGTGCTGCCACTTACCTGTTCTCTCCTGCCGGGCCCTCGTCGGTGGAGTCGGGGGCGACCTGCGACGCCCCCCGTCCCGACCAGAGGAGAGTACCGGGGAGCTGGGACCGGCGGCGCAGCAGCGGCACGTGGTCCTCGGTGCCGAGCTCGGGGAACTTGTCGTGCCCGTGGAAGTAGAGCAGCACGGTGTTGAGCACCGCCGCGAGCGGCACCGCGAACAGGGCACCGATGATGCCCGCCGCCATGCTGCCGGCCGCCACCACGAGCACCACGGCCACCGGGTGCAGGGACACGGCGTGGCCCATGAGAAACGGCTGCAGGATGTGGCTCTCGGCCTGCTGCACCAGCAGCACGATGCCAAGCATGATGAGGGCGGCGAACCAGCCGTTCGCCACCAGTACGACGGCGGTGGCGATCGCGCCGGTGACGATCGCGCCGATGATCGGCACGAACGACCCGATGAAGACGAGGATGCCGATCGGGAGCGCGAGGGCCGGGACGAAGAACGCGGACCCGACTCCGATGCCGACGGCGTCGACGAACGCCACGAGAATCTGCGTGCGCACGTACGCCGACAGGGTGACCAGGCCGCGGCGGCCCGCCTGGTGCACGGATTCGCGCGCCCGGACGGGCAGCAGGTTCACGAGCCAGGTCCAGATGGTGCGGCCGTCGAGCAGGAAGAAGATCGTGCAGAACAGCGCGATGAGCGCGCCGACGAGCACGTGCCCCACCGTGGTCGCCGCGCCCAGCGCCCCGGAGACCAGGCCCGAGTTGTCCACCATCGAGTCCTGCAGCTGCTGCCCGTACCCCGAGAGCTGTTCGGAGTCGAGGCTCAGCGGACCCTCGGCGAGCCAGGTCGTGAACTGCTTGAAGCCGGCGACCGCCTGGTCGGCGAGGTCCTGGAAGCCGGCGACGATGGACCTGCCGGCCAGCGTGATCAGGGCGCCGATGACGACGATCAGGCCCACCACCGAGATCGCGGTGGCGAGCCCCCGGCCCAGGTGCCAGCGCTGGAGCGTCCGACGCACGGGGGCGAGCAGGATCGTGACCAGCAGCGCGATCGCGACGGGCACGACGATCGTCTTCAGGGCCGCGAGCAGCCACAGGAAGCCGGCCACGGCGGCGGCGATCAGCAGGACGCGCCACGACCAGGCGGCCGCCACACGGATGCTCAGCGGGACGGCGTCCGCGCCGGAGGGGGAAGTTCGTTCCGAGCTCACCCGCAAACCCTAGGCGGCGCGCCGCTCCCCCGCGCGAGAGCCACGCCCGCGCCGGTCGCGGCGCTCAGCCGCCGACTTGGATCTTCACGGCGCGTCCACAGGTTGGTCGCCCCGACGCACCGATAGGTTCGCGGCGGGCAAGGTCGCCCGGGCCGGGCCCGTCGCTACGAGGAGGTAGCACGGACGTGACAGCGAACCCAGCGCAAGACGTCTGCAACACCCGTCGCACCACCCGTCCCACCCACCGTCCCACCCAACCCGCCGGCCGACGCCGCGCCTGGCGGCTCGTCGCCGCGGCGGCGTCCGCGTTGGTCGTGGTGCCGCTCGCGAGCGTCCCCGGCGCCGCGGCGACCGGCGACGACACCGGCGCGCCACCCGGCGCGGGCCCGGTCGTCCCGGCGGACCCGCAGGCGTGGAACGACCAGGCCGAGATGACGTGGGACGACTACGTGCCGGTGCGCCCCGACGAGTGGGCGTCCGCCGAGACCAGCACCGGCTCGGAATCGCAGTACCGCACGGCGGTGATCCTGGTCGAGTTCTCCGACCAGCCGTTCCTCATCACCCAGGAGCCCGGCACGCACCCGTTCGACAATCCGCAGGCCGACTGGACGCCCGTCCCGCAGGACGAGGTCGCCGGCTGGTACGAGGCGTACTACGCGACGCCGAACGAGTACAACGGCGGGCAGACGCTGCACTCGTACTGGATGGAGACCAGCCACGGGAAGATCGGCGTCGACGTCGAGGTGTTCGGCCCCTACGAGCTGCCCGGCAAGCTGCACGAGTACGGCATCGACGACCGCATGAACGGGCCGATCGAGAAGTACTGCCCGATGGGCGACGAGTGCGGCAAGGACCTGCGCGCGGACGCCACGAAGCTGTGGCGCGAGGACACGGGCTGCGCCGAGGGGCTGTGCGACTTCGACAACGCCTTCCTCGTCACGGCCGGTCACGACGAGTCCGCCACGTGGGAGGAGTTCGGCCAGCAGCGGTACGCGAGCCCCGAGGACGTGCCCGACGAGCTCGGGCCGCCGCGGAACGCGGACGGTACCCCCGTGCTCAACCAGCTCGGCGAGCCGATGACGAACTGGGCCAGCACCCGGTACGTGGACTGGACGTCGTGGCGGGCCGCGGCGAACCACTGGCCGAACGCGGGCGGCGGCATCTCGACCCAGGCGGAGAGCTCGGGGCTGAGCGTGTTCGCGCACGAGTTCAGCCACCTGCGCGGGCTGCCCGACAACTACAACAACCCGTTCGCCGACGACACCCGCAACTACACCGGGTACTGGGAGATGATGAGCCGCGGCACGTTCAACGGCCCCGGCGGCACCCACAACCGCTGGCAGGTGCCGAACGCGGGCGGCTCGGGCCTCGGCCCGCACCACATGGTGCACTACAAGCAGCAGCTCGGCGTCCTCGAGGACGAAGCGACGGTCCAGCTCACCCGCAGCGGGCTCGCGCAGGACGGCGTGGCCGTGACCACGCTGCGCGCCCGCGAGCACGTGCCGGGCGAGGGCGACAAGGTCGCGCTCGACCTCGACGTCGACGGCGGGTGGACCGCCGGGGCGTGCACGGCCCAGGTCCCCGAGGACCCGGACTTCTGGTGCCCGGACGGCGACAACTGGCAGGACTACACGATGGAGGTCGTGGACCGGGTCGGCAACGACTCCTTCGTCCCCGGCCACGGCGTGCTCCTGGCGCAGAACCGCGACCAGGGAAGCCCGCGCGAGTGGCTGGTCGACCCCAACCCGCAGGACATCGAGCGGGTCGACTACGAGGGGCCGGACGGCGAGCCCGCCCCGGTGGTGCGGGGCGACCCGCGCCAGCTCGACGACGCGACGTTCCAGGCCGGCACCGGCTCCGGCAGCGCGTCGGAGTGGGTGGACGAGCCCAACGGCCTGCACCTGTACGTGCTGGACACCCACCGCGACGCTGGCGGCGTCCTGTCGTACGACGTCGCCGCCCGGTCCCTCGAGGGCGCCGGCGACCAGGAGCGTGACGGGCGGCTCGGCAAGGCCCGGACCGCGCCGGTGGGCGGCGACGCCGCGCTGCTGACGTCGCGCCTGTCGAACACCGGCGAGGCGGGGTCGGGCCTGCACGGCTCCGACGTGTACCGCCTGTCGGCCACCGTGGACGGCAAGGGCTGGGACGTCGCGCTGCCCTACGAGGTGGCGGCTGTCGAGGCCGACGACGCGGCGATGGTCGGCGCGTACGCGACGGCGGGCGACGGCGCGTCCCGGCGGGCGACCGTGACCCTCACGGCCACCAGCGAGTCCGACCCCGACGTCGTCACCACCACCACCGTGACGCTCGAGAAGCGCGACCTGAGGGTCACGCACGCGAGCGCCGCGCGGCTGGTGCGCGACTACGCCGACCAGGACCTGCTCACCCGGAGCCAGCGCACGCGGCTGCTCGCCGACCTCGCCCTGGCCGCGGTGCTCCCGCCGAAGGCGGCGGACCGGGCGCTCGACCGCTTCGAGCGGGTGGCCGAGGACGTCGCGTCGGAGGGTCGGCGCAACCTCGCGAGCGCGGCGCTCGTGTCGGTGGCGCAGGACCTGCGGCGCTGACAACGCCGGTTGAGCCTGTCGAAACCCGCCGGTTGAGCCTGTCGAAACCCGCCGGTTGAGCCTGTCGAAACCCGGTTTCGACAGGCTCAACCAGCGGCGACGACAGGCTCAACCAGCGTCCGGGCGCCGCTTCTGCGGGTACGGGGTCTCCCCGCGCTCCAGCATTGCCGCGTACTTCGCGACGTTGCGCTCGCGCGCCTCGGCGGTCTTGAGAGCGCCCAGCCGGTGCAGGATGGCGTACCGGTTCTGCGACGTGAGGACGTCGAACATGGCGGCCGCACGCGGGCTGGCGGCGAGCGCCGCGGCCAGGTCGGGCGGCACCTCGGCCCGCGCGGGCCCGTGGTACGCGGCCTCCCAGCGCCCGTCCGCCTTGGCGGCGTCGATCTCCGCCTGTCCGCGCGGGCGCATCCGCCCCTCGTCGGTCAGCCGCGCCACGATCTCCTGGTTGCGCACGGACCAGCGGCTGCGCGGCCGGCGCGGGCAGAAGCGCTGCAGCGTCGAGTCTGCGCCCAGGCTGCGCATCTGGGCGTCGATCCAGCCGCTGCACAGCGCCTCCTCGAGCGCCGTCGCATAGGTGAGCGTCGTCGGGGCGGGGCGCCCCTTCTTGGCGAGCACCAGCCACGCACCGTCCGGGCGCGAGTCCTCGTGCTCGTCGAGCCACGCCCGCCACGCCGCCGGGTCGGGGAGCACGAGCTGCTCGGGCAGGCCGGTGCCGGCGCTGTCACTCGTCAATGTCGTCTCCTGTTCGGGCGTCGAGGAACGCGAGACCGTCACTCCACCGTCCTGACCTCGGTCGTCACCGCACCGTGCGGCGACGACCATCCTGCCGTCACCATCCCGGGCCCGCGCAACGACGACGACGGAACATCCCGCGCCGCCGGGCGGTTGCGACTGTCGGGGCCGCTCCATGGACCCGTCAAGGAGGTAACACGATGAACTCGATCTTCGACCAGCTGCTCGGCCGCTCCGGCAAGACCACGATGGTGGCGCCGGAGGAGGCGTTGCCCGGGCGCGAGTCGCCGGTGCTCCCGGCGCCGCGGCCGCATACGGTGCTCGGCACGTCGATCACGGGCCCGTGGCCGGAGGGCACGCGAGTGCTCTACCTGGCGATGGGCTGCTTCTGGGGCGCCGAGGAGATCTACTGGCAGGTGCCCGGCGTCGTGAGCACCGCCGTCGGCTACATGGGCGGCACCACGCCGAACCCCACGTACGAGGAGGTGTGCTCGGCACGCACCGGGCACGCCGAGACGGCGCTCGTGGCGTACGACCCGACCAAGGTCTCCGAGGCCGAGCTGCTCAAGATCTTCTGGGAGCGGCACGACCCGACGCAGGGCTTCCGCCAGGGCAACGACGTGGGCACGCAGTACCGGTCCGCCGTCTACTGGACCACACCGGAGCAGGAGCAGGCGATCCGCGAGACCGCCGAACGGTACGGCGAGGTCCTGGCCGCCAAGGGCTACGACCCCATCACCACCGACCTGCGCCCGGCCGCCGAGGCGGGCCCGTTCTACTACGCGGAGGACTACCACCAGGAGTACCTGTCCGACGCGAAGAACCCGCACGGCTACCGCTGCCACGCGACGACGGGCGTCCCCTACCCCGACGCCGCCTGATCCCCGCCCGGGCCGGGCCGAAGCCGGCCCGGGAGATCGTCACGTGTGCTTGTGGTGTCGCCTGTCCCTGCCGTCCCCGTCCGAGCAGACGAAGCTCGAGGCACTCTCGGGTGCGCCCGACCGGTAGCGCGCGACGGCCGGGTAGACGCAGAGCGGGCGGCTGCGGTCCGCGGACCAGCCGGCCGGAAGGGCCGGGTTCGACGGGTTCACCGTCGCGACCAGGGAGTCGGGGGCGTCGCCACGCTCGACCCAGTCGACCAGGGCGGCCAAGGCGGCATAGCGGTCGGTCGCCGGTCCCCCGCTCACGTGGCCCATGCCGGGCACCTCGAAGTAGCGGGCGAACCTCTCGGCGTGTCCGCGGTTCCCGGCGTCGAGGGCCCGGTACCAGTCGGCGGTGTCGTCGGGCGAGAAGACAGCGTCGGCCGCGCCGTGGATCACCATGAGCTTGCCGCCCCGGTCGCGCAGGGTGTCGAGCTCGGCCGGGTCCGGCGGCGTCATGAACGACATCGCGCTCTCGGCGTAGGCCCCGCTCGTGGCGTCGATCGATGCGGCCGCCGCGTCGATGTCAAGCCCGAGCGCGTACCCCCGCAGGTCGGCCAGGATGCTCGGGTCGGACGGCGGCGTCGAGAACACGAACCCGAACGCGCCCGGGTCGAGCGTCACCGACGCATCGAACTCCCAACCGGCCCAGCCGGGCTGGGTGAGCCCCGGGTCGTACGGGAAGGAGCTGTAGACCTCCTCCCCGTCGCTCGTGGTCGCACCCGCGAAGACGCCGCCCACCACGGCCTTCTGCTCGGTCGTGAGGCAGGTGCCGTCACGACTCTCCGCGCACGTGGGCACGTGGCGGTCGATCGAGAACTTCTGCTGGCACCGCGCGCTCGCCTGCACCATGCCGTCCTCGAGGCCATCGAGACGGTCACAGCGATCGAGGATCGCCTCGGCGACGACGGCGCGCTCGGCGGCCGTGAACGCGGTCGACAGGTCGGTGGTCGTGGTGGCGAGCGTCGCGTACTGCTGGGCGCCCCATAGCTGGGCGACCGCGGCCTGCGGCAGGTTGAAGCCCGGCGCGACGGCAAGGAAGCCGTCGTAGTCCTCGGCGTAGCGCGCCGCGCCGACCATGGTGTGCCGGCCGCCGTTCGAGCCTCCGGTCATGTAGGAGCGGTCGGGGCCGCGCCCGTAGGCGGCGGTGACGAGCGCCTTCGCCATCGGCGTCAGGGTGCCGACGGCCTGGTAGCCGTAGTCGAGCCGGGCCTGCGGGTCGAGGCCGAACGTCGGGTTCTGGCCCGGGCCGTGCCCGGCGTCCGAGCTGATCACCGCCATCCCCTGCTGCAGGCCGCTCTCCCCGCCGCCGACGCCACCGATCGCCGTCGCCACGTTGCCGTCGATGCCGCCGTTGGCCTGGTAGAGGTACCGCCCGCTCCAGTCGGTCGGCAGGCGCATCTCGAAGCCGATCGCGTACGTCTGCCCGTCGACCTCGCTCACCCGCTCATTCATGCGGCCGGTCACGAGGCAGTGCTCGCCGATCGACTCGCCGCCGTTGCTCAGGGTGCCTGCCGCCACCAGCGAGGCCCCGGTGACGACGGTGTCCCCGTACCGGAAGCCCTCGAGCGACTCGCACTCGAGGAGGGTGCCGGGGGTTGCGGCGCTCAGGTGCGGGGGCCTGTGCCGGTCGCCGTGCTGCACCGCCGCGGCCGGCGAGATCGCCGCGCCGACGAGGAGGGCGGCGGTCGCGGCGGTGGACAGCACGGCCGTGAGCCGTCGCGCTGCCGTCCTCATCGGTCAGCTCCCGTCGAGGTGCCTCTCGGCCCGAACGGACACGTTGTCGTGTGCATGTCGATCCCTCCGTGCGCCGTCCGGAGAGTCCACCTCGCCGAACGAGTGCGGGACGGGGTGCGTCGTCGCGCCCCATTGGCCATACGATAGGGGGAATCGTTGATATCTTCAACGATTTTTCGTTGTGAATATCAACGATTCTTGTGGCGCCTGCCGAACGCCCACCGCGTGACACTCCAGCGCAGCACCCTCGGCAGCACCGCGACGACCAGCGCCAGGAGCCGCGACTACCCGAGCAGCAGCACCACGAACCACAGGTGCCCCGACTCGAAGTGCTCGCCCTGCACGACGAACGGCGCCTCGGCCGGCTCGAGCCGCGCGTCGAAGAACCGCGGGTAGAGCTCCGCGTAAGAAAGGTCGGAGCCTCGCGGGTGCGCTCGCGCACCCACACCGGGAACGGGAGCAACAGCACGGTGGCCACGACCAGCGGCACGCCGAGCCGCAGCAGCCGCTCGCCGGCGTAGCGGGCGGGGGTGCGCCGCGTCAGCGAGCGCCGCGACGCCCAGCCCGAGACGGCGAACAGCGCCGGCATCGCCCACACGACGGCGACGGCGTCGCCGGGCACCGCACCGTGCGGGGGCCGCACTCCCCGATCGTCGCACCCGGGGCGCCTCCGGTCGAGGCCGGTGCCCCGCCCCGTGCGGACCGTCCGCTCTCAGCCCTGCAGGAGGTGCAGCACCGCGAGGACGCGGCGGCTGTACCCCCCGGTGGCGTCGAGGCCGAGCTTGGTGAAGATGGCGTTGCCGTGCTTCTCGACGGCGGACAGCGACAGGTGCAGGGCGGACGCGATCCCTGCGTTCGTCCTGCCCTCCGCCATGAGGCCGAGGACGTCCCGCTCGCGCGCGGTGAGACGAGCAAGGGGGTCGGCCCGCCCGGTGCCGGCGAAGAGCTGGCGCACCACCTCGGGATCGACGACGAAGTCGCCGCGCGCGACCCGGTGCAGCGCGTCGAGCAGCTCGGAGACCCGCATGACGCGGTCCTTCAGCAGGTAGCCGACGCCGGACCCGGCCCCCGTGACGAGCTCGCGTGTCGGCCCGGTCTCCACGTACTGGGAGAGCACGAGCACCGCGACCGACGGCCACCGGCGCCGGATCTCGACGGCCGCCCGGATGCCCTCGTCCGTGTGCGTGGGCGGCATGCGCACATCCACGAGCACGACGTCCGGCGGCGTCCGGCGCGCCAGCAGCGCGAGCAGCTCGTCGGCGTCGCCGACGGCGGCGTCCACCGCGACGCCCTCGTCCTCGAGGAGGGCGCGCAGCCCTTCGCGCAGCAGCGCGGAGTCCTCGGCGATCATCACGCGCACGGCAGCACCGCTCGCACGGCCGTCGGCCCGCCGGCCGGGCTGTGCACGCCGAGCGACCCCCCGAGGGCGGCGGCACGGGCGGTGAGCCCGGCGAGGCCACGGCCGGGGTGCACGCCCGCGCCGCCGACACCGTCGTCCTCGACCGTCACGGACACCGCGCCGTCGGCCGGCGCGACGACCACGTCGACGCGCGTCGCCCGGGCGTGCTTCGAGACGTTCGTCAGGGCCTCGGCGACCACGTAGTACACGCAGGCCTCGACCTCGGGCGGCACCCGGCCCGCGAGCCGGAAGTCGAGCCCGGCCGACGGGGTGGCACGCGCCGCCAGCCGACCGAGGACCGGGCGCAGGCCCTGGGTGTCAAGGGCCGCCGGGTGCACACTCCACGCGACGTCGCGCACAGCGGTGAGCAGGCGACCGGTCTCGTCCGCCGCCTGGGCGAGCAGGGCGTCGCGCGTCCCGTCGTCGGCGGCGCGGCGGCTCCGGTCGACGAGCATCCCCAGCGCGACGACGTGCTGCTGGGCGCCGTCGTGCAGGTCCCGCTCGATCCGGCGGCGCTCCGCCTCGACCGCCGCGACGATGTCTGCGCGCGACGCGACGAGCGACTCGATGCGGGAGACCAGCTCAGCACGGTCGTCGGAGCCGAGGTACCGGCCGGCGGTTGCCCGCTCGAGCGCTGCCGCCCCGATCAGCCCCATCACGGCCAGGTAGAGCAGCAGCACGCCCGGGACCGCCGCGGAGAGGATCGTGAGTCCGGTCGTGGGCTCGCCCTCGTCGTTCGAGAGCGCCGGGACCCGCACGTCGAATCCCCAGGACGCGAGCATCAGGGCCGCGGCGAGCACGCCGTAGGCGAGCAACGCCACGACGCCGAGGCCTGTGAGCCCGACCACGAGGCGCACGGCGAGGTAGCGCGCGTGACGGTCCGGCGCGACGGCGACGTCCACCGGCCGCCCGAGCCATCGTTCGAGACGCCGCACGTGGACCTGCACCACGGATGAGAGCACCCGGTCGCGCCAGGCACATGCGCTCGGCAGGACACCGCCGACGGCCGACGCGCCGGCTGCCACGACGAGCGCGGCCCCGTCGAGAGGTGCGAGACATGCCCCCAGCACGACCCCGTACGTCGCCCGGGCGGCGGAACTAGGGATGGCCACCCGCCGACCCTAGCCACGCGGCGCGCGCACCGTACTGCGGTGAACCGCACCCCTGACCTGCGGTTGTCCCGCGAGTTCCATGCGCGAAGCCCCGATGCGGCGCCGACCCCACGGTTCCTAGTGTCGACGGCATGAGCACACCACTCCTCACGACGGCCGCGAGCGCCGCCGCAGACGACCCCGGGATCCTTACCCGCCTCACCGACTGGGCCGTGAGCCTCATGGAGACGCTCGGCGCACCGGGTGCCGGTCTCGCCGTCGCCCTCGAGAACCTCATCCCGCCCATCCCGAGCGAGGTGATCCTGCCGCTCGCCGGGTTCACGGCCAGCCAGGGCACCCTCGGTCTGCTGCCCGTGATCCTGTGGACCACCGCCGGCTCCGTCATCGGTGCGCTCGCCCTCTACCTCGTCGGCGGGGCGATCGGACGGCAACGACTCCGCCGCCTCGTCGAACGCATGCCCCTCGTCCGCGTCGAAGACCTCGACACGGCGGAGGCCTGGTTCGCGCGGCACGGCGAGCGCGCCGTGCTGCTCGGCCGCTTGATCCCGATCGTCCGGAGCCTGATCTCCGTCCCCGCCGGCCTGGAACGGATGCGGCTCGGCCGGTTCCTGGCGCTGACGGCCATCGGCAGCGGCATCTGGAACACCGCCCTCGTGCTGGTCGGGTACGTGCTGGGCGAGCAGTGGCACGCCGTCGAGGACCTCATGGGCCGGTACCAGTCCGTCGTCATCGTCCTGGCCGTCGTGGCACTCGGGTGGTACGTGGTGCACGCCGTCATCACCCGACGCGCGGTGGCCGGTCGCCGGCACGCCCGCTCGCGCTGACCTGCCGGCCGTCCTGGCCTCAGCAGAACGTGTCGAGCAGGCGACGGCAGCGCACCGGGTCCTCGGTGAGCCCGTGCTCGAGCCCCCACAGCAGGTACGACGTCGCGCGCAGCACCACCCAGGCGCGCGCCCGGTCGCGGGGCACCCCGGCCGTGCGGACGAAGGCGTCGAAGGCCGCGAGCACGCCGGCCTCGGTGGGCAGCTCGTCGAGCCGGGTCCACAGCACGCGCGCGAGGTCGGCCTCCGGGTCGCCGCGCCACAACACCGGGTCGACGACGAGCCAGGGCGCGCGCGTGCCGGCCAACACCTGGTCGTGGTGCAGGTCGCCGTCGACGGCCCGGCCCGACGTCGGCGCCGCGGCGCGCTCGGCGGCCAGGGCGAGCGCCACGTCGAGCTGATCCGACGGCACCGGCTCCGCGAGCCGTGCCCAGTCGGCGGCGAACGATCCCGCCATGCCCGCCGCGATCCCGGCGGTGGACGGCACGTCGTCGGGCGCGGGGACGGCGAGCGTGCGCGTGAGCTCGGCGAGCACGTCGATCGCGTCAGCGAGCGGCTCGTCCGCGAGCGACCGCCCGGCGTCGAGGCGCTCCAGCAGCATCGCGCGGTCCGCCTCGTCGGCGTCGACCAGCAGCACGGTGCCGCGCCCCGCCCACACACGCAGGGCGCGGGCCTCCTCGGCCACGTCGTCGCCGGGCGGGGCGAGGCGCAGCGCGAGGCGCTCGTTCCCCCTCCGCACCGGGACGACCAGGGCGTTGGACCCGTGCGCGGGCTCCCCGTCGACGGCGAGCCCCCAAGACGCGCACCGCGCGGCCGCGCGGGCGGGCAGGGCATCCAGCCAGCCCCGCCCGGCGACGTCGTGCCACCATCGCGGCATCGCGCGGAACGAGGGCGGCACGGTGATCACGTGCGCCACGGTAGCCGCCCGCCGCGATGCAGGACCCGAGGCCCGGTGCGCCGACCGGGTGTGGAATAGGAGCATGAGCGAGCAGAGCACCGCCCCCGACGTCCCGACCCTCGCCGCCGCGGACGGCACCGCGATCCCCGCCGTCGGCTTCGGCACCTACCAGCTGAAGGGAGCTGCCGGCGCCGACGCGATCTCACGGGCGATCGACACCGGCTACCGCCTGATCGACTCCGCGTTCAGCTACGAGAACGAGGGCACCGTGGGCCGCGCGGTCCGGGCCTCGTCCGTACCGCGCGAGCAGCTCCTGGTGACGTCCAAGCTGCCCGGCCGCCGCCAGGCCTACGACGACGCCGTGGCCGCCGTCGAGGAGTCGGTGTACCGCACCGGGCTCGACTACCTCGACCTGTACCTCATCCACTGGCCCAACCCGCGGATCGGCACGTACGTCGAGGCGTTCCAGGCGCTCGTCGACTGCCGCGAACGGGGGCTGATCCGCCACGTCGGGGTGTCGAACTTCCTGCCCGAGCACCTGGACGCCGTCACCGAAGCCACCGGCGTGACGCCCGTCGTCAACCAGATCGAGCTGCACCCGTACTTCCCGCAGGCCGAGCAGCGCGCCGCCGACGCCGAGCGCGGCATCGTCACCGAGGCGTGGAGCCCGATCGGCCGCGCCAGCGCGATGCTGGGCGACCCGGTGATCGCGGAGGTGGCCGCCGCCCACGGGGTCTCCCCCGTCCAGGCGATCCTGCGCTGGCACGTGCAGCTCGGCGTCGTGCCCCTGCCCAAGGCGTCCAGCCCCCAGCGGCAGGCGGAGAACCTCGAACTGTTCTCGTTCGAGCTCACCGACGACGAGATGGCGCGCCTCACCGGCCTGGGGCGCCCCGACGGGCGCACCGCCGACCAGGACCCGGCGGTCTACGAGGAGCTCTGAGCCCCGCCCGCGGGACGGGTGGCGCGCCCGTCCCGCGGCCCGAAGGTGCGCAGCGCCTCCGCGTCGCTCGCCGCCGACCGCAGGAAGTACTCCGCCCACTCCGCCGCGTCGGGGTACGCCGACCCGGCGACCACCGCCGCCACCGCGGCGTCGACGTCGACCGGCGTGTGCCGCAGGGCGACCTGCCCGTCGCGCAGCAGCGCCCATGACCCGCCCGGGCGGCCGTAGGGCATCCCGACGCTGCCCGGGTTGACGACGAGGCGCCGGTCGACGAGGCGCACGAACGGCATGTGCGTGTGCCCGCAAAGCACCGTGGTCACGTCGCCGTCGAGGCCGCCCAGCACGTCGGCCCACCGCTCGAGCGAGGAGTCGACGAGCACCACCTCCTCGTCGTCGCGCGGGGTCCCGTGGCACGCCACCACGCGCCCGAACCCCCGCACCCGCAGCTCGACGGGGTGCGGCAGCCCGACCAGGAGCTCCACGTCCGCGGGCCGGAGCTGGGCCGCCGCCCACGGGGTGATCGGGTCGGGCACGACGCCGGAACCGTCGCGGGCGTGCGCGACGAGCTCGCGGTCGGCGTTGCCCCGCACCAGCACGGCCCGGTCGCCGAGCCCACGCAGCCGGTCGAGCACCTCCACCGGCTGCGGGCCCGCGGCGTGGTCGCCGGTCACGACGACGACGTCCGCCGCGCGCACGTCCGGCTCCGCCAGCACGGCGTCCAGTACCGGCAGCACCCCGTGCACGTCGGAGAGCACCGCGACGGTGCCGATCTCGTCCGAGTCCTGACGCATGTCCTGACGAATGTCCTGACGAATGTCCTCGCGCATGGCCCCACGGTCGCAGGCGCGAGGCCGGGCCGCACGGCCTTCTGCTCCTGGCAGCACGACCGCAGCACGACCGCAGCACGACCGCAGCACGACCGCAGCACGACCGCAGCACGACCGCAGCACGACGGCACCGCGACAGCGTCGGGGTCGGGTGGGACGATCGACGCGTGCTGCTCGCCGAGCTGGTCACCACGCACGCCGCCGTCGCCGCGACGCGCTCGCGGCTGCGCAAGCGCGAGCTGCTCGCGGGCGCCCTGCGCGCCGCGGACCCGGGCGACGAGGTCGAGATCGTCGCTGCGTTCCTGTCGGGGCGTCCGCGCCAGCGCCGCACCGGCCTCGGCTGGCGCACGCTCGGGTCGTTGCCGTTGCCGGCCGACGAGCCGTCGCTGAGCCCCCAGGACGTCGACGCCGCCCTCGCGCACCTGGAGCGGCTGGCGGGGGCGGGCTCCCAGGCCGCCCGCCGCGCCGCCGTCGACGAACTGTTCGCGCGCGCCACGGCCGACGAGCAGGACTTCGTCCGCCGCCTCGTGCTGGGCGAGCTGCGCCAGGGGGCGCTCGACTCGCTGCTGCTCGACGCGATCGCCTCCGCGGCGGACGTACCGCTACCGGTCGTACGCCGCGCCGCCATGTTCAGCGCGCTCACCGGCCCGATCGCGCGCGCCGCGCTCTCCGGGGGCGCGCCCGCCCTGGAGGCGTTCCGGCTCGAGCCCGGGCGGCCCGTGCGCCCGATGCTCGCGTCGTCGGCGCCCGACGTCGCCACGGCCCTCGAGCGCTTCGGGGGCGCCGAGGTCGCGGCCGACACCAAGCTCGACGGGATCCGCGTGCAGGTGCACCGCACCGGTGACGAGGTCGTCGTGTTCACGCGCTCCCTCGACGACGTCACGGAGCGGCTGCCGGAGGTCGTCGCCGTCGCCCGCTCCCTCGACGTGCGGACCGTGGTACTCGACGGCGAGGCGATCGCGCTCGACGCCGCCGGCCGCGCGCGCCCGTTCCAGGAGACCGCGGCACGCACGGGCAGCCACGACGCCGAGGCGGGCAGCGCCGCCGTGCCGCTGAGCGTGCGCTTCTTCGACGTGCTGCACCACGACGGCACCGACCTCATCGACGCGCCCGCGGCCGAGCGCCTCGCGGTGCTGGACCGGGTGCTTCCGCCCGAGGTCGTGGTGCCGCGCCTGGTGTCGGCCGACGTCGGCGAGGTCGAGCGGTTCTTCGCCGACACCGTCGCCGCCGGCCAGGAGGGGCTGGTCCTCAAGGCGCTCGACGCGCCGTACGCCGCCGGGCGCCGCGGCGCCGGCTGGGTGAAGGTCAAGCCGCGGCACACGCTCGACCTCGTGGTGCTGGCCGTCGAGTGGGGCTCCGGGCGCCGCGAGGGCCTGCTCTCCAACATCCACCTGGGCGCCCGCGACCCCGCCACCGGCGGGTTCGTCATGCTCGGCAAGACGTTCAAGGGCATGACCGACGCGATGCTCGCCTGGCAGACGCAGCGGTTCACCGAGCTTGCGACGTCCCCCGCGGACGGGTCGTCGTACGTCGTCACGGTGCGGCCCGAGCAGGTGGTAGAGATCGCCTTCGACGGCGTGCAGCGCTCCACGCGCTACCCCGGCGGGATGGCGCTGCGCTTCGCCCGCGTGGTGCGCTATCGCGACGACAAGACGGCCGCGGAGGCCGACACCGTCGAGACGGTGCGCACCCTCGGCACCTAGCCGTCTGTACTAGCTGCCCGTTCTAGCGGCCGCCGCGGCGCCCGGGCCTCCCGCTGCTGCCCGGCCGGCCCGGGCGACCCGCCGGCCGCCCCCCGGGGCGGCCGGCGGCGCGACCGCGGCCGGCGCCATCCGTGCCGCGACCCCCGCCCTCGGACGCCTTGGCCTCCCGCTGCGCCTCGCGCCGCCGGGCCCGGCGGTCCTCGCGGCTGCCGCCGCCATCGTCCGGGGCGCCGCGCCCCCGCGAGCTGTTCGCCGTCCGCCCGCGGACGATGCCCACCATCTCCTCGACCAGGTCAGAGCCCCCGTCGACGGGCCAGGCGAGCCCGACGGGTGCCTCCGGACCGCCGTCGAGCACGCGATAGGTGACGTCCTTGCGGTGGTGCAGCCGCGCCAGCGACATCGGCACGATCGTCACACCGACACCTGAGGCGGCGAGCGCGATCGCGTCCGCGGCCGTGGCCGGCCGCTCGGGCTCCACGAGCCCGCCCGCGCCGTCGTCGTACGCCTCGGGCGCCCGCCCCGGTACCTCGGCGCCACCCTGGTAGAGGACGTCGTCTGCGGGCAGCCAGACCACGTCGTCCTCCAGGTCGGCGGCCGGCACGACCTCCTCCTCGGTGGCCGCCGCGAGCAGGTGGTCACGCGAGACCACCACCACGGGCAGCTCGGCGTAGAGCGGGATCGCGTGCAGCACGTCCTTGTCGACCGGCAGGCGCAGGATCGCCGCGTCGGCCCGCCCGTCGGTGAGCGCGGGGACCGCGTCGCCGGCCTCGACCTGCACCAGCTCCAGCCGGACGTCCGGCAGGCGGTCGCGCCACGTGCGCGCCCACCGGCCGGGGGTCACGCCGGTGACGTACGCGAGGCGGAAGGTCGCGGCGGCGCCAACGTCACCCACGTCGCCAACGCCACCCAGGTCACCCACGTCGCCCGCGTCGTCGGGGGTCGCCTCGGGGGCGTCGTCGGGGCCATCGGCCGGCTGCTCGCTCACGGGACCAGGCTACGTGGGCGTCGCGGGCGGCCCGCCGCGACTACCCTGGTACCCATGGCCGGAACCCCCTTCTCTCAGCAGGTCCTCAAGCCGACGAACGCGGCGAAGAAGCTCGGGGTGTACCTGCCCGCCACGCCGCCCGAGTTCCAGGAGCACGGCGTCACGCGAGCCGAGCTCGAGGAGCTCGAGACCAACCCGCCGGAGTGGCTCGCCGAGCTGCGCCGCAACGGCCCCCACCCGAGGCCCGTGGTCGCGGGGCGCCTGGGCGTCTCTATCGCCGGGCTTGCGCGCGGCGGCGTCAGCGAGGCGCTGACCACCGAGCAGATCAACGAGCTGCGCGACGACCCGCCGCAGTGGCTCCTCGACGAGCGCGCGACGGCGGCGAAGGTGCGCGAGGAAGAGGACCGCGTCAAGGCCCACGCTGCGGAGCAGGCCGAGCGCGAGGCGCGGCGGCGCACCAAGCACTGATCCGCCGACAGGACGCGAGTTCGGTCAGATGGTGCGAGTTCGGTCCGTACGCCGGCCGAACTGGAACCGAGTGACCGAACTCGCACGTCAGTCTCGCGCAGCCACCCGGTCCGTGTGCCCGAGGGCGAGGTCGGGCGCGACGGCGTCGCGGATCGCCTTCTTGAGCGCCGGGATCTCGGGGAACCCGCCCTGGGCGGCCCGGTCCCACAGCGGCACGGCGTCCCGACCGTCGCCCGGGCGGAGCTCTACCCGGAACACCCCGCCGGTGGCGGGCACCAGCGCGACCTCCCCGAGCCGGGTGCGGAAGGCCTGCAGCAACTCCTGCGCCACCCACGCGGCCCGCGTCAGCCACGGGCACTGCGCGCAGCAGGTGATCGCGACGCCGGCGGTCGTCAGGGAGACTGGTCGGGTGCACACCCCCGACCCTGGCCTCACCCCGGACCCCGCCACGCCGTCCGGCGACCTCGACGTCGTCCTCGACGCACTGATCCCGTGGCCGGACGACGGACACCGCGCCGACGGGCCCGTCGCCGTCGACGCCACGGACCGGCTGCTCCTCGACGAGGCCGGCCCCCTGCTCGCCGCAGCCGGGCCCGGCGACGTCGTCGTGCTCGGCGACCGGTTCGGCGCCCTCACCCTCGGTGCCCTCGCGCTGGGCGCGCCGGACGTGCGCACGCACGCGGACCTGGCGACCACGCAGGCCGCGATCGAGCACCAGCTGGCGGACGCCGAACTGCCGGACGTCGTCGACGCCCGGCGAGCCGGCGTCACCGTCAGCGACGCCCTGGGCGAGCAGCTGCTCTCCGGCGCCCGGCTCGTCCTGCTTCAGCTCCCGAAGTCCCTGGCGGAGCTCACGGAGATCGCGGAGCTCGTCGCGCGGTACGCAGCCGACGACGTCGTCGTCCTCGCGGGCGGACGCGTGAAGCACATGACGCGCGGGATGAACGACGTGCTCGCCGCGTCGTTCACCGACGTGCGCGCCACGCTGGCCCGGCAGAAGTCCCGGGCGCTGGTGGCGACGGGCGTGCGGCCCGGGCGACGCGACGCCCCGCTCACCTACCCCGCCACCGCCCGGCTCGCCGACCCCGAGCTCGCCGCCGCGGCGGGCGTGCCGCACCTGGACGTCGTCGCCCACGGCGGGGTCTTCGCCGGCACGGCGCTCGACCTGGGCACCCGCTTCCTGCTCACGACGGCGGACAAGTGGCCCGCCACGGACCGGGTCCGCGACGCCGTCGACCTGGGCTCCGGCTCCGGCCTGCTCGCCGTGGTGCTCGCCCACCGCTACCCGGCCGCCCGGGTGGTCGCCGTCGACAGCTCGGCCGCCGCCGTCGCCTCGACGCTCGCGACGGCGGCAGCGAACCGTGTCGGCGACCGGGTGGTCGCGCTGCGCGACGACGCCGGCGCCTCCCTCCCGGAGACCAGCGCCGACCTGATCCTGCTCAACCCGCCGTTCCACGACCGGGCCGCCGTGCGCTCCGACGCCGCGCACCGGATGTTCCGCGCGGCGGGCCGCGCCCTGCGCCCGGGCGGGGAGCTGTGGTGCGTCTTCAACACGGCCCGGCAGTACCGGCCCGCGCTCGCCCGCTCCGTCGGGCCCACCGTGCAGATCGCCCAGAACCCGAAGTTCACGGTGACCCGGTCCCGCCGGCGCTGAACGCTGGTTGAGCCTGTCGAAACCACGGGCCGGGTCTCGACAGGCTCAACCAGCGGCGGGTTCGACAGGCTCAACCAGCGGGAATCAGCGCACGTCGACGACGTCCACGACGAAGACGAGCGTGGCGCCGCCGGGGATGCCGGCCTGCGGCACGCCGCGCTGGCCGTAGCCGTGCTCGGACGGGATGGACAGCAGCACGCGGTCGCCCACGTTGCGACCCACGAGGCCCTTGTCCCAGCCGCCGATGACGGCGCCCACGCCGATCGGGAAGTCGATCGTCTCGCCACGGTCGTAGGAGTTGTCGAAGACGCCGCCGGCCCAGGTCTGGCCGAGGTAGTTGACGACGATGGTGCGGCCGGAGTCGACCACCGGGCCGGTGCCCTCCTCGAGCACCTGCACCTGCAGGCCGGCGGGCGCGTCGCCCTCCGGGAACGTGATCTCGGGCTTGTCGCCGAAGCTGCCGGTGGCGGCGGGAAGCGTGCTCACAGAGGTACCTCGAATTCGTCGGGAGCCGCCGGAGCTCCCGGCGGAGTGCGCGACAAGCCTACGCGGGCTGCCGAACGGTCTCCCGCACCGACTGCCGCACCGACGCCGCTGCCACGGCCCGCAGCGCCTCGAGCACCGAGACGACCGGCGGCGCGTCGGCGACGGCGTCCTGCACCAGCGCGTAGATCGACCGCACGGGAACGGGGCGCACCACCGGCACCGCGACCGTGCCGGGCGCCGGGTGCGCCGAACCGAGGGCCGGCAGCACCGTGATCCCGATGCCGGCCGCGACGAAGGCCACCGCGGTCCGGTAGTCGTGGGCTTCGACGGCGAACGTCGGCGCGAAGCCCGCTGCACGGCATGCCTCGAGGAGGTTGCGGCGGCACCAGCCGCGGGCGAAGTCGTTGTCGATCCACCGCTCGCCCACCAGCTCGACGAGCTCGATCTCCTCCCGACCTGCCAGCGGGTGCGACTCGGGGATCACGGCGACGTACGGGTCCTCCAGCAGGTGGTGGGCGGTGGTCCCCGCGCCCGGCGTGAAGTTCGGTTGCGCGACCGCCAGCTGCAGGTCGGCGCGACGGGACGGGTCCGTCGGGATCTCCTCGGTCAGCACGAGGTCGAGACGCACCCCGGGATAGAGGGTCGTGAACGTGCTGACCACCGACGGCAGCCAGGCCGCGCCGACGGACGCGAAGTAGGCGATGGAAAGGCTGCCCGAGCGCCCGGAACGCAGATCGGCGACGAACGTCTCCACCTCCCCCAGCCGCGCGAGCAGCCCGTCGGCCTGCGCGGCGAGCGCCTGGCCGGCGGCGGTGGGCCGCACGCCCCGGCCGTGCCGGGCGAGCAGCTGCAGGCCCGTCTCGCGCTGCAGCGCCGAGACGTGCTGGCTCACGGCGGAGGGTGTGTAGCCGAGGTTGGCGGCCGCGGCGGCGACGGAGCCGCTGGCCACGACCGAACGGAAGATGCGGAGGCGGTGGACGTCGAGCATGGACACGACACTACAGTGGGACTGAATGGTTCGGTAGGTATGTGAACTGGTGCTGACGATACCTCTCGGGAGACGATCGTCGTCATGACGACGACCACCCCCCTTGCGCCCGGCCGGCCCCGCAGCACCGGCGGGGCCCTGACCGTGGCCGCGATGGCCGTCACCGTGGTGCTCTGGGCCTCGGCCTTCGTCGGCGTGCGCGCCGTCGGGCACGACTTCGACGCCGGCGCGCTCACCCTCGGCCGCGTCGCGGTCGGCACCGTGGCGCTCACCCTCATGGTCCTGGCGGCGCGGGCCTACCGCCGCACGCCGGTGCGGCTGCCGCGGGGCCGGGTCCTGGTGCTCGTGCTCGTCTGGGGCGTCGCGTGGTTCGGCGGCTACAACCTCACGCTGAACGCCGCCGAGCAGCACCTCGACGCCGGCACCACCGCCCTGATCGTCAACATCTCGCCCATGCTGGTCGCGGTCCTCGCGGGGATCCTGCTCGGCGAGGGCTTCCCGCGCCGGCTGCTCGTGGGGATCGGTGTGGCGTTCACCGGTGTCCTCGTCATCGCGATCGCGACGCCGACCGGCCGCTTCGACGCCGTCGGCGTGGTGCTCGCCCTGGCCTCGGCGGTCCTGTACGCGGGCGCCGCCACCCTGCAGAAGCGCCTGCTGCCGCACCTCGACGCCCTCACCATGACCTGGATCGGCTGCCTCGCCGGCACCGTGGCGGCGCTGCCCTTCCTCCCCGCGCTGGTGACGCAGGTCGCCGTCGCGCCGACGTCGTCGATCCTGGGCATCGTCTACCTCGGGATCTTCCCGACGGCGATCGCCTTCTGCACCTGGGGCTACGCCCTGAGCCGCACGAGCGCCGGCCGCACGGCGTCCGCGACGTACGCCGCCCCGCCGCTCGTGGTCCTCATGTCCTGGGTGCTGCTCGACGAGGTCCCGACCGCGATCGTGCTCCTGGGCGGCGCGCTCGCGCTCGCAGGGGTCGCGGTCGCGACCCTTCCCCGACTTGTCAGGACCAGGACCACGATCCCCTGAACGTGGTCCTGACAACTCTCACCGCCCGCGAGTTGTCAGGTTCTAGAGCATGAATCCATGGTCCTGGTCCTGACAGCTCGCGGGTCAGAGGGCGGCGGCCTTGCGCTCCAGCACCCCGCGCTCGCGGGCGTTCCCGCACAGGCGAGCGGCCAGCTCCAGCTCGGCCCTCGCCTCCGAAGCCCGCCCGAGCCGCGCCAGCAGCTCCCCCCGCACGGACGGCAGCAGGTAGGAGCCGCGCAGCGCGTCGGTGGCGACCAGCTCGTCGACGAGCGGCAGGGCAGCGGCCGGGCCGTGCGCCATCGAGACCGCGACGGCGCGGTTGAGCTCGACGACAGGCGACGGCGCGACCCGGCCGAGCGCCTCGTAGAGCAGCACGATCCGGTCCCAGTCGGTCGCGGGGACGGACGACGCCATGTCGTGCTGCTCGGCGATCGCGGCCTGCAGCCCGTACGGCCCGAGGCCGCGCCCGACGGCGACCGCCCGCGCCAGGGCGGCCCGCCCGCGCGTGATGGCCGACCGGTCCCAGCGCCGGCGGTCCTGGTCCTCGAGAAGCACCGGCTCACCGTCCGGCCCGGTGCGGGCCGGGAAGCGGGCCGCCGTGAGCTCGAGCAGGGCCAACAGCCCCTGCGCCTCAGGCTCGTCGGGCATCAGCCGGCTCAGCACGCGCGCCAGCCGCACGGCCTCGGCCGCGAGGTCGGTGCGCATCCAGTCGTCGCCGCCCGACGCCGACGACCCCTCGGAGAAGATCACATAGAGGACGTTGAGCACGGAGCCGAGCCGCTCGGCCCGGTCCTCTGCCGCCGGCACCTCGAACGGGACGCGCGCGGCGGCGAGCGTCTTCTTGGCCCGCGTGATGCGCGCCTGCACGGTCGGCACCGGGATCAGGAACGCCTGCGCGACCTCCTCGCTCGTCAGGCCGCCCACGACCCGCAGGGTCAGCGCGACGCGCGCCTCCTTCGCCAGGACGGGGTGGCAGGCGACGAACAGCAGCGCGAGCCGGTCGTCGGGGATGCGGTCCGGGTCCCACAGCAGGTCGGGGCGCTCCTCGGCCGCCGCGCCCGAGACTCCCGGCCCGCCGGTGACCACGCCGCCCTCGTCCAGGTCCCGGGCGAGGGCGGCGTACCGCTCGTCGCGCCCGGCCCGGCGCCGGAACGCGTCGATCGCCCGGCGGCGGCCGGTCGCGAGCAGCCACGCGGTGGGGTCGCGCGGGATGCCGTCGCGCGGCCACGCGACCAGGGCCTCCGCGAGCGCCTCGGACGCGACGTCCTCGGCGAGGGCGAAGTCGTTCGTGTAGCGGGCGAGCGCGCCGACGATCCGGCTGGACTCGATGCGCCACACGGCCTCGACGGCACGACGCGAGGCCGCGCCGTCGGCGCGGCCTCCGTCGTCGGGGGTGGACCCGGTCACTCGGCGCGCTGCGCCTGCTGCTCGCGCCATCCCTCTTCCTTCTGGATCCACTCGTTGTCCTGCGGGAAGTCCTCGGCCCCGTGCACGCGGCGCACCTCGAGCTTGGTGCCCGGGCCGCTGAGCGGCGCCCGCTTGGCCCACTCGATGGCCTCCTCCTTGGACGCGACGTCGAGGATCCAGAAGCCGTTGAACAGCTCCTTCGTCTCGCCGTAGGGGCCGTCCGTGACGACCGGGTTCTCGGAGGAGAAGTCGACCACCGACCCCTCGGAGGCGTCCGACAGACCCTCGCCCGCCGCCAGCACGCCGGCGTTCATCATCGACTCGTTGTACTTGCCCATGTCCTCGATGACCTTGGTGAAGTCGATCTGCTCGTAGGCAGCCTGACCCTCGTCGGTGCCTCGCATGATCAGCATGTACTTGGCCATGGTCCTGCTCCTGTCGTGATCGCGGTCACCCTCGTGGTGACTTTCTCATCCCCAGGTCGAACGGGGAACCGCAGGATCGACACCCGTCCCGAACTTTGTTTGCGCCACCCCTTGACGCATCTAGCTAATGGGCTTAGCTTTGCGGCTATGGCTACTCAGCAGAGAACCTCGGTCCAGTACCTCCGCCTACCCGAGGGGCGCATCGCCTACACCGACTCGGGCGCCGGCCCACTCATCGTCGCCGTGCCCGGGATGGGGGATCTCCGCACCACCTTCGACGACCTCGTCCCGGAGCTCACCGGCGCCGGCTACCGCGTGGTCGTCACCGACCTGCGCGGCCACGGTGACTCCGACACCACGTTCTCCACTCACGGCGACGACGTCACGGGCACCGACCTCGTCGCGCTCGTCGAGCACCTGGACTCCGGCCCCGCCGTGCTGATGGGTAGCTCCGTGGGCGGTTCCGCCGCCGTGTGGGCCGCCGCCGAGCGGCCCGACCTGGTGCGCGGACTGGCGCTGCTCGCCCCGCACCTGCGCGAGCCCAACTCCCCCGCCCTGCTGCAGGTCTACCGCCTGCTGTACCGGGCGGCGTTCGCCCGGCCCTGGGGCGGCGCCGTCTGGGCCTGGCTCTACACGTCGATGTTCTCCAAGGGCCGTCGCTCGCCGCGCCACGCGCAACACGTCGCGGAGATCCGCCGCAGCATGGCCGACCCGGCGCACCTGCGCTCGTTCCGCCACCTCGCCGTCTCCCTCGACCATTCCGTCGTCGAACCGCAGGTGCCCCGCGTCCAGGCTCCCGCGCTCGTCGTCGTCGGCGAGCTCGACCCGGACTACAAGGACGCGGGCGCCGAGCTCGAACGCATGCGCGCCGCGCTCGACGCACGCTCCCTCTTCGTGCCCGGCGTCGGGCACTACACGCAGCACCAGGCGCCGGACGTCGTCGCGCCGGCGCTGCTCGACTTCCTCACGGGTCTCGACCCTTCGACAGACTCAGGGCGGCGCGCGCACGAGAACGGCACCGGCGAGGAGGAAACCCGTGCCTAGGGTCGGCCTTTCCCGCGATGCCGTGGTCCGCATCGCGCTGGGCCTGGTGGACGACGGCGGGCCGACCGGGCTCACCGACCTCACGCTCGCGAAGGTCGCCGCCACGGCCGGCGTCGCCACCCCGAGCCTCTACAAGCACGTGGGCTCGCTGGCGGCCCTGCGCCGGCACATCGCGGTGGTCGCCCTCGAGGAGATGGCGACCGCGACCGCCGCCGCGACGATCGGCCGCGCCGGCCCTGACGCCCTGCGCGGCCTCAGCCGGGCCTGGCGCGCCTACGCCCTCGAGCACCCCGGGCGGTACGCCGCCACGCAGATGGCCCCCGACCCGGACGCCCCCGACGAGGCCGAGCACCGCGCTGCCGGAGTCGGCGTGGTCACGCTCGTCGCGGCGACGCTGCGGGGTTTCGGGCTGCCGCAGGAGCGCACGATCGACGCGGTGCGGACCGTCCGCGCCGGCATCCACGGCTTCGTCACGCTCGAGCTCGCCGACGGGTTCCGCCTGCCCGAGGACCTCGACCGCAGCTTCGACGTGCTGGTCGACATGCTCGTCGCCGGTGTCACCGCCCTGGGCAACGCCTCGCCCACTCTCCCCAAGGAGCGACCATGACCGTCCCCATCACGCCGGCCGTCACCACGGCCGGCCCGTCCACTCCCCCCGGACCGGCCGACCTTCGCCGCACCGCCCGCTGGACCGCCGTCGGCGCCGCCGCCGCAGGCGTCCTGCTCCTGCTGTTCCCGGTGCTACGCCCCTGGCCCGACGAGTCCGTCGCGAGCCTCGCGCTCGCCGAAGGGTTCGCGTCCGACCGCTGGGTCCTCGCGCACCTGTGCGGCATCGCCGGGCTCGGGCTGCTCGCACCCACCTTCCTCGGTCTGCGCGCGGTGCTGCGCGGCCGCCCGACGACCCGTGGCCGGGCCGCGACGGCGGCCGTCGTGACCGCCTGGGCGGGCGCGGGCCTGTGCGCCCTCTACTACGGCGCGGAGATCTTCGGCATCCGCACGATCGCACAGGCCGCGCTGCGCACGGGCGACGCCGCCCTGCTCGCCGACGTCGACGTGCTGCGCGAGCAGCCCGCGGCCATGGCGCTGTTCGGCGTCGGGCTGGCCCTCGTCGCCGCATCGGGCGTGCTGATGGCGGTCGCCCTGTGGCGGGCCGGCCCGCTCGGCCGGTGGGCGGGCGTCGTGCTGGCCGCCGGCCTCGTGCTGTACCTGCCGCAGTTCTTCGGCTCCCCGGCCGTCCGCGTCGCGCACGGCGTGCTGGTCGCGGCCGGCCTGCTCCTCGTGGCGTGGACGGTCGCGCGGGTCGTCGCCGCGCCCGGGAGGACGACGACGGCCGGCCACCCCGCAGGATGACCGGCCGTGCGCTCCTGGATCGCCCTGGGCGTTACTCGCCGCCCCGGAGGATCGCCAGCAGGCGCAGGATCTCCAGGTACAGCCAGACGAGCGTGACGATCAGGCCGAAGGCGGCCGACCAGGCGAACTTGGCCGGGACGCCCTGCTCGACGCCGCGCTTGATGGAGTCGAAGTCCATGATCAGCGACATCGCGGCGAGACCGACCGCGACCAGGCCGACGACGATGCCGATCGGGCCGGAGCGCAGCCCCCAGCCATCCAGCACACCGGTCCACGTGAGGACCACGTTGATGAGCGAGAACGCCAGGTAGCCGACCATCGCGACGAGCAGCCAGCGCGTGAACTTCGGCGTGACACGCACCTTGCCGGACTTGAACAGGAACAGCGCGGCGGCGAAGGTCGCCATCGTCGCGACGACGGCCTGCAGCACGATCGGCGCCAGCGGCTCACCCGAGCTGCCGACGGCGATCTGCGCGAACACGATGCTGATCCCGCCGAGGAATACGCCCTCGGCGACGGTGTACGCGACGATGAGCGCCGGGCTCGGGCTCTTCTTGAACGCGTTGACCAGGCCGAGCACGAGGCCGGCGATCATGCCGATCGGCCACAGGGTCGGCGCGAAGTTCCACGTGGCCACCGCGACGACGACGAGCAGCGCGAGCAGCCCGCCGGTCTTGATGATCACGTCGTCGTAGGTGAGGCGCTTGGTGTCGGCCGTCGTGGCCGACGGTGCGCCGTACATGGACTCGAGCGACGTGGCGTCGGCGGCCGGCGCCGCGGTGCCGGCACCGTAAGCGACCTGCCCGTACTGCGGCTGCGGCGGCGCGGTGGCCGCGCTTCCGCGGCGCGCGCCGTTGCGGCGCGGCTCGCCGAAGACGGCGCTGTTCGAGAAGACGGGGTTGCTCATGAACTCCTCCTGGTCGCGGCTGCCGGGTCCCCGCCGACAGGGCGTCGGCGGACAGGGCCGGGTCGCTGGCCGTGCGTGCGATCCATCGTAGGCAACGCACGGCCCCCGCGATACGTTCCCGCGGAGAGCGCCGCCCGCAGCGCCAGGTCGAGGTCGTCGGATCGCATGGCCGCATGATCGTCCTTCCGCACGGATCACCCGCCCAGATCACCCGCCCGCTGCCCGTGACGTGGCCGTGACCGGCACGTAGGCTCGGGAACGACCCGTGCTCCCGCGACGACGGCACCCCGAGGGGCGACATGATCGAAGCACACGGCCTGACCAAGCGATACGGATCCAAGCTCGCGGTGGACGACGTGACGTTCACCGTGCAACCGGGCGTGGTCACGGGCTTCCTCGGCCCCAACGGGGCAGGCAAGTCCACCACCATGCGGATGATCGTGGGCCTCGACCGCCCGACGGCGGGCAGCGTCACCGTCAACGGGCGCCCGTACGCCCGGCACGCGGAGCCGCTGGCCGAGGTGGGCGCCCTGCTCGAGGCGAAGGCGGCGCACCCCGGCCGCACCGCACGCCAGCACCTGCAGGCGCTGGCGGCCACCCACGGCATCGCGACCTCGCGCGTGGACGAGGTCATCGAGCTGACCGGGCTCGCCCCGGTCGCCCGCAAGCGGGTGGGGGGCTTCTCCCTCGGCATGGGGCAGCGCCTCGGCGTCGCGGTCGCGCTGCTCGGCGACCCGCGCACGCTCATCCTCGACGAGCCCGTCAACGGCCTCGACCCCGAGGGCGTGCTGTGGGTGCGCAACCTCGCCCGGTACCTCGCCGGCCAGGGGCGCACCGTGTTCTTGTCCAGCCACCTCATGAGCGAGGTCGCGCTCACCGCCGACCACGTGATCGTCATCGGCCGGGGTCGCATCCTCGCCGACACCTCGGTGCAGGAGCTGCTCGACGGCGCGTCGCGCCGCACGGTGCGCGTGCGCTCGCCGCAGGCGGCCGACCTCGCCGAGGCGCTGCGGCGCGACGGGACGGTCGAGGTGACACCGGGCGACGACGGCGTGCTCGAGGTCGCCGGCCTGGAGGCGGCGCGCGTCGGCGAGGCGGCGGCCGCGGCCGGCATCGTCCTGCACGAGCTCACGCCGCAGGCGTCCACGCTGGAGGAGGCCTACATGGAGCTGACCGCCGACTCCGTCGAGTACCACGCGGAGGACGTCGCGGCCGCGTCGGGGCCGCCGCCGAGCGCCCCGCCGGAGGCCCCGCCGGCGCCGGACGCCGGGGCGAGCCAGGGAGAGGCCCGATGACCGCCGCGACCCGCACGACCTCCGCGCCCGACACCAGGCCGCCGACGGTCACCGTGCACCGGGTGACCTTCGCTCGCGTGCTGCGGTCCGAGTGGATCAAGTTCCGCACCCTGCGCTCCACGGTGTGGACGGTGATCATCACCGTGGTGGTGATGGTCGGGTTCGCTCTGATGATGGCCGCGATCATGCGGGTGTCGGCCGACAACGCCGAGATGTCCGAAGGGATGAACAGCGACCCCGGGTTCCAGTCCCTGGGGATGACCGGCACGACGGTGATCACGCTGGGCTACTCGTTCGGGCAGCTCGCCGTCGCCGTGCTCGCGGCGCTCGTCGTGACGAACGAGTACTCGACCGGGATGATCCGGTCCACCTTCGCCGCCGTCCCGAAGCGGCTGCCCGCGCTGTGGGCCAAGCTCGTCGTCGTCGTGCTGGCCACCGTCGTGGTCGTGGCGGTGGCCCTGGCGGCCGCCTACCTCGTGACGCTGCCGATCCTCGACGCCGCGAACCTGTCGGTGGACCTGTCCGACAGCGAGCAGCTGCGCGCGCTTCTCGGGTGCGTGCTCTACCTCGCGACCGTCGCGGCGTTCTCGCTGGCGGTCGGCACCCTGCTGCGGCACTCCGCCGGGGCGATATTCACCCTGGTCGCGATCTTCTTCGTGCTCCCGATCATCTTCAACATCGTCGTCGCCGCCTCGGATGCCGCCTGGACGGACTGGGTCAACAAGCTGCTGCCCAGCGTCGCCGGCGAGCGGATCATCTCGACGGGCCCGTCGTCCGACACCCTGCTCGACCCCTGGGTCGGCTACGCCGTTCTCGCCGGCTACACGGTCGTGCTGCTCGTGGCGGCGGCGATCACGCTGAAGCGCCGGGACGCCTGAAGCGGTTCGGACCCGCTGGTTGAGCCTGTCGACCGGGTTTCGACAGGCTCGACCAGCGGGTTTCGACAGGCTCGACCAGCGGGTTTCGACAGGCTCAAACCGCCGTGCCCGCCGCCTTCTCCTCGGCGAGCTTCGCCTGGATCGCAGCACGCTCGGCCTTGGCCGCGGCCCGATGGGCCGCCTTCTGCGCCCGGCGCTCGGCACGGATCGCGCGCTTGCCCGAGCGGCGCTCCTTGCGCCCCTCGATGAGCGAGTACAGGACGGGCACCACGAACAGCGTGAGCAGCGTCGAGGAGATGAGCCCGCCGATGACCACGAGCGCCAGCGGCTGGCTGATGAACGACCCGCCGCCCGTCAGGCCGATCGCCATCGGCGTCAGCGCGAAGATCGTCGCCAGCGCCGTCATGACGATGGGGCGCAGGCGCTTGCGGGCGCCCTCGCGCACGGCCTCCTCGAGCGACCGGGGGTGCTCCCTCGACGGGTCCCGGTACTGGTTGATGAGGTCGATGAGCACGATGGCGTTCGACACGACGATGCCGACCAGCATCAGCACGCCGATGAGCGCCGGGACGCCCAGCGGGGTGTTCGTGGCGAGCAGGGCCAGCAGCGCGCCCGTGGCCGAGAACGGCACCGACACCAGCAGGATCAGCGGCTGCACCAGCGACCCGAACGTCGCGACCATCACCAGGAAGACGATGGCGATCGCGGCCACCAGCGCCAGGCCGAGGTCGGCGAAGGCGTCCGCCTGGTCCGCGGCGACACCGCCGATCTCGACCGTGGCGCCCGCGGGCAGGTCCAGGTCGTCGGTCGCGGCGGTGACGTCGGCGCTGAGCGTGCCGACGTCCTGCGTCTCCGGGGTCACGGAGACGGTCGCCGAGCGCTCGCCGTCGGTGCGGGAGATCGACGTGGGCACGTCCACCTTCTCGACCGTCGCCACGTCCGTGAGCGGCACCGTGCCGGCCGCCGTGGGGAGCTCGAGGTCCTCGATCTCGCCCAGCGTGGCCGGGGCGTCGCCGGTCTTCACGACGACGTCGATCGGGCCGTCACCGAGGTCCACCTCGCCGGCGGTCTGCTCCGGGCCCATGGCCCCCGCGACGATGCCGGAGACCTGGGTCTCGGTGAGCCCGGCCGCGGCCGCCTTCTCGCGGTCCACGTCCACCTGCACCGCCTGCTGCGCGGCGGAGAGGTCGTTGGACACCTCGGCCACGCCGTCCAGGTCGGACACCGCGTCGGTGACCTGCTGGGCCGCGGCCTCGAGGTCGTCGCCGTCCTGCGACTGCACCACCAGGTCCACGGTGCTGGAGCCGAAGCCGGAGTCGCCTCCGGAGACGCTGACGTCGGTCGTGACGCCGCCGGTCAGCGGCTCGACCGCGTCGCGGATCTCCTCCTGCGCGGCCGCGCCGTCGGCGTCCGGGTCGAGGGTGATCGCGAACGTCGCCTGCGGCGCGGAGCCGCCGCCCATGAACGCCGCCTGCGCGGCGTCGCCCGTGCCGACGGTGGTCTGGATGCTCTCGACGGCGTCCACCTCGGCCAGGGCGTCCTCGACGTCGGTCGCGGCGGCGTCCTGGGCCTCGAGCGCAGCGCCGGACTCGAAGGTCTGCGTCACGGTGACGGTGTCCTGGCCGGAGTCCCCGATGAAGTTGGTCTCCAGGCGCGGCACCAGCGCGAGCGTGCCACCCAGGACGACGACCGCCACGACGAGCGTCACCCACCGGTGGCGTAGCGACGCCGCGAGGGTGGGCACGTACGCCCGCTGCCACAGGCCGCGGCGCTCCTTGGCCTCGGCGGCCTCGCGGACGCGCTCGGCCTCGGCCGGGTCGGTGGCCACGGCGGGCGCCTTGACGAACCAGTACGCGAGCACGGGCACGATCGTCAGCGCCACGACCAGCGACGCGAGCATCGCGATCGCCACGGTCACCGCGAACGGCCGGAACAGCTCGCCCACCATGCCGCCGACCAGCGCGATCGGGAGGAAGACCGCGACCGTGCTCACGGTCGACGCGGTGATCGCGCCGCCCACCTCGCGCACGGCGGTGAGGATCGCCTCCTTCTTGTCCTCGCCATACGACAGGTGCCTCTTGATGTTCTCGATGACGACGATGGCGTCGTCGACGACGCGGCCGATCGAGATGGTGAGCGCGCCCAGCGTGAGGATGTTCAGCGTGTACCCGGTGGCGTTCATGACCACGAAGGTCACGGCCAGCGACAGCGGGATCGACACGGCCGACACCAACGTGGAGCGCAGGGAGACCAGGAACACGAGGATGACGATCACGGCGAAGAGCAGGCCGAGACCGCCCTCGGTGGCGAGGCCCTCGACCGACTCCTCGATGAACGGCGCCTGGTCGAAGACGACGGCGGTGGTGACGCCGGCGGCGTCGAGCTCCGGCTTCAGTTCGTCCAGCACGTCCTGGACCGCGTGGGAGACGTCGACCGTGTTGCCGTCCGGGGTCTTGGTGATGGCGACGCCGAGCGACGGCTCGCCGTCGAGCCTGGAGTGCGAGGTTGCCTCGACCGGGGCCACCTCGACGCTTGCGACGTCGGCGAGCTCTGTGGGCTCTGCGGGCTCGGGCGGGGCGGCCGTGCCGTCCCCGATCTCGCCGGTGGTGCCGCCGGTGGCGTCGCCACCGCCCGTCGTCACGCCCGCAGCGGGGTCGGCGACCAGCGGGAGCTGCTCGAGCTCCTTGACGCTGTCGATGCTGGACCCGGCCTGCACGGAGTACGTGACGTCGTCGTCGGTGATGGTCCCCGCAGGCAGCACGACGCCGTTGTCCTTCAGCACGGACGTGACGTCGTCGGTGGTCAGGCCTGCCGCCGCGAGCTTCTTCGTGTCGACGTCGACCAGCACCTGGTCCGTCTCGCCGCCCGTCACGGCCACCGAGCGCACGTCGTCGACGTCCTCGAGGGCCGGCACGACGACGTTCTCCACGGTTTCCGCGAGCGCCGCGGCGTCCAGGGAGTCGTCGGCTCCGGCGGCGGCGAGCTGGATGACGGGCAGGTCGTCCAGCGAGCCCGTGATCACCTGCGGCTCCACGTCCTGGGGTAGCTGCGACTGGGCACGGGTGACGGCCGTCTGGAGCCGCTGCGCGGCGGCGTCCATGTCGGTGCCGTACACGAACTGCACGGTGGTGACCGAGCTGCCCGTGGACGCGGTGGAGCCGACGGACTCGATGCCCTCGACGGACTCGGCGGCGGCCTCGAGCGGCTCGGTGACGCGCTGCTCCACCACCTCCGGCGAGGCACCGGGGTACACCGCGACGACGGCGCCGGCCGGGAGCTCCAGCGACGGGATGAGCTCCTGCTTGAGGGAACCCAGGCTCAGCACCCCGAAGACGAAGATCGCAATCGTCGCGAGGGCGACGACGGCACGGTTCGCCAGGGAAATGCGGGCAAGTCGGAACACACTCACTCCAGTCGGGGCGGTCGGCAGGTGGGGCACGACTCCGCTGTCGTGACGCAGGGGCTGAACGGACGATACGCGCCCGGAGTTCCCGCGACATCCTCGGAAGGACGGACGGGCGCCGGGCGGCTTCCCGCCCGGCGCCCGCCTTCGTCCTTGCGGGGTCAGAGCTCCGCGACGGCCTCCTCGGGCGTGCCCTCGACGGCGCGCGCGGCGCGGTTCCACCGCGACCACAGCACGCGCTCGCCGAGCGGGCCGGCCATGCGGTGCGCCGTCACGACGAAGACCACGGCGCCGACGAGCAGCACGGCGGCGCCGACCCAGTAGGGCAGCGCGAGGCCGGCGGGGGCGAGCAGGCCGGCGATGACCGGGGCCGGGGCGGCGAAGCCCCAGCGCACGAGGTTGAAGGCGCCGGTGGTGACGCGGCGGTCGGGGTCGCCCAGCGCCAGCGAAAGGTCGGTGAGGATCGCGTTGGCGATGCCCATGAACACCCCCGCGACGACGAGCACGACGATCGAGGCCGCCGTCGGGAGGCCGAGGGCGAGCAGCACCGTCATGAGGAGGACGCCGCCGACGGCGACGCCCAGCGTCTGCACCGCACCGATGGCGTGCGCGAGCCTGTGGCCCACGACGAGGATGCCGAAGGCGAGGCCCAGGCCCCACGCGGTGAAGACCAGGCCGAGCGGCACGACGTCGAGCCCGAGGAAGATCGGCGTGTAGGCGAGGAGCACGAAGAACACGAAGTTGTAGGCGGCGGTCACGACGGCGAGCGAGAGGAACGCGGGCTTGCGGAAGAGGGAGAAGACCTGGCCGACGCGCAGCTGGGTCGGCTTCTCGGCCGGGTCCTTGAGCTTCGTGATCGACATCGCCAGCGCGACGATCATGAACAGGCCGCACGCGAGGAACGGCACGCGCCAGCTGATGCTGCCGAGCAGGCCGCCGATGAGGGGGCCGACGGCGAACCCGAGGCCCACGCAGGTCTCGAAGATGCCGACCACCCACTCGCGGTCGTTGGCCAGCGAGACGAGCAGCACCATCGCGGTGGCGAAGAACATCGCGTTGCCCAGGCCCCACAGGCCGCGCAGCGCGGCGAGCTGGCCGATGGAGGTGCTCAGCGCCGCGAGGATGGCCGCTATCGCGACGAGCGTGACGCCCGCGCCGAGGATCTTCTTGAACCCGAACTTCCCGGTGGCGAGCACGGCCGGGATCATGCCGATCGCCATCACCGCGATGTAGGCGGTGAAGAGCAGCTCGATCTCCCACGTGCTCGCGCCGATCTCCGCGCCGATGATCGGCAGGATCGGGTCGACGACGGCGATGCCGGCGATCGCGAAGAACGCGGTCAGCGCCGTGGCGTAGATGGCGGTCTTGTTCGGTTCGTTGCGTGTGCCTGCCACGGACTCCTCACTCCTGCCCCACGGCTGCAACCCTCGGGGGCGCTCATTTACCTGCATGATGCAGGTGAATACCTGTAGGATACACCTATGACCGATTCCCCGAGCAACCGTTCTGCGACCGACACCCTCGCGCGCGTCGAGCTCGGCCTCGCCCAGCTGCTGCGCCGGGCGGAGCGCACCAGCGCCGCCACGACCGCCCGCGGGGGGCGTGACGACCTCGACCGCTCCGGGTACCTGCTGCTGCACGCCCTGCGCGACGGCGGGCCGCAGCACGTGCGCGCGCTCGCCGACCGGCTCGGCATCGACGCCTCCACCGTGACCCGCCAGGTGGTGGCCCTCGAACGCGCCGGCCACGTGCAGCGCTCCCGTGACCCGCAGGACGGCCGGGCCGTCGTCGTCGCGGCGACCGACAGCGGCCGGCGCGCGCTCGCCGCCCAGCGCCGGCAGCGCAGCGCCACCTACGCGGCGGTGCTGGACGGCTGGACCGCCGACGACCGCGCCCTGCTCGCCGAGCTCGTCGAGCGCCTCAACGCCGATCTCGACGCCTACAAGCGCGGCGCCTCCGCCGGCTGATTCGCGCCCGCACCTTCGCCCGCTTTCGTTTGCTCTCAGCAACAATTGTCCCGGTCGCGGGACTCGCCGCTCCTGGCTACCGTCGAGGACGTTGCCTGCGGCACGGCCGCCGCCCGGGAACTCACCGACCCGCATGCTGAGCCCCCGCTTCGAAGGAGAGCGTCGTGAGCGTCAACGCCAACGAGGTCGACAAGAACACGCGAGACGGCGGGAGGCGAACCCGCCCGCGACGCGCGCTCGGCGCCGTCACGGCCCTCGCCACGGCGCTCACCGCCGCCGTCATCCCGCTCGCCGCGGCGCCCACGGCGTCCGCCGACCCCGTCTCCGACCTCTGCAAGGAGCTCATCAACCAGGCCAACAGCTACCTCGACGAGCTGCCGGAGGCGGGCGAGGAGGGCGTAGAGACCGAGGGCGAGGACTACACCTGGGACGACGCGTACGCCGAGTCCCTCGCCCAGCTCTCGGGCGTCCACAAGGACCAGTTCGCGAGCTACAAGGACGCCTGGCTCGAGGAGTCGCCCGGCAGCGACGAGCACGCGAAGTGGAGCTTCAAGGACTTCGTCCAGCAGCGCGAGGGCGAGATCGCGGACTGGGAGCAGGGCGGCCAGGTCGGCCCCCGCCCGGCGGACCCCCCGGACTGGAAGACCTACAAGCCGGCGTACCAGGCCTGGTCGACCGGGGTGCAGGAACAGGTCGCGTTCGAGAAGTCGGCGCTACGCAGCCTCCCCGTCAGCACCGACGCCGGCGACTGGGCCTGCCCGTCCCTCGAGCAGAGCCGGAACAACCCCAACCGGCCGACGGCGTCCAGCAAGTCGCTGAAGCAGACCATCCGCGCCGCGGAATCCGGCGGGTCCTGCCCGGCGACGCTCCGGGCCGGCTGCCCGATCGACAAGGAGCTGGAGCGGCGGATCCAGCAGGACCGGCGCGCCGGATACAAGACGCACGTCGTGGCGCGCAAGACGCCGAGCCCCGCCGCCGCACAGCGGTTCCGCTCGCTCGGCGCCAGCCACTCCACGCACCAGGCGCGGGCTGTCCCGACCAACCCCAAGCCCTCGTCCGGCTCGGCGATGAAGCCCGGGGGCACGAAGACGACCAGCGTGGTGGGCGACATGGCCGGCCGGTCCGGCAAGAACCCCGCCCAGGCCGCGATGAACCGCAGCATCACCAACCGGCTCGCGCAGAACTCGGCGCGAGGCGTGGTGCCGCGCTCGCCCGGCGGGATCGACTGGACGTCGCTCGAGCTCAAGTACGTCACCGACGACCCGAAGAACGACGACTACGGGTACGCCTTCTCGGCGGACGAGCTGCCCGACGACGCCGAGGAGCCGGGCTACGGCGGCGAGGTGTCGCTGAACCTGTCCTCCGACGCGCTGTTCACCTGGCTCGCACTGGACCCCAGCCAGTTCTGGGTCAACCTCAACCCCGACACCCCCGACACCGTCGTCGACGAGCAGTTCGGCACCACCGACGCCGGCCGTGTCCTGCTTGAGGCCGACCTCTCGATGAAGAAGACGCTGTCCGACCTCATGGACCCGGCGACCGAGACAGGCAAGACGTTCTGGGACTCGATGGAGCGGTCAGAGGACGGCGTCCTCTGCTACGGCGGGATGCGTGCCTGGATCGAACCACAGCCCGCCAAGGTCAGAGCGGACGGCGATCAGCTGTACATCCTCGACGCCCCACTACGGGTGCAGATCGAGCCGATGGAGTTCGACTGGGACCCGCCGGGCGGCGACTCGTGCGATGGCGTCCCGGAGGAGATCGAGGAGGCGAACACGAAGCTCTACATCGACACCTTCGCCCCTCTGCTCGAGGAGCACGTCAACGCCGACCCGGAGTACGCGGACATGCGACGCGTGTACACCGCGCGGGTCGCTGCGGAGTGGATCAAGGACCGCGACGCGAGGCGGCCCGGCGCCTTCCACGACATCATCGGCTCGGGCGACGTCTCGGCATGGCCCGCCCGCACCGACTGGGACTTCGACGAGACCTTCGACGAGTTCATGAAGCTGCTGCAGACCGTCCAGTACACCTACGAGTACGAGTACGGCGAGCAGGAGCTATACATCGAGGTGATGGGCGGCATCGAGCTCCCCGACGCACCGCGCGACCAGACGCCGAAGGAGGAGTTCGAGCGCGACCATCCGACGCTGTCGCGCAGCGTCCAGGACGCCCGCTTCGACACCGTGAGCGAGCCGCCCGCGATCGCCGCCGAGGACGACGTCGCCACGCTCGACGACCCGGCGACGGGCACGGCGTGGCTCGGCGGCGGCACGTTCGAGGAGGCGGCCGTGCCCGACCCGCCCGACGAGCCGGAGCCGTCCGACCCCCCGGTGGACGATGGCGGTGGCGGTGACGACGGTGGGGCCGCCCCGGGCGACGGCCGCGACGACGACGCCGGGCGCGGCGACCACCAGCCGCAGCCCCCGCGCGCCGACCCGCCGCACCAGACCGCTCTCCTGCCCGGCGAGCTCGCGGCCACGGGCTTCGACGCCCTCTGGCCGGTGACGGCGATCGCGCTGGTCCTCGCGGGCCTCGCCCTGGTGCTGCTGCGCCGGCGCTTCCACCGGCCCTGACCTGCCGCGGGAGGGTTGCGGCCCGGGCGCGTCTGCCATGAGCAGATGCGCTGGGGGCAGAGAACCCTCCCGCGGCGGGGCCGCGCGGCGGACCGTGGAGGCATGAGCACACCAGCACCGACCATCCCGTCCACCTTCGACGACCAGCTCTCCGCCCGGCTGCTGCACCAGCGCATCGTGGTGGTGGGCAGCGAGATCGACGACGCCGTCGCGAACCGCGTCAGCGCCCAGCTCCTGCTGCTGTCCGCCGAGGACACCGGCTCCGACGTCGCCCTGTACGTGAACTCCCCCGGCGGCTCCGTCACGGCGGGCCTCGCCGTCTACGACACGATGCGCCTGCTGCCGAACGACGTCGTCACGGTGGGCTTCGGCTTCGCCGCGAGCATGGGCCAGTTCCTGCTGACCGCGGGCACCAAGGGTAAGCGGTACGTGCTGCCCCACACCCGCGTGATGATGCACCAGCCCTCCGCCGGCATCGGCGGCAACGCCGTCGACATCGCGATCCAGGCCGAGAACCTGGAGCACACCAAGCGCGTGATGCACGAGCTCACCGCCCAGCACACCGGCCGCACGGTGGAGCAGATCACCGCCGACGCCGACCGCGACCGCTGGTTCACCGCCCCCGAGGCGCTGGAGTACGGGCTGGTCGACCGCATCGTGGAGTCCGTCGAGGACGTGCGGCCCTCGGCCACCGGCCGGAAGGCGGGGCTGTGATGAACAAGATCATGAGCAGCTACACGATCCCGAACGTCGTCGAGCGCACCCCCATGGGCGAGCGCTACTCCGACGTCTTCAGCCGGCTGCTCCGCGACCGCATCATCTTTCTCGGCACCGAGATCGACGACGGCGTGGCGAACGTGGTGATGGCCCAGCTGCTGCACCTGGAGTCGGAGGCCCCCGAGCAGGAGATCGGCCTGTACATCAACTCCCCCGGCGGCTCCGCGACGGCCATGACCGCGATCTACGACACGATGCAGTACGTGCGCGCCGACGTCGCGACCACCTGCATGGGCCAGGCCGCGTCCGCGGCCGCCGTGCTGCTCGCCGCGGGCACGCCCGGCAAGCGGACCGTGCTGGAGCACTCCCGGGTGCTGCTGCACCAGCCGTCCGGCCAGGGCCAGGGCACGGTGTCCGATCTGGCCATCCAGGCCCGCGAGGTGCTGCGGCTGCGCGCGGAGACCGAGCAGCTGCTCGCCCGGCACACCGGCCAGACGGTCGACCGCCTGCGCACCGACACGGACCGCGACCTCATCCTGTCCGCGCACGACGCCGTCGAGTACGGCGTCGCGGATGCCGTCGTCAGCTCGCGCAAGCTGTCCGCCCAGGCGGCCTGATATTCACCCCCCTGAATCTCGCCCCGCGCGACCAGGGTGAGGTTCAGGGGCATCCCCGTTCTGCCGGACCCTGGTCGTTGCCTACGTTCGACACCATGATCGAGGCACACGGACTGTCCAAGATCTACCGCGACAAGACGGCCGTCGACGGCGTCACCTTCACGGTGCGCCCCGGCGTCGTCACCGGATTCCTGGGGCCCAACGGCGCCGGGAAATCCACCACCATGCGCATGATCATGGGTCTGGACCGGCCCTCCGCCGGGTCGGTCGTCGTCAACGGCCGGCCGTACGCGGAGCACCGCTCACCGCTCACCCAGGTGGGCGCCCTGCTCGAGGCGAAGGCCGTGCACCCCGGGCGCACGGCCGAGCAGCACCTGCGGGTGCTCGCCGCCACGCACGGCATCCCGGACCGGCGGGTCGCGGAGGTCGTCGAGCTCACCGGGCTCACCGCCGTCGCCCGCAAGCGCGTGGGCGGGTTCTCGCTCGGGATGGGCCAGCGCCTGGGGATCGCCGCCGCCCTCGTCGGCGACCCGCGCACGCTCATCCTCGACGAGCCCGTCAACGGCCTCGACCCCGAGGGCGTGCTGTGGGTGCGCAACCTCGCCCGCCGGCTCGCGGGCGAGGGCCGCACCGTGTTCCTGTCCAGCCACCTCATGAGCGAGGTCGCGCTCACCGCCGACCACGTGATCGTCATCGGCCGGGGCCGCATCCTCGCCGACGCCCCGGTCCGGGAGATCGTCGACGGCGCCTCCCGGCGCGTGGTGCGGGTGCGTGCACCCGGGGATCCGGGCGCGGCCGAGCTGCGCGGCGCGCTGGAGCGCGCCGGCGCCGACGTCACCGTGCCCGAGAACATGCCCGGCAACCCGCCCGACGGCGCGACCGACGACCAGCTCGGCGACGGCGCACCGGCCGGGCTCCTGGAGGTAACCGGCCTGGACGCCGGCGCGATCGGGGAGATCGCCCTCACCGCCGGCGTCGCGCTGCACGAGCTCACCCCCGTGGCCTCGACCCTCGAGGACGCCTATCTCGAGCTGACCGCCGACGCGGTCGAGTACCGCACGGCGGCCGAGCACCACAGCGCCGAGCACCGCACCGCCGACCTGGCGACCACCGGCACCACGAGCACCACGAGCACCGGCACGACGAGCACAGGAGACCCGCGATGAGCTCCGTGACCAGTTCCCTGACCACGCCCGGCACGCCCGACGCCGACCGGCGCAGCGCGATCGCCACGCCCCTGGCCGGGACGTACGTGACCTTCGGCCGGATCCTGCGTGCGGAGTGGCTCAAGCTCTGGAGCCTGCGCTCCACGTGGTGGACCGTCGGGCTGACGGTGCTGCTTATGGCGGGCTTCGCGCTGCTCATGGCCACCACGCTCGGGGCGTCGACCGAGTCCCCGGAGATGCAACAGACCATGGGCACCGACCCCCGCCTGGCCGACCCGAACGGTGCCGTCGCCGTCACCTTCGGCTACGGGTTCGCGCAGCTCACCGTGGCCGTGCTCGGGGTGCTGTGCTTCACGAACGAGTACTCCTCGGGCATGATCCGCTCGACCTTCGCCGCCGCGCCCCGGCGCCTGGCCGTGCTGGCGGCCAAGCTCGTGGTGCTGACGCTCACGACGGCGGCGCTCACGGTGATCGGGCTGGGCCTGGCCTGGCTCGTGACCGCGCCGACGCTGGCGGCCGACGGCCTCGCGGTGGACTTCTCGGACGGTGAGCAGCTGCGCGCTCTCGCGGGCACGGTGCTGTACCTCGTCGCGGTCGCGGCGTTCGCCCTCGGCCTCGGCGCCGTGCTGCGCAGCACCGCCGGGGCGATCGCCACGGCCGCCGCAGTGCTGCTCGTGCTGCCGATCGTGTTCCAGGTCGTCACCGGCTCGCCCGGCGCCGACTGGGCGGCGGACGTCTACCGGCTCCTGCCCACCGTGGCCGGCGAGCGTGTGATCGCCACCGGCGCCACCCCGGACGAGCTGCTGACGCCCGGGGTCGGCTACGCCGTGCTGGTGGCGTACGCGGCGCTCGTCCTCTCGGCTGCTGCGGTCAGCCTGCGCCGCCGCGATGCCTGAACCGTTGTGGGGGGGGGGTTGGGGGGGGGGGGGGGGAGGGGGGGGAAAAGAGGAGGGGGAAAAGAGGGGGAGGGGGGGGAGGGGGGGGGGGGNCGTTGTGGGCGCGATTTCGGGGACTATCCGCGGCCGGATAGTCCCCGAAATCGCGCCCACAACGGTTCAGGCGGCAAGGGTGACCGTGTCGGCGGTCGCCGGGGCCCGGACGTGGTGCGCCGCCGGCCCGTCGCCGACGGCGGTGAGCACGCGCACGGGCCGGCCCTCGGCGTGCTGCTGGTCGAGGCGGGCGGCGAGAGCGTCGTGGGCCTGGGCGACGAGGTCGACGAGGCGGATGCCGAGCGCCGCGCATACCGCGGCCAGCACCTCCGACGACGCCTCCTTACGCCCCCGCTCGACCTCCGAGAGGTAGGCCGTCGACATCCGGGCCGTCGACGCGACCTCCTGCAGCGTACGGCCCTGCCGCAGCCGGGCACGGCGCAGGATGGCGCCCACCAGGTGCCGCAGGAGCGGCTCGCGCACGTGCTCGGTCCTCGTCCGCGTGCCCGCTCCTGTGCCCACCGTCATGCCGACGACGCTACCCCGCGCTCCGCGCCCGGCGGCGGGGTGGCGGGCGGGCTCTGCTGTCGTTCTGCTACGGGCAGAAGCCGGGAGCGTCCCGCGCGGCTGCTGCCGAACAGCACGCCGCCGACGACGAGCACGGCGCCGACGCCCTCGGGCACGGTGACGCGCTCGCCGAGCATCAGCCACGCCGCCGTCATCCCGACCACCGGCACCAGCATGGAGAACGGTGCGACGACGCCGGCCGGGTGCCGGGCCATGAGCCACGTCCAGATCCCGGAGCCCAGCACCGTGGCCACGACCACCGTGTAGGCCAGGCCGACGAGGGCTCCGACCGCTCCGGGCTCGTCCCACACCGTGAGGGAGCGGGTGATCTCGCCCGGCCCCTCGACCAGCAGGGACAGGGCGAGCATCGGCAGCGGTGGCACCACGGACATCCACAGCGTGAGGCGCAGCGGGCTCTCGGGCCGCGCCTGCCGGTTGCAGACGTTACCGATCGCCCAGCCGAAGGCGCCGGCCAGGGTCAGAAGGAACGGGACGACGCTCGCGCTCGCGGCCTGCTGCCACGCCACCAGGGTCAGGCCGCCGACCGCCACGAGGATGCCCAGCATCTGGCGCCCGCTCACCCGCTCGCGCAGGAACGTCGCACCGAGCAGCACCGTGAACGGCCCGGACATCTGCAGCACCAGCGACGCAAGGCCGGCGGGCATCCCGGCGGCCATGCCCCAGTAGAGGAACAGGAACTGCAGGGCGCCGAACCCCATCCCGTACCCGACCACCCACCGCACGGGCACCTGCGGCCATGGCACGAGGAAGACGGTGGGGATCGCGATGAGCGCGAAGCGGAGCGCCACGAGGAACATCGGCGGGAAGTGGGCGAGCGACGCGTCGATGGCGATGAAGTTCAGCCCCCACAGGAGGGCGACAAGGGCGGCGAGCAGGCGGTGGCGAGCGGGCATGCGTCCAGCGTCGCGGCACACACGGTGAAGGACAAGCGAAACTTCCTTCACTCTGTCTGTAGCCTGCCTTCATGGACGCGCGACACCTGGAGCTGCTCCGCGAGCTCGCCGACCGCGGCAGCATCACGGCGGTGGCCCGTGCCACCCACCGGACGCCGTCGGCCGTCTCCCAGCAGCTCAGGACGGCGCAGCGCGAGCTGCGCGTCCCGCTGGTGGAGCCGGCCGGGCGCGGGCTCCGGCTCACCGAGGCGGGCCGGCTCCTTGCCGAGGGCGGCGCGGACGTCGCGGCCGCCCTCGCACAGGTGCAGGCACGCTGGGACGCGTTCCAGGGCGAGCCCTCGGGCACGGTCACCGTGGCCGCGCTGGCCAGCGCGGCCACCTTCCTGCTGCCCGGCGTCATGCGCGACCTCGCCGGCACGGCGATCTCTCTGCACGTGGTCGACGTTGACATCGCGGAGGCCGAGTACGGCGCGCTCACGGCGGACCACGACGTGGTGGTCGCGCACAGCCTCACCAGCGTGCGGCCCGACGGGGCCGACGGGCTCACCGTCGCGCCGCTGGCCCGCGAGCCCCTCGACATCGCGATGGCCGCCGGCCATCCGCTCACGCGGCTACCGGTGGTCCGCCCGCGCGACCTCGTCGAGTACGACTGGATCGGTGTGCCCGTCGGCTACCCGTTCGACACCGTGCTCCAGACGATCGCGCGCGCCACCGGCGCCGAGCTGCGGGTGGCGCAACGGCTGCGGGACAACCGCCTCATCGAGGCCCTTGTCGCCACCAGCGACCGGATCGCCGTGCTCCCCCGGTTCACCACGCCCACCGGCACCTCCACCGGCACCGACCTGGAGCTGCGCGAGCTGGCCGACGTCGCGTCCGCCCGGCATATCTCCGCCGTGCTGCGGCCCGACCGCGCGGAGCGGCTGGCCGTGCGGCGCGTCGTCGACGCCTTCCAACGCGCCGGCGCCGACGTCACCGCCGTGATGGCCGGCGGCCCGGCGGTCTGACTCGGGACGGACGGCGACGATCAGAAGTCGCCGTACAGGTCCCAGTACAGGAGCTGGCTCTGGTCGAGCGCGTCCGGATCCACGGTCTGGGTCGACGTCGCCATCGGCGCGTCGTCACCCGTCGGGCTGCCCAGGAGGATGCCGGCGGCGGCGAGGCCGACGCTCACGACCGTCGCGACGCCGACGGTGAGGAGCGCGCGCGCGAGGTCGCCCAGCCGGCGCTTCGTGCGGGCAGGCGCGATGCGGGCAGGCTCCGTGCGGGCAGGCTCCGTGCGGGCGGGTGCCGGGCCGGCCGGCGCCGGGCCGGCCGGCGCCGGCTCGGCGTCGACGAGCCCGGCGACGAGCACGTCGAGCTGGGCCGGGGTGAGTCCTTCGAACGCCTCCGCGAGCCCGGTGTCCAGCCGCGGCCCGGCCCTGCGGACCGTCGTGAGGTAGCGCTCGATCGCATCCCGGTCGCCACGACCGAGGCGCCCGCCCATGTCAACGCCCCGGCGCACGGCGGACCACCTGCTGGAGGACCCAGCCGTTCCCGTCGGGGTCGGCGAACGAGGCGAACGTGCCGTAGCTGTCCTCGTCGGGGTGCGGCCCGGCGACCCGGTTGGCCTCGCCCGCCCAGTGGAAGACGCCCTCGGCGTCGTGCCAGAGCTCGCTGACGTCGGCGCCGCGCTCGAGCAGCTCCGCACGCGCCGCGGCGATGTCGGCGGTGACGAGATGGAGCCCCTGGAGGGAGCCCGGCTCGGAGGCGGTGAGCTTCTCGCCCACGATGATGGATGCCTCGGACCCGGGCGGTGTCAGCTGCACCACCCGCAGCCCCTTGTCGGTGCGGAAGTCGGCGTCGAGCCGGAAGCCGAGCCCCTCGTAGAAGGCCTTCGAGCGGTCGACGTCCGCGACGGGGACGACGACGATCTCGAGCTTGAGCTCCATGGTGTTCCTCCGATGATCTCAGCGACCGGTACGTCACCGGTTCAACTGGTGACGACCATGCCACCGCCCGCGTCACCCGTCAAGCAGGTGACTTATACGTCACAGAGCCTTGTCGCGCCCTCGGTTACCTGTCAGGATGGTGACGTGATGCATGCCTTCCCCTGCGGGACCCTCGCCCTCGACTTCGTCGGCACGCTGCGCGCACGGCGCAACGAGGAGCCGACGGAGATGCTCGCCTCGCCGCCGGACCTCGACGCCTGGTTCGTCGAGTCCGGGCTCCTGCCCTCCGGAACCACCTGCGACGAGGACGACCTCGAGGCCGCGCTCGAGCTGCGGGAGGCGATCTACGCGCTGGTCTGGGCCCGCCTGCACGACCTGCCGCTCCCGGCGGACGCGGTCGGCGTCGTCAACCGGGTCGCGGCGACCGCGCCGCTGACTCCCGTGCTGGGCGCGCAGGGCTGGTCGCGGGACGGCGGTCCCGCGCAGGCGCTCTCGCAGGTGGCGCGCGAGGCCGTCGAGATCGTCGGGGGCGGGCAGGCACGGACGCTCCGGGAGTGCGGGCGGCCCGAGTGCACGCAGGTCTACCTCGACCACTCCCGCGGGCACCGTCGCGAGTGGTGCTCGATGGCGACCTGCGGGAGCCGCATGAAGGCCGCGGCCTACCGGGCCAGGAAGAAGGCGGACGCCGCCTCCTGAGGTGCCCCCGCCCGGGATCGAACCGGGACTGGGCCGGGTTTAAGCCGGCTGCCTCTGCCAGTTGGGCTACGGGGGCGAATACGCCGAGAGCGGGCGCCCGGCCGACCTCGCAGGAGGTCGACCCGGCGCCCGCTCACGGTACCGGTGCGGTGTCAGCCCTTCTCGGCGCGCTCGGCCGACGACTCGGCCTTCTGCTCCACCTTCTCGCCCGGCTTCTTCGGCGGCACGGACGCCTTGCGGAACTCGTCGCGCGGGTCGTGCAGCGAGCCGAGCGAGACGATCTCGCGGCCCATGATGGCCTGGCCGATCCAGCCGATGAGGATCCGGACCTTGCGGTTGCCGGTCGGCATCGCCATCACGTGGTAGCCGCGGTGCGCGAGCCAGGCGAGCGGGCCGCGCAGCTTGAGGAAGCCGAACAGCTCCGCGACGCCCTTGTACATGCCGAGCGAGGCGACGACGCCCACGCTCTTGTGGGAGTACTCCTCGGGCTGCTGCCCGCGGCTGATCGCGATGATGTTGTCCGCGAGCTTGGTCGCCTCGCGGATCGCATGCTGCGCGTTCGGGGGGCAGAAGCTGCCCGGGTTGAGCACGTCGGGCACCGCGGCGCAGTCGCCGGCGGCCCAGGCGTCGGGGACGATCTCGCCGTCGTCGGTCGCGACCTGGAGGGTCGGCTTCACGATGACGCGGCCGAGCTTGTCGACCGGCAGGTCCGAGTCCTCCTTGATGACCGGGTTCGCCTTGACGCCCGCGGTCCACACGATGGTCTCCGTGTCGAACTCCACGCCCGTGGAGGTCACGACGTGCCCGTCCACGCAGGAGCTGAGGAACGTGTTGAGGTGGAACTCGATGCCGCGCTTCTTCATCTCCTCCAGCGCCCACAGCCCCATGGGCTCGGACACCTCCGGGAGGATGCGGCCGGAGCCCTCGATCATCACGAAGCGCAGGTCGTCCGCGTCGATCGTCGGGTAGTTGCGCGTGGCGTACCGCGCCATGTCCTCGATCTCGGCCAGCGCCTCGACGCCGGCGAAGCCGCCCCCGACGAACGTGAACGTGAGCATGCGCTTGCGCAGGTCGGCGTCCCAGGTGGAGGACGCCACGTCCATGCGGTTGAGCACGTGGTTGCGGACGGCGATGGCCTCCTCCACGTTCTTGAAGCCGATCGCGTTCTCCGCGAGGCCCGGGATCGGCAGCGTGCGCGACACGGAGCCGAGGCCGACGACGAGCTGGTCGTAGGAGACCTCGTAGTCCGGCCCCTCCTCGGGACGGATCGTCACCCGCTTGTCACCGTGGGCGATGTGCACGGCCTTGCCCTGCAGCACGTCCACGCCCTTGAGCGCCTTGCGGTGCGGGGCGACGACGTCGCGGGCGTCGATGGAGCCCGCGCCCGCCTCCGGCAGGAACGGTGCGTACGTCATGTACGGCCGCGGGTCGACGACGACGATCGCCGCCTCACGCTTGCCGAGCTTGCGGCGCAGCCGGCGCGCCACGTAGAGGCCGACGGACCCACCGCCGAGGACGATGATTCGAGGCACCTTGCGGGGCCGCGGGGCCGCTGCGGGCGCGGCCTGGGCATGGGTGTCCGACGACAGAACGTTCTGAGGCATGGACACCATTCTACGACCGCTCCGGCGGCCCGCAGTCGGGCGTCCACGGTGCGACCCCCCGGGGCCCCCGATCGCCCCGGATCAGCCGGCCGCACCCTCCGTCGCCGCCGTCGTCTGCGCTGCCGAGCCGCCCTTTCCGGGCGGTGGCGTGGTGCTCCGCGACGACGGGGACTTCTCGGGCTCGGGCGTGCTCGAGGGCTCAGGCGACGACCCGTCCGACGGGTCGCTCGACGCGCCCGACCCCGCGCCGCCGACCGACGTCGGCGCCTTGAGGAACGGCCATGGCATCTCCTCGGGCTGCACGCCGACCTGGGGCTGGAAGCTGCCGCCGTCGTCGGACCACTCCATCCCGTCCTCCGGCACCGCGCGCATCGGGTAGACGTTCCACCGCTCGCGCCCGTCGTCCGCCGTCCTCGGGCTGAAGTACCACGCGCCCTCGACGTCGGGCACGGTCCACGCCTGCTCGTCGCCGACGGTCGTCACCGTCCGCACGGGGCGGCCACGGTCGTCGAAGAGCTGCACGTCCTTGATCGGGTCGCCATTCGCGTCGTAGGCGAAGAGGTTCGACACCTGCATGCCGTCCACCCACACGCCGTCGCCGTCGGAGGCCTCGCCGTACCCGACGTTGAGGGCGTCGTCCTGCCCCGCCGAGTACCCGGCGCCGTACGAGCCACCGCCCGAGTTCGCGGCCGTGCCCCACACGGACTCGTCGTGCGTCGCGTTGGCCACCGCGGGCACCAGCAGCACTGCCGCGACCGACGCCGCGACCGTGACACGCGGCTGCCACCGCCGGGGCAGCCACCGGCCGCGAGCCCACTGCACGCTCACGAGGGCGCAGCCGCCCATGACGAGCAGCTCCCCCATTCCCTCCGGGACGAGGGACGGCTGGCCATCGGTGTTCCAGGTGGACCAGGCGACGAGCAGCGCGCCCCCGATCCAGCCGCGCGCCACCCACCAGACCGGGCGGACGTCGGCCCCGAGGCGGCGCAGCCGCGCCCACTGGGGCGTGCTCGTGACCGGGCTCCAGGCGCGGCGCCAGCGCTCGACGAGTAGCGCCCGCCGGGCGGCGAACGTGCGGCGGCCGCGGCGCCGCCGCCCGCCGCCCGGCACCGCCGCGGGCAGCCCCGCCGCGGCGCGCAGCTCCGCCGCGTACGACTCGGCGGGCCCGAAGTGCGCGACGAGGTCGAGCGCGACGTCGTCGGCCGGGCCGTGCCCGGCGGTCCAGGTCCCGCCCGCGCGCGCCGTCCCGGCCGACGCCGACGAGAGCGGTGCCACGGCGTCCGTGAGCGCCTCGGCGAGATCGGCCTCGAGCCCGTCGGTCAGCTCGTCGACGACCTCCGGGCCGAGGTCCTCGAGCTGCAGCCGGACCGCCTGGGCGTACCCCCGGGCGTGCGCCTCGAGGACGGTGCCGAGGGTGGGGTGGGCGCCGCCGGGGGTCCCGGCGCTGTCGTCGGTGATCATCATGCGGCCTCGTTCCTGCTTCCGAGGAGGCCGCCGACGGTTCCGGCGAACTCCTGCCACTCCTTGCGCTGGATCGCGAGCATCTCGCGCCCGTGCGCGGTGATGCCGTAGTACTTGCGGTGCGGGCCGGTCTCCGACGGCACGACGTAGCTGGTCAGCGCCCCCGCCGCATACAGCCGGCGGAGCGTGCCGTAGACGGAGGCGTCGCCCACGTCGTCAAGGCCCCGGGAGCGCAGGCGGCGCACCACGTCGTACCCATACCCGTCGTCCTCCTCGACGACGGCGAGCACCGCCGCGTCGAGGACCCCCTTGAGCAACTGCGTCGTATCCATCCGGCTCTCCTCCTGAGTGCTTCGCCACAGACAGTAGTGCGCGATGCGGAATAGTGGAGGGACGCGCCGGAACGATGCCGGTCGGGCTTGCGTCGCTCAGGCGAGCGAGAGCGCGATGCCGTCGAGGATGTCGCTCTCGCTGGTGACGACGTGCGTCAGCGCGCCGCCCGCGGCCGCGACATCGTCGCGCACCCGCGTCACAACCTCCGACCAGACCAGGGCCCCCGCGCCGATGACGTCCGCGCGGCCGGGGTGCATGAAGCCGAGCGCGACGCGCTGCTCCCGGGTGCGGTGCAGCAGGTCGTCGCACGCGGCGAGCACGTCGTCGGTGGCGAGGACCGCGCCGTGCACCCGGTCGCGCCGGTACTCCGGCAGCGCCAGCGCGTGCGCCGTCACCGACGTCACGGAACCGGCGAGCCCGACGAGCGTCGCGGTCCGGCAGAACGGCACCTCCAGCGCTGCCTTGTCCAGGGCGGCGCGCACGTCGGCGCGCGCGGCCTGCTCCTCGGCGGCGGTGGGCGGGTCGGAGTGCAGGTGGCGCTCCGTCATGCGCACGGACCCGATGTCGAGCGAGAGCGCCGCCTCCGGCGTCGTCGTGCCGAGCACCAGCTCCGTGGAGCCACCGCCCAGGTCGACCACCAGGTACGGCCCCGCGTGCTGCGCGGCCACTCCGACGGTCGCGCCGCGGAACGACAGCTCGGCCTCCTCGCGCCCGGAGACGACCTCCGGGTCGACGCCGACGGCCGCCCGGACGCCGTCCGCGAAGGCCTGCCGGTTGCGCGCGTCGCGCGTGGCCGACGTCGCGACGAAGCGAACGCGCGTGGCGCCGGCCTCCTCGATCACCCGCGCGTAGTCGCGCGACGCCGCGAACGTGCGCGCGAGCGCCTCCGGGGCGAGCTCGCCGGTGCGGTCCACGCCCTGCCCGAGGCGGACGATGCGCAGCTGCCGGTCCACCTCCGTCAGCGTGCCGTCGGGGCCGATGTCGGCCACCAGGAGGCGGATGGAGTTGGTGCCGCAGTCGATCGCCGCGACCCGCGCACCGGCGGAGGAGAAGGTGGGGCGTTCAGTCACGCGGAAACCTTCTCACCCGCCACCGACCTCTCGCTGGTCGAGAGGCGATGCCGGCCGACGCCGTCAGCAGGTGCAGCGGTCGGGCCGCCACTGGTCGCGGACCATGGCGAGGGCCTCGTCGCCGAGCGGGTTCACGCCCGGCCCAGTCGCCAGCGCGTGCCCCATGAGCACGTGGATGCACTTGACCCGCGTGGGCATGCCGCCCGCGGAGATCCCGTCGATCTCGTCGACATGACCCAGCTCCTCGCGCCGCGCCAGGTAGTGCTCGTGCGCCCGCCGGTACGCGGACGCGAGCTCCTCGTCCTGCCCGAGCCGCTCCGTCAGCTCCTTCATCACGCCCCGCGCCTCGAGCCGCGAGGCCGCGGCGACCGCGCCCGGGTGCGTCAGGTAGTACGTGGTCGGGAACGGCGTGCCGTCGGGCAGACGCGGCGCGGTGCGCACCACCAGCGGGCGGCCGCACACGCAGCGTGCGGCGATGCCGACGACGCCGCGCGGCTCGCGCCCCAGCTGCTCGGCGAGCACCTCGAGGTCGCGGTCGGTGACGACCGACGAGTCGGTGGGGGGCTGCTGGTCGGTCACGGGTACCTCGGAGGGCGGTCGGCGGGCGGGACGGCGCCCATTCTCCCCCGGCTGCGCCGCGCGGCGCGCACGGGCCGCGCGTACGGTCGCGTACGGTACCGCTTAGGCGTGCCGTCCCCCGCCCCGTCCCGAGAGGTCCACCGTGGCCGACGACCAGCTCCGGGCCATCGTCCTCGAGGACGATGCCGACACCGCGGCCTTCCTACGCATCGCCCTCGAACGGTACGGCGGGATGCACGTCGACACGGCCGGCACCGCAGAGGGGCTCCTGGCCGCCCTGCGGCAGCACTCCTACGACGTCCTCGTGAGCGACATCCAGCTCCCCGGGCGGTCCGGTCTGGAGATCCTGCCCGAGGTGAAGCAGCTCGACCCCACGTTGCCCGTGATGATCGTGACGGCGTACCCGACGGTCAGCCGTGCGGTGGAGGCGATCCGTGGGCAGGTCGACGATTTCCTGGTCAAGCCCGTCACCGCGTCGCAGGTGGTCGAGCGCGCCACCGAGCTCGCGCGGCAGGCGCGGGAGCGGCGCAGGTCCTCCCGGCAGCGGGTGCTCGCCGTCGGCGCGCATCCCGACGACGTCGAGATCGGCGTGGGTGCGACCCTCGCCGCCCACGCCGCCGCCGGCGACGAGCTCGTGATCCTCACCCTGTCCGGCGGCGCGGTCGGCGGCGAGTCCGCCGCACGCCGCGCGGAGGCACGCGCGGCCGCCGACGTCGTCGGCGCGCGGCTCGTGCACCTGGACTTCCCCGACACCCGCCTCGACCCCGCCGACGGGTTGATCGCCGCCGTCGAGGAGGTGGTGCGCGACCTGGACCCCCAGCGCATCTACACGCACGACGTGCACGACCGGCACCAGGACCACCGGGCAGCCCACCGGGCGGTGGAGATCGCGGCCCGCACCGTGCCGAGCGTCTGGTGTTTCCAGAGCCCGTCGTCCACGGTGGCATTCGCGCCGAACCAGTTCGTGGACATCGAGGGGTTCGTGGAGACCAAGCTGCGGATGCTCGCCGCCTACGCCTCGCAGGCGCACCGGGAGTACATGCAGCCGGACGTGGTGCGTGCGACGGCCCGCTACTGGTCCCGGTACAGCCGCGCGCGGGAGGTGGAGCCGCTCGAGACGCTCCGCGCGAGCGAGACGGTCGCGGCCGCGTCCGCGGTGCGCGCCGACCTGGCCGTCGACGGCCAGGGTTCCGAGCTCCTCCACAGTGCGGAGGGACGATGACGCGCCGGTCGGCGGGGCGCGACGGCTCGGCCCACCCCCTCGACGCATGGTTCGCCGACGACGCGGTGGGCCTTCGACAGCTCCCCGGCACGATCTCCGTCGGCGTCGTCCTCGCCGTCCTCCTCTTCCTGGCCCCCGGCATCGAGATCAGCAGCCCTGCGCAGGTCACGACGGGGGCCCTGACGATCGCCCTCGTCCAGGTCGTGGGGTTTGCGGGCCGCTGGGACAGGTGGCCGCACGCCTGGCAGCTCGTGCTCCCCCTGGCCCAGATGGTCGCCATCGGGCTGATGGGGGACGGGTTCGGTCACGCCGTCACCGCGCTCGACACGCTGTTGTTCCTCCCGGTGGTCAGCCTCGCGCTGCAGCCTGGTCGAGCCGGCCTGGTGCTGGCGATCCTCGGCTCCGCCACGGTGCTCCTCGCGCCGACGATCTGGCAGGACGTCCTCCCCCGATGGGTCCCCTCACCGACCCACGCGCTCGTAGACCTGATCATCATGGGTTTCGTGGCGGTGGGGGCGCACGGCATCGTCGACCTGTCCCGGCGGCAGGCCCGCCAGCTCGAACGTGCCCGGGACGAGCTCGCCGCGAGCGCGCACCAGCTGCGAGACTCCCGCGACACCGTGCGCAGCATCCTCGAGGCTGCCACCGCGCAGGCCTTCCTCGCGACCGACTCCGAGGGCACGATCGCCTCCGTCAACACGGGAGCCGTCCGGCTCTTCGGTCGGCCGGCGCAGGATCTGGTCGGTCTCGTCGTGACGGATCTCCTGGTCGGTCGGCCGCCCTTGGCCGAGATCCTGGGCGCCGCCGCTGCCGGGGGCACGCAGGTCGACGAATGGGACTACCAGCTCCCCGACGGGTCGCGCCGCGAACTCGAGCTGGTCGTGACCCCCCGCCCGGCCCTCGCCGGCCCCGAACCCGAGCTGCCCACGGGTTACCTGGCGGTCGCGACCGACATCACGGCGCGCCGCGAGGAGCAGCGCAACCAGGACGCGTTCATCGGACTGGTGAGCCACGAGCTGCGCACGCCTCTGTCCGCGATCCTCGGGTACGTCGATCTGCTACGGCTCGGCGGGGACCGCCTCGACGCCGAGGCGCGCGAGTACGTGGACGTCGTGGAGCGCAACGCCCACCGCCTGCTGGGCCTCGTGGACGACCTCCTGACGAGCGCGCAGATCGTCTCCGGCACGTTCATGCTGACGGCCGCGGAGGTCGACGTGGTCCAGGTGGTCCGGCAGACGGTCGAGAGCGAGCTGCCCACCACCCGTTCTGCCGGGGTGCGTGTCACGGTCGACGGGGATCCGTCGGTGCCACTCGTCTCCGACGCCGCGCGATTGGCGCAGATAGTCCACAACCTGCTCTCCAACGCGGCGAAGTACACCCGCAGCGAGCACGGCGGCCACGTCCGGGTCGCGGTCACGTCGGGGACGGCGCCCGACGGGACCCGCCTGGCCCGGCTGCAGGTCACCGACGACGGCATCGGCATCCCACCCGACGAGCTCGACCACGTGACGGAACGCTTCTACCGCACGCGCGACACGCGGCGCCGCCAGGTCCGCGGCGTCGGCCTGGGACTCGCACTGGTGGACCAGATCGTGCACGACCACGGCGGGGAGATGGCGATCCGCAGCACGCCCGGCGAGGGCACCCAGGTCGAGGTCGCCCTCCCAGACCTCACGGCAGCCAGCCCTCCGCCAGCGCCGCCCAGTGTGCGCCGGTCAGATGGAACAACGGGGTGACGTCGAGGTCTCGGACGCTCCTTCGTCTCGGCGGCCTCCACCGCGCGAGGCGGGGGGCGATCCTCAGTCCCCAGGCTCGCCCTGGTCGACGAGCCCGTGCACAGACACCGTCCCGCTCCGGTCCAGCTTGTCCCATCGGTTCTCCGCGTTCCCGAGCTCGCGCCGAACGGCCTCGAGCACGACGAACGTCATCATCAGGGAGTAGAGGGGCCACAGGACGACAGTCCACAGCTGCCGCAGGTCGCCCGGGGAGCGGTCCAGGAGCAGCGCGAGCAGCAGCAGCCCCAGCGACAGCGGCAGGCCCACCAGGAGGATCCACGCCCACCACGACGTCGGCAGCCACCCGGGCCCGTCGACGGCGACGAGCACCGCGAGGGCGGCCATGCCGAGCACCTGGAGGAACGGGGCGACGATCTGCGCGAACGAGTTGTACGCGAGGTAGATCCCGAACGCCCCGTACCGCGGACGGCCGATCATCGAACGGTGCAGCTCGGTCGCCTGCAGCAGCCCGCGCGCCCACCGCACCCGCTGCCGCCACAGCCCCCGGAGGGTGGACGGCGACTCCGCGTACACGAGGGCGTCCGGCGCGAACGTGACGTGGTACCCCTCGCGGTGCACCCGCCACGTGAGCTCAAGGTCCTCGCCGAGGGTGTCGGTGCGCAGCGGCCCGGTCTGCTCCAGGACGTCGCGCCGGAACGCGCCGATGTTGCCGGACACGACGGGAAGGCAGCCCAGCACGTCCAGGGCGCGGCGCATCAGCCCGGTGCCCACATGGCTGATGAGCGCCAGCAGCCGCGTCTGCACGCGGTCCAGGTTCACCGGCCGGTCGCTGCCGCACACCGCGCCCACCTGGGGCTCCCGGAACCCGCGCAGCATCCGCGTGATCGTGTCGGGTCGGAAGAGCCCATCCGCGTCGACCAGCAGGAGCACCTCTCCGGTGGTCGCCGCGATCCCCGTGTTGAGGGCGGCGCCCTTGCCGGCGTTCTCCTGGCGGATCGCGGTGACCGCCGGGTGCGCGGCGGCCAGTGCCTGCATGCGTGCGTACGTGTCGTCCGACGACCCGTCGTCGACGCACACGACCTCGTACCGCGGGTAGTCGCTGCGCAGGATCGACCGCACGCAGTTCTCGATCACCACCGACTCGTCGTAGGCGGGGACGATCACGCTCACCTGCGGCGGCTCGAGGAAGAGCGGCCCGTACCCGGCCGGTCCGGTGCCCGCGCGCCGTTGCCGCACCTCGAAGACGAGCGCCCACGGCACCAGCACGAGCCGCCCCACGCCCACGACCAGCAACGACAGGCCGAGCACCAGCACGAGCGCCGTCAGCACCGTGACCATGCCCTCACCCCGGCCAGTCGGTGAGGACCGCGTCGATCAGCTCGGGCGCGTCGGCCGACACCGCGCCGAAGCGGGAGTTCACCTCGAGGATCACCGGGGTGCCGTCGTCGAGCCGGCGCACGTCCATGTCCAGCGGGCCGACCAGGCCCAGCTTCTGCGCGGTGCGCGCTGCCAGCTCGGCAACGTCGGCCGCCGCACCGTCGGGCAACCGCTCGACGGAGGCGGCGTTCCCGACGCGTCCCTCCTTGAGCGCGGTCTTCGCCAGGACCACGACCGTGCACCGGCCCGTGGCCGGCGACCGGTACACCTGCGGGCTGTACTCGTCGCCCGGCGCGAAGGCCTGCACGATCCACGACCCGTCGACGGCGGCCCAGACGGGATCGTCCGGCGACTCGACGACGTGGACGCCCCGACCGCCGCGAGCGACGCGCGGCTTGACCACGACGGGGCCGCCGGCCCTCGCCAGCGCGTCCGCGGCCGACGTCGGCTCGTCGGCGGCCACGAACCACGGCACGGCGACGTCCTCGCGGGCCAGCGCCCACATGGTCAGGAGCTTGTCCGCCGCCACGGCCGTGGGGCCGGGGGCCGACAACACCACACCGTCCCCCAAGCCCGCAGCCTCGGCGAGCACGGCGAGCCGGGGCAGCTCCTCGGAGACGGTCGGCACCACGACGTCGGGGCGATGGCGCTCGAGCAGCTCGAGGGTCGCCCGGTCGTACGCGGGATCGAGTGCCCCGGGGACCGGTTCGACGACGTCGAACCCCGCGACGGCGACCGGGTCCAGGTCGACCCCGACGACGCGCCGTCCGGCGGCGTCCGCGCGGCGCGCGAGCTGCGCTCCCAACGTGCGGCCCGCCGGTCCGGCCGCGCCCGTCACGAGGAGCGTCCGCACCCTGGGACCAGCAGTCGTCATGCTCGGATCGTAGGGTCGCGCACCCCGAACCGCAGGGGGACGGACCGTCGCTGTCAGTCTGAGGCGCCGTCCGCGACCTGCACCGACTCCCACACGGACTGATACCAGGGCACGCCGGGACCTGTCGCCGTTCCCACCGGGCCGTCGTCGACGGCCTCGCCCGTCACGGGGTCGACGTCGTCCGGGCCGGCCGCGTCGGGGTCGACGACACGCCACACCTTGTCGGACGGCATGACGAAGCTGAGGCGCGAGCGCGCCTGCTCCTCGACGTACGACCGGTCCTCCCAGCGCCCGAGCTCCACGTCCAGGCGGTCCCGCTCCGACTCGTGCTGCGCCAGCTCCGCGCGCAGCCGGTCGAGCTCGCCCGCCTGCTGCACCGCGCCGCGCACCGTGGGCAGCAGCAGCACCACGGCCAGCAGCACCACCACCGACAGCACGATGAGGCGGACGGTGAGCACCTCCGGCAGCACCAGTCCGTAGCGGCTGCGCCGGCGGTCCTCGCGGGCCGGTCCGACCGGGCGGCGCGTCCCGCGCCGACCGCTCGACGCCATCCGGCCCGAACCGCCCTTGCCCGCCCCCTTGGCCTTGCCGGCCGCGCCGGCCGCCTTCGTGCCGGACTTTGCTCCAGCCGACTTCGTGCCGGACGCCTTCGGGCGGGGCGACGACGACGCGCCGACCGACCTGTTCGCCGTCGTCGTGGGCCGTGCCGAGCCGCCGCGCGCGCCCGAGGGCCGCGACGCGGGACGACGCGCGGCGGGCGAGGACGGTCGGCGGGCAGGCACGCCCCGATTCTGCCGATCCGCGACGCCCCGGCCGGGGACCGTCGTCGGCGCGCCTGCGAGGTAGTCCGAAACTCCGCGAGGTAGTACGAGGCGTGGTCTGCGCAAGACGAACGCAGCGACGAGACCTCCCACACCACCGAGCCCGCAACCCGAACTACCTCGCGCAGATCAGGACTACCTCGCCAAGTTTCGAACTACCTCGCCGAGTTTCGAACTACCTCGCCGAGTTTCGAACTACCTCGCCGAGTTTCGACACGACCTCGCGGGACGACGACGGCCGGCCGCCCTCGCGGGGCGACCGGCCGTCGTCGAGGCTCCGGGGTGTCAGACCTGGAAGCGCGGGAAGGCCGAACGGCCGGCGTAACGACCGGCGTCGTCCAGCGCCTCCTCGATGCGCAGGAGCTGGTTGTACTTGTTGATGCGCTCGCCACGGGCGGTGGCGCCGGTCTTGATCTGGCCGGCGTTGGTGGCCACGGACAGGTCCGCGATGGTGGTGTCCTCGGTCTCGCCGGAGCGGTGCGAGGTCATCGTGGTGAAGCCGTTGCGCTGCGCGAGCGTGACGGCGTCGAGCGTCTCGGTGAGCGTGCCGATCTGGTTGAGCTTGACCAGCAGCGAGTTGGCGGCCTTGAGCTCGATGCCCTTGGCCAGGCGCTCCGGGTTGGTGACGAACAGGTCGTCGCCCACGATCTGCACCTTGTCGCCGATGCGCTGCATGAGGGCGCTCCAGCCCTCCCAGTCGTCCTCGTCCAGCGGGTCCTCGATGGAGACCAGCGGGTAGTCCTCCACGAGCTGCTCGTAGTACTCGATCATCTCGGCGGCCTGCAGGCTCTTGCCCTCGAACGCGTACTTGTCGTCGGAGAAGAACTCGGAGGAGGCGACATCGAGCGCGAGCGCGACGTCCGTGCCGGGCGTGAAGCCGGCCTTCTCGATGGCGGTGATGATGAGGTCGAGCGCGGCGCGGTTGCTCGACAGGTTCGGCGCGAAGCCGCCCTCGTCGCCCAGGCCGGTGGACAGGCCCTCGGACTTCAGGACGGACTTGAGGGAGTGGTAGACCTCGGTGCCGGTGCGCAGGGCCTCCTTGAAGGAGGAGGCGCCGATCGGCGCGACCATGAACTCCTGGACGTCCACGTTCGAGTCCGCGTGGGACCCGCCGTTGAGGATGTTCATCATCGGCACGGGCAGGACGTGCGCGTTGGGGCCGCCGATGTAGCGGAACAGGTCGAGGCCGGACGACTTCGCGGCGGCCTTCGCGACGGCGAGCGAGACGCCGAGGATCGCGTTGGCGCCGAGCTTGCCCTTGTTCGGGGTGCCGTCCAGCTCGATCAGGGTCTGGTCGATGATGCGCTGCTCCTCGGCGTCGTAGCCGATGAGCTCGGGGGCGATGTCGTCGATGACGGCGTTGACCGCGCCCTCGACGCCCTTGCCCAGGTAGCGGGCCTTGTCGCCGTCGCGACGCTCGACCGCCTCGAAGGCGCCCGTCGAGGCGCCCGACGGGACGGCCGCACGCGCGAACGTGCCGTCGTCCAGCGCGATCTCCACCTCGACGGTGGGGTTGCCGCGCGAGTCGAGGATCTCGCGTGCTCCAACGGCTTCGATGCTTGCCACGGGTGCTCCTTCAGACGGGGACCGCGGGCGACCCTGCGGCATCGCCCGAGCGAGTGTGCCCGGGGCCGCTGACGCCCGCGACGGTGCTGGGTTGACGTGCCCCAGCGTAGACCGGCACCGGGTCGCCGGCGCCCGCGACCACGGAGCGGGCACCGCGCCCGCTAGCGTGGACACGTGAACGGTTTCTGGGACTTCGTCGGTTCCTACTGGTGGCTCGTCTTCCCGCTGAGCGGCATCATCGGCGGCTGGGTCCGCGGCGCCCAGGTGTGGGACGAGCGCCGGCGCCGGGACAAGATCGAGATGTACCGGATCAAACACGCCCAGGACCGCGCCACCCTGGAGGCGGACGAGGCGCTCACCGGCGAGATCGAGCGGACGATCGCGGCGCACGACGAGACCGAGCGCCGCTGGCTCGACTACGAGCTCGACGCCGTCAAGGTGCTCGAGTACCCCGTCATGACGGACATGCGCGAGCAGGTGACCGTCGACTTCCACCGGGCCCGGCGCGACGCCGAGAGCCTGCGGCCGCAGGACCCGGAGGAGCTCCGCGACCGCCGTCGCCTCGACCGGTACCGCGAGGCCGTCCGCGAGTACCAGGTGCGCTTCGACATCGCCGAGGCCGAGGCGCGGCGACGGCGCGCGTCCGACTTCTCCCCCGCAGAGCGCCAGTCGCTGGACCGGGCGAAGAAGCTGCTCGCGCTGGCCGACGACGAGGGCTCCACCCAGGCCGAGCGGCAGTCGGCCTACCGGCGGGCCACCAAGGAGCTCGAGGGCATTCTTGTGCTGCCCGACGCCGCCACCGACGCGATCGAGCAGCGCATCGCGGGCCTGCTGGAGCGGGCCCCCGAGCACGAGGCCGACGAGCCCGGGAGCGAGCCGCACCGGCACTGACGCCGGGCGCCCTCGCTCGGGGGCACCTCGTTCGGGGCGGCACCGGCCGCCTTGATCTTCGGGTTCACAGGATGGTCACAGGCGCACGGCAGGACCGCCCCAGGCACCGGGCCTACGTTCCGGGCGTCCGGTGGCAGTGCAGCCACCCCCGCCGTTCGTGCTTCCTCCCGAGGAGTCCCATGTTCATCACCTACCTGCGCCGCGAGCTGCGGCACCGGCGCAAGCAGACCGTGGTGGTCGCGATCGGCCTGGCCGTCGCGATCGCGCTGGTCATGGTCGTGTAGTCCGTCTCCGCCGGGGTCCGCGACGCCCAGGCGTCCGTGCTGGAGTCCGTCTACGGCGTCGGCACCGACGTCACCGTGACCCAGGCGGGCGAGCCCGGCGAGGGCGGCGGGCCCGGCCGGTTCGAGTTCGACGCGGACGACGGCGAGACCGACGGCGAGACGGACGGCGAGACGGACGGCGAGCCGGACGGCGAGGGCACGCGCTCGCTCGATCAGGACCGGCTGAGCGTGGTGCGCGGGTCCGCCTCCTTCGACGCCACCGCCCTCGCCACCGTGACCGGCGTCGACCACGTGACCGGCGCGGCCGCGACGCTCACGCTCGAGAACATGTCGTTCTCCGGCGAGGTGCCGGACCTCGACGCGATGCGCGAGCAGCAGGGCGACGGCGGCGGGCAGGGTGGGCCGAGCGGGTCGACGGGCGGCTCCGACGACGCGCAGGAGCCGCCGACCGGCGGCGCGGACGGCACCGGCGGCAGCGCCTTCCAGGTCGACTCCACCACCGTGACCGGGGTGGACCCGACCACGGACGCCGTCGGCCCGCTCACCACCGTCGAGGTCGCGGACGGGCGAGGCCTGGAGCCCGACGACGGCGACGCGGCCGAGGGCGGCGACGCGGCCGAGGGCGGCGACGCGGCCGAGGGCGGCGACGCGGCCGAGCCCGCGAAGGTGGCCGTGCTCGACGCGACCTACGCGGAGCAGCAGGAGCTCGCCGTCGGCGACACGGTCACCGTGGGCGGCACCGACCTCGAGGTGGTCGGCACGGTCACGTCCACCGCCGGCGAGGGGGTCGCGACCGCCTCCGACGTGTACGTGCCGCTGGCGCTCGCGCAGTCGCTCGCGGACCTCGACGGACAGGTCACCGACGTGTACGTGTCGGTCGACTCGGCCGACCACGTGGACGCCGTGGCCGACGCCGTCGCGGCCGCGCTGCCCGACGTGTCCGTGAGCACCCAGTCCGACCTCGCGGGCGACGTCACCGGCTCGCTCTCCACCGCGTCGTCGCTGGTCTCGACCCTCGGCACCTGGCTCAGCGCCGTGGTGCTGGTGGCCGCGTTCGGCCTCGCGATCCTGTTCACCGTCTCGGGTGTCAACCGCCGCACCCGCGAGCTCGGCACGCTCAAGGCGATCGGCTGGTCACGGCGGCGCGTCGTGGGTCAGGTCGCGGGCGAGTCCGTGGTCCAGGGTCTCATCGGCGGCGTCGCGGGCGTCGTGCTCGGCGGCGTCGCCGTGCTGGCGATCAACCTGGCGGGCATCACGCTCTCCGGCGCGTCCGGCGGGGGTGGCTTCACGTTCGGCGGCCCCGGCGGCGCACGGGCGCCCGACGGCGGCGCGATGCCGGGCGGCGGCGGTGGTGGTGGTCCGTTCGGCGGGATGGCCGACGCCGGGAGCAGCGCGGTCGACGTGGTGCTCCACGCCCCGGTGTTCCTGTGGGTGGTGCTGGCCGCCGTGGGGCTCGCCGTCCTCGGCGGCCTGCTCGCCGGCGTCGTCGGCGGCGGCCGTGCCACCCGCCTGCGCCCCGCCGAGGCGCTGCGCTCGCTCGCCTGAGGTTTCGACAGGCTCAACCAGCGGTCTCGGCCGGCTCAACCAGCGAAGAAGGACTCCCATGTACCAGCTCGAGAACGTCACGAAGACCTACACCGGCAAGCGCACCGTGCACGCGCTGACCGACGTCTCCCTGGAGATCGGCGACGGCGAGCTCGTCGCGATCCAGGGCCCCACCGGCGGCGGCAAGTCCACCCTGCTGCAGATGCTCGGCGGCCTCGACCGCCCGACGTCGGGCAGCGTGAAGCTGGCCGGGGAGGACCTGGCCGCCCTGGACGACCGGGGCCTGACCCGCGCCCGCGCCGAGCGGCTGGGGTTCGTGTTCCAGCACTTCAACCTCATCCCCACGCTCACCGCGGCGGAGAACGTCGAGACCGCGCTGGTGCCGGCGAAGACCACCACGGCGGAGCGCCGGCACCGGGCGCTCGAGGCCCTCGGGCAGGTGGGGCTCGGCGAGCGCGCCGACCACCTGCCCGGGGAGCTGTCCGGGGGGCAGCAGCGCGTGGCGATCGCCCGCGCGCTGGTCAAGAACCCCACCGTGCTCCTCGCCGACGAGCCCACCGGCAACCTCGACGAGGCCACCCGCGACGAGATCGTCGAGCTGCTCGAGGGGTTGTGGAAAGAACAGGGCCTGACCGTCGTGCTGGTCACGCACGACTCCGTCGTCGCGCGCCGCGCGCAGCGCCGGCTGCGCATCGCGGGCGGCAAGGTCACCGAGGCGGCCTGACAGCTGCTCGACTACCCCAGGTCCGCCGACCCGGCGTGTGCGGCCAACTTCTGCCGGCGCGTCAGAACGGTGGCGGTCCGGGATCGAGCTGGGAGGCGCGGGGTGCGTCGTGGGACGGTGATTCGAGTGGCGGGGGTTCGAGCGTCGAGCTGTTCCGGTCCTGGTGGGTGCGTCCTGTGGGTGAGGTCCACATCAGGGCGCCGTCGCCTCCGGCCTCGCTGCGCCATCGGGACTGGTGCTTCAACACGTGGTGCCGCCTGCAAAGATGCGCGAGATTGTCCGCGGTCGTGCGGCCGCCGTCAGCCCAAGCGACGACGTGGTCGATGTCGCAGCGGGCGGCGGTGCGGGTGCAGCCAGGGAACCGGCAGGTGGTGTCGCGGGCCTGTAGCAGCGCGCGCAGCGCGGCCGGGATCGTGTAGGTGCCGGGATCGGTGGTCAGCACGCGCCCGTCGGCCGGGTCGACCAGCAGGCGCCGCAGGGACGGCGCGTGCGCGGTCAGACGGGCGGCAGTGTCCGCGTCGACGGGCCCGTGCCCGTCAAGCTCGGCTGGGGCGCCGCCACCGAGCAGCGCCGTGACGGGGACCGTGACCCGCACGCTCGGGGTGATGTGGAGCGCGAGGTCGGCCAGGTCGGGTACGGCGGGCTCGTCATCGACATGGGTTCGGGCATCATCTGCGTCGCGCCGGGCCGGGGCAGCGGTGCCGGGCGTCGCGGTGCCGGTCGACCTGGTGGTCGCGAGCAGGAGGCCGGCAAGCGCGTCGGCGCGCAGCTGGTCCAGCGTGCGGCAGTCGCCGGCGTCCTTGGCCCGTCGGCCCTTGCCGGTGAGGCGGTCGTGGATGGCGTGCGCGCTGGTTGCGGGCAGGTAGGCCGTGAGCCAGGCCATGCCGTCAGCGGCGGGGTCGAGGTGCACGGCGCGCCTGGTCGCGGCGCTCTCATGGCGTGCTGTGAGAGGTTCCGGGTGGGCCAGGTCACGAGCTCGCCGCAACCGGCGGCGCAGTTGCGGCAACGTCACGCACGCCGCTGCGGGCAGCACCGCCGCCTCGATCGCCACCTGCGCCTGTGCGCGCACCCGCGCAGCGTCGGTGTCGGGAGGGGCATGAGGCAGGTCCGCCAGAGCGTCCGCGATCGCGCGGGCGTGCGCGAAGGAGAACCGCCCCTGGCACAGCTCGATCAGCGTCGACGTAGCGGGCGCGCCCGCCTCCCGGACACCCAGCGCGACGTCCGCCAACGTCTTCGCGGTGTCCACCAGGTGCGTCGCCTGCTGCTCGGACAACCGCAGCGCCGTCGCCAGATCGGCGATGAACGCCCGCTGCGCCAGCTCCCGCCGCCGCAGCGTCGACGCGCGACACACCTCGAGATCGGTCTCGTCCAGCAACGTCCGCTCGCACCCGGCCGCCGCCCGCCGTGCCCGCTCCACCACGAGCAGCCTGCGCCCCTCCAGTGCGTCGATCCACGCCTGGAGCAGGACCGCCTCGTCGATCGCCGTCGACACGTCACCCACTGACGGGCGCGGCCCAGGATCAACCTGGGTTGCGACATCGACGGCCTCGACATCCACGGCTTCGAACATGCGTTCGAGTCTAGCGCTCGTCAGTCCGGTCCGACAGGGGGTGTGGACAACTATCCGGCCTGGTCAGCAGCATGGTCAGCAGCATGGTCAGCAGCATGGTCAGCCCAGGAGGACTGCGATGCCCAGCGACACGGGCAGGGCGAGCAGCATGCTCAGCAGCGTGACGTCGCGCACGGCCGTCGTCGGCAGGCGGAAGTGGCCGGCGAAGAGGAAGACGTTCTGCGCGGTGGGCAGCGCGGCCATGATGACGACGCCGAGCAGGTCGACGCCGTCGAGGTGGAAGGCGAACCGGCCCACGACCCACGCCAGCACGGGCATCACCGCGGCCTTGAGCACCGCGCCGGCCACGACCTCCGCGCGGGCTTCGCCGCCCAGCGGCTTCTGCCCGCGCAACGCCATCCCGAAGAGGAGGAGCAGGAGGGGGACGGACGCGTCGGCGAGCATCTCGAGCGGCGCGCCCAGCACCTCCGGCAGCTCGACCGACAGCAGCGCGGCGGCCAGGCCGAGGGCCGTGGCGACGCTCACGGGGTTGGCGAGCGAGCGCGCGAGCGTCCGCCCCAGGCCGCCGGACCCGCCGTCCGCCCTGTGCCGGCACCACGCGAAGACCGCCAGATAGAACGGCGCGACGACGAGCAGCTGCGCGAGCAGGACGGAGACGACCGGCGCCGTGGTGCCGACCGCGTACAGCGCGATGGGGACGCCGATGTTGCCGGCGTTGACGTACGAGGCCGCCATCGCCCCGGTCGCTACGCGCCCCGCAGGCCGGCGCAGCATCCCGCCGGCGAGGGCCGCGTAGAGCAGCCCCGTGGCGGCCGCCGTGATCAGCGCGAGCGGCGCATACGTGCCGAGCACCGCGTCGACGTCGGCACCCGAGACCAGCACGAACATCAGCGCCGGGTTGGTCACGTAGTAGACCAGCGGCGCGATGCCGCGCTGCATGTCCGGCGCGCGGGCCGGCAGAAGCAACGTGACCGCCAGGCCCACCGCCACCAGCACCAGAACGACGGCGAAGCCGGTGAGCACGCCCCCCACGCGTCAGCGACCCCTCAACGAACGAGGCACGGGCGCTTCGGGTCGAACTCCCACCCCGGCACCAGATACTGCATCGCGACGGCGTCGTCGCGCGAGCCGAGCCCACGCCTCCGGTACAGCTCGTGCGCTGTGGCGAGGCGGTCGCGGTCCAGCTCGACGCCGAGGCCGGGGGCGGTCGGGACGCGGATCTCGCCGCCGGTGATCCGCAGCGGCTCGGTGGTGACGCCCTGCCCGTCCTGCCAGATCCAGTGCGAGTCGAGCGCGGTGATCTCGCCGGGCGCCGCCGCGCCCACGTGCGTGAACATCGCCAGCGAGATGTCGAGGTGGTTGTTGGAGTGCGAGCCCCAGGTAAGCCCGAGCTCGTGGCAGAGCTGGGCCACGCGCACGGACCCGGCCATCGTCCAGAAGTGCGGGTCGGCCAGCGGGATGTCCACGGCGTCGGCGCGGAGGGCGTGCCCCAGCTCCCGCCAGTCGGTGGCGATCATGTTGGTCGCGGTGGGCAGCCCGGTCGCGCGGCGGAACTCGGCCATGACCTCGCGCCCGGAGAACCGGCCCTCGGCGCCGCACGGGTCCTCCGCGTAGGCCACGACACCCCGCATGCGCCGCCCGAGGCGGACCGCCTCGTCGAGCAGCCAGCCGCCGTTCGGGTCGAGCGTGATGCGGGCGTCGCCGAACCGCTCCTTGAGCGCGACGACCGCGTCCACCTCGAGGTCGCCGGCCTGCACGCCGCCCTTGAGCTTGAAGTCGGCGAAGCCGTAGCGCTCGCGGGCGGCCTCGGCGAGCCGGACGACGGCCTCGGGCGTCATCGCGGCCTCGCGGCGCAGGCGCGACCAGGCGTCCGGGCCGTCGGGCTCGCGAAGGTACGGCAGGTCGGTGGCGTCCGGGTCGCCGACGTAGAACAGGTAGCCGAGCATCGGTACGGCGTCGCGCTGCTGCCCCTCGCCGAGCAGCTCGGCCACGGGCACGCCGAGCGCCTGGCCGTGCAGGTCCAGCAGCGCGGACTCCAGGCCGGTGACGGCGTGCACGGTGGTGCGCAGGTCGAAGGTCTGGTTGCCGCGCCCGCCGGCGTCGCGGCCGGAGAACGCCGCGGAGACCTGCCGCAGCAGCGACCGGAACCGCGCCACCGGCTGCCCGACGACGAGCCGCCCGGCGTCCTCGACCGTCGCGCGGATCTTCTCGCCGCCCGGCACCTCGCCCAGCCCCTCGCGACCGTCGGAGTCGTGGACGATCACGACGTTGCGCGTGAAGAACGGCCCGTGGGCGCCGGACAGGTTGAGCAGCATCGAGTCGTGCCCGGCGACCGGCACGACCTCGACCCGGTCGATCGTCGGGGTGCTCACCGCGCGGCCTCGGGCGCGAGCTCGAGCGCGCCGTCGACGCGCCGGTTCAGCCGCCACGGATTGTCCGGACGCACCGGCGCGGGGAGCAGGAACTCCGGCAGGTTCTGGTAGGCGACCGGCCGCAGGAACCGTTCGACCGCGAGCGTGCCGACCGACGTCGAGCGACCGTCCGACGTCGCGGGGAACGGGCCGCCGTGCACCATCGCGTGCCCCACCTCGACCCCCGTGGGCCAGCCGTTCGCGAGGATGCGCCCGGCCTTGCGCTCCAGCACGGGCAGGAGCCGCACGGCGGTGTCACGGTCCGCCTCGGTGAGGTGCAGCGTCGCGGTGAGCTGGCCCTCCAGCCGCCCGAGGGCCGCGAGCAGCTCGTCGTCGTCCGCGTACCGCACCACGAGGGACGCGGCGCCGAAGATCTCGGCCTCGAGGACGGGGTTGGCGAGGAAGGTCGCGACGTCGGCCGTGAAGACGGCCGGGGCGGGCGCGTTGCTCGTCGCCCCGGCGGTCCCGGAACCGGTAGTCGTGACACCGTCCTGCGCGGCGAGCCTCTCCACGCCGTCGTGCCAGGCCCGGGCAATGCCGGCGGTGAGCATGGTCTGCCCGGTGGCGGCCTCGACGGCGTGGCGCACGGCGTCGACGAAGGCGTCGCCGCGCTCCGACCGCGGCGCGAACAGCAGGCCGGGGGCGGTGCAGAGCTGGCCCGAGGACCCCGTCACCGAGGTGAGGTAGGCGTTCGCGAGGGCATCGACGTCGCCCTCCAGCGCGCCCGGGAGTACGACCACCGGGTTGATCGAGCTCATCTCCGCGTACACGGGGATCGGCACGGGGCGCGCGGCGGCCGCGGCCACGAGGGCCAGCCCGCCGGACCGGGAGCCGGTGAAGCCGACGGCCCGGACGGCGGGGTCGCGCACGAGCGCCTGGCCGACCTCCGCCCCGGGGCCGTAGACGAGCGAGAAGACGCCCGGGTGCAGGCCGGCCTCCGCGACGGCCTCGGCGACCGCGCGGCCGACGAGCTCGCTGGTGCCCTGGTGGGCGCGGTGCGCCTTGACGATCACGGGGCAGCCGGCGGCCAGCGCCGACGCGGTGTCGCCGCCCGCGGTGGAGAACGCGAGGGGGAAGTTGCTCGCGCCGAAGACGGCGACGGGGCCGACGGGCACCTGCCGCTGGCGGATGTCGGCGCGCGGCGCGGGCGTGCGGTCCGGCAGGGCCGGGTCGACCCGCACCCCGCGGTGGTCGCCCCGGCGCACGACGCCGGCGAAGAGGCGCAGCTGGCCGGTGGTGCGGGCGAGCTCCCCGGTGAGCCGGGCCTCGGGCAGCCCGGTCTCGCGCAGCGCGCGCCCGACGATCGCGGAGCCCGCGGCCTCGATGTTCTCCGCGACGCGCTCCAGGAACCGGGCGTGCGGCTCCGGGGCCAGCGCGGAGAACGAGGCGAAGGCCTCCTCGGCCGCGGCCGTGGCGAGCGGGAGCTGATCGGTGGACAGCAGCGAGTAGGCGGGCTCGAGAGCCTCGTCGGTGGCGGGGTCGTGGCTGCTCGCGGAGCCGGCGGCGCCCACCAGCGGGGCGCCGGCGACGATCGAGTGCCCGGTGAGGACGGCGGTGGCGGTCATGGTCCCTCCAAGGGTGCGCGCGGATGCGCGTGGCTGTGTGGGCGTCGTCGGTCAGCGTGCCAGCGCGACGTCGGCCGGCCGGATGCCCGCCGCGTCGACGAGGGCGCGCAGGTCGTCGACGTCCCGGTCGGTGAGGTCCTGCAGCGGGGGCCGCACGCCGCCCAGGTCGCGGCCGACGGCCTTGAGGCCGCCCTTGACGATCGAGACGCCGTAGCCCTTGGCCCGGTCGCGGATGTCGAGGTACGGCAGCACGAAGCGGGTCAGCTTCTCGGTGACGGCGTCGCGGTCGAGACGGCGCACGTCGCGGTAGAAGTCGAGCGCGAACTCGGGCACGAAGTTGTACATCGCGGAGGAGTAGGTGCTCATGCCGAGCTGCAGCAGCGGCAGCGCGAAGGTCTCCGCGGTGGGCAGCCCGCCGAGGTAGAACAGGCGGTCGCCGTTGGTCGCGACCACGCGCGTGAGCTGCTCGATGTCGCCGAGCGCGTCCTTGAAGCCGACGAAGTTCGGGTGCCGGTCGGCCAGCCGGGCCACGGTCTGCGCGGAGTAGACGGCGTTGGCGCGGTTGTAGACGATGACGCCGACGTCGGTCGCGGCGCACACCGCGGAGGCGTGCTCGAGCAGGCCGTCCTGGTCGCAGTCGGTGAGGTACGGCGGCAGCAGGAGGACGCCCTCGGCACCCGCGGCCTCGGCGGCCCGCGCGTTCTCGACTGCCTGCGCGGTGTTGCCGCCGGCGCTGCCCAGCACGGGGGTGGCCCCTTCCGCCGCCTCGACGGCGAGCGCCATCACGCGCGCGGCCTCGCCCGGCGTCAGGCTGAACCCCTCGCCCGTACCGCCGGCGGCGAACAGGCCGCCGATCCCGAAGCTCGTCTGCCACGCGATGTGCTCGGTGTACCGGGCGCCGTCGACCTCGCCGTCCGCGGTGAACGGGGTGACGGGGAACGAGAGCAGGCCCTCCTTGAGGGTGGCGGCGAGCTCCGAGGGTGAGTACGTGGCCACGATGGCCCCTCCTGGTGACAGACGTCGGCGGTGACAGTTCGTCCGACAACCTAAGGAGCGTTCACGATGCCTGTCCAAGCCCCGAATGGCATCGAATCATGCACGTCCTGCATCGCTGTCGGAGCTCCTGCCGGGCGTCCGCCTCAGTCGTGCACCTGCTGCAGGATCCGGAGGAACTCGTGCAGCGCCGGGTTCCGGGAGTCCCGGTCCCAGATCGCGTGCAGCTCGACGACGGCGTGGGGGACGTCGGCGAGGTCGACGAACTCCACCCCCGGCAGGCCGAGCAGGCGGGCGGACTCCGGGACGAACGCGACCCCCCGACCGGCCGCCACCAGCGAGCACATCGTGAGGATCTGGCTCACGACGTGCACCACGTTCACGTGCTCGACGTCGACGTAGCGCACCACCATGTCGTAGAAGTAGCGGGCCTTGGTGGAATGGTGGCCGATCAACGGGACGTCCCGCAGGTCGCCGGCGCGGACCGCGCGACGCAGTGTGGCGAACGGGTGGCCGTGGGGAACCACCAGCACGAGGTCCTCCGACAGCAGGAGCTGGGAGTCGAAGGTGCTGTCGTCGAACGGCGGGCGACCCAGCGCCAGGTCGAGCTCGCCGCGGCGGATCGCCTCGATCTGCTCGATCGTGACGAGCTCCTGCAGGTCCAGGTCGACGCCCGGCATGTGCTCGCCGATCGCCCGGACCAGCGTGCCCAGCAGGCTGAACCCGGTGGCTGCCGTGAAGCCGAGACGGAGCACCCCCGCCCTGCCGGCCGCGATGCGGCGGGCGAGCGCCGGAGCGTCGTCCGCCGCGGTGAGCAGGCGGCGTGCCTCGGTCAGGAAGACCTCACCCGCCGTGGTGAGTCGGACGTGTCGGTTGTCGCGCTCCAGCAGGAGGACCCCGACGACCCGCTCGAGCTTCTGGATCTGCCGGCTGAGCGGCGGCTGGGTCATGTTCAGCGCCTCCGCGGCGCGGCCGAAGTGCAGCTCCTGCGCGACGGCGACGAAGCAGCGGATCTGGTCGAGGGTGAACACGATGCCCTCCGGGACTCACGCAATGCTGTAAGTGGCTTAGACAGGCATCGTACGGCTCCCTAGGCTCGCCGCCAGACCGAGGTTCACGACCCCGGACCGCCCGAAGCCGCACCGACCGTTCTCGATGAGGAGACATTGATGACCATCCCCCTGCGCCGGGCTCTCCTCGGCGCCACCGCAGCCGTCAGCGTGATCGCCCTCGCCGCCTGCGGCGGGAACGTGAACGGCGGCTCCACCGACGAGTCGTCGTCCGACTTCCCGACCGAGGACATCACCTTCACCGTGGGCCAGGACGCGGGCGGCTCCACCGACCTCATCGCGCGGTCCGTCGCCGACGGTATGTCGGACGACCTGGGCGTCGCCGTCCCCGTGGTGAACAAGCCGGGCGCAAACGGGGCGCTCGCCACCAAGGAGGTGGCCGCCATGCCCGCCGACGGCCAGAACCTCGTCCTGCTCAACGCCTCCCTCATCACCATCACGAACCTGGCGCTCCCGGAGGACGAGGCCGTCTCGCTCGACGACCTCGACGTCCTCAAGGGGCTGTCGCAGGACGACTACGTCCTCGTCGCCAGCACGGAGTCCGGCTTTACCTCCGTCGACGACCTGAAGGCCGCCTCGGGCGGCATCAAGTTCGGCACCACCGGCGTCGGTACCGGATCACAGCTCGCGCAGGAGCTGCTCTTCGCGCAGGCCGAGATCGAGGGCACCCCTGTGCCGTTCGACGGCGGCTCGCCGGCCCTGACCGCCGTCGTCGGCAACCAGGTCGACGTCTCCACCGTCCAGCTCGGCGAGGCGAAGCCGCAGATCGACGCCGGCAAGGCCGTCCCGCTCGTGGTGTTCTCGACCGAGCGCAACGAGAACCTGCCCGACGTGCCCACCGCGGCCGAGGAGGGCTACGACGCCCCCGTCGCGCAGTACCGCGCCGTCGCCGCCCCGAAGGGGCTCCCGGAGGACGTCAAGGCGCGGCTCGTCGAGTCCATCGACGCGGCCCTCGCGACCGACGCCTACCAGGAGTTCAACAGCTCCCAGCTCCTGACCCCGCACGAGATCTCGGGCGAGGAGGTCGTCGAGGAGTGGAACGGTCTCGCCGACAAGTACGCGGAGCTCACGGAGACGTACGACATCGCGCTCTCGGAGAACTGAGCACGCCGTGAGGAGCACGACGATGACGACACCCGGCACGCACCCGACGGCCGACGCGCCCGAGCCTTCGCCGGCGGGCACGCAGCCCGCGGCCGACGCCGGGCCCCCGGTCGACTCGGTCGACTCGGTCGACTCGGTCGACTCGGTCGACGACAGCCCGGACGGACCCGAGCCCGCCGGCCGCGTGGCGAACCTGGCCTCTGGCCTGGTCGCCCTCGCCGTCGGGGTCTCGGGCGCCGTGCTCTCGGTGTCGTTGGGCCTGGGCACGCTGGAGCAGCCGGGCACCGGCCTGTGGCCGTTCGCGATCTGCGTCGCGATGGCGGCGCTGGCGCTCGCGCAGCTGCTGCTGGGTCGCCACGGGGGCGAGGGAGAGCGGTTCTCCCGCCACTCGTGGCTGGCCCTGGTCGGGCTGGTCACCCTGGTCGTCCTGGTCGTGCTGCTGCCGGTGATCGGCTTCGAGATCCCCGCGCTCGTGCTCAGCATCGTGTGGATGCGGTTCCTCGGCGGAGAGACGTGGCGCTCCACGATCGTGTGCTCCGTCGGCCTCGTCGCCGCGCTGTACGCGATCTTCGTCGGCGCGCTCGGCACCGCCGTCCCGCACCTGTTCTGACCGCCCGAACGCACCCCGCGAAGGAGACGTCAGGTGGAATCCCTGGACAACGTGATCGCCGGATTCGGTGTCGTGCTCGAACCGACCAACCTGCTCTACTGCCTGATCGGCGTCGTCGTCGGCATGCTCGTCGGCGTGCTGCCAGGCCTCGGCCCGGCCGCGACGATCGCGATCCTGCTGCCCATCTCGTACGGGCTCGAGCCGGTCACCGCCATCATCATGCTCGCGGGGATCTTCTACGGCGCCCAGTACGGCGGCACGATCACCGCGGTGCTGCTCCGCCTCCCAGGCGAGGCGAGCTCGGTGGTGACGGTGCTCGACGGCTACGCGCTGGCGCGCAAGGGAAGAGCCGGTACGGCGCTGGGGATCGCCGCGGTCGGCTCGTTCGTCGGCGGCACGATCGCGATCGTCGGGCTGACGTTCCTCGCTCCGGTCGTCGCGGGGTTCGCGCTCGACTTCGGGCCGCCGGAGTACGCGGCCCTCGCGCTGCTGGGCATCCTCCTCGTCGCGACGATCGCGTCGGGGAGCGCTCTGCGTGCGCTCGTCGCGGCGACGTTCGGGCTGCTGCTGGCCACGGTGGGCCGGGACTCGTTCACGGGTGTCGGGCGGCTCACGTTCGGCAGCCTCGACCTCGCGGACGGGATCGACTTCGTCGTCGTCGCGATGGGCGTCTTCGGCCTCGGTGAGATCCTGTACAACCTCGAGGACCGGCACCGTGCCGTCGCCGCGCCGGGCAAGGTCGCCAACGTGTGGCCGTCGCGCCGCGACCTGCGGGAGTCGTCCGGCGCGATGGGTCGCGGCTCCGTCCTCGGCTTCCTCCTCGGTGTGCTGCCCGGCGGCGGCGCCACGATCTCCTCCATGGCGGCGTACGCCGTGGAGAAGAAGCGCGCCAAGGACCCGAGCCGGTTCGGCAAGGGCGCTGTCGAGGGGGTGGCGGGGCCGGAGACGGCGAACAACGCCGCCGCGACCAGCTCGTTCATCCCCCTGCTCACGCTCGGCATCCCGGCCAACGCCACGATGGCGATGATGTTCGGCGCGCTGCTGATCCAGGGCATCACGCCCGGGCCGCAGCTCGTCGACCAGGAGCCCGAGCTGTTCTGGGGCGTCGTGAACTCGATGTACATCGGGAACGTGCTGCTGCTCATCCTGTCGATCCCGCTCGTCGGGCTCTTCGTCCGCGTGCTGAAGGTCCGGCCCGCGATCCTGGCGCCCGTGACGGCGCTCATCACGGTGATCGGGGCGTTCACGCTCAACAACTCGGTGTTCGACGTGCTGCTGGTGGTCGTGTTCGGCGCGCTGGGCTACCTCATGAAGAAGTTCGGGTACGAGGCGGGACCGCTGGTGCTGGCGTTCGTCCTCGGCGGGTTGCTGGAGGAGAGCCTGCGCCGTTCGCTGCTGCTGTTCGACGGCGACCCCGGCGGGTTCCTCGGCCGGCCGATCTCCGCCGTGCTGCTCGCGGCGTTCGTGCTGGTCGCGGTGTGGCCCCTGGTGAAGGTGGCACGCACGCGAGTGCAGGCGATGTTGTCGTCGGGCGACGAGACGTCGTCCGACGGGCGCTCGAACGACAGGAAGAAGGAATCGGTATGACCGTCGTCGTGGGATACGTCCCGACGCCCGCGGGCGAGGCCGCGGCCCAGGCCGCCGTCCGCGAGGCGAGGCTGCGCGGGGAGGACCTGCTCGTCGTGAACTCGGCACGGGAGGGCTCGCTCGTGGCGAGCAGTGTCGCGACGGACGAGGACCTGGACGCCCTGCTCGCACTGGCCGCCGACGCCGGCGTCCCTGCACAGGTGGTGCGCGGCACGCACCGCGACGACTTCAGCGACGAGATCCTCGAGCTCGCCGAGCGGCACGACGCGACCCTCATCGTCATCGGGTTGCGCCGCCGGAGCCCGGTCGGGAAGTTCATCATGGGCTCCGTCGCGCAGCGCATCCTGCTGCAGGCCGAGCACCCCGTCCTCGCGGTCAAGCCGGCGTCGTGAGCCCCGGCGGGGTCAGCCCCGCCCGGCCTCGGCGAGCAGGCGGCGGCGCGAGCCCGCCAGGTGCACCCGCATCGCCGCGGCGGCGGCGAGCGGGTCCTGCGCCGTCAGCGCGTCGAGGATCGCCTCGTGCTCGTGCACGACGGTGACGAAGCGGCCCGCGCCGGCGGCCCCGTCCACCCCGGCGTCCTCGGCGGAGGCGCCGAGCCGCCCGCGCGGCATCGCGATCATCTGCGGGCCGAGCCGGTCGAGCGCCTCGAGCAGGTAGCGGTTGTGCGCGGCCTCGGCGACGAGCCGGTGGAACGCGAAGTCGTGCTGCATCGCCGTCGCGGGGTGCCCGTGCGCGGCGTCCAGGTCGCGTAGCCGCTGCGCGAGCGCGGCGAGCTGGGCCGAGGTGCGGTGGTCGGCCGCGAGCGCGGCGGCCTGCGTCTCGACACCCAGGCGGTAGTCGACGAGGGCGAGCCGGTCCTCGAACGAGCGGGCGACGGGCTCGCCGTCGGCGTCGCCGGTGGGCGGGGCCAGGGCGTAGGTGCCGCTGCCGCGCCGGGTATGGACGAGCCCCTCGAGGTTGAGGCGCGTGATCGCCTCGCGCACGACGGTGCGGCTGACCTCGTGCTCGGCGGCGAGGCGCGTCTCGCTCGGCAGCCGCTCCCCCGGGGCGATGTCACCGTCGACGATCCGCGCCCGCAGCGCCGCGACGAGAGCGCCGCTCAGGGTCTGGGACATGGCCTCATGCTTCCATCCCGCCGCTTCCGCCGGCGCCTCATCGCGCGCCGACCACCACGCTGTCGGTGGTCCAGGCCCGCGCCTGCTCGGTGAGAGTGGCGCCGAGGCCGGGCCGGTCGGGCACGAGCATCCGGCCGTCCCGCGTCTCCAGCCGCTCCTCGAACAGCGGGTCGAGCCAGTCGAAGTGCTCCACCCACGGCTCGCGCGGGTAGGTGGCGGCCAGGTGCAGGTGGATCTCCATCGCGAAGTGCGGTGCGAGGTCCAGACCGGCCTGGTCGGCGAGGGTCAGCAGGCGCAGGAACTGCGTGATCCCGCCGACGCGGGGCGCGTCGGGCTGGATGACGTCGCACGCGCGCGTGGCGATGAGCCGCTCGTGCTCGGCCACCGACGCGAGCATCTCCCCCGTGGCGATCGGCGTGTCGAGCGTGGCGGCGAGCGCGGCGTGGCCCTCGACGTCGTCGGCGTCCAGCGGCTCCTCGATCCACGCCAGGTCGTACGGCTCGAGGCGGCGCCCCATGCGCAGCGCGGTGGTGCGGTCCCACTGCTGGTTCGCGTCGACCATGAGCGGCACGTCGGGGCCGATGTGCTCGCGCACGGCCTCGACGCGGGCCAGGTCCGTCCGGGAGTCCGGCAGGCCCACCTTGATCTTGATGCCGCCGATTCCGTCGTCGATCGACCGGCTGGCGCGGTCCTTGACCTCGTCGATGCTCGCGTTGAGGAAGCCGCCCGAGGTGTTGTAGGTGCGGACCGAGTCGCGGTGGGCGCCGAGCAGCTTGGCCAGCGGCAGGCCGGCGCGCTTGGCCTTGAGGTCGTAGAGGGCGATGTCGATCGCGGCCAGCGCCTGCGTGGCCACGCCCGAGCGCCCGACCGACGCGCCCGCCCACAGGAGCTTCGTGTACAGCTTGGCGATGTCGTTGGGGTCCTCGCCGATCGCGGAGCCCGCGACCTCCTGGGCGTGCGCGTACTGCGCGGGGCCGCCGGCCCGCTTGGAGTAGGAGAACCCGAGGCCCTCGAACCCCTGCTCCGTGCTGATCTCGGCGACGAGGAACACGACCTCCGTCATCGGCTCCTGACGGCCGGTGAAGACCTTGGCGTCCGAGACAGCGGTGGCCAGCGGCAGGGCGAGGGTCGAGAGGTGCACCGTCCGGATGGCATCGGGCTGGTAGTGCATGACGCTCCTTCGCGTGGGGTCGCGGTCGCCGTCCGCGACCGCGGCTCCGCGCGACGACGCGCGGGCCAAACCGATCATACAAGTTGGTAACTTGTATGCCCACACTGTGCCGCTCGGCGGGCCGGAGTGCGAGGCGGGTGCCCGAACGTGGCGTCGCTCGGAGGCCTACGGAGTCGGCGCCATGCTCGGCCTGCTCGTTCGAGAAGCCCTCGAACTCCAGCTGATCGATGAGACCGGAGCGCGAGAAGCTCGAGTACCCCATGTAGTTCTCGGCACTCCTCGCAGCCTGTTCCATCCAGTCCACCTCGACATTGTTCACGGCGTACTTGGCGTCCTTCTTCGAGTAGCCCTCGAACTCCAACTGCTTGATGAGCCCGGACTTCGAGGAGGTGGTGTAGTCGAGGTAGTCCTCGGCGCGGGTTCATCCCGACGACGGACCCGACAGGGCAGGTCAGAACGGCGCGGCACCGTGGCGGGGGCCATGGATGCCACGTGGTCGGACGACTCCTCTGCGCCCTTCAGCGGCGGGGGAATTCGCGAAGGTCGCACCGATCTCTGCCGACGAGTCGGCGATGCAGTTTGAATCCACGTTCGAAGTATGGGGACCTCGGGCCCCCCTGCGGGTGAATGACGACCGGCACGGTTGTCCGGCCCCCCGACCGTTCTACAGTCGAGAGGTGAGCCGCGAGCCGGGCACGGCACGGGCGCCCGCGGGGCTGGACCGACAGCTCCTCGAGGCCAAGTTCACCGTGCCCCGCCCCCGCGCGGGGACGGTGAGCCGGGCCTGCCTCGTCGACGCGGCCCGGTCGAGCGGGACCCGGGTGGTCGGCGTGACGGCGCCGGCCGGGTACGGCAAGACGACGCTGCTCGCCGAGTGGGCGTCGCGCGACGACCGCGCCGTCACCTGGGTGTCGCTCGATCGGCTGGACGACGACCCGCTGTCCCTGCTCGCCGTCCTCGCCTCCGCGTTCGCGCGGATCCACCCGGGGCACCCGCACCTGGCGGCGGACCTGGCCGGGCGGGATGTCGCGGTGCTCGGAAGGGCCGCGCCCCGGCTGGCTGCTGCCCTGCGCGAGGCCCCCGCGCCCTTCCTGATCGCCCTCGACGACCTGCACGAGCTGCGCTCCCCCGCCTGCCACGACGTGCTCGGCGTCGTCCTCGCCGGGATCCCCGCTGGGTCACAGCTCGTCGCCGCGAGCAGGTCCGAGCAGCCGCACCTCCCGCGGCTGCGCGCGACGGGCGACGTGGTGGAGATCGTCGCGGACGACCTGGCGCTCGACGTCGCAGGCACTGAGCGGGTGTTCGAGGCCTCCCACGTCCCGGTCTCGCGGGAGGTCGCCGCGACCGTCACCGACCGCACGGAGGGCTGGCCGGCGGGCGTCTACCTCGCGTCGCTCGTCGCGCGGCACGGCGACCCGCGCGCCGTGACGATCACCGGGGCCGACCCGTACATCGCCGACTACCTGCAGCGCGAGACGTTCCGGCGGCTGTCCGCGACGACGCGGCGGTTCCTGCGCCGCACCGCCGTGCTGGAGGTCATGTCGGCGCCGCTGTGCGACGCCGTCCTGGGCGAGCGCTCGTCGCACCGCCTGCTGCGGCTCCTCGAGGCGTCGGGCGCGTTCCTCGTCCCGCTCGACCGGCAGCGCGAGTGGTTCCGCTACCACCCCCTCTTCCGGGAGTTTCTGCTCGCCGAGCTCCGGAACGTCGAGCCCACGACGGCCGACACCGTGCGGATCCGCGCGGCCGACTGGTTCGAGGCGCACGGGTCCCCGGAACGGGCCGTCGAGCACCTGCTCGCCACGCCCGAGCGCGACCGGTGCGTCCGGCTGGTCACGCGGATCGTCATGTCGAACTTCCAGGCCGGGCGCGTCGCGACCGTCGAGCGGTGGCTGCGCACCCTGGGCGACGACGCCGTCGCGGGCTACCCGCACCTCGCGGTGCTGGCCGGGTACGTGGCGGTGTACGAGGGGCACGCCCTCGAGGCGGAACGCTGGGGCGCCGTGGCCGACGCCGCGTCGTCCGCGGAGGACCCCGTGGACGGGACCGCCTCCTTCACCTCGGCGCGCGCCATGTACCGGGCGCTGCGCTGTCCCGACGGGCCGCAGCGGATGATCGACGACGCCCGCGTCGCCCTCGCCGAGGAGCCCGGGTGGAGCGTGTGGCGGGACACCGCGCTCACGCTGGCCGGCGACGCGCTCCTGCTCGCGGGGGACGTCGCGGGCGCCGTGCGGCACCTGGAGGACGCCCTCGCCACGGCCGTCGCCCTCGGTAACGCGGACACCCTCGTGTTCAGCGCGGCGCTGCTGGCCCAGCTCGACATGGACCACGACCGCTGGGACGACGCCGCGAAGCGGGCCCGTCTCGCCCTGGACGCCGTCGGGCAGCACCGGATGGGCGACCACGCGACCAGCGCGCTCGGCTACGCCGCCGCGGCGCGCCTCGCGCTGCACCGCGGGGACGTGCCCGCCGCCCGCCGGCGGCTCACCCAGGGGATGCGGGCGCGGGCGTTCTGCACCTTCGCCTTCCCGACGCTCGCCGTGCGGGTGCGCCTCCACCTCGCGCGCGTGAGCTGGTCGACGGGCGACGTCGCCACCGTCCGGCACCTGCTCCGCGAGGTCGACGACGTCCTGCTGCACCGCCCCGCCCTGGGGATGCTGGTCGACGAGGCCGCCGACCTGCGCAAGACGTTCGGCGCGGGGCAACCCCGGTCCCCCGACAGCGTGGTCCCCGGCAGCGTGGGGGCTCCGCTCACGCCCGCCGAGCTCCGGCTCCTGCCGTACCTGCAGACCCACCTGACGATCCGGGAGATCGGGGAGCGGCTCTTCGTGACCCGCAACACCGCCAGCTCACAGGTGGGGTCGATCTACCGCAAGCTCGGCGTCACCTCCCGCGGCGGCGCCGTCGCCCGGGCCACCGGGATGGGGCTGCTCGGCTCCTGAGCACTGCCCGCCCGGTCAGGCTGTCCGATCAGCCTGTCGGGTCCGAGCCGAACGGGTCGTGACCCAGCGCCAGCGCGAGCTTGGGCGCCGCCGCGACCGCGCCTGGCAGCCCGACGATCGGGACGACGGCGACCAGCACGTCGACGATCTCGGCCGTTGTCGCCCCCGCGGTGACGGCCTCGTCCACGAGGCTCCCGTACGTGGGCTCGGCGCCGCCGACCGCGACCAGCGCGGCGAGGCGCGCCAGGGCCACGTCCCTCGGGTCGAGCTCCGTCGGGAGCTCCAGGTCGACGTCGAGCCGCGGGTCGTTCACCGCGAAGCGACGCAGTCGGTCGACGTAGTCCACGGGTCCCCCTCCGGCGTCGGGTCGACCCGTCCATTCGACGCGCGGCGGCGGGCCCGCGCATCACCCCGATCAGGTGATCCCGGCGCCGGACCCCGTTGCCTCCGACCCCGTGCCCTCCGACCCCGTGCCGCCGAGACCAGGGTTTCGACAAGCTCAACCAGCGGCGGGCCGATCGCCTCGACGACGCCGGGGTCATCAACGACGAGGAGTTCACCGCCCTCAAGGAGAAGGCGCTGGGCTGACTCTCACGACGCCGGCTCTGCCGTCGCCGCCGCTCCCGACTCCTCGGGCACGGGCGAGCGGGCCAGCAGCTCCAGGACGGCGACGACCACGCCGGCGACGATCGCGGTCCCGACCACGAGGCCCGGCGTCGGAGAGTCGGCGAGCAACAGCACCAGCGCCGCGAGCGCCACGACGACCACGCGGACGAAGCCGCGGTGCTGCCCGAGCCAGTCGCCGACCGGCCCGGACGACACGCCCCGCCGCTCGCCGTACGTCCGCGCCCGGGCGAATCCCCGGCCGATGCCGGCCCGCAGGCTGCGCGCGGACGCGCTCCCGCCGCCCAGGTAGGCGGCCAGCGCGACGACGAGGCCGAGCACGCCGACGGTGCGCAGCGTGACGCGCAGGAACGACACCAGCTGGTCGTAGAGCACCTCGGCGGCGTCGAGCCGCAGGACGACGTCGTCGAGCGCGTCGAGGTACAGGCCCCGCGCGATCGCGAGCCCGATGCCGAGCACGACCATCCCGGCGGCGAGGGCGAGGCCCGCGACGACGAGCGCGCGGAGCCGGTGCGACGCGACGAGCACGCCGGCCGCGAGCAGGCCCAGCGCGACCCACGGCAGCCACGTGCCCAGCGCGACGACCTGCGCGTACCGGTTCTGGACCTGCACCAGCTGGGAGGTCTCCATGACGGTGAACGTGGCGTCGACCCGGGGGATGTTCGCGGCGATGCCGAGCCCGCGGTCGACGAGGCGCTCCTTGAGGAGGTCGATCATCCCGGCGAGCTGGATGGTGAGCTGGCCGTCCTGCCCGATCTGCAGGAGCTCGCCGCCCTGACCCTCCATGGTGGCGACGAGCTGCCGGTGCGCCGTCCGGTTGGCCTGCCCCCACGCGTCCTCGAACGCGTCGCTCTCGACCACGCCGTCGGCCGCGCGGCGCACGAAGGACCCGACGCCGCTGGTCAGCGGCGCCTCGAGCGCGCCCAGCGCCGTGGCCGCGCGCGGCGGCACGCCCTGCTCCTCCAGCCCGGACACGACCGTCCCGAGGATCGCCGCCACGTCGATCCGCGACATCACGGCCTGGGTGAGGCGGCCGGCCACCGCCGACTTCACCACCGGGTCCTCGGCCAGGGGGCCGACCGTGGCGACGTACCGGTCCGTGTCCGTCAGCGTGCGCTCGGCCCACGCGGCGACCGCGCCCACCGGGGCCAGGACGGCCCCGAGCGCGATGAGCACCACGGCCGCCGCCGCGCGGCCCCGGTGCCGCCGGGACCGGTGCCCGGCCGGGGACCCGCCGTCCGGCGCGTGACCCTGGTCGGTGGCGCCGGCCGCCAGGCGGCGGCGCAGCTCCGCGTTCTCCCGCTCGAGCTCGCCGAGGCGCGTCGTCAGCCGGGACGACGCGACGTCGTCCCCCGGTGCCCCGATCGGAGTGCTCATGCCGACCCCGCCTCTCTGCGGTAGCTCAGACGCGACGACTCAGACGACTCAGACGACTCAGACGACTCAGACGACTCAGACGACTCAGACGACTCAGACGACTCAATGGTGCAGGAGACTCAATGGTGCAGGAGCAGCTTGAGAATGATCATCGCGACACCCAGCATTCCCGCCAACGCGGTCGCGGCGAGGCGTCGGCCGCCGGTCATCCCGCCGGCGGTGCTCATGCGCCAGCCGACGAGCAGGAGCAGCGCGATGTTGACGACGAGGGCGATGTCGGCGGCGAGCGCCGGCTCCACCCGGAGCACGGCCTCGGCCAGCAGCACCACCGCCGGTATCGCGCACGCGGCCAGCATCGGCAGCCCGGCCGCGAAGATCTCACGCCGCTCGCGGGAGTGCAGGGAGCGGCGCAGCGCGGTGCGTGCGGCGATCATGTGGGCGTACGACTCCGCGCACCAGTAGACGGCCAGCGTGCCGCCGAGCAGCGCGGCGATCCGCACGAGCCTGAGGTCCTCCGGCGCCGTCGCGAGCACCGAGCCCGTGACGATCAGGCCGTAGAGGTAGGCGGAGCGCTGCTCGTACGGCACCACCTCCGGGCGAGCCCGTGCACCGTCGTCGCGCACGAGTCCCCTCACTGCCGCGCCATCGCGACCCGGAGACGCTCCTCGGGGCTGACGAAGTGGTCGGAGTCCTCCTTGTCGACGTCGAGCTGGACCCAGCGGAGCCGGCCGGTGAACCGGCTGTCGCGGGCGGTGTAGTCGGGCGAGACGGTGGTGCCGGACTCGTACCCGACGTCCGTCGTCTCGTCGGCGGAGAAGACCAGCGGCTGCGTGGCCTCGACCCGGCCGGTCCCCGCGACGACGCCGTCGTGGTACAGCGAGACGTCGCCGCCCTTGCCCAGCCCGCCGCCGTCGTAGGCGAGCTCGACGCGCAGCTGGTGGGTGCCGGTCGGCACGGGCTCGTCGGCCACCACACGGTAGAGGTGGATGCCCAGCACGTTGTAGGCGAACACGAGCCGCCCGTCGCGGGCGTACACGCTCCACCCGCCGAACCGCCCGCCCTGGGCGATGATCACGCCGTGGACACCGGGGTCGGCGACGTCCACCTCCGCGGTGACGGCGAACGACCGGTTCTTCACGCTCACCACGCTGTTCTCCGAGAGCCGGCCCATGCCCGGGAAAAATAGCTGGGACGTGCCCCGCACGAGCGTGGGGCGACCCGCCAGGGTGGGCTCGAAGCGCTCGCCGGTGCGGTCGTCCATGGGCAGCACCTGGTACTTGGTCGCCTCAATGAGCCACAGCCGCTGCAGCCGCGCGAGGACGTCGGGATGCTGCGCCGCCAGGTCGCGGGCCTGGCTGAAGTCGGCGGACCCGTCGTACAGCTCCCACACGTCGTCGTCGAAGGCGGGCACGGCGCCGCCGGCCAGCTCCCACGGCGTGCGGTGCTTGGTGACGGCGCTCCACCCGCGGTGGTAGAGGCCGCGGTTGCCGAACATCTCGAAGTACTGCAGGTCGTGGCGCTCGTCGGCGTCGGCGTCGCCGAACGCGTACAGCATCGACGTCCCCTCCATGGGCGACTGCAGCACGCCGTTGACCGTGGCCGGCTCCGGCAGTCCCGCGGCCTCCAGCACGGTGGGCGCGACGTCGATGACGTGGGTGAACTGCGACCGCAGCCCGTCGCGCTCGGAGATGCCGCGGGGCCAGTGCACGATCGTCCCGTTGCGGGTGCCACCCCAGTGCGAGGCGACCTGCTTGGTCCACTGGTACGGGGTGTCCATGGCCCAGGCCCAGCCCACGGCGTAGTGGTTGTACGACGTCGGCGAGCCGAACTCGTCCATCTTGCTGCGCATGAACTCGGGCGTCTCGAGGGCGGCCATGCCGTTGAAGTTCGCCATCTCGTTGAACGCGCCGTTGACGGTGCCCTCGGCCGACGCGCCGTTGTCGCCGATGATGTACAGGACGAGCGTGTCGTCGAGGATCTCGAGGTCCACGAGGGTGTCGATCACCCGGCCCACCTGTACGTCGACGTGCTCGAGGAACCCCGCGTACGTCTCCATCTCGCGGGCCAGCACGGGCTTGAGGTCGTCCGGCATCTCGTCCCACGACGGGATCTCGTCGTGCCGGCGCGTGAGCTCCGCGTCCGCCGGGACCACGCCGAGCTCCTGCTGCCGAGCGAACGTCCGCTCCCGCTGCGCGTCCCAGCCGTCGTCGAACGCGCCCCGGTACTTCTCGATCCACTCCGGCGCCACGTGGTGCGGCGCGTGCGTGGCGCCGGGCGCGAGGTAGACGAAGAACGGCCGGTCCGGCATGAGCGCCTTCTGCTGGCGCACCCAGGAGCACGCGTGGTCGACGAGGTCCTCGGTGAGGTGGTAGCCCTCCTCCGGCGTGGCGGGCGGGTCGACGGGCGTGGTGCCGTCGTACAGCGCCGGGTCCCACTGGTTGTTCTCGCCCCCGATGAACCCGTAGAAGGTCTCGAACCCGCCGCCGCCCGTCGGCCACGCGTCGAACGGGCCCATCGGCGACGTCTGCCACACCGGCACCTCGTGACACTTGCCGAACTGCGCCGTCGAGTAGCCGTTGAGCCGCAGCGTCAGCGGCAGCGGGGCCTTCGTGTTGGGGCGCAGGGAGCTGTTGCCGGGCGCCGACGTCGCCGTCTCGGTGATGCTGCCCATGCCCACCGAGTGGTGGTTGCGGCCGGTGAGCAGCGCCTGCCGCGTCGGGGCGCACAGCGCGGTGGTGTGGAACCGGTTGAACCGCAGCCCGCCCCCGGCCAGGCGCTCCGCCGTCGGCGTGTTGCACGGCCCCCCGAACGCGCTCGACGCCCCGAACCCGACGTCGTCCAGCAGGACGACGAGCACGTTCGGCGCGCCCTCGGGCGGCAACAGCGGCTCGATCGGCGGGTAGGAGGTGTCCGGGTCCTTGGCGTCGTAGGTCGTGAGGCCCGGCGCCGGCCGGTCCGGGATGGGCAGCATCGTGCGTGCGTGCGCGTCGGGTCGCATGGCGGCCTCCCCGGTCGGGGCGAAGATGGGGACGCCACCACGCTAGGAAGCGGGCAGCGCCGCCACATCACCCAGACAAGGTGAGGTCGCCGAGCGCGGCACGCGCGGCCGCGAGCCGGGCGATCGGCACCCGGTACGGGGAGCAGGAGACGTAGTCCAGCCCGATCTCGTGGAAGAGGGCGATGGACGCCGGGTCGCCGCCGTGCTCGCCGCACACGCCCGTCTTCAGCCCGGGCGTGGTGTCCCGCCCCTTGCGGACGCCGATCCGCACGAGCTCCCCCACGCCGTCGCGGTCGATGCTCGCGAACGGGTTGGCCGGCACGACCCCGCTGTCGAGGTAGGCCTGCAGGAACGAGCTCTCGGCGTCGTCACGGGAGATGCCGACCGTCGTCTGCGTGAGGTCGTTGGTGCCGAAGGAGAAGAAGTCGGCATGCCGGGCGACGGCGTCCGCGACGAGCGCGGCGCGGGGCAGCTCGATCATCGTGCCGACGGAGTACGGCAGGCCCGCACCGTCCGGTCCGGCCTCCGCCATCTCGTCGGACCACGTCGTCTCGACGACCTCGCGCATCCGCCGCAGCTCCTCGGCGAACCCGACGAGCGGCACCATGATCTCCACCCGGGGGTCCAGCCCACGCGCCCGGACGGCGTAGGCGGCGCGGGCGATGGCTCGCACCTGCATCTGCGCGATCTCCGGGAACAGCAGCGCGAGGCGCACCCCGCGGGTGCCGAGCATCGGGTTCGTCTCGCTGAGCCGCCGGACGTGCGCGAGCAGCGCCCGGGCGTCGCCGAGCTCTCGGCCGGCGGATGCACCCGAGGACCTCGCGTCCTCCAGGCGCTGCACCAGCAACGACTGCTCCACGAGGTCCGGCAGGAACTCGTGCAGGGGCGGGTCGATGAGCCGGATCGTCACCGGCAGCCCGTCCATCGCGGTGAAGATCTCCTCGAAGTCGGCCTGCTGCATCGGGAGCAGCCGGTCGAGAGCCGCCGCCCGCTCGCCGGGCCCCTCGGCGAGGATCATCGCCTGCACGACCGGCAGCCGGTCGGGGGCCATGAACATGTGCTCCGTGCGGCACAGCCCGATGCCCTCGGCCCCGAGCTCGCGCGCCTTCGCGGCGTCGGCGCCCGAGTCGGCATTGGCGCGCACGCCCAGGCGGCGCACGTCGTCGGCCCACGACAGCACCGCGCGGAAGTCGTCGGTGATCCGCGGCGGGATCAGCCGGAGCGCCCCCGCGTACACCTCGCCCGTCGACCCGTCGATCGTGACCGTGTCGTCCTCGGTGAGCACCGTGTCCCCGACGGAGACGGTGCGGGCCTCGGCGTCGATGCGCAGCTGCCCGGCGCCCGCGACGCACGGCTTCCCCATGCCCCGGGCGACGACGGCCGCGTGCGACGTCATCCCGCCGTGCACGGTCAGCACGCCGCGGGCGGCGATGACGCCGTGGATGTCGTCCGGCGTGGTCTCCCAGCGCACGAGCACCACCGCCTCGCCCGCGTCGCCGCGGGCCGCCGCCGTGTCGGCGTCGAAGACGAGCGCCCCGACCCCCGCGCCGGGCGAGGCGTTGAGCCCGCGGGCGAGCGGCGTCTGCCCGTGCTCGGGGTCCAGGCCCGGGTGCAGCATCTGGTCGAGCTGGGCCGGTTCGATGCGGCGCAGCGCGGCCTCCCGGTCGATGACGCCCTCGGCCACCAGGTCCCGCGCGATCTTGAGCGCCGCCGCGGCGGTGCGCTTGCCGGTGCGGGTCTGCAGGAGGTACAGCGTCCCGTCGTCGACGGTGAACTCGATGTCCTGCATGTCGCCGTAGTGCTGCTCGAGCCGCTGCATGGTGTCGAGGAGCTCGCGGTAGGCACCCGGCAGCACCTGCTCCATCTCGGCGAGCGCGCGCGGGGTGCGGATCCCTGCGACGACGTCCTCGCCCTGCGCGTTCAGGAGGAACTCGCCGTAGAGCTCCTTCGCCCCGGTCGACGGGTCGCGCGTGAAGCACACGCCGGTGGCGGAGGTGTCGCCGCGGTTGCCGAACACCATCTGCATGACGTTGACGGCCGTACCGAGGTCGTCGGGGATGCCGTTCGCCCTGCGGTACACGCCGGCGCGCGGGGTGTCCCAGGACGCGAAGACGCCTCCCACGGCGCGGCGCAGCTGCTCGCGCGGGTCGGTCGGCAGGTCCTCGCCCGTGTGGTGCCGCGCGACGGCGCGGAAGGTGGCGACCAGCTCCTGCAGGTCGTCCGCGGTCAGCCCGGTGTCCTCCGCGACGCCGCGGCGACCCTTGAGCGCGGCGATCTCGTCCTCGAACACGTGCCCCGGCACGCCCTCGACCACCTCGCCGTACATCTGCAGGAACCGGCGGTAGCAGTCCCAGGCGAAGCGGGGGTTGCCGGACTCCGCCGCGAGCCCGACCACGGACTCGTCGGAGATCCCCAGGTTGAGGATCGTGTCCATCATCCCGGGCATCGAGACGACCGCCCCGGAGCGGACGGCGACCAGCAGCGGTCGCTCGGCCGCGCCCAGGCGCCGACCGGTCCGCCGCTCGAGGGCGTCGAGGTGGTCGAGGATCTCCTCCCACAGCCCTCCCGGCCAGGTCCCGCCCGCCTCCATCGCGGCCACGCAGGCCTGGGTCGTGACGGTGAACCCATCGGGGACCGGCACGCCGATGCGGATCATCTCCGCGACCCCGGCACCCTTGCCGCCGAGCAGCGGCTTCATCTCAGCGCTGCCCTCGGCGAGGTCGTAGACGAGCCGGCGGCCGCCTCCCGCGGGCTGGTTGCCGCCGGAGCTGGACAGGGGGGTGGGGGCCTGGCTCGTCATCGTTCGGTCGCCTCCGTCTCGGTGCCGGGCGGCGCAGGCCGCCCGTCCGGGTCGTTCCTGTGGCCCTGCTCTGGACCGTCGTCGGGGACTGTACGGGCGCGCTGCCGCGCTGTCACCAGCTCGATGATCCGCCCCGCGGCCTCCTCCAGCGCAAGCGAGGTCGTGTCGAGGACGGGGCAGCCGAGCCGGCGCTGGACGTGCGTGATCTCGTCGAGCTCGTCGAAGATGCGCGAGAGATCGGCGTATCCGCCGAGGCGCCCCGCGTCCTGGGCGCCCGCGCCCATGAGGTCGACCCGCCGGCGGCGGATCGCCACGAGGCGCTCCGGGTCGATCGTGAGGCCGACGATCTTCCACCGCGCGACCCGGGACAGCGCGGCCGGCGGGGCGAGGCCCGCGACCAGCGGGATGTTCGCGGTGCGGTAGCCGAGGTACCCGAGATACATCGACAGCGGCGTCTTGCCGGTCCGGGAGGCGCCGACCAGCACGATCTGCGCCTCGTCGAGGCTCGCGTCGGTGACGTGGCCGTCGTCGTGGGCGACGGCGAACTCCATGGCGTGGATGCGCTCGAAGTAGTCGGCCGCGAGCCCCACCGGATGGACGATCCGCGCCGGCGCGGCCCCGGTGCGCGCCGTGACGGCATCGAGCGCCGGGGTGAGCAGGTCGGCGCACGGGATCCCGAGCTCGGCGCACCGGTCGAGCACCTGGGCGTGCAGCGTCTCGTCGACCACGGTGCAGAACACGACGGCCTCCGAGGGCTCGGCGCGCAGCCGCTCCAGGACGTCGTCCAGGCCCTCCTGGCTGTGCAGCCGGGGGTGCCGCACGACGACCACGTCGAGCGCCGGGTACTGCGGCTGCACGGCGCGCGCCACCCGGGCGCCCGTGTCCCCCGTCGAGTCCGCGACCACGTGGATGACGACCCGCACCGCTGCGACCATGGCCTCAGGCTAGGTCAGGACGCCGTCGCGACCAGCCGCTCCAGCGTGGCGCGGGCCGGCGGCCCCCACGAGGACTTCCCGCCCGGGCGCCCGTGGTCGCCGGCTTCGCCGACGAGGAGCCCGCCCAGCGCGGTGGCCGCGGCCCACCCGCGGGCGCGGCGGCGGGCGGCGTCGTCCGCGCCCGGCCGGTAGGCCGCGTAGAAGCCGTCGACGGCGCCGTCGGGCAGCAGTCGCCACGCGCCGGCGAGGTCGTAGGCCGGGTCGCCCGTGAAGAGGTCGCCGAAGTCGATGACGCCGCAGAGGGCCCCGTCGGCGGTGAGGACGTTGGCCGGGTGCAGGTCACCGTGCAGCCACACCGGTTGGCCCGCCCGGCCGGGCGCGGCGACGGCGTCCGCCCAGACGGCACGGACGGCGTCCGGGTCCGGGACCAGGCCCCGCTCGAACGCCTCGGCGAGGCCCCGCTCGAAGCCCTCGCCGTGGTCCGCCAGCGGGCCGCCCCGCCCACGGCCGGCGGGCCCGTCGTCCGGGGCCGGGCGGTGCAGCGCCGACAGGAAGCCGGCCAGCGCCTCGGCCCCCTCCTCGCCCCGCGTGATCGGGGCGCGGTCGGCGGGCTCGCCCGGCACCCACGTGGTGACGATCCAGGTGCGCGGGAACCGCTCCGTGGGTTTGCCGAGGCGCTGCGGCACGGGCACCGGCAGCGGGAGCCCCGGCGCCAGCCCGGGCAGCCACGCATGCTCCTTGCGCAGCAGCTCGTCGGCCGACGCCGTCGCCCACGGCAGCCGGACGGCGAGGTCGTCGCCCAGGCGCCACAGCTGGTTGTCCCAGCCGCGGGCGCCGAGCTCCAGCGGACGGTCGGCCAGGTCGGGGTGCTGGTCGCGCAGCAGGTCGCGGATCAGATCGGCGGTGATCTCGACGTCGACATCAGTCATGCGGAGCAACGTAGCGGTCGCGACACGGCCACCTGGCGACGGCCTGGCGACGGCCTGGCGACGGCCTGGCGATGACCTGGCGATGACCTGGCGATGACCTGGTGTCGGCTTCGCGTCGAGCCGGTGCCGAGCCGGCGACATCCCCTTCGAGGATCAGCCCGTCGAGGAGCGAGGGGTTGTGCCGCACCGCCGACGGTCATATGTTAATGGCGAATCACAAGTTAACGGCCAGTCACATTGGTACCGGACGGGTAGCGAGCGCCTGGGCGGCGTCGACGATGATGCCCCGGCGACGCCCGTCCCCGTCGGAAACAGGTGGTCACATGAGCGAGATGAAACGGCGCACCCTCTTGACCCTCGGAGCGGCGCTCGGCCTCACGGGTGCGGTCGGTGCGGAGGCGGCCTGGTCCTGGTCGCCCACGAGGTCGGTGCGCGGCAGCGGCACCGGCGTCGACCCGCTGTGGGTCTGGGACGACGAGATCGACCAGATCATGGCCTCGGTGATCACCGACGGGCAGGTGCCCGCGGTCAACGACGCCATCACCCCGTGGGTGGACAACAACCACCCGATCCCCGGTGGCCTGCCGACGGAGCTGTCCGGCTTCCTGCAGCGGGAGGCGCAGCTGCCCGAGTGGGCCGACATGTCCAAGCTGCGCCGCGCCGCCGACTTCAACCGCCGCAAGGACCTGTACCTGTTCCTCATCTACGGGCTCGGCGGCGGCATCATGAGCACCGTCATCCCCCGCGAGGCGAAGTCGGTGTACTGGTCCAAGGGCGGCGCCGACATGCAGGACCGCGCGGCGAAGACGTTCACGTTCGGCTACGACCTGACCGACGTCAACGCCTACGAGCCGGACGGCCAGATGATCGTCACGGCGAACAAGACCCGCCTGGTCCACGCGGCGGTCCGCCACCTGCTGCCCCAGTCGCCGTACTGGAAGGCGGTCGCGGACGAGACGATCCCGATCAGCAACATGGACATCCTCGTCACGTTCCACAGCACCGGCACCTTCGCCCACAAGACGATGAAGGACTGGGGCGTCAAGATGTCGGCCGCCGACGAGGAGGCGTTCCTGCACCACTGGCAGGTGGCACTGCACCTGCTGGGCGTGCACGACGAGTACATCCCCGCATCGTGGGCGGACGCCCACGCGCAGTCCGAGCAGGTGCTCACGCCGCTGCTCGCCCCCACGCCGGAGGGGCGGGACCTCGCCGAGGTGCTGCTCGGCCTCACGGCGCAGGTCGACCTCGGCGTCACGCGCGGGTTCCTCAACGAGTTCGTGATCTACCAGCTGGGCCCCGACGTCGCCGACTGGCTCGACCTGAGGCGCGACCCCGCGTCGAGGGTGCTCATCCGCACCGTCTGGCCCACCTACATCGCGTTCCGCGAGGGCCTGCTGCCGGTCGCGCCGTACTCGTTCCGCCTGTTCGACAAGTTCGTCAAGGCCCTCGGCATGGCGTTCCTGAACAAGGGGCAGTCCGGCAAGACGACCCCCATCACCATCCCCGACGTCAACCGTCCCGGCGTCTGACCTCCCGCTGGTTGAGCTTGCCGAACCCGCTGGTAGAGCTTGTCGAAACCCGCTGGTTGAGCTTGTCGAAACCGGGTTTCGACAAGCTCAACCAGCGGCTCGACCAGCGGGTTTCGACAGGCTCAACCAGCGGTGCGCGTGCCTACGCCCGCGGCGGCGGCCACGTCGCCCAGGATGACTCCGTCGATGAGCTGCCGCGCCCACGTGAGCACCTCCGCGCCGCGCAGCGGGCGGCCCCCGATGCGTGCCGTCGTCGGGAACGGCACGAGGAACGCCCGGATGGCGGGCTTGAGGATGGTGCCCGGATACAGGCGCTTGAGCCGCAGCTCGGCCGACTCGGGCAGGTCCACGGGAGCGAAGCGCACGAACTTACCCTGGGCGGTGACGTCGGTGAGGCCGGCCCGGCGGGCGTGGTTGCGGAAGCCCGCCACCTCGAACAGGGCGGAGGCGACCTCGGGCAGCGTGCCGTAGCGGTCCACCAGCTCGGCGCGCACCTCGGCCAGCTCGGGTGCGTCCTGCGCGGACGCGATCTTCTTGTACGCCTCGAGGCGCAGCCGCTCGGTGGCGATGTACGACTCGGGCAGGTGCGCGTCCACCGGCAGCTCGATGGTGACCTCCGGCTGCTCCTCCTCGCGCTCGCCGCGGAACGCGGCCACGGCCTCGCCCACCATGCGCACGTACAGGTCGAAGCCGACGCCCGCGATGTGCCCCGACTGCTCGCCACCGAGCAGGTTGCCCGCGCCGCGGATCTCGAGGTCCTTCATCGCGATCTGCATGCCCGCGCCGAGGTCGGTGTGGGCCGCCATCGTCGCGAGGCGGTCGTGGGCCGTGTCGGTGAGCGGCCGCTCCGGCGGGTACAGGAAGTACGCGTACGCGCGCTCGCGGCCACGGCCCACGCGGCCCCGCAGCTGGTGCAGCTGGGACAGGCCGAGCACGTCGGCCCGCTCGAGGACGAGCGTGTTGGCGTTGGAGATGTCCAGGCCGGTCTCGATGATCGTGGTGCAGACCAGCACGTCCAGCTCCTTCTCCCAGAAGCCGCGGATCACCTGGTCGAGCTGGCGCTCGCTCATCTTGCCGTGCGCCACACCGATGCGGGCCTCCGGCACGAGCTCCGCCAGGCGGGACGCCGTCTTCTGGATCGTCTCCACCTTGTTGTGCACGTAGAAGACCTGGCCCTCGCGCAGCAGCTCGCGGCGGAGCGCGGCGGTGATCTGCCGCTCCTCGTAGGCGCCCACGTACGTGAGCACCGGGTGCCGCTCCTCCGGCGGCGTGGCCAGCGTCGACATCTCGCGGATGCCGGTGACCGCCATCTCCAGCGTGCGCGGGATCGGCGTCGCGGACATCGCGAGGACGTCGACGTTGGTGCGCAGCTGCTTGAGCGTCTCCTTGTGCTCGACGCCGAAGCGCTGCTCCTCGTCCACGATCACCAGGCCCAGGTCCTTGAACTTCACCGACCCGGTGAGCAGGCGGTGGGTGCCGATGACGACGTCGACCGTGCCGTTCGCCAGGCCCTCCACCGTGTCGGCGGACTCCTTGTCCGACTGGAACCGCGACAGCGCGCGCACGGTCACCGGGAACCCGGCGTACCGCTCGGAAAACGTGTCGAAGTGCTGCTGCACCAGCAGCGTCGTCGGCACGAGGATGGCGACCTGCTTGCCGTCCTGCACAGCCTTGAACGCCGCCCGGATGGCGATCTCCGTCTTGCCGTAGCCGACGTCGCCGCACACGAGGCGGTCCATCGGCACCGCCTTCTCCATGTCGGCCTTGACCTCGTCGATCGTCACGAGCTGGTCGGGCGTCTCGACGTACGCGAACGCGTCCTCGAGCTCGCGCTGCCACGGGGTGTCCGGGCCGAAGGCGTACCCCTGCGTGGCCATGCGCGCCGAGTAGAGGCGGATGAGCTCGCCCGCGATCTCCTTGACGTGCTTGCGGGCGCGCGCCTTGGTGTTCTTCCAGTCCGCGCCGCCCAACTTGGACAGCGACGGCGACTCCCCGCCCGTGTACTTGGTGACCTGGTCGAGCTGGTCCGTGGGCACGAACAGCCGGTCGCCCGGCTGGCCGCGCTTGGACGGGGCGTACTCGATGACGAGGTACTCGCGCGTCGCGGCGTTCGCCCCCGCGCCGAGCGTGCGCTGCACCATCTCGACGAACCGGCCCACGCCGTGCTGCTCGTGCACCACGAAGTCTCCCGCGCGCAGCTGCAGCGGGTCGACGACGTTGCGGCGCCGGCTCGGCATCTTGCGCATGTCGCGGGTCGTGGAGCCCTGCCGGCCCGTGAGGTCGGCCTCGCTGAAGACGGCGAGCTGCAGGTCGGGGGCGACGAACCCCTTGCCCACCAGCGCCGGAGCGACCAGCACGACCCCGCCCTCGGGCTCCTCCCCCAGCTCGGCCACGAGCCGGGCCGCGGTGTCGACGGCCGAGAGCTGCTCCACCATGCGCTTGGCCGGGCCGTGCCCCTCGGTGGTGAGCACCAGCCGCCAGCCCGCACGCTGCAGCGTCTGGACGTCGTCGAGCGCGCGCTGCACGTCGCCGCGGTACGACTCGATGTCGCGGGCGCCGACGGTGAACGTCGTGACTCCGTCGGCGTCGGGCTCGCGGACGGGCGCGATCACCTCGTCCGCGTCGGCGTCGTCGGGCACGTCGAGGCCGAAGGAGGACAGCGTCCACCAGCCCAGGCCGCGGCGGGCAGCGACGTCGCGCACCTCGGCGAACGTCTCGAAGGACGCGGCCGACAGGTCGATCGGCGCCGCTCCCCCGGCGACGGCCCCGGTCCAGGCGGCGGCGAGGAACTCCTCGGTGGTGGCGACGAGGTCGTGCGCGCGGCGGCGGACGCGCTCGGGCTCGTCGATGACGAGCAGCGCGTCGTCGGGCACGAGGTCGAGCACCGGCACCATGCGGTCCACGAGCACGGGCGCGAGCGACTCCATGCCCTCGACGGCGACGCCCGCGGCGAGCCGGTCGAGCATCTCGATCGCGCCGGGCAGCCGCTCCACGAGCCCGGCCGCGCGCTCGCGCACGGCGTCGGTGAGCAGGATCTCGCGGCACGGTGGGGCCCACAGGCCCCGTTCGGCGGTCTCGAGGGAGCGCTGGTCGGCGACGGCGAACCACCGGATCTCGGTGACCTCGTCGCCCCAGAACTCGATGCGCAGCGGGTGGTCCTCGGTGGGCGGGAAGGCGTCGAGGATGCCGCCGCGCACCGCGAACTCCCCGCGCCGCTCGACCATGTCGACGCGCGTGTAGGCGGCCGCGACGAGCCGGTCGCCCACGTCGGTGAGGTCGGCCGTGGTGCCGGCGTGCAGCTCGACCGGCTCCAGCTCCCCGAGCCCGTCGACCACCGGCTGCAGCAGGGCCCGCGTCGGCATGATCAGCAGCCGGATCGGCCCGGTCTGGCCCGTCGCGGGCGCCGGGTGCGCGAGCCGTCGGAACACGGCGAGCCGCTTGGCCACCGTGTCCGCGCGCGGCGACAGGCGCTCGTGCGGCAGCGTCTCCCACGCCGGCAGCACCGCGACGTCGTCCGCGCGCTCGTCGGGCAGGTATGCGCGCACCGACGCGGCGAGCTCGTCGGCCTCCCGGCCGGTGGCGGTGACGACGACGAGCGGGCGCCGCTCGGCCGCCGCGGCCAGCAGGGGCGCACGCACGCCGGGCGGGCCGACGACGTCGGCGAACCCGCGCAGGGCGACGTGCTCGAGCGCGGCCGAGGCGCCGGGGTCGGCGAGGAGAGCAGGGACGATGCCGGTGAGGTTCATGCAGGTCCTTCGGGGCGAGGCTTTCGGGCGCAGCTCGACTGTGCAGGCACGACAACAGGCCCAGCTCTCCCCGGGACGCACGTGGTGCTCCGCGGTTGTTACCAGAGGGGCACAACGAGGCCGGCGGGGGTGCCGGGCGTGCCGCACCAGACTACGCCGACCCTCCGACGCCCCCGTGGAGCCCGAACGGAGCTCCCTCGCGGGGTCAGTTGCCCGAGGGGAGGCGGTCGCGGACGTCGTCGGGCAGGAGGTCCTCGGGGACGCTCGAGAGGAGGTCGTCGCACGAGGCGCCGTCGCCGCCCTGGCACTGGTCGGCGAGGTCGCGCAGCTCGTCCGCCTGGCCGACGGTGCCCACGAGCTCCCGCAGGTCGCCCAGGGAGACGTCGCCGGTGAGGCCGCCGAGCAGGAGGTCGGGCAGGGACAGATCGGCCTGGGTGAGCTGTTCAGCCTGCTCGAGCCCGTTCTCGATGTCCTCGCCGTACGCGTTCCAGAACAGCACGCCCGCGACCACGACGAGCGCGGTGAAGACCACCTGGATCGTCCCGAGCGTGACCCCCGTGGCGGCCATCCCCCGGCCGCCGCTGCCGCGGCGGCGCGTGCGGTCCAGGCCGATGCTGCCCAGGATGATCGCGAGGATCCCCAGCAGCGGCACCACGAAGCCGAAGAGGCCCGTGACGAGAGATGCGACCGCCGTCGGCTCCGTGCCGCGCCGCACGGCGGAACCGCCGTTCGACTGACCGCCCTGCCGACCGCCTTGCCGACCGCCCTGCTGACCGCCCTGCTGCCCGGCCGGTGGGCGGGCGTGCGCGGGCGGTGCCGCGTGCCGCTGCGGAGGGAGCACCTGGGTGGGCGGGACGGCGCGAGGGGCGTCCCCGTACTGCTGGCTCATGTTCCTCCTGGTCACTGACGGTCCTTGCACGGCCGGCGCCGCCCGAGCCGCGATGCTATCGACCCGCCGGGGGGCGGCGACAGGCCCCCGGTCGTCTTCGCCGGAACAGCACAGGACCCACGGGAGACGGCCGTGACAGGCGACCACTACCCGGGGCGGCTACCCGCGACCGGCGGGCACGGCGTCCGACCCGACGGTCACGTCCTCGAGCCCGCGCGCGTGCGCCGTCACCTCGAGGCTCAGGTCGCGCCCGACGTCGGCACTCCCGACCAGGTACGTGGACCCGGGACGGAGGTGAGCACCCACGGGTCGGCGTCCCCGCGGAGCACCTGTCCCGTCAGCGCGAGCAGCCGGGCCAGGTCGGTGACGGCGCCGCGCGCGGTGCCGTGCCGGGTGTCGGGGACGTCGACGGGCGGCCGGGCGTTGACCAGCCCGTCGGGCTCCGGCACGTCGGCGGTCACGAGCCGCCCCACGCCCCACCGGGCCGTGGACTGGTAGCCGGCGCCCGTCGGGTCCGCCCGCGCCGAGCAGGTCGACCGCGGCCTCGACGACGTACCCGCCGCCGGCTGCCACGTTCGCGCCCATGATGCCGGTCACACCGCGCCGCTCCCCATCAGCGCGGCGGCCGCTGCACCATCGACCGCCCGCCTCACCCGCTGCCGCATCGGCGCTCCCACGCGATCGGTGGGGCCCCGGCTCCGACAGGTGGTTCGCCCGGGTCCGACGGCACGTCAGTGTGCCGTCGACGGCACCGTAAGGGGCCGACCGCATTACGGGCAATGGTTGAACCAAAGGGCCCGGGTCGCTCACCCCAGCGCGGACCAGTCGTACTCCCGGGGTCCGTCGTAGTTCTGCCAGTCCATCTCCGAGAAGAACGCGATCCCCAGCACGACGAGGACGAGCCAGACGACGATCCACACCGCCCCCAGCACGATGCCGGCGATCGCCATCCCCTTGCCCTGCTGGCCCGTGCGGTTGATCCGCGACAGCCCGATGATGCCCAGCACGATCGGGATGATCGCCAGCCCGAGGATGCCCGTGACGAGGGCCGCGATCGACCACCCGTCCGTGCCCGCCGACGGCTGGTACTGCTGCGGGTACGGCTGGGCGTACTGCTGCGGGTACGGCTGGGCGTACTGCTGGGGTTGCGGCTGCGGCGGCCCGCCGGGCTGCTGCGCAGACGGCTGCGGGGGCTGCTGCGGGTGCGGCGGCGGGTGCGGCGGCGGGCTCGGTCGCCCCTTCGGGCCTTGCGGGCCCTGCGGTGTGCCCGGCGGCCCTCCCGGCTGCGGGTGCGGTTCCGGCGGGCCGGTCGGGTCGCCGGGCCGAGGCTCGTACGGGTTCGGCTGGTTGCCGTCGTCCTGGCTCATGGCCGTACCTCCTGGTGGGGACCCTGCCCTCCCACTATGCCTGTTCACCCGGCCGTTCACCCCCCGGCGACGCCCCTGACCAGGCCCGCGGCTGGCATCCTGAGAACCGGCGGGCCGGGCCTGGGACCCGGCCCGCCACCACCGGGCCGGCAGAGGCCGGATCGCGCCCCGACCTCGGGCCCGACCGAGGGTCAGACTGGAGGCCAGACCGGGGTGCTGGAGGCCAGACCGGGGTGCCGGACCGAGGAGGGATCGTGCGGGTACTCGTCGTCGGTGGAGGGATCATCGGGCTCGCGACCGCCGCACGCCTCGCGCGCCGCGGCGACGACGTGACCGTGCTGGAGAAGGAGCGCGACCTCGCCAGCCACCAGACCGGCCGCAACTCGGGCGTCATCCACTCCGGCCTCTACTACGCGCCGGGCAGCCTCAAGGCCCGGCTCGGCACGGCGGGCGCGGCGTCCATGACACGGTTCGCCGCCGAGCACGGCGTGCCCGTCGCCACCACCGGCAAGCTCGTGGTCGCGACCGGGGCCGACGAGCTCGACCGCCTGCACGTGCTGGCAGAGCGGGGCGCCGCGAACGGCGTGCCCGTGCGCGAGCTGAGCCCCGTCGAGGCCCGCGAGCACGAGCCCGACGTGGCGTGCGTCGGGGCGCTGCGTGTCGAGACCACGGGCGTCGTCGACTACCAGGGCGTGTGCGCCGTCCTCGCCCGGCAGGTGCGCGACGCCGGCGGCGCCGTGCTGCTCCGCCGCGCGCTGCACGGCGCCCGCGTCGTCGGCGCGCAGGTGCTGGCCGACGTCGCGGACGTCGCGACCGGCGAGCGTCACGAGCTGGTCGCCGACGCGCTCGTCGTCTGCGGCGGCCTGCACGCCGACCGCCTCGCACTCGCGTGCGGCGTCGACCCCGGCGCCCGCATCGTGCCGTTCCGCGGCGAGTACTTCGACCTGGCACCCACCGCCGCGGACCGGGTGCACGGCCTCGTGTACCCCGTGCCCGACCCGCGGTTTCCGTTCCTCGGCGTGCACCTCACCCGGGGCGTGCACGGCGACGTGCACGCCGGCCCCAACGCGGTGCTCGCGCTCGCCCGCGAGGGCTACCGGCGCGGCGACCTCGCGTGGCGCGACGTGCGGGACGCCGTGTCCTGGCCCGGCCTGTGGCGCCTGGCGGGGCGCCACCTCGCGCCCGCCGCCGGGGAGGTGGCCCGGTCGATGTCGCGCACGCTGTTCGCCGCGTCGGTCGCGCGCCTGCTGCCCGGCACGACGGCGGACGACCTGCACCCCGCGCCCGCCGGCGTGCGGGCCCAGGCCGTGGCCCGCGACGGCTCGCTGGTGGACGACTTCCTCGTCCGCACCGCGCCGCGCCAGGTGCACGTGATCAACGCGCCGTCGCCCGCCGCCACCGCGTCGCTGGAGATCGCCCGGCACATCGAGGCCGAGCTGGACCGGATGGCGGCCGCGGCGTGAGGGCACGACGCGGGCGGGTCGGATGATGGCTCGACGACGGCGCGCGGGCACGCTCGTGCGCTCCCCGGGCGGCGTCGCGCTGACGGTCTCCGTCCTGTCGTCAGTCCTGTTCGCTGCCCTGTTCGCGCTCTCGGTGCTCACCGCACCGGGCCAGCGTGCGGACATCTCCGGCTTCGCGCTCCTGACCGCATCCGAGCCCGTCGTCGGGCTCGCCCGGCTGGGGCGCGTGCTCCTCCCGGCCCTCGTGGCGGGCGGGCTGGCGGTGGCTCTCGTCGTCGCCGCGCGCCGCAAGGAGTGGTCGCGCGCGCTGGCGGCCGCAGGCCTGCCGCTCGCCGTGCTCCTGCTGGCCACCCTGCTCCGTGACGGCCCGCTCCCCCGGCCCTACCTGGGTGCCAACGGCTACCTGCACAACACGTTCCCCAGCGCCCACACGGCGACGCTCGCGGCAGCCTGCGTCGGCATCGCGCTCGTGGGCGGCCACCGCCTCGGCCCACGGACGGCGGCGGCGCTCGCGGCGGTGGTCGCCCTCGCCTGCTGGGCAAACGTCGCGTCGCTAGCCCATCGGCCGAGCGACGTCCTGGGTGCGCTGCTCCTGGTGGGCGCCGCCGCGCCCTGGGCGGTCCTCGCGGCCCGCCACCGCGGCGGCCTTCACCCTGTGCCGGAGTCCACGAACCGGAGGTAGTCGGCGCGAGCGCGCGGATCCGGGACGTCGAGCCGCAGGGCCTTGTCCGTGGCACCGGGCGCCCCGCGGCGGATCGCCCGCTCGATCCGCCGATCCGCCAGAGTGTCGCGCACGAGAGCGGCCGCCGTGGACCAGGCCTCCGGTCGCGCGCTCGAGTACAGGCGACCGCTGCGGTGGGCGTCGCCCGGCAGGTCCGGGAACGCGATCCGCGCGTCGAGCGCGGCCGTCGCTGCCCCCAGCGCTCCCGGCCTCCGCAGGCCGGTCTCCCCCAGGTCACCCAGCACCCGCGCCGCCCGGTCGAGCACGAGGCCGACCGGCACCTCTAGGCGCATGATCCGGGCGCGGGCCCCGATCTCGGCCCGCGCGCCGTCGCACGCCTCGACCCCACGCGCCACGTCCACAAGCCACATCAGCCGCCCGGCCCCGGACTGCGCCGCGTGGAACGCGAGCACCAGCACCGTGTCGACGGGGTCGAACGTCGGGACGGACCGGCCGCCGCCCACGTCCACGGGTCGGCGCCGGGCGATCATCGCGTCGTGGTCCGTGCGGAACGTGCGCCGGGTGCTCTGCGGGACGGCGACGTCCCAGTGCAGGTCGAGCGGCACCCCGAGGGGCCCGCGCATCGCGTACTCGGCCCGCCGCTCGGCGGCCATGAGCGGCCAGTTGCGGTCCACGCCCGTGCACCCGGCGGCCTCGAGCGCCTCGACCGCCCGCCGGAACTGCGCGCGGGGCACGTACAGGTCGAGGTCGTAGTACTCGCGCATGTCCGGCGCCGGCCACAGGACTGCGGCCATCGGCCCCTTCCCCACCACCCACGGCACGCCGGCGCCGTCCAGCGCCCTGCCGAGGCCGGCGAGCTCCGCGAGCACCCCGAGGTGCCGCACCACCTGCTCGTCCCTCGCCCGCCGCAGCGGCGCTCGCCACGGCTCGGGGCAGTCCGGCTGCGCGACGACGTGCTTCGCGACGGCGGGCAGGATCCGGTGGTCCTGCGCGGCCTCCGCCAGCTGCTCCAGCGGGATGGCGTCGAGCCGGACGGGCGAGGGCCTCCCCGGGGACAGCACGGAGTCGACCAGGACCTGTCCCAGCGGCCGACGCTCCGTCGCTCCTGCCTCCACCTCGGCAGAATAGGTGGCGGGGTCCCGGCGCGGGCCCTGCAGAGCGGGCGAATTATCGGCCCGACGCCACCTCTGGCGGGTCCGCGCGGCTAGCGTGGTGTCGCCCCGTCGGCGCCGTCGCGGGGCCGCCGGACGGACGGAGCGATCACCGTGGTGGACACCGTGGAAGGCCCGGCCGGGTCCCGGAGCGATGAGGCCAGGTCGCGACGTCTCCTGCGTCATCTCGGCAGCTCGCTGTCCGTCTCCTGGCGCGCGAGCCGGCCGCTGTTCGTCACCATGCTCGGCCTGCAGGTGGTCGTCGCCGTCGCGCTGGCCGGGCAGGTGCTGGTGGTCGCCGCGCTGCTCGACGTCCTGCTCGGACTCTCCGAAGGGACCGGGACCCTGCGGTCCGTAGCCGGGCCCGTGCTCGCCTTGGCCGGGCTGACCGCCGTCACGACCGTGGCCGGGGGGCTCCAAGGCTCGGTGCGCCGGGTGCTCGGCGAGCATGTCGCGCGGCTGATGGCCGAGGAGGTCCAGGCTGTCTCGACGAGCATCCCACTCGAGCAGTTCGAGTCCGCCCTGTTCTACGACCGGCTCCAGCGCGTGCGGGTCAACGCCCTCTCCCGGCCGTTCCAGGTAACCCAGGGGGTGTTCGACCTGATCGGGTCCTCGATCGCCACGCTGGGCGTGGGCGCGGCCCTGTTCGCACTGCACCCCGCGCTGCTGCCGCTCCTCGCCGTCGGCGGCTTGCCGCTGCTGGTCGCGGGGCGGCGCGAGGGCAAGCTGGAGTTCGCGTTCAAGGTGGCGCAGACGACGAACGAGCGCGAGCGGATCTACACGAACTACGTGCAGAGCACCCGCGACGAGGCCAAGGAGGTGCGGGCGTTCCAGTCGGCCCCGTGGCTCCAGGCCCGCTACCGCGAGCTCTACGGGTCGTACCTGGCCGACCTGGCCCGGCACGTCCGCCGTCGCGCCCTCACCAACGGCGCGGGCAACCTCGCCGCCGCGATCGTGCTCGCCGCGGTGCTGCTGGTGCTGGCCTGGCTCATCACCCGCGGCGCGGTCTCGTTCTCGGAGGCCGGGGCCGCCGTCGTCGCCGTGCGGATGCTGCAGGGCCAGATCCAGGGAATCTTCGGGGGCGTCCAGCAGATCTTCGAGTCCGGCCTCTTCCTCGACGACGTGCAGGAGTTCCTCGAGGAGGGCCGTGCGGCCGCCGCGGCGTCCGACGGGAGCGTCGCGCCGCCGGCCGTGTTCCCCGGGGTGTTCGCGCGCGACGTGTCGTTCACCTACCCCGGCTCGGAGCGGCCTGCGCTCCGCGCCGTGGACCTCGCCCTGCGCCCCGGCGAGGTCGTCGCCCTGGTCGGCACCAACGGCTCGGGCAAGACGACACTGGCGAAGCTCCTGGCAGGGCTGTACGAGCCGACGTCCGGCGAGGTCCTCTGGGGCGACCTCCCGCTCGCCGACCTGCGCCGCTCGGAGGTGCGCTCGCAGATCGCCGTGATCTTCCAGGACTTCGTGCACTACGCCTACACGGCGACGTGGAACGTGGCACTAGGCCGCTCCGACGTGCCGGTGGACGCCGAGCGGGTGCGCCGCTCCGCCCGGGTCGCCGGCGTCGACGCGGCGCTGGCCGGGCTCCCGGACGGTTACGAGTCGCGCCTGTCGCGGATGTTCCCGGGCGGCACCGAGCTGTCCGGCGGCCAGTGGCAGCGCGTGGCGATCGCCCGCGCGTTCTACCGGGACGCCGCCCTGGTGATCCTGGACGAGCCCACGGCCGCGATGGACCCGCTGGCGGAGCACGACCTGTTCGCGTCGCTGCGCGCCACGCTCGACGGGCGGACCGCGCTCTTCGTCTCGCACCGCTTCTCGACGGTCCGGTCGGCGGACCGCATCGTCGTGCTCGACGACGGGGCGATCGTCGAGCAGGGCGCCCACGACGACCTGATGGCGCTCGACGGTGCCTACGCCGAGATGTTCACCGTCCAGGCCAGGGCCTACCTGACCGGGGCGTCCGCCCCGACCAGGTCGGGGGCCGACCACGACGCCACCGACCCCGCGATCGACCCCGCGATCGACCGGTTGAGCTGAGCCCCGAGCGTCGGGTCGAAGGGCGGGCCCCACGGCACGTCGGCGACCAGCACCGGGACGCTGCGGGCGACGTCGGCCAGGTGCCGCAGGTGCGTGCTCTGCACCCGCTCGTCCAGCCACCCGTGCAGGCGCGGGTAGTGCAGCAGCTCGAAGAGCGCGGCCGTCCCCGTCCGGCGTCGGACCACGAGGTCGCCGCCGTCGCGGTCGGGCCGCGGCACCACGATCGCCCGCAGCGGCCGGCGGTCCCGCGCGCCCGCCCCGAGCTGCAGCACGTGGCGGGCGTCGGCACTGACGCGGCGACCGGGCGCCCGGTCGCCGAACCGGTCGACGAGCGTGTCGGCCCCCTTGCGCAGCCGCACCTCGGTGGCGCCCAGCCGGGCCGCGAAGCCGTCGTCGGTGCGGTCCAGGCGCAGGACGTCGTCGGTGACGAGCGCCGCGCCCTCGGCACACAGCAGGGTCGCCATCGTGGACTTGCCCATCCCGGAGTAGCCGACGAATGCGACCACGCCGTCGTCGTCCTCGACCGCACTGGCATGCAGCACGATCTCGCCCCGCAGGTAGAGCTGGAACGCCAGAAGCCCGCCCGTGGCAAGTACCCGACTCAGGCCGGGGTCCACGCCGTCGGCCTCGCACAGCACCGCGCGGGTGAGGTCGGGCGAGACCTCGAAGTCGCACGCGCCGTGGAACCGCAGCAGGTAGCCGTCCGGGCCGAGGTCCCACGCGGTGTACCAGGGGTCGCCGGCAAGCGCGTGGTGCAGAATCTGCCGGCCCCCCGGAGCCGTCCTCTGGTCGGTGCCCCGCCCGACGACGAGCTCGACGTCCGCGGGCCGGGTGGCGTCGCACGCCCGGTCCTGATGGAGGTCGAACGGCGCCTCGACGACGAGGCCGTACAGCAGCTGACGGTCCACAGCGGTCACGCTCCTTGCTGGTGGAGATGCCGGTCGACCACGAGCGGGCGAAAGCCCGTCCCGCGGTCCAGGTCGAGGTCGTGGCGGCCGATCCGCAGCCACGCGTGGGCACGGACGACGCCCCCGGACTTCGCGACCCCCAGCACCAGCACGGGGCGGCGGGAGCACAGCACGCGACCCGCGAGCACCGCCGAGCGGAGGCACGTGCCGTTGACCCGCGGGAGGCCGAGGACCCGACGCAGCACCCGGAGGTCCCGCACCTCGCGGGCGTCCAGGTCCGCGAGGTCGAAGTCGCCGAGGGAGGTGCCCGGCGTCGAGAGCAGCCCGAGCCCGTAGTGCTCGGCGACCCGGGACAGGTCCCACCGCCGGAGCCGGGATTCGAGCACCAGCAGGGCCCCCAGGAGCCGGGCGGCGAGCGGAACCGCCCCCAGGCGACGCAGCGCCCCGGCCGCGGTCATCGCACGGCCTCCGCGCCCACCGACGCCAGCCACGCCTGCTGGAGCAGCAACCCGGTGGGGCCCGGCGGGTAGCCCGAGAGCCAGGCGGTGCGGAGCGCGTCGACGTCGACCAGCCCCGGGTCGACGCCCACGCCGTCCCACCGGGAGGCGAAGCCGCGCGTCGCCGCGCCGAGGTAGGCCCGGTTGAAGGATGCCTTGCTCGACCGCGCGCAGACGGCGGCAGGCAGGAGGGTGCCGAACACGGCGCGCATACCGGCGGTGCGGTCCGGGAAGCCCCAGGGGTGCCGCGACCCGAGCGACCGCAGGAACCCGTCGTCCAGCAGCGGGTGCGCGAGCGCGACGTCGTGCCCGGCGGCCACCTGCGCGTAGGTGTCGAGGAAGACGCGGCTGGCGCGCCGGCGGCGCAGCCAGCGCAGGCTCTGGCGGAACGCCAGCGGTTCGGAGGCGGTGTCCGCCGCGATCTCGTCCGTGAGCCGGTCCCGGGCGGGGTCCGTCAGCCATGGCAGCGCGCCGGTGCCCTGGACGACCTCGGCACGCGCCCTCCGTCGGCGCACGGCGCGCGGCTGGAGCGACGCCAGCGCGGCCCGCCGCGGGGAGCCGGGACGCGCCCGGTCACGTGCCGTCCGGAGCAGGGCGCGGGACCTGCGGTCCCCGAAGACCTCGTCCCCGCCCTCGCCGGTGAGCACGGCGTGGCCCTCGAGCTCGCGGAGCATCGCGTCCTTCACGTGCATCGTCGCGGGGAAGAGCAAGCCGCGGTGCAGGAGGCTCCCCCGCGCGCCCTCGCCGAGGAGGTCGTTCTCGTCGGCGACGTCGATGCGCCACCACGTGGACAGGCCGAGGTGCTCGACGACGGCCTCCTGCCACCCGGACTCGTCGGCCTCGGTCACCCCCGGGTAGCGGAACGTGACAGGCACCGGGTCGGCGACGCCGTCCTCGCGGGCGACGGCGGTCGCAACGGCGAGCACGGCGGACGAGTCCCGCCCGCCGGAGAACGTCACCGCGACGGGCCGCCCGTCGCTCGCTCGCCGGACCGCAGCCTTGATCTCGTCGAGGGGATCGTGGACGGCCCCCACGGCCGTCCCGGCCCCGACGATCCCGGGCAGCCAGCAGGCCGCGACCTCGAAGGCCGTCGGGTGGTAGAAGGACGTCATCGTCGGACCCCTGCTGGAAGGGCGACGCGGCACCGGTCCCCCGACATCGGAGGGCCGGCACCGCGCCTGCGGGACAGGGTCAGGACGCCTTGCCCTTGTGGAACAGGTCGCCGTCGTAGTCGAAGGCCAGCTGCTGCTCCAGCGTGACGTCCTTGACCGAACCCACCTCGGTGATGCGCGGTGCCTCGTACATGGGAGGCTCCTCTCTTTTCGTGCCTGCAGGACGCGCCCAACGTCGCCCCGCCAGCGTGGCCGGTCAAGCGCTCCGCGGCGATGTCACCCGGTACGGCGCACGCTTTCACCCGGCGCCGGGTGAAACCTCGTTCGTCCCCCGGCCACGGCCCCCGGATCGTCCTATCCTCGGTGCGACCCGGGGGGACCACCCACGACGAGAGGCACGACCATGCGGCTTCGCGAGGACGGCGTCACCTGGCAGGAGATCGACGGCGAGCTGGTCATCCTCGACCTCGCGTCGTCGACCTACCTCACGACGAACGGCAGCGGCGCCTTCGTCGCCAAGCTGCTGCAGGACGAGCGCTCGGCCGACGAGCTGGCGGACGCCCTGGTCGCCGAGTACGGCGTCGAGCGCGACGTCGCCGAGCGCGACACCGAGGCGTTCCTCACCGAGCTCCGCCGGCGCGAGCTCCTGCTCGGGGCCTGACCCGCCCCGCCGTTCCCACGACGTCGTAGAGGCGGCGGTAGCCCGCGACCACGCGGCCCCACGTGAAGCCCTCGACCGCGCGCCGCCCGGCGTCGCCGATCCGCCGCGAGCCGGGGGCGACGGCCGCGACCAGGGCGGCGGCAAGGACGTCGACGTCTTCCGGGTCCACCAGGAGCCCGGTGACGCCGTCCTCCACGAACTCCGGCGGGCCGCCGCGGGTGGTCGCGACCACCGGCACGCCGGCACGCCACCCCTCGAGCACCACGATCCCGAACGCCTCCGCCCGGCTGGGCACCAGCAGCGCCTCCGCCCCGCGGACGGCCGCCCCGACCTGTTCGCGGGTGAGGCGCCCGGGGAAGACCACCCGGCGCTCGATCCCCAGCTCGGCCGCGAGCGCCCGGAGGGCCGGCAGCTCCGGCCCGTCGCCCGCGACGACGAGCGCCGGGCCTGGGACGAGGGCGGCCCGGGCGTACGCCTCGAGGAGCAGGTCGAAGCCCTTGGTGCGCACGACGCGACCGAGGGCCAGCAGGTACCGGTCGGGCAGGCCGGGCGGCGGCGCACCGACCGGCTCCTCCAGGTCGACGCCGTTCGGCACCACCGCTCCGGCACCCGGGGCCAGCCCGAACCGGGCCAGGTCGTCGAGGACGTAGCGCGAGCACCCGGTCACCGCCGAGGCGCGACGGAGCGACGCCGTGAGAGAGCGACGCAGCAGCGCCGACGTGCCGAAGACGTCGTCCGCGTCACCGAAGGTCTCGCCGTGCGAGGAGACGACGAGGGGCCGCCGCGCCGCGGCGGCCACCAGCGTGGCCCATGGCCCGTTCGGCCCGTAGCACTGGACGTGCACGACGTCGGGCCGGTCCTGGCGGACGGCCCGCCACCAGGCCCACGCTGCGGCTGGGGCGGAGGTGGCGAAGCGCAGCAGGGCACCCGCCGAGCGGGCCGGCATCGGGGTCGGCAGGTAGCGGACGGGGATGCCGTCGACGGCGGCCGGGGTGGCCTTGTCGCCACGGTCCACAGCCCAGACGACGACCTCGTCGCCGGCGTCGCGCAGCCCGCGCGCGACGTGGCGCACGTGCTCCTCGACCCCACCGACGTGTGGCAGGTAGCTACTCGTCACCAGCGCGACCCGGACCATGCGACCCCCTCCTGTGCGCGTGACGGCTCGCAGATCATAGGTTCTGCGCGGCCCTGTCCGCGGGGTGAAGTCGGGCCGATTCACCCGCCCGAGGTCCCGCCGCGGGTGGTGCGCCGGGTCAGAATGACGAGGACCGCACGAACGACGGACGGAGCACCATGGCACGGCTGACGATCGCGACCGTCGCCGTCGGCGCGCCCATGGGCCAGCAGGTCTACGAGCGCGAGGTTTCCGCGCGCGCCGCGGCCACCCTCGGCGCGGACGTCGAGGTGACGCGGTCCGTCACCCGCACGCTGCGCTCGCCGCTGCCCGGCACCGCGCGGCTCCCCCACCGGCTGCTCCGCGACGCGCCCACCGGGCTGCGCCGCGCCGTCGGCGCCGCCATGTACCGCGGCGCGGACGTGGTGCACCGCATGGGGATGTCGCTGCCCCCGGCGCGGGTGCCGGAGATCGTCACGGTGCACGACACGGTGGCCTGGCGCTACCCCGACGAGTCGAGCCCCGAGACCTTCGCGGCGGCCGAGCTGCGCCGTGTGCGGGCCGTCGTCTCGGTGTCCCGGTTCGCGGCGGACGACGTCGCGGAGTACCTCGGCCTGGACCGCGTGCACGTCATCCACAACGGCGTGGACGAGCGCTTCTTCGCCGCCATGCCCACGCCGCCGGAGCGGCTGCGCGAGCTCGGGGTGACCGGTCCCTACGTACTGCACGCGGGTGGTTCGTCGACCCGCAAGAACCTCGAGGGCCTGGCCGACGCGTGGCCCAAGGTGCGCGCCCGCTTCCCGGACGTCTCCCTGGTGCTCAGCGGGCCGCCGTCCGAGCGCCGCGACCGGCTGTTCGGGCCGCTCGACGGCGCCGTCCGTGTCGGCCGCGTGCCCGACGACGTCGTGCCCGGCCTGCTCGCGGGCGCCGAGGCGCTGGTGGTGCCGTCCCTCTACGAGGGCTTCGGCCTGCCGGCGCTGGAGGGCATGGCCGTGGGCAGGCCCGTGGTCGCCGCGGACCGGTCGTCGCTGCCCGAGGTGTGCGGGGACGCGGCCGTGCTGGTGGAGCCGGACGGGGCCGCGATCGCGGCTGGTCTCGAGCATGTGCTGGCCGGTGGCGGCGACGTGGACCGGATGGTCGCGCGCGGGCGGGAGCGGGCCGCGCGGTTCACCTGGGACGCCTCCGCCGCCGCCCACGCCCGGCTGTGGCGCGACGTGCTCGACGGCCGGCTCTGACCCTTCCGCCGGTCGAGCCTGTCGAGTCCCAGCGTGGTCTCGACAGGCTCGACCGACGAACGACCGATCAGCCGGCTGGGCTCCACGCCCGCACGGCGCTGACGGCGACCAGCCAGTCGCTCTCTGTGGCCAGGTCCATGAACGACGGCGGAGGGCCGCCCAGCACTCCGGAGTGGTTGACGTCGAGCACCCGCGTGCCGCGGATCTCGGTCCACCCCGCGGTGACGCGGACGGCGGTGATCTCCACCGGGTCGAAGGAGAAGAGCGCGACCCGGTCCCAGAGCTGGTCCTCCGGCGCGGCCACCTCGCGCCAGGTCCCGTCGGGAGTGCGCACCTCGACCGTGTAGTCCCGCAGGCCCCCCGTACAGCACCGGATGCCCGCGGTCGCGACGGCGATCCGGTCGACGGTCACCGGCCCGTCGGTCTCGATCTCGACCGACGGGGCCGGATCGACCGAGCCGTCCGCGAGCCGACCGGAGCGCCACGGGTCGCGCACGTCGAACGTGCCCGAGGTGATCGTCGCGGGCGCGCCACCGTCCGGGTGGGTGGACGACGCGGTCACCGGGAGCCCCTTCAGAACGTCGTCGCCGAACGCCTCGGTCGCGCGCACCCGGAGCTCCTCGCCCGCCGGGACCCGCAGCAGCACCGGGCTGCCCGACACCGGCACCTCGGTACCCCCCGCCGCGAGAGTCAGGTCGGCCTCCGCGCCGTAGACGTCGCGCCGCACCACGGGCACCTCGCGCTCGCCCTCGGGGGCCACCACGACCGACGTCGTCAGGTCCTCAGACCACAGCGCGAGCACCGATGAGCCGTCGCCGGCACGGCCGCTCATCGCGTGCACGCCCGGGCTCCCGGTGTCCACCGTCGCGACGTCGTCGAGAGCCTCGACGACGGGCGCCGTCGCCGCCATCGCCGCGCCGGCAGGCTTGACGTAAGCGTCGAGCTGCATCAGCGACCAGGAGTTGCCTGTCTCGCCGAACCCACCCTCGCTGAAGAAGTAGGTCCACTCCTCGACGTCCTCGGCGGCGTACCACCACAGCTTGCGCGCCACGTCCCAGCCGGACGCCCAGAAGTTCACGACGCCGTCCGACCACCATCCGGTCTCGGTGTCCCACACCGGCAGGTCGTCGCAGGCGGCGAGGATCTGGCGCAGCCGGTCCATCTCCGCCCCGTCGGCGGAGAACCCCTCCTCCTCCCACGACCGGTTGAGCCCGGTGTACGGGTGGACGCCGACGACGTCCATCGACGCGCAGCCGTCCGCCGCGACGAGGCCCTCCCACCAGTCGAGCGCGACGCCGAGGGTGTTGCCGCCCACGATCACGGCGTCCGCGTCGGCGGCGCGCACGCCGCTGGCGAACGGCGCCCCCACCTCGGCCTCGTACCGGGCGGCGTCCTCGTAGCCGGTGCCGTTCGGCTCGTTCCAGGGCGACCAGTAGCGGATCCCCGGCGCCTCGTCGTGCAGGCCGGCGACGATCTGCCGCACCCACCCCTCCCAGGTGCCCGCCTCGGCGGCCGCGTGCTCGCCCTCGCCGCCCTGGCCCACCTGCACGACGAGCCGCACGCCGGTGCGCTCGGCCTCCCGCGCCGCGGCGGCGAGGTCCGCGAATGGGTCGGGCGTCTCGCCGTCGCCCGCGCCGAGGGTGGCGCCGGGCAGGGCGTCCCACGCGATCCCGTCCGGCGCCGGCTCCGCGGTCGGGTCGGGCACCAGCGCCGTGAGGTCGAGCTGCACGCGGTGCGACCCGACGCCGAGCTGGTCGGCGAGCTGCACCCCGCGCAGCGGCGCGGCCCCGCCCCAGTCAGCGCCGTCGGCCAGCGACGCCGGGTCGAGCGCGCTGCCGTCCGGCGTGATGGTGTACCGCAGGCACGACCCGGAGACGGCGACGCCGTCGGGGTCCACCAGGGCCGCGTCGACCTCGTAGACGCCGGGGCGCGACGGCGGCAGGTCAAGCTCGAGTTCTCCGCCACCCGCCGGCAGGTCGGCCAGTTGCACGTCGCCGACCACCGGGTCGGGCACGCGTGGGTCGCCCCGCACCTGGTAGCGCAGGCGGTAGCGGTCGGCCTGAGCGCCCCAGGTCTCATCGAACGCCGCGGCCACGTGCGGCGCCTCGTCCGCGGCGAACACCCCGTAGGGCCGGTCGACGAGGAGGCCGGCCCCGAGGCCCATCGTCGCCACCAGCGGCTCGTTGGCCGCGTTGAGCTTGATCGGCGCGCGCAGCTCCGCAGCCATCCGGTCCGTCGTGACCGAGGTGAGAGACGTCGCCCCGTCCGGGCCGGCGGTGACCAGGTAGTAGAGGTCGCCGTCCTGGAGCACCGGCGTGCGGTCCGCCAGGGTGAACGGCTGCTCGAGGTCGACGCTGACGTCCGGCCACGTGCCCAGCCGGACGCCGTCGGTGCCGTACCACCGCAGCCCGGTGCCCGGCTCCGCGAGCAGCAGCCCGCCGCCCGGGGCCGACGCGACACCCGTCGCATCCGTCCACGGCAGCGACGACTCCCCGGTCTCCGGCTCCGCAGCGGCCCAGGAGCCGAGGCGTGCCCGGACCTCCCCCGCCGGGTCGACCACCGTGAGGTTCCGGTCGACCCGGTCGCCGTCGGCCTCCGGCCGCTCCGCCCTGAGCACGGCGGCGCCGTCGTCGAGCTGGCCGAGCCTCGCCCCGTCGATCGTCAGCGGGTCGAGCGTGGTGCCGTCGGCGCCCACCCGGTGCATCATCGACCCGGCGTCCACCACCCCCACGACCTCACCGTGCTCGGCGTCGTCCCACACGAAGGTCCCGTACAGGTCGACGACGGAGCCCGTGGACTGCGGCCCCTCGGGGAGCGCGACGCGCCACGACTCGTCGCCGTCCGGCGACACCTTGATCAGGTCCCGGCGGCCCATCAGGGTGTCCAGAAGGTAGATCGACCCGTCCGCGCCCACCTCGAAGGAGTCCGTACCGAAGGTCTCGCTCGTCCCGTCCCAGGCGAGCTCGACGACCGTCTCGCCCTGCAGCTCCCCGTCGTCGAGCGCGTACCGCGCGACGGTGTGCGTGGCGTCTTCGCGGGAGAGCACGTACGCCGACCCCTCGGACACCCGGGCCGCAAGCACGTCCCCCGTCTTCGGTCGAACGTCCTCGACCACGGTCCGGACGCCGCCCGCGGAGGTATGGTCCACCCCGTCGTCGACCACCTGTGCGAGGTCGGGGATGCCGCACACGGGGCCTGTCCCCGGCACGAGGACCTGCTCGGGGCCCACGGCCGACATGGCGGCCCCCTCGTCCTCTCCCTGGAGCAGCGCAGGCCCGACCACCAGCGCCCCGACCACGGCGCACACCGCGACCGCCGAGACCGTCACCACCACGACTCGTCGCGTCACAGGATCTCCCGGGGTCGAGGATTCTTCCAGCCAGGCTAGGCAGCGAACGGGACGGTCCGGCAGGAACGGGCAGGCATTTCACCCCGTTCGTCACCCACGACCGGTCAGACGAACCTCTTGGCGTAGCCGAGCCGGTAGCGCAGGTCGTGCGACCGTTCCCGGACGAACCTCGCCGGGTTCCCCGCCACCATGGCGAAGGGCGGCACGTCCTTCGACACGACGGCACCCGCCGCGACCACGGCCCCCTCACCGATCGTGATCCCCGGCAGCACGATCGCGTGGCTGGCGACCCACGCGTGGTCGCCCACAGTCACGGGCGCGCCCACCTCGGCGAACTCCGGGGAGTCCACGTCGTGCTGGCGGGTGTAGATCGTCACGTGGCTGCCGAGGTTCACGCAGTCCCCGATCACGAGGCCGCAGCGCCCATCGAGGAATACGGAGTCGCCGATCGTGCAGTGCTCGCCGATCACGATCGACTCCGGCGCGTAGAACTCTGCCCGCCAGTGGATGCTGGAGCTGGGCGGCAGGGTCAGCCCGGCCCGCCGGTAGAAGAATCCGCGGACGCGGTGGGACGGGACGTGCCCGACGTCGGCGAGCAGGCGGAGGCGAAGATCCGCCCACATCTCCCTGCGCCAACGCACCGCGTCGACCGCGACCTGGGGGGCCACGCCCTTGACCGAATCCCGCAACGCGAACACCTCGGCGCCTCCTTCTGCCGGACATCGCGACGATACGCGCGAAGGCCCACGCCCCCGACCAGCAGCCGACGGATTCACCCGGTATCCGCTGTCCTTCACCCGTTCGGGGGCGGGCTCCGGTCTGTACCGGCACGCGCACCGCCGCGATACTGGCAGCGTGACGACCGATGCCGGTGACGGCGCCCGTCCCGCTCCTCGCCGTGCGGCGCGCAGCCTCGTCGTCGTCCTCAACTACAAGGGCCGGGACGACACGATGGGGTGCGTCGCGTCGATCGTCGGCGAGTCCTCCGGCCACCAGGTGCTCGTGGTCGACAACGGGTCCGGCGACCATGTTCTCGATACCGTCGCCGCCCGCTGGCCGACCGTCGACACCCTGCAGAACGAGAGCAACCTCGGCTTCGCCGGCGGCATGAACCGCGGCCTCGACTGGGCGCGCGAGCACGGCTTCGACGTCGTGACGATCCTCAACAACGACACGGTCGTCGCACCGGGCGCGCTCGATCTCCTCGTCGAGCGCGCCCTGGCGGACGACGTCGCCGTGAGCCCCGTGATCAGATACCGCGGGAGCTCCCGGACCTGGTTCGCCGGAGGCGGGACCGACTCGCGCGACGCGCTGCCCCGCCACCTCAGCGACGACGAGGTCGCCGCGTTGCGCGGCGGCACATCCCCGGCCCCATACCGGACCGAGCTGCTCGCGGGCTGCTGCGTCACGGCGCGCTCGACGACGTGGGACACGGTGGGGGGCTTCGACGAGCGGTTCTTCCTCAACTTCGAGGACTCGGAGTGGAGCCTCCGGGCCGCACGAGCCGGCGTTCCCCTCGAGGTCCTGCCGGCCGCGGCCGTCGTGCACGCCGTCTCCGCGTCGTTCACGGGGGCGTATTCCTACCTCGGCACCTACTACTACGCGCGGAACAGCCTGCTCTACGCGCGCCTGGCCCGGTCGGGGCTCCGGCGCACGCTCCTGATGCTCCGGTACCGCGTGCTCCCGTCCCCGTGGCGATCCGTCCGGCACGACGGCGTGCGGGAGGGCGCGCGACGGGGTGTCATGGTCGTCGCGGGTCTCGGGTCCGACGTGCTTCGCCGGTACGGGCGGGCACCGCGCTGGATCGAGCGCGTCGCGTCGCGGTGGTCGTCCCTGCAGTCTGCGGGTCTCGGCCGGCCCTGACCAGGACGTCGCCGGGGCCCGGCGTCAACGCCGCACGGTCGTCATGATCCGGAACGAAACGGCGAAGATCCGCTGGACACGTCGGGGCAGCGCCCGTCCGACGGCCTCCGCGTCCTCGGAGGTCAGCCCGGTACGCGTCAGACGCATCGCCCCGACCAGGAGGACGAGACCGGCGAGACCGGCGAGGACAGCCGATGGCACCGGCCCCCACGCGAGCCAGGACGTGCCCCACCAGGTCGCCGCGCAGACGGCGACCGCGAGAAGGTACGGCGCGATGTCCCGGAGGACCTGCGCGGCGCCGATACCCACCGCCCGTACCTCGGTGACCAGCAGGAGCCCCAAAAGAACCGCCGCCGAGCTGACGTTGGCCAGGACCGCCCCCCAGACGCCGAGGTGCGGGATGAGGACCACCATCAGTCCGAGGCTGACCGCCAGCGACACGAGATTCATCCAGAGCATCCAGGCTCCCTTGAGCCTCGCCATCACGAAGGCCCTGATCGGGCCGGCGACCACCAGGAGCCCTCCGGAGACACCGAGCGCGAGCAGCACCTCGGGGACGTCGGAGAACTCCTCCCCGTAGATCAGCGGAACCAGGAACGCGAAGGCGGGCATCGCCGCGGCGACGATCGGCGCCATCACCGTCGAGGACGCACGAAGGGTCCTGCTCAGGGCACGCCCGACGGCGTCGACGTCTACCTCGCGCAGCCCGGAGATCGCCGGCACCAGCGGGCCGAGGAAGGCCTGGGCAGGCGCGAAGAGGTGGATCGACAACCCGAAGGCGAGGGCGAAAACGCCGGCCGCCTCGGTGGCCGACATCCAGGTGAGCACCAGGACCTCGCTCCGCGAGGAGACGAACGCCTCGACCATGCCGGCGGCGCCCGCGGGGAGCGCGAACTTCCAGAAGCCCGGCGGGAACCGCCGGAACCGCGGCCTGAGCAGGGCTCGGCGGTACATGCCTGCGACGAAGACGAGGAACACCAGCGCCCCGAGGCCGCCCGCGATCAGGCGCACGGCCCAGATCGAGTCGGCCGTGCCCACGGTCGTCGCGGCGATCACGACGAGCACCTGGGTGGCGAGGTTGACGATCATGACCGATTGCGCGCCCTGGGCCGACTTGTTCTCGATCCCGAGCGCGTCACCGGCGCCTCCGAGAGCGCACGGAAGGGCGAGTCCGAAGACGACGGCGATCGCCATGAGGACGGGATCGACGTCGACCAGCAGGATCACGGCCGTCGTGACCACCGGGAAGCCCACGAGCACCCGGTATCCCTGGGCAGCCGTCAGGATCCGCTTGACCTCCTCGAAGCGCCCGGCCGCGTGGGCCTTGGAGCCGAACTGGACCACCCCGGTGCCGACGCCGAGGTCGAACACGGTCGCGACCAGGCCCAGCACCGTCGTGAGGTAGGCGAGGCGTCCGAAGTCGACGACTCCCAGGGTCCGCGCGATCAGGACGTTGACGGCGAACGCCAGGGGGAGAGACACGGCGACGTGGATCAGCGTCCAAAGCACGCCCTTGATCGCCCTGTCCTGCAGCTCGCCGCGCGTCATGACGTCGGTCGCGGACCCCGCCACCGCCCCCGCCGTCGGGACGATCGGGCCAACCGCCCCTTCCTCGGGGGTCGCCGGGTCTGGTTTCATAGTCGACATCGTCGCCAATGTCCGCGCCCGTTCCGAGACCTGAGGCCATTCTTCAGCCGGTCCGGGACCGTCTTTCACCCATCGAGGTGGCGTGCTCTCGCAGGAGGACGATGCCGCTCGACGCGCCGGGCGTGACTTCACCCCGGGACGAGGGCCCTGGAGCCCAAGTTCACCCCTCCGGGCCCGCCCGCGGCACCTACTGTCGACAGACATGAGGCTGCGAACCGCCGGCATCACCCGTCAGGAGCTCGACGAAGTGTTCATCGTGCTCGCCGGCGGTGCCCTCGACTCTCGACGCCACGAGCGCGAGTTCGCGGACCTCGTCTGAGGCGGCGCCATGATCCCGGACCCTGCGGGCACCTCTCTCCCTCTCGGCGAGGTGCACCTGATCACCCCCGGCGACCACTACTCGCCCCGCACCGGGTCGGCGGTACCGACGGTCGTGCACGGCCTCGCGTCGGCGGCTTCCCGCCGGCCGACCGTGCTCCTCGCCGCCGGCACGTATCCGGAGCGGTACCCGAGCGCCGACACCGTCGAGTACGCCCAGCGACCCTCCCGGCGCCTGGACCGGTTCGTCGACGCGGCTGCGGCGCGCGTCGGCCTCCCCCGCGCCGGGGCACGCGCCTCCTATCGCGCCGCTCTCGCTCCCCAGGGCGCCCTCGGGCCGGCCGTCGTGCTGGCGCACAACGCCGTGCAGGCCGTCCCGGAGGTCGACCATCGCCGACACGTGCCGGTGCTCTACGCACACAACGAGCTGCTGCGTAGTTACAGCCCCGGCGAGGTGCGGCGCGTGCTCGGACCCAGCGCCGGAACCATCGCGGTGAGCGAGCATCTGGCGTCGCGACTCGCCGAGCGGCTCCCCCGCGGATCTCGGGTGGAGGTCGTGCGTAACGGTGTGGACACCGAGACATTCACACCACCGGAGAGATGGGCGCGCGGCGACGCGATGAAGGTCCTCTTCGTCGGGCGCACGATCCCCGACAAGGGCGTCCACGTGCTGCTGAAGTCACTCCGGCGGCTCGGTCGCCGCGACATCGTGCTCGACGTGGTCGGGCGTCACGGCTTCTCCGCACGCGACCTCTTCACCCCGTACGAGCAAGAGCTCCGAGCTATCGCCGAGAGCGCTCCCGGGGAGGTCCGGTTCCGTTCCTTCCTCGATCGCGCCGAGGTCGTCCGTGCGCTGCGGGAGTGCGACGTCGTCGTCGTCCCGTCGACCTGGGCGGAACCGAGCGGCCTCACCGTGCTGGAAGGCATGGCCTCCGGCGCGGCGCTCGTGGCCTCCCGCATCGGCGGCATCCCCGAGCAGGCGGGCGACGCCGCGTTCCTCGTCCCTCCTGGCGATCCCGCCGCGCTCGCGGAGGTGCTCGCGCACCTCGCCGACGACGAGGAGGCCCTGCGGACGGCCCGCAAGGCCTCCCGGGAGCATGCGCTCCGGCGCACCTGGCGGCACACGCGGACCAACCTCGACTCCGGGCTACGACGGCTCGTGTGACCGCCCACCTCACGGGGCGATGGCCGTCACGACGTCGCGTGCCATGCCCCGCCAGCGCGGTATCGCCCAGTGCCTGAGGACGTTCGCCCCCAGCTGTGCCCGATGCCGTGCGCTCAGCGGTGCGTTCGCAGCCGCTCGCAGGAGCTCGACGTTGGTCATGGTCTGCGGAAAGGCGAACCGCACGCGCGCGTCGGGATTGATCCACTTCACCTGGCCGCCGCGGAGTGCGGAGAACTGATCAGGACGACGACGCTGGGCGAACCAGCCCTCCTCGGCACGGACGAACGTCCCGAGGGGCGCCAGCTCGGCCAGGAGCACCATGTCGTCCCCCACGACGGGACGCAGGCCTCGCGTGCGCCTCAGCGCGTCTGTACGAATCAGCCCGTAGAAGAGGTGGGACGCCTGGGCGCGGAGGATCGAGGCGAGCCGGTCTGCCGGGTCGTCCTCGGACCCGATCGCGTCGTCGTTGAACTCCTCGATCAACGCACCCTGCTCGTCGACGGAGTGCGTGTGGCAGTAGGCGACGACGGCGTCGGAGGTTTCGATCGTTCGCAGGCAGGCGCTGACGAAATCGGGGGACTTGATGTCGTCCGCCGCCAGCCACGTGAAGAGCTGACCACGGCCGCGGCGCGCGACCTCCATGAAGTTCCAGAGACCACCTCGGTTCACGAGCGCACGAAGGTGGACGATCCGTTCGTCCCGCGCGGCGAACTTTCGACAGATCTCGTCCGTGCGGTCAGTGGACGCGTTGTCGGAGACAACGATCTCGAGGTCACCGTAGGTCTGCGACACCGCGGACTCGAGTGCCTGTTCCAGGTAGTCCGCACCGTTGAAGACAGGAATTCCGATCGTGACCAGGGGCCTCATGACAGTCCTCCCGGACCGGCCGCACGAGGTAGCCCGTCTCGTCGTGCCGGAGACGAGCTCCAGCGGAATCGTCGGCCCCAGTCCGGCGGCCACGTGGCCCCGAAGATCTCGAACACGTCGGTGACCATCGCTCCGGGCGGCCGCGGAAGCGTCCAGTATCGCCGCAGCGTCGCCGCGCATCGCATCTTCTCGGCACGCGGGAGGGGCACCGAGCGGAGAGTCGCTGCCAACGCGATGTTGATCGACTGGTTCGCCAGTCCGAAGGAGATCTCGCGTCGCGTCGCCCCGGGCCTGTCCCACGGGATGATCTCTGCCCCTGCGTCTTTGCTCCGAACGTCGTGCAGACGCTGCATCATCAGCCGTTCCAGAACGAGGCCGATCTTCCCGACCATGCACAGCTGGACGCCGAATGCCCAGTCGGCACCAGGGCCGCCGCGGACGCGTCCGAGCTCACGCAATGTGTCGGTCGCTACGACGCCGTACATCACGTGCCCCACCACCCCGGTCAGGAGCCGGCTTACGCGTTCGTGCGCCGTTGCTGGGTCCAGGCCGAGCTCACGACTGGCATCCGTCGAGCCGTTGTCCGAGACAAGGATCTCCAGCCCGTCCGCATCCTGGGCGCAGACCGATCGGAGGGCCTCTTCCAGGAAGCGGGCACCGTTGAAGACGGGGACTCCGATCGTGGCCTTGGGTCTCACTGCCGACCTCCCAGCTCCAGCAGGACACGGTTGGACCGGAACGCCTCCGCGAAGCGGCACCTGGACTCGACGCCACGCAGGCGCAAGATCGCGGTGAAGGTCTCTCGATCCCACCAGTCGCGGGCGACCTGGGAGCCGAAGGCCGCGTCAAGCAGCGCGACCTTGCGGTCGACGTCGACGTCGCTCAGCGGGACGTACACATTCGTTCGCCCGAGGTCCCCGTCCCACTTGGGGATCTCGTACTCGAGGACGAGCGAGTCCCGCCACACGGTCGGCACGAGCTCGGCGAGCAGCCGGTGGTCCTGGTGCGCGTCGTCACGACGCGGGCAGAAGATCACGTCCGGGTGCGGTGCCCTACCCGCGACGGACTCGAGGAAGTCCTTGATCTCGTTCCAGCACGCGGGCAGGCGGCCGTCCGGGAGCCCGCCGAACTCGACCGTGGCACCCGGCAGGAAGCTCTCGGCTGCCTGCTTGGCCTCCACCTGACGCGCGGAGCTACCGGTCATCACGACGAACTGCGCGCGGACGTCTCGGGCGGCACCCAGCGCGAGGAGCGTCCCACCGCACCCGATCTCGATGTCGTCGGGATGGGCACCGAGGCAGAGCACCTCGAGCCGGCCGACCGGGAGCCCGAGTCCGATCATCGAGAAATCCGTGCGGGCGGGCTCGCCACCTCGGGAAGATCGACGACCGGCACTCGGCGGCCTGCGACCTGCTCCCGATGCTCCCAGAGCGCCCACGGGCTCCGACCGGTCCGGTGCAGCTCCTCGAGGTGAGACCGCTCCTTCAGGGTGTCCATCGGAGCCCAGAATCCGTCGTAACGCTGCGCCCGGAACCGGCCGTCCTTCGCGGCCCGAACGCACCCGTCCATCACGAGGTCCTCGCCCTCGTCGAGGTAGTCGAAGATGCCCTGGCGCAGCACGAAGTAGCCGCCGTTGATGCGCATCTCCATCTCGGCGACGGGCTCGATCCCCTGCAGGTTGCCGTCCGGATCGATCTTCACGACGTGGAAGGAGTCCTGGGGGTCGACGGCGAGCAGGGTCCCGACGGCCTCCGTCTGGGAGAAGTCGTCGATGATCGCGTTCAACGGTGCGTCCGTCAGCACGTCACCGTAGTTGGCGAGGAACATCTCGTCCCCGTCGAGGTGCTTGCGTACCCGGCGGAGGCGCTCCCCGATCGGCGTGTCCATTCCCGTGTCCACGAACGTGATCCGCCAGTCGCTGATGTCTGTCGAGAGAAGCTCGACCCTCTGGCAACCTTCCGACAGGACGAAGTCGTTCGAATGGGTCTCGCGATAGTCGAGAAAGTAATCCTTCACCGCGTTCGCACCGTATCCCAGGCACAGGACGAACTCCTTGTGACCGAAGTATGCGTAGTACTTCATGATGTGCCAGAGAACGGGGCGAGAACCGATCGGCATCATCGGTTTGGGCAGCTGGCTGTCGGCGGAGCGCATGCGCATCCCCAGCCCGCCACAGAACAGGACGACCTTCATTCCGGACCCCTTCCCGTGGGGACGAGCTCGTCGGTGTCGATCACGTTGCCGGCAAGCGCAGCGACCATTGGTGCCGCCAGCTCGACGTCGTTACCGAGCTTCCAATAGCTGATCCCCAGCTGGGCGGACCACTCGAGGATCTGGTCGATACACGCCTCGCGGGTCCCGCGGATCGACACCGGCGATGGCGCCAGATCGCCGTTGTCGACCGCCGCGGCGATGGCCTCGTGCTGAGACCGGTCGCCGTCCACCACGAGGTCGTACACCGAGAACTGGATCTCCGGCGGGGGCCGACCGGCGGCCTCGGCCGCGTCTCGCACGATCCTGATCCGGGACCTGATCGCCTCGAGCTCGAACCCCGCCACCGCGTTCTGCACACCCTGCCCGCCAAGCGGAGCGTGGATTCCGACGATGTCGGCGAAGCGACCCGCAACGCTCAGCAGCCGGGGTCCGGCCGCGCCGACCATGACCGGGATGCCCGGATGTTGCGTCGCGATCGGCAACGCGGCGAAGCCCGCCGTCGCGAAGGTCCGCCGGCCCATGGTCAGCTCGCCACCGCGCCGATACTCGTGCATCAGCTCGAGGCACCCGGTCAGCCTCTCCACACGATCTCCCGCGGGCGGCATCTGTGTGCCGACCACCGAGAAGTCCTCGGGCATCCAGCCCGCTCCGAGCCCGAGCTCGACCCTTCCGCCGCTGAGGACGTCCAGGGTCGCTGCCGCCCGGGCGAGCCGTGCCGGATGGTGGAGCTCCTGATTGAGTACCAGCGTCAGCAGCCGGAGACTCTTGGTCGCGCCCGCGGCGAAGGAGAGCGCCGTCCACGCGTCCATCACCCAGCCGCGGGTCAGGTGCTCCGACACCGCGACCGACGAGAACCCGTACGACTCGATCGCTCGCAGCTCGCTGCGCCACCTGAGGGAGTCTGCATGGAGGCTCGGCATCGGTGCGATGAAGCGCAAAGGTCTGGCTTCCATGAATCACTCCTTTCAGGTTCGACAGCCAGTCTCACGTGCCGTTGTCCGGGGGAATAGGGCGGGCCGCGCTTTTCATCCCCTATACCACCCCCTCGGTCGGTAACCTCTCCCCATGGACGTGCATCCGGCATCGCTCGAGGGGCCGCTGGTCTTCGAGCCCACGCCACACCATGACGACCGTGGCTTCTTCACCCGGACGTTCGACGCAGACGTCGCGCGTTCGGCCGGTATCGACCCGAACGCCTTCGTCCAGGACAGCCAGTCCCGCTCCCGGCAGGGCGTCGTCCGAGGAATGCACGGCAGGATCGGTGGCGGCGAGGCCAAGCTCGTCCGGGTCGCGCACGGTGCAGTGATCGACGTCCTGGTGGACGCACGACCCGGCTCACCGACGTTCGGCGAGGTGGAGACATTCCTGCTCGACGACGAGTCGTTCCACGTGCTCTACGTCCCCCGGGGCTTCCTGCACGGCCACCAGACGCTCACCGCGACGGCGGACGTGTGCTACCGCATCGATGCCGCCCACGACGCTGTCGAAGACGTCTCCGTGTACCACCTCGACCCCGACCTCGGCATCGAGTGGCCCGAGCCGATCACGGTCGTGAGCGGCCGGGACCAGGCGGCAGGTTCCTGGACCGAGCTCAGCGCCCAGCTCCGGTCCTGACGTGCCGGGTCCTGAAGTTCAGCGCCCCCGGGGCTCGACCTCGCGCGGCTCGGGCTCCGCGAGCACCCAGCGGCCGGCCGCCTCCTCGATCTCCGGGTACGCCTGCCGAACCTCGTCCAGCAGGTCGGGCACGAAGAGGATGACCTTGTCGGGCCGCATGTCGGCGAGATCCTGCGGCGACACGATCGGCACGCGGGAACCCGGCATCACGCGGCCGCGCTTCGACGGCGACCCGTCCGCGACCGCGACCAACCGCGCCGGTGTCGCTCCTGCCAGCTGCAGCAGCGCCACCGCCCGGGAGGCGGCGCCGTACCCGGCCACCGTCCGGTCGGCGTTCTCGTCGAACCAGCTGCCGAGCGCAGTCACCGTGCGGGTCACCGCGCTCCTGAGGCTCCCGACGACCGCGGGGTCCAGGACGCCCGCGGCGGCCTCCGCCGCGACGAGCTCCTCGACCCGCGGGTCCGCGGCCACCGCCCGGCGCGCGAACGCCACCATCGTCGTCCCGCCGTAGAGGCCGTAGGCCCACGCGCCGACGGGGACCAGCCCGACGGCGCCGGCCATGTCGACGAGCACCGGGACGGAGTAGTAGGCGTAGTGCCCGTGCCGCAAGGCGTTCCAGGTGCCGTCACGCACGATCGTCGCGAGCGTGTGCACGTGCACCGCCAGCACGCCGTCGTCGGCCAGGCGCGCCGCCCGGGCCTCCCAGGCCGCCCGTTGGTCGGCCTCGTGCATCATCCCGAACGAGTCGACGAACAGCTCCACCGGCCCCTCGTCGACCGGCACCCCGCCGGCGTCACGCACGCCGTCGAGCCAGCTGCCACCGTGCGGGCTCGGCGCCTCACCGACCCGTGCACCGGACCACAGCAGCCCGGCGGCCACCAGATCGCCGACGGCGGCCCGGCCCTGAGACGTCAGTGCCGCGGGCTCGATGCCGCGCGGTTCCTCGGCGTCCGTCGGGTCCTCTTCGAGCTGCGCCAGGCCGCACCCGCGGCAGAGCACCATCCGCAGCGGGTGCGTCGCGTCGGGCGGGTCGTCGGGCGCCGGAAAATGGTCGGCCGCGGGCTGGTCGCCCAGGTCCAGCACGACGTCGCCGTCGGCGGAGCGGCACCACCGGCACCGCCAGGCGGCGACCGGCCGGTCGCCGACGGCCGCGCGGGCCACGTCAGGTACCCGGCTCGAAGACCTCGAGGTGCGGCAGCGCGACGAGGAGCTTTCCGCCCCAGTCCGCGACGTGCGCGAGCTGTGTCGAGATCTCCTTGCGCAGGTTCCACGGCATGATCACGACGTAGTCCGGGCGGGCCTCGTCCAGCGCCTCGGGCGCGTGCACGGGGATGTGGGTGCCCGGGAGGAAGCGGCCGTGCTTGTAGGGGTTGCGGTCCACGGCAAACTCGAGCAGGTCGGCGCGCACACCGCAGTGGTTGAGCAGGGTGTTGCCCTTGCCCGGCGCGCCGTACGCGACCACCCGCTCGCCCCGGCGAGCCCGCTCGATCAGGAAGTCCAGGAAGTCGTTGCGTACCTGGGCGACCTGCCGCGCGAACCCGCTGTGACCCTCCACGGTGTGCAGACCCGCGCTCGCCTCCAGAGCCAGTACCCGCTCGACCGCTGGGCTCGGGACGGGCGCGTGCTCGCTCGGCGCCGACCAGGTGCGCAACGAGCCGCCGTGACTCGGGAGCTCCTCGACGTCGACGACGGCCAGGCCCGCCGCGGCGAGAACGCGCTGCGTCGTGAGCAGCGACAGGTACGAGAAGTGCTCGTGGTAGATCGTGTCGTACTCGTTGCCCTCGATGAGCCGGAGCAGGTGCGGGATCTCGATGCTCACGCGGCCCTCGTCCGCGACGAGGGCGCGCAGGCCCTTGGCGAAGTCGACGATGTCCGGCACGTGCGCGAAGACGTTGTTCGCGACGACCAGATCTGCCCGTCCGTGCTCGTCGGCGACACCCTTGCCCGTGGCCTCTCCGAGGAACTCCACGACCGTCGGGATGCCACGCTCGACGGCGGCCGCCGCCACGTTCTCCGCGGGCTCGATCCCAAGGCTCCGGATCCCCCGGTCACGCACGTGCTGGAGGAGATATCCGTCGTTGCTCGCGACCTCGACGACGAAGGCGTCGGGACCGAGCACCAGCTGCTCCACGGCACGGTCCACGAACCGCCGCGCGTGCTGCACCCACGAGTCCGAGAACGACGAGAAGTAGGCGTAGTCGGTGAAGATCTCCTCCGCCGGGATGTACGCGGGCAGCTGCACCAGCAGGCATTGCGTGCACACGCGGACGTGCAGCGGGTAGAACGTCTCGCCCTGATCGATCTCGTCGGCGCGCAGGATGCGCTCGCACGGAGGCGACATCCCGAGGTCGACGAACGTGCGCGTCAGCTCCGTGCCGCACAGCCGACACTTCGGGGCGCTCATGCGTTCACCCGCATTCGAAGAGTGGAGAGGTCGAGGGCTCCGCTGTCCGCCAGCGCGTGGATCCTTCGGAGGCGCACGTAGCGCGCGCCGTCAAAGTCTTCCGCCGTCAGACCGCGTGCACCGGCGTCCGTCCAGATCTCCCGGATGCCGTCCGCCACGGTCCAGCCCGGGGCGGCAGCGGGGAGCTCGTCGCGGATCCGCGTGAAGTCGACGCGATAGTTGCGCGCGTCCGCGCCGGCACCGTCGGCGAACGTCACCGGCGCCCCGGTGATCTCGCTGACCTGCTCGGCCACCGTGCGGATCTGCATGACATCCTCGTCCCGCCCCACGTTGTACGCGCGGTCGTGAACCACCTCGCAGGGCGCCTCGATCGCAGCCAGGAAGGCACGCGAGATGTCCTCGACGTGCACGAGGGGGCGCCACGGGCTCCCGTCGGACTGCAGCCGCACCTCGCCCTGGGTGAACGCGGTGCCGGTGAGGTTGTTAACGACGATGTCGGCGCGCAGCCGCGGGGAGGACCCGTACGCGGTGGCGTTGCGCAGGTAGGTCGGCGAGAAGGCGTCGTCCGCGAGCGCCGAGATGCCACGCTCGGCGTGCACCTTCGAAGCTCCGTACGGGGTGACGGGGTGGAAGTCGGAAGCCTCGTCGACCGGAGCATCACCTGCCGCCCCGTACAGGGAGCACGACGACGAGAAGAGGAACCGGGGCACGCCCGCGGCCTTCGCCGCCTTCGCCATGCGGACCGCGCCGTCGGTGTTCACGGAGTACGTGGCCTGCGGGTTGAGGTGCCCCACCGGGTCGTTGCTGATCGCGGCGAGGTGGACGACGGCGTCGAACCCTTCCAGGTTCTCCGGTCGGGCGTCCCGCACGTCGCCGGTGCGCTGCTCGTAGCCGCGCACCGGCGGCCCGAAGTCGCAGCCGTCGTACCAGCCGGCGTCGAGACCCACAACCTCGTGCCCGGCCGCCTGCAGGAACGGGACGAGCACGGCACCGATGTAGCCCCGGTCGCCATCAACGAGCACCCGCATGGTCCACCCCCAGTTTCGTTGGTCGGCGATCCTGCGGACACGTCCCGCAAGTTCAGCCGTCTCGACGCTAACCAGCGCCCGCCGCGAGCCGTAGACGCAGCGGGGGTGAATTCGTCCTCAGCCCGGGTGATTGCTGCTCCGGGACATTCCGGTGCTGTGCCGCACCGGTCAGGATCGAGCGCATGAGAGTACTGCGCGTCTCGCACAGCGCCGTCGTCGATGCGTGGCGCGCGCGGGAGCGGGAGCTGCGCGCGCTCGGGCACGACGTGCGCACGCTGTCCGCGCAGGCGTGGGACGAGGGCGGCCGGCGCGTGCCGCTGGAGCCGCGGCGCGGCGAGCTCGTGCGCGGGGTGCGCACCCTCGGCCGCCACCCGGCGCTGTTCGTCTACTCCCCCGGGCCACTGTGGCGCGCGCTCGGCGAGCGCTGGGACGTCGTGGACGTGCACGAGGAGCCGTTCGCCCTCGCGACCGCGGAGGTGTTGGTGCTGCGGCGGCTGCGCGCGCTCGTGGACCGGCGGCCGGCTCCCCCGGTCGTCCTGTACTCCGCGCAGAACCTGGACAAGCGCTACCCGTGGCCGTTCCGGTCCATCGAACGGCGCGCACTGCGCGCGGCGGCGGGCGTCAGCGTCTGCAACGACCGCGCGGGCGAGATCCTGCGCGCCAAGGGTGCCCGGGGCACGGTCACGACCATCCCGCTGGGCGTGGACCTCGAGGAGCTCCGCCCCGGCCACGACGGTTCCCCCGAGGCATCGAGGGCCGACGGCAAGGTGCGGGTCGACGGCGCGGTGCGGGTCGGCTACGCCGGCCGCCTCGCGCCGCACAAGGGGGTGGCCGTGCTGCTCGACGCGGTGGCGGGCGACGACCGGCTGTACCTCGATATCGCGGGCGACGGCCCTGACCGGGCCGTCGTCGAGCGGGCTGCCCGCGTGCTGGGAGCACGGGTGCGGCTCCACGGCGCGCTGTCGGGGGACGCGCTCGCAGACTTCTACCGCTCCGTGGACGTCCTCGCCGTCCCCTCCCTCGACACCCCCGGGTGGGTCGAGCAGTTCGGCCGCGTCGCCGTCGAAGCCATGGCGTGCGGCGTCCCCGTCGTCGCGTCCGACTCCGGCGCGCTGCCCGACGTCGTGGGCGGCGCCGGGCTGCTGGTGCCGCCCGGGGACGCCGGCGCCCTGCGCGCCGCGCTGCTGCGGGCGGGCACCGAACCGGGGCTCGCAAGCCGGCTGCGGGCCGCGGGCACCGAGCGGGCCGCGTCGTGCTCGTGGCCGCAGGTCGCGCGGTGGCAGGAGGCGCTCTACCGCGCCGCCGTCGCCGGGTCGCCCACCGGGAACGCCACGACCACTGAACCCACCGCGAGCACAGAGACCCCCCGGGGGCCGGCCGTCGCGCCGCCCGAGGTGGTCGTCGTGGCCTACGGGTCCCCGGACCTGCTGCGCGCCGCGCTGGAACCCCTGGCGGGCAAGTACCTCCTGACGGTGGTCGACAACTCCTCGATGCCGCGGATCCGCGAGCTCACCGAGCTCGCAGGCGGTCGCTACCTCGACCCCGGCCGCAACGGCGGCTTCGCCGCGGGCGTCAACCACGCGCTCGCCCACCGCCAGTCGCCCGGCACCGACGTGCTGCTGCTCAACCCGGACGCGGTGATCGCCCCGGAGGACGTGCTCTCACTGCAGCACGCGCTGCGCGCCGGGCCCCGGACCGCCAGCGTGGGCCCGCGGCAGGTCGACGACGCCGGGGTGCCCGCGCGCGTCGTCTGGCCGTTCCCCAGCCCCGCGGGCGCGTGGCTCGAGGCCGTCGGGCTGGGGCAGCTGCGCCGCACCCCCGCGGCCCGGTCGTTCGTCATCGGGTCGGTGCTGCTGCTGCGGGCCGAGGCCCTGGCCGAGGTGGGCGGGCTCGACGAGCGCTTCTTCCTCTACGCCGAGGAGACCGACTGGGCGTACCGGGCGGTGCGGGCGGGCTGGCGGCACGCCGTGGTCGAGGCCGTGCGGGCCACGCACGTCGGCGGGGCCACGAGCAGCGACCCGACGGTCCGCGAGCTCCGGTTCCACGCGTCCCAGGAGCGCTACTTCCGCAAGCACCACGGGCCGGTCGGGTGGGCCGCTGTCCGGGGCGCGGTCGTGGCGGGCTCCGCGGTGCGCGCCGTCGTCCTGCCGGGCGACCGCGCTCGCGAGGCGCGCCGCCGCCTGCGGCTGTACCTGCGCGGCCCCGTCCGCGCCGGGTCCGGACTGGCCCCGTGAGCGCCGTCCCGCTCCGCGCGGTCTCCGCCCGGTTCGCCGTCGCCCTCGTCGTCGGCGTGCTGCTGCTCGCGACGGGGTTCCTCGTGCCCGTCGAGCCGAGGCTCGCGCTGGCCGTCGCCGGCGGCCTGCTGCTGGTCGGCCTCACCGCCCTGCGCGCCGAGGCCCTGCCCCTGGCGAGCATGGCGACCCTCGTGGTGATCGCGCGCGCCGGCGGCGAGTCGGTCAACCTCTCCGTGAGCGACGCCGTGCTGTTCGTCGCGTTCTGGGCGGCCGTCGTCCTCGCGCCGCGCCCGTTCTCCCCGCCCCTGCGCGCCCTGCTGTGGCTGACGGTGGTCTACCAGGTGGCAACGCTGTTCACCGTGATCGCCAACCCCTACCAGGCGAACACGGTGGAGTGGTTGCACGCGTGGCTCCTCACCGGTGGCGCGCTCGTCGTCGGGTGGGCGGTGGGGCGCTCCGGCAGCGCGTCCCTGGGCCTCGCGCTCTTCGTGGGCGGCGCCTGCGCGATCGCCCTCCTCACGCTGGTCGCGGCCGCGACGACCTACGCGACGACGGGCGAGCTCGCCCCCGTCTACCTGGACCAGCCGTGGGGGATGCACAAGAACTTCATCGGCTGCGTCCTCGGCTTCGCCGCCACCGTGGCATACGCCCGCCCCTCCTGGCTGGCCTGGCCGCGCGTCCTGACCTGGGGGGTCTTCTGGCTCTGCACCGTGGGCGTCGTCGCCTCGCAGGCCCGGCAGGCCCTGATCGGGCTGGGGGTCGCCGTCGTGGTCCTCGCGCTGCGGCCCGAGCCCGGCCGGCGCCGTAACCTCGTCGTGCTGCTCGCCGTCGTGCCCGCGATGTTCGCCGTGGTCTCGATGGTGCGCGAGCAGCTCGAGTCGGGCAACGAGTTCAACTCCGCGTACACGCGGCTCACCTGGTACCAGCAGGCGATCGAGGTGTGGCAGTCCAGTCCCTGGGTCGGGGCCGGGCTGCGCTGGTGGACGGCGGGCCGCACCGAGTACGGCTTCCAGCCGCCCAACGCCGAGCTGGAGGTGCTCACCTCCAGCGGGATCGTGGGCCTCGTCGGCTTCCTCGTCCTGATGCTCGGGTCCGTCATCGTGCTCTGGCGGGTCGACCGCCGCTTCGGCACGCTCGCCGCTGCGCTCGTGCTGAACCGGTTCGTGCAGGGGCAGTTCGACCTGTTCTGGGTCTCCGTGCAGGTGTCGGTGCCGTTCGTGCTCGCCGGGGTGGTGCTCGGCGCCCGGGCATGGGAGCAGGCAAGGGCCGCGCCCCCGCGGTTGCTCGTCATCCCGGAACTGGTGGCGACGGTGTCTCCGCCCGCGCGCACGGAGGTGCCGGCATGAGGGTGCTGCACGTCGTCGTGACCGACGCGTTCGCCGGGGTGGAACAGCACGTCGCGCGCCTCGCAGAGGCGCAGTCAACGCTCGGTCACGCCGTCACGGTCGTGGGCGGCGAGCCGCGCGGGATGGCCGCGCATGCCCCGCACGCGCGGCACGTGCCCGCCGCGACCCTGCCGGCCGCGGCACGCGAGGTCCGCCGCGCCGCGCGCCACGTCGACCTCGTGCACGTGCACATGACGGCGGCCGAGATCGCCGCCGGCCTCGGGCTCACCGGCGTGCCCGGCGCCCCGCCGGTCGTCACGACCCGCCACTTCGCGCTGCGCCGGGGTTCGGGGCCGCTGGGGCCCGCGGTGGCGCTCGTCGCCGCCCACCGGGTGCGGGCGCAGATCGCCATCTCGCGGTACGTCGCGGAGGCCGTCGAGGGTGCGAGCACGGTCGTGCCCCCCGGCCTCGACCCGGCCACCGATCCGCCCGACGTCGGCGCGCGGTCGTCCGTCGTGCTCGTCGCTCAGCGGCTGGAGGCCGAGAAGGACACCGCCACCGCCCTGCGGGCCTTCGCCGCCTCCGGCCTCGCTACGCACGGATGGTGCCTGAAGGTCGCCGGCGACGGCGCGCTGCGGGGCGCCCTGACAAGGCACGCCGCCGAGCTCGGCGTGGGCCCGGCCGTCGAGCTCCTGGGCCACCGCCACGACGTCGACGCCCTCATGCGCGACGCGTCCGTGCTCGTCGCCCCCTGCCCGCGCGAGGGGCTCGGGCTGAGCGTGCTGGAGGCGATGCGGGCCGGCCTGCCGGTCGTCGCGTCGCGCTCGGGCGGGCACCTGGAGACCGCGGGCGCCGTCCCGGGAGCCCCCCTCTTCCCACCCGGCGACCACGAGACGGCCGCCCGCCTGCTGCGCGCGGTCGCGCTCGACGACGGCGCTCGACAGCACCTTGCGGACGGCGGTCTGGAGGTGGTGCGGCGCGCAACGCCGCAGGCGCAGGTCGCCGCCACCGACGTCGTCTACCGCTCCGTGCTGCCCGCTCACGTCGCCGCCCGCCTGGCCGCGTCCGCGCAGAGTGGTGCCGCCGCGGTCCCGGAATCGAGGGCGACGACGTGACCACCGCGGCGGGGCGCCCGGGGCGGGACCTCGTCGTCGTCTCCCTCGAGGCCTGGGACGACGTGTGGCGCCGCAACCAGTACCTCGTGGCCGGGCTCCTCGTCCGCGACCCTGGGCTGCGCGTGCTCTTCGTCGAGCCGCCCGCCGACCCGACCTTCGCCGCCCGCCGCGCCCGCCTCCCCCGCCCCGGCCGAGGGCTGCGCCGCGGCCCCGGCGACGACGGTCGGTCGGGACGCCTCTGGCTGCACGAGCCGACCAAGCTCTGGCCGCGCCGGCTCGACCGCCGCGCGGACGACCGCATCGCCGGGTCCGTGCGGCGCGCCGCCGCGCGTGCCGGACTGCACGATCCCGTGCTGTGGATCAACGACCCGGCCGCCGCCGGCCTGCTCACCGCGACCGGCTGGCCCGCCCTCTACGACGTCACCGACGACTGGCTGCTCGCGCCCCGTGACGACGCCGAGCACGACCGCCTCGTCGCGGCCGAGGCGGTGCTGCTCGCCCGCTGCGCCGAGGTCGTGGTCTGCTCGCCCGCCCTGGCCCGGTCGAAGGGCGCCGCGCGGCCCGTGACGCTCGTGACCAACGGGGTCGACGCCGCGCGGTACCGGGAGCCGCGCCCGCGCCCGGCCGACCTGCCTACCGGTCCGGTGGGGCTCTACCTCGGCACGGTGCACCCGGACCGGTTCGACGTCGGCCTCGCACTGCGCACGGCGCACGCCTGCGCGGGGACCGGGACCCTCGTGCTGGCGGGTCCCGTACTGGACGTCGACCGGGCGACGACGACCGCGCTCGAGGACGCAGGAGTGCGACTGCTGGGGGCAAGGCACCGCGACGAGGTGCCGGCGTACCTCCAGCACGCCGACGTGCTCGTGGTACCGCACGTCGTGTCGCCGTTCACCGAGAGCCTCGACCCGATCAAGCTCTACGAGTACCGCGCGGTCGGCCGGCCAGTGGTCTCCACCCCCGTGGCCGGGTTCCGCGAGGCGGCCGGCCCGGGGGTCGTGATCGCCGCGGGCGACGCGTTCCCGGCGGCCGTACGCGCCGCGCTCGAGGCGGGCGGCGGCCTGGCCGACAACCAGGCCAACAACCAGGCCGACAACCAGGCCGACAACCAGGCCGACGTCCCGACCTGGACGGGGCAGGCCGCGCTCATGGGCGACGTCGTCGACCGCGTCGCGCGGCGTCCCGCCAGGCTCCGCTGACCACCTCCGCCGTGCCGGCCACGCCGAACCGCGCGGCCACCACCCCGCGCGCCCGATCGGCTCGACGCGCCGCGGCCGGGAGATCGCCGAGCACCGCCAGCACGGCGTCGGCGAGCGCCGCGACGTCGCCGGGCGGCACCAGGACGCCGAGCGCGTCCGGCCCGCGCCCGACGATCTCGGGCACGCCGCCCGCGTCGGTGGCCACCACGGGGACGCCGCGTGCCAGCGCCTCCACGACCACCTGGCCGAACGGCTCGGGCACCGGGGAGGCGTGCACGCACACCGACATCGCGTCGAGCTCGGCCCGCGTGTCCAGCACCGTGCCCACCCACTCGACGTGGCCCGCCACCCCGAGCCGCTCCGCCTCGGTCTGCACGAAGGTCAGGTGATCCTCGGCGCCGAACGTAGGCCCGCCCACCACCCGGAACCGGACGTCTGGCCGGCCCTGCAGCACGCGCGGCGCGGCGCGCACCAGCTCGAGCTGCCCCTTCGTGGGGCTCACCCGGCCGACGAGGCCCACCACCGGCGCCCCCGTCCGCGCCGGGACGGGCGCCCCCGGGTCCAGCATCTGCTCCGGATCCAGGCCGGGGTAGGCGACGACGGCGGTGCGCCCCAGCGTCGCGGCCGTGGCACGCGAGTTGGCGATCACCGTGCGCGGCAGCCGCCCCACCGCGCGGACGAGCAGCACCACCGCCCGGGGCAGGTAGTCGGGGGCGACGCGGTCGTGCGCGTACCAGACCAGCCGCCGACCGGCGGCGAGGGCCGGCACCGACGCGAGCAGGTGCGCCTTGAGCGAGGTGGTGTGCACGACGTCGGCGTCGGAGTGGCGCAGCGCCCGCCAGAGGGCCACCTGGGTGCGCACGATGCCGCGTACCCGGCGCAGCGCGCCGTCGCGGGCGAGGCCGTCCCGCGAGACGGCGACGACGTCGCGGGCGGCGGGCAGTACGTCGACGGGCACCCCGACCTCCTCGAGCCGATAGGTCAGCGGGCCGTCCGAGAGCAGCAGTGCCCGCACGTCGAGGTCGTCGGCGGTCGCGACGAGCTCCCGGCACAGGCGCAGCAGCGCCAGCTCCGCACCCCCGAGCTCGGCCGTGTGGTCCACGACGAGCACCCGCAGGGGCACGCCCACGCGCCCGCCCGGGGGGCGGGCCGGCCGGCTCATCGCCCGAACGGCCACTGCCGGTCGGGGTCTGCCAGGCCGTCGGCGCCGCCGCCGCCGACCGGGGCCGGCGCGACGACCTGGTCGGCATAGCCCGGCCCGGGCCATCCCCCCTCGGGGGCGCGCACCTCGGCGGCGCGCACGCGGGGATCAGGCGGCGGCGTCCGTGGCCGGACGGCGGGCGGGCCCGCTGCGGCGTCGCCGTCGGGCTCCACCTCCGACCGGGTGCCGCCGTCCGCGTCATCCTCTCCGTCGTCCGCGGGCCCGCCCGCCGCCTCCGGCGGGGTGCCGTCCACCGTCTGGTCGATGCCGTACGTCGAGGCATAGAGCATGCGCCGGTCGCCCTTGACCCCGGCGAGCGCCACCCCGACGAGAGGCACGTGGTTGATGCGCAGCCGCTCGGCGGCCTCGCGCAGTACCTCGCGCGCCGTCTTCGCCGCCGTCGCCACGAGGACGACGCCGTCGGCGTAGCCGCCGAGGATCGTCGCGTCCGCGGCGGCGAGCACCGGGGGCGCGTCGATCACCACGACCGCCGCCTCGCGGCGCAACCGCTCCACGACGCTGCGGACCTGCGCCGTGGCCAGGTAGTCCGCCGGGTCCATCGTGTTGTCCTGGATCGTCATCACGCGCAGGTTGGGCACCCGGGTCGGCCGCAGGCCGCCGGCCGACACCTCGCCGTCCCCGTCCGCGTGTGCCGAGGCGTCGGGCCCGAGGTCCGGATCGTGGTCCGGCACCAGGTCGGGCAGCAGGTCGGGCAGCAGGTCGGGCAGCAGGTCGGGCAGCAGGTCGGGCAGCTCGGAGCGGCGCAGGTCGCCCGCGAGCACGACCGTGGGCCGGCCGCTGAGCGCGAACGACGCCGCGAGGTTGGCGGCGATGAACGCCCGGGGGGCGTGGGGATCCGCGGCGGTCACGACGACGACCTTGTGCGGCTCGTCGCCCAGCGACACGCGGACGGCCGTACGCAGCTCGCGGATCGACTCGGTGAACGGCGTCGCGTGCCTGCTCGTCACCGGGAGCTTGGCGCTGCGGCGGAACTCGCGGTCGGCTGCCGGCACGCCGTACAGGTCGGCGAGCACGGGCGCGGCCGCGATCTCCGAGGCGTCGGCCGGGGTCCGCACGGTGACGTCCAGGCCCCGGCGCCCGAGGGCGATCCCGACGCCTGCCACCAGCCCGGCGAGCGCCGCAAGCGCGAGCAGCACCGTCGGCGGCAGGCCCACCCGCTCCCCCGGGCCCGCCGGGTCCTGGACCTCCGCGGGGGCGCCGATCGACGTCAGCGCGCTGCGTTGCGCCGACAGGCCCTGGTACTGCTCGACGATCGACTCCCGCTCGGCCGTCGCCAGCGGGTCTCTCCTCTCCTGGCGCAGGGTCGCCTGCACGTCGTCGAGCTGGTCGCGCAGCTCGCCCGCTCGCGCGTCGAGCGCGGCGACCTCGGCCTCGAGGTCCGCCGGGAGGGCGTCCACGTACGCCTGTGCCACGGCGTCGGCGTGCGCCGCGGCCGCCTCCGGTGAGCCGCCCTGCGCCGTCACGGACGTGATCAGCGACTCGGAGTCGACGCTGCTCTGGGTGCCCGCGCCGAGCGCTGCGGCCGTGGTCCCGTCGCCGAGCGCGCTGGCGGCGGTGGTCAGCACCTCAGGACTGGTGACGAGCGTGGGGTCGGTATCCACGGTGACCGTCGTGCTGTCCCCGTCCGCGCCCACGGTCGGGGCGGAACGGATCTGCACGGTGGCAGTCGCCTCGTAGACGGGCACCGCCCGCTGCAGATACAGCACGGCGCCCGCCACGACCACCAGGACCGTCACGACGACCAGGTACTTGCTCGCCCACAGCGTCCGGAGGAAGTCCCTGACCGTCATGCGCCCTCCTCCGCGACGGCGGCGGCCGGATCCGCCCCCGGTACCAGTCCGTCGACGACCGCCCGCAGCCGCGCGGCGAACCGGTCGACACCGAACCGCGCGGCGTGCGACACGAGCTTCTCGGTGTCCCACGCCCGGGACACGGCCTCCTCGATGCCGCGCGCGACGTCCTCGGCCACCGGCCGGTCGAAGAAGACGCCGGTGACGCCGTCGACGACGGTGTCGAGATAGCCGCCGTCTCGCAGCACGACGGCGGGGCGGCCGAACGACGCGGCCTCGAGCGGAGACAGCCCGTAGTCCTCGTACGACGCGGCCACGAGCGCCGACGAGTGCCGGTACACCCACCTCAGCTGCGCGTCGTCGACCCGCCCGAGCAGACGCACCGACGCCCCTCGTGCGAGCAAGGTCAGGCGAGCGCGGTCGGGGCCGTCGCCCACGACCACGAGCTCGCGTCCGGTGGCCCGGGCCGCCTCGATCACGAGATCGACGTTCTTGTACGGCAGGAGCCGCGCCACGCACAGCAGGAACCCCGGCGCTAGCCCGTCGATCGCACGCTCTTCGCCACCCGGCAGCATCGCGGGAGGCGGGGGCAGCACCTCGGCGTCGAGGCCGTAGGCGTCGCGCACCGCCTGTCGGGTCACGGTCGAGTTCGCGAGGTACACGTCCGCGCCGGCCGCCGCCTCGGCGTCCCAACGGCGTAGGGCCGGGGACAGCAGCCCGAGGGCCGCGTCGGCCGCGAGCCGGCGAGCCCGGTGCGCGACGCTCCCGGCGTCCGGCCCGAGGTACCGGCCCCGCTGGAAGAGCCATCGCGCCGGGGCGTGGCAGTAGACCACGGTGCGCCCCGCGCCCCGGTAGCCGTGGGCCCAGCCGGTGGAGCTGGCGAGCAGGACGTCGGCCTCCACGGTGGTCCGGTCGACGGCGCCCGCGAGGAACGGCAGGGCGAGCCGGTGGTGCCGGCGCAGCAGGCCGACCCGGTCGAGGTCGGAGGTCCGCAGGTCCAGCGCCCCGAACTGCGGGTAGGTGCCCGCCGGGTCGTGGAGCGTCGTGTACATCGGCGCGCCGGGGAAGGCGTCCGCCATCATGAGCGCCACGCGCTCCGCGCCGCCGCGCTGGGTCGCATAGTCGTGCGCGAGCGCCACCGTGGAGCCCATGGTTCCTCCTCGTGCGGACGGTCTGGACCGCCCGACGAGCGTAAGGAGACCGGGGCACGAAATGGGGCCGTTCCAGGCCTTTCCACCCGGGTGAAACCCCCGGCGTCAGACCTTCGTGTGGTACTTCCCCTGCGCCGCGAGGAGGCCCTCGACGAGCACCAGCTCGACGGCGTCGGCGGCGTCGTCGACGAGGATAGGCAGGTCCTTGCGCTCGGTGGCGGAGAAGTCCTTGAGCAAGTGGTCGGCGGTGTCCATCCGGCCGGGCGGGCGGCCCACGCCCACACGCACGCGCACGAAGTCCTTGGTGCCGAGGGCCTTGGTGATGTCGCGCAGGCCGTTGTGGCCGCCCTCGCCGCCGCCCACCTTGAGCTTGATGGTGTCGAACGGGATGTCGACCTCGTCGTGCACCACGACGAGGTGCGCGGGGTCGATGCCGTAGTACTTGACCAGCCCGGAGACGGGCCCACCGGAGGTGTTCATGTACGTGGTGGGCTTGGCGAGCACGACGCGCGGCCCGGGACGCCCGCCGGGCAGCACGCCGAGCCGCGTCTCGGCGACGACCGCCTGCGCGCGGGCGTGCCGGGCGAACCGGGCGCCGGTGCGCCCGGCCAGCAGGTCGAGCACCATCTGCCCGACGTTGTGCCGGTTGCCCGCGTACTTCGGGCCGGGGTTGCCCAGCCCGACGACGAGCCAGGGGCTGTCGGTCATGGGGTCTCACTTCCTCTCCTGCGCCGGCACCGAACTGTTGTGAGCATGATTCTGGCCCACCTCCGAGGCCGGAAGCGGGCCAGAATCATGCTCACAGCGAGGGGGTTGCTCAGCCCTCGGTGGACTCGGCGGCCGCGGCGGACTCCGCGGCGGCGGCCTCGGCCTCGGCGGCCTCCTCGTCGGCGGCGACCTCGGAACGCGGCTCGGCGACCATGACGACGGCGGCCTCGGGGTCGGTGAGCAGCGTGGCGCCCTCCGGCAGGGCGACCTCGCCGGCGGTGACGTGCGTGCCGGCCTCGAGGCCCTCGATCGACACCTCGATCGACTCGGGCAGGTTGGTGGCCACGGCCTCGATCGACAGGGTCTGCGTCTCGACGTAGTGGATGGTGCCCGGGGCCGACTCGCCCACGACGTTCACCGTCACGTCGACGGCGATCTTCTCGCCGCGGCGCACGATCAGGAAGTCGATGTGCTCGATGGTGCTGTTCACCGGCGTGCGCTGCACGTCCTTGGCGACGGCGAGCTCGCTCTTGCCGTCCAGCTCGATGGCGAACAGGGCGTTCGAGTGGCGCATCGCGAGCATGGTCGCGTGGCCCTGCAGGGTGATGTGGACCGGGTCGGCGCCGTGCCCGTACAGGACGGCGGGGATCTTGTTCTCGCGGCGGATGCGGCGGGCGGCGCCCTTGCCGAACTCGGTGCGGGCCTCGGCTGCGAGCTTGATGTCGGACACGTGGATCACTCCTGGGATGTCTGTGCGTGCCGACGACCAGAGGGAGCCATCGGCTGTCCACGAGGTGGTGGTCCCCGCGGAACTGCGGCTGCGTCGGCGTGGGACACATGACGGACGCGATCGGGAGCGCGCCGTGGGGCACCCGCGCGAGCGCACGGTGCACCGACAGCCGCCCAGTCGATCACGGAAATCCGACGGATCCTGTTCTGCGGGTGCGCGGCCTGGTCGCAGCTTCAAACCCGCATGGACCGGCGCCCGTCAGACGTCCCTCGCCGAGGCAACCGGACGAGTATAGCCCGGCTCAGGGCTGCGCGTGCTCGTCCGGGCTGCGGCCGGGCTCCTCGACGGCGTCACGGGTGCCGCCGGGGCCGCTCGGGCGGTACACCACCTGCGCCTGGAAGACGAACCGGATGACGAACGCCACGAGGATCAGCACCGCCTGCACCAGCTCGGGGTGCGGCACCGCGCGCTCGACGATCCACCACAGCAGCAGCGTGCGGATCGCGGCCTCGGTGCCGTTGAACGCGAACGACCGCACGAACCGGCCCCAGAAACCGTGGGCGCCGGCGCGCAGGTCGGCGAAGACGAACCGCTCCTGCAGGATGAAGTTGATGACGATCGTCACGCCGTTGGCCGCGATCACGGCCGGCAGGTAGTGCACCCCTGTGACCTGCAGCACCGCGAGGATCGCGAGGTTGAGCACGGCCCCGATCGCGCCGATCAGCGCGAACGGGGAGAGGCGGCCGAACCGCAGCAGGGTCAGCTGGTGCACGTAGCGCAGGCCGTTGGCCACGGTCGCCTTGGACCGGCCCGCGTACCGCTCGCCGAAGACGAACGGTTCCTCGACCACCGCGAGGCGCTGGCGCGCGAGGATCTCCAGCAGGATCTTGAACCCCCGGGGCCGCAGCGCCGCCAGGTCGACGGCGCCGCGGCGCACGACGAAGAACCCGGTCATCGGGTCGGAGACGTCGCGCAGCTTGACGGGGAACATCGACCGGGCGAGCAGCCCGGACGCCTTGGAGACCCACCGCCGGTAACCCCCGTCGAGGCCTCCGGCGTCGCCGCGGCCGGTATAGCGCGACGCGACGACGACGTCGGCCCCGGTCTCGCGGGCCGTGGCCAGCAGCACGGGCACCATCTCGGGCGGGTGCTGCAGGTCGCCGTCCATCACGACCGTCAGCTCCCCGGCGGCCTCCTGCAGGCCGGCCGCGACCGCCCCCGACAGGCCGCCGTCGGGGGCGACGCGGTGGATCAGCCGTACCGGGAGGTCCGTCGCCGCCGCGACGCGCGCAATCTCGGCGGGGGTGCCGTCCGTCGAGTCGTCGACGAACAGCACCTCCGCGCCGCCGGGCGCGACGTCGTCACCGAGCGCCGCGGCGAGCCTACGCACCAGCTCCGCGACGTTCGGCCCCTCGTTGTAGGTCGGGACCACCACGGTCACGTCCACCAGGCGCCTCCCCTCGGACGACCTCCGCGCGTGCGTCGCTCAGACGTTGCCGTCGAACAGGCTCGTCACGGAGCCGTCGTCGAAGACCTCGCGGATGGCCCGCGCGACGAGCGGGGCGATGGACAGCACGATGAGCTTGTCGAACCGCTTGTCGACCGAGATGGGCAGCGTGTCGGTGACGACCACCTCGGTGGCCTGGCACTCCTGCAGACGCTGCGCGGCAGGGTCGGAGAGCACGCCGTGCGTGGCCGCCACCGTGACGGACCGGGCGCCGCCGTCCATGACCACCTTGACGGCCTCGGCGATGGTGCCGCCGGTGTCGATCAGGTCGTCGACGAGCACGCAGTCGCGACCCTCGACCTCGCCGACCACACGGTTCGCGACGGCCGAGTTGGGGCGCGTGACGTCGCGCGTCTTGTGCACGAAGGCGAGCGGGCAGCCGCCGAGCTTGGCCGCCCACTGCTCGGCCACGCGGATGCGGCCGGCGTCGGGAGAGACCACGGCGACGTTGGACAGGTCCACGCGGGTGCGCACGTAGTCGACCAGCACGGGCATCGCCCACAGGTGGTCCACCGGGCCGTCGAAGAAGCCCTGGATCTGCGGCGTGTGCAGGTCCACGCTGAGCACACGGTCGGCGCCGGCGGTCTTGAGCATGTCCGCCACGAGGCGTGCGGAGATGGGCTCGCGCCCGCGGCTCTTCTTGTCCTGCCGGGCGTAGGCGTAGAAGGGCGCGACGGCGGTCACGGAGCGCGCGGAGCCCCGCTTCGCGGCGTCCACCATCAGCAGCTGCTCCATGAGCCACTGGTTCACCGGCGCGGTGTGGCTCTGCAGCAGGAAGATGTCGCTGCCGCGCACCGACTCGCTGAACCGCACGTACGTCTCGCTGTTCGCGAAGTCGTACGCCGAGACGGGCAGCAGCTCGATGCCGAGCTCCTTCGCGACCGCCTCCGCGAGCTCGGGGTGCGCCCGTCCCGAGGCGAGGACCAGGGTGCGCTCGCCGGTTCCGGGGATGAAGTTGTTCATCGCTGCGTGCTTCCTTCGCTGTCGGTAGCGGGGCTGTCGGAGGCGGGGCTGTCGGGGGCGGGACTGTCGGAGGCGGGTCGTTCGTCGGACGGGTCGGGCCGGACCACGGGGATCGCGCCGGTCAGGGCATTGTGCTCGGCGAGCTGGCGCTGCGCCTGCGCACCGAGCTGCCCGCTCGCCTCGTCGTCGTCGGTGCGGGCGCGCGCGGCGGCCTCGGCGGCCGGGGTGTGGGGCCAACGGCGCTCCACCCAGCCCTCGATGTTGCGCTGCTGGGCGCGGGCGACGCCGAGCGCGCCCGCGGGCACGTCCTTGACGATGATCGATCCCGCACCGGTATAGGCCCCGTCGCCCACGGTGACCGGCGCGACGAACATGTTGTCCGCGCCCGTCTTCGCGTACGAGCCGATGACCGTGCGGTGCTTCTGCACGCCGTCGTAGTTGACCGTGACCGACGCTGCGCCGATGTTGGTGTGCTCGCCGATCGTGGCGTCCCCGACGTACGACAGGTGCGGCACCTTGGAGCCCTCGCCGATCTGCGCGTTCTTCGTCTCGACGAACGTGCCGATCTTGCCCTTGGTACCCAGCTCGGTGCCCGGGCGCAGGTAGGCGAACGGGCCGACGCTCGCGTCCGGGCCGATCACGGACAGCGAGCCGTGCGTGCGCACGACGGTCGCGCCGGTACCCACCTCGACGTCGGTGAGCGTGGTGTCCGGGCCGATCGTCGCGCCGGAGTCCACCTTCGTGGCGCCGTGCAGCTGGGTGCCGGGCAGCAGCGTGACGTCGGCGGCGAGCTCGACGTCGACGTCAACCCAGGTGGACGCCGGGTCGACGACCGTGACGCCGGCCCGCATCCAGTCGGTCAGCACGCGCCGGTTGAGCTCGGCGCCCAGGGTCGCGAGCGCGACACGGTCGTTGACGCCCTCCACGAGCATCGGGTCGTCGCTGAGCAGGGCGCGCACGGCCCCGCCCTCGGCGCGGGCACGGGCCACGACGTCAGTGAGGTAGACCTCGCCCTGGGCGTTGTCGCGGTCGAGGCCCGCCAGCCCGCGGCGCAGCACCGCGGCGTCGAAGACGAAGACGGAGCTGTTGATCTCGCGGATCGCGAGCTGGTCCGCGGTCGCGTCCTTGTGCTCCACGATCGACAGGACGTCGCCGGTGTCGGCCTCGCGCACGATGCGCCCGTACCCGTTCGCGTCGGCCACCTCGGTGGTGAGGATCGTGACCGCGTTGCCGTCCGCGTGGTGGGCGGCCAGCAGCTCGCCGAGCGTCGCGCCGTCGAGCAGCGGGATGTCCCCCGCGAGCACGACCACCGCGCCGTCGAGGCCGTCGCCGAGCGGGTGGTCGCCGCCGTTGGCGTGGTCGGCGTGCAGCTCGTCGTCCACCGCGTCGTCGTGCACGAGCTGGGTGGCGCGCCCCGCGTGGGCCCGCGCGTCGAGCGCGTCGAGCGCGCACTGCACCGCGCGGCCTGTGCCGGGGATCTCGTCCTGGTCGACGACGAGCGCGGCGGGGTCGAGCTCCGCCACCGCGGCCGCGACCTGGTCACGCTCGTGCCGTACGACGACGGCCACGTGCTGCGGGTTGAGCTCGCGGGAGGCCGCCATCGCGTGCCCGAGCATCGTGCGGCCACCGAGGGCGTGCAGCACCTTCGGGACGGACGACTTCATGCGCGTGCCCTGGCCCGCGGCCAGCACGACGACCGCTGCGGGCCTGGGGGTGGGGGGTGCGGCATCGGCCCCTGTGGGGGCCGGTCCTGCGGCGGTCGAGCCTGCGCTGTCCTGAGCCTGTCGATGGGTCGAGACCACGAGTGCTCCGTCTCTGTCGGGTGTGCACGAGCTCCGCCCCCAGGATTCGAACCTGGACCAAAGGCACCAAAAACCTCTGTGCTGCCGATTACACCAAGGCGGATCGGGCCCCCGGGCCGGTTTCGCGCCCGGGAGCGCGGCACCGTCGGGCGTCCGTTCTCAGTCTGCCAGGTCCGCGGGGGCGCTCCGGCACGCCGTCCACCCTCTCGCGGGCGCCGGCGCCGTGGCGCGCACCACATCGCGAGACCGATCCGCATCGCAGGACCGATCCACACTGCAGGACCGATCCACATTGCAGGACCACCCCACAGAGGGAGCGGGCACAATGGGCGCATGCCTGCCGACCCGCGTGCGCCCAAACGTCAGCCGCGGCCTCTTCGCCGAGAAGGGCTTCGACGGCACCAGCGTCGAGGAGATCGCGGCTCGCGCCGAGGTGTCCAAGCCCGTCGTCTACGAGCACTTCGGGGGCAAGGAGGGCGTCTACGCCGTCGTCGTCGACCGCGAGGTCCGCGCGCTCGCCGCCGCGCTGATCGGCGCGCTGGAGCAGGGCGGGCACCCCAAGGTCATCGTCGAGCGCACCGCGCTGGCGCTGCTCGGCTACATCGAGGCGTCGGAGGACGGGTTCCGCATCCTGGTGCGCGACTCCCCCGTCGCCCAGGCCACCGGCACGTTCTCCAGCCTCATCGGCGACGTCGCCACCCTCGTGGAGCACATCCTCGGCGACCAGTTCAAGGCCAACGGCCTCGACCCCGAGGCCGCCCCGCTCTACGCGCAGATGCTCGTGGGCATGGTCGCCCTGACCGGGCAGTACTGGCTGGACGCCCGCAGCCCCGACAAGACCGAGGTGGCCGCGCACCTGGTAAATCTCGCCTGGAACGGGCTCTCCGGCATGGTCACGAAGCCCGAGCTGACCAAGTCCTCCTGACCCACCCGTCCGACCCCTGCTCGCCGGTCGAGCCCGCGCCCGGCGAGCAGGAGTCCGTCACCGGCCGTCGAGGTAGCCGTTGGCGTTGATCACGTACTTCGTCGCCGAGCCCGCGTCGAACTCGGCGTAGCCCTGCGGCGCCTCGTCCAACGTGATCGCCTTCGCGTTGACGTTCTTCGCGATCTGCACGCGGTCGTGCAGGATCGCCTGCATCAGGCCCCGGTGATACTTCATCACCGGACACTGGCCCGTGGTGAACGACAGCGACTTGGCCCAGCCGGTGCCCAGGCTGAGCGACAGCGCCCCCTTCTTCGCGGCCTCGTCGACGCCGCCCGGGTCGCCGGTGACGTACAGCCCCGGGATACCCATCGCGCCGCCCGCGGCGGTGACGTCCATCAGGGAGTTGAGGACGGTCGCCGGGGCCTCGTGGCCCGAGTCCGAGCCGTGGCCCTTGGCCTCGAACCCGACGGCGTCGACCGCGCAGTCGACCTCGGGGACGCCCAGGATCTGCTCGATCTGCTCGCCGGGGTCGCCCTTCGTGAGGTCGACGGTCTCGCAGCCGAACGAGCGGGCCTGGGCGAGCCGGCCCTCGTTCAGGTCTCCGACGATCACGACCCCCGCCCCCAGCAGCAACGCCCCCGTCGCGGCGGCGAGCCCGACGGGCCCGGCACCCGCGACGTAGACCGTGGACCCGACCTCGACCCCGGCCGTCACGGCGCCGTGGAAGCCGGTCGGGAAGATGTCGGACAACATCGTCAGGTCCATCATCTTCTCGAGCGCCTGGTCCCGGTCCGGGAAGACCAGCAGGTTCCAGTCGGCGTACGGCACCAGCACGTAGTTCGCCTGCCCGCCGACCCAGCCGCCCATGTCGACGTACCCGTAGGCGCTGCCCGGGCGGTCCGGGTTCACGTTCAGGCAGATGCCGGTCTTGCGCTCCTTGCAGTTCTTGCACCGCCCGCACGAGATGTTGAACGGCACCGAGACCAGGTCGCCGACCTTGACGAACTCGACGCCGGGGCCCGTCTCGACGACCTCCCCCGTGATCTCGTGGCCGAGCACCAGATCGGTCGGGGCGGTGGTGCGGCCGCGGACCATGTGCTGGTCCGAGCCGCAGATGTTCGTCGCGACGGTCTTGATGATCGCGCCGTGCGGCACCTTCCGGCCCACGTTGGCCGGGTTCACCCCCGGCCCGTCCTTGAGCTCGAACGTCGGGTAATCGATGTCGATGACCTCGACCTGGCCGGTCCCCTTGTAGGCGACCGCGCGGTTCTTCTCTGCCATGGTGCTCCTCCTTGAACACGCCCTGCACGACCGGCACCGGTCCGGGCCGGTACGACGACGGTAGGCGCCTCGTGGCCGACCGGCAGGCCGGGCTGCCGTTGTGTGCACCACGGGGGTCTGCTAGGCCTGCCGTATGCCTCGGGTCACCGTCCGACGCCGCGTCAGGCGCATCACGATCGGCGAACGCACCTCGAGCCGCGAGGACCTCCTCGCGGGTGAGGAGCCGCTGGAGATCCGCGTGGGCGGGCGCTCGTACGCCGTCACGATGCGCACCCCGGGGCACGACGTCGAGCTCGCCACCGGGTTCCTCGTCTCCGAGGGCGTCGTGACCGCCGGCGACCAGGTCGCCGGCGCCCGCTACTGCGCCGGCTCGCCCGGCACCCCGGGCAGCGGGTCGAACACCTACAACGTGCTCGACGTCGGCCTCGCCCCGGGGGTGCGGCCGCCGGACCCGGCCCTCGCGCGGGAGTTCTTCACGTCCAGCGCATGCGGGCTGTGCGGCAAGGCGTCGGTCGACGCGGTGCGCACGCGCAGCGCATTCGAGGTGGCGGACGACCCGGTGCGCGTGGACGCCGGGCTGCTCGCGACGCTCCCCGACCGGCTCCGCGCGGCGCAGGACCTGTTCGCCCGCACCGGCGGGCTGCACGCCGCGGGGCTGTTCGACGCCGCGACCGGCGAGCCCCTCGTGGTCCGCGAGGACGTGGGCCGCCACAACGCCGTCGACAAGGTGGTCGGCTGGGCCGCCGCGGCCGGGATGCTGCCGCTACGCGGCACGGTGCTCGTGGTGTCCGGGCGGGCGAGCTTCGAGCTCACCCAGAAGGCGGTCATGGCCGGCGTGCCGGTGCTCGCGGCGGTCTCCGCCCCGTCGTCGCTGGCCGCCGAGCTCGCCGACGAGGCCGGGCTCACGCTGGTCGGCTTCGTCCGCGACCCCTCGCTTGTCGTCTACGCCGGCGGGCACCGCGTCGTCGAGCAAGACGCCGGGACCGAGCACGCGCGGGACCATCGCAGAGGAGACGCCGCATGAGCGACCGGCCGGATGACCGCACGAACGACCGCACGAACGACCGGCCTGACGACCGGCCCGACGACCGGCCGGCACGGACGAGGCCGCCGAAGGAGTGGGCGGCGGGCGTGCCCGGCGTCATGCACGCCCTCCTGCCCGCGGTGCGCGGGATGGGGCCGGCGAGGACCGCGAAGCTGCTGCTGTCGATGAACCACAAGGACGGCTTCGACTGCATGAGCTGCGCGTGGCCGGACCCGGACCGGCGCAAGCCCGCGGAGTTCTGCGAGAACGGCGCGAAGGCCGTCACGTGGGAGGCGACGCCGCTGGTCGTGGGCGCGGAGTTCTGGGCGGAGCACCCGGTCGCCGACCTGCGCACCCGCTCCGAGCACTGGCTGGGGCAGCAGGGCCGGCTCGTCGAGCCCGTGCACAAGGCCGCGGACTCCGACCGGTACGAGCCGATCGGCTGGAACGAGGCGTTCGCCCTCCTCGCCGACCGGCTGGGCGGCCTCGAGGACCCCGACCAGGCCGCGTTCTACACGAGCGGGCGCGCGTCCAACGAGGCGGCGTTCGTCTACCAGCTGTTCGTGCGCGCCTTCGGCACCAACAACCTGCCCGACTGCTCGAACATGTGCCACGAGTCCACAGGGGCCGCGCTCGGCGAGACCATCGGCGTCGGCAAGGCCACGATCACCTACGACGACTTCGGCAAGTCCGACCTCATCGTGATCATGGGCCAGAACCCGGGTACCAACCACCCGCGCATGCTGACCGCGCTCGAGGAGGCCAAGGAGAGCGGGGCGAGCATCGTCGCGGTGAACCCGCTGCCCGAAGCCGGGCTCATGCGCTACAAGAACCCGCAGACGGTGCGCGGGCTGGCCGGCCGCGGCACGCAGCTCGCCGACCAGTTCCTGCAGATCCGGCTCGGCGGGGACATGGCCCTGCTGCAGGCCGTCTCGAAGCGGGTGCTCGACGCGGAGTCCGCGGCCCCCGGGACGGTGCTGGACCACGCGTTCCTCGCGGAGCACGCGTCGGGGCTCGAGGAGCTGACCGCGCACCTGGCGGACCTCGACGAGGAGGCCGTGCTCGTCGCGACCGGGCTGACGAGTGCCGAGATCGACGAGCTCGCGGACCGCTACCTCCACGCCGAGCGCGTCATCGTCACGTGGGCGATGGGCCTGACCCAGCATGCGAAGGCCGTCCCCACGATCAAGGAGATCGTCAACCTGCTGCTCCTGCGCGGGAACATCGGCCGCCCGGGTGCGGGGGCGTCGCCGATCCGCGGCCACTCCAACGTGCAGGGCGACCGCACCATGGGCATCTGGGAGCAGATGCCGGCGGACTTCCTCGACGCGCTCGAGGCGGAGTTCGGCTTCGCGGTGCCGCGCGAGCACGGCGTCGACGCCGTCGCCACGATCGAGGGCATGGCGGCCGGCCGCATCCGGGCGCTCGTCGCGCTCGGCGGCAACCTCGTCTCCGCGATCTCCGACACGGGCGCCGCGGAGGAGGCCCTGGGCCGCGCCGACCTCACGGTGCAGATCTCGACCAAGCTCAACCGCTCCCACGCCGTCGTCGGGCGCGAGGCGCTGATCCTGCCCACGCTCGGGCGCACGGAGGTCGACCGGCAGGCGTCGGGCGAGCAGTTCGTCACCGTCGAGGACACGGTGTGCGCGGTGCACGCGTCGCGCGGCAAGGTCGAGCCCGTGGGGCCGGGGCTGCTGTCGGAGGTCGCGATCGTCACGCGGATGGCGCGGGCCGTCCTCGACGCGCGGCCCGACGCGCCGGGCGGCCGGTCCGGGTCGGTCGACTGGGCGGCCATGGAGCGCGACTACGACGCGATCCGCGAGCACATCGCGCGTGTGGTGCCCGGGTGCGAGGACTACAACGCGAAGGTCCGCCGCGAGAGCGGGTACCTGCTGCCGCACGGGCCGCGCGACTCACGCACGTTCCCCACGCCCGACGGCCGTGCGCACCTGACGGTCAACGAGCTCGCCCCGGTCGAGTGCCCGCCGGGCCGGCTGCTGCTGCAGACCATCCGCTCCCACGACCAGTTCAACACCACGATCTACCGCCGCGACGACCGCTACCGCGGCATCAAGGGCGGGCGCGCCGTCGTCCTCGTCCACCCCGACGACGTCGCGGAGCTCGGCCTCACCGACGGCGCGACGGTCGACGTGCACAGCGAGTACCACGACGGCGTCGACCGCGTGCTGCGCGGCCAGCAGGTCGTCGCCTACCCGACGGCGCGCGGGTGCGCGGCGGCCTACTTCCCCGAGGCGAACGTCCTCGTGCCGCTCGGCGCGATCGCCGAGACGAGCAGGACGCCCGTCTCCAAGGCCGTCGTGGTGCGGCTCGAGCCCGTGTGACCGGCCTGCCCGGCCCGGCTGTCTACGCGGCCCGGCCTGCCGGGCCGAGCACCCGGTCGAGCAGCCGGTCGACGATCGCGAGCGCGGCCTCGGGCGAGTAGTGGCCGGGCAGCATCCCTTGGGTCAGCCCCGCGACCGCGGCGAGGACCAGCTCCGCGTCCAGCACCGCGGCGTCACGGTCGGAAGCGCCGTCGGACGCGCTGTCGGAGCCGTCCTCGGAGCCGTCCTCGGAGCCGTCGCCGTCGGAATCACGCAGGAGCTGCGCGGCGACCAGGTCGACGAGGGCGCGCGGCGCCCCCAGCAGCGCGTCCGCGCCGACGGTCGCGCTGGTCAGCGCCGCGGCATGGAACGCGGCGAGGACGACGGCGTCGGCCCGGCGCGCGTCGTCGAGCGGGAGCAGCGCCGTGAGGACCGCGCGCAGGAGGTCGCGGGGCGGCGGCTCGGGCGCGTCGTCCGGGGCGCCGCCGCCGAAGCGGGAGGCGGCGTCCTCGATCACGGCGCGGTGGGTCGCGACGAGCAGGCCGTGCTTGTTGCCGAAGAAGTACTGCACCAGCCGCACCGAGACCCCCGCCTCGCCGGCGACGGCCTGGAACGTCGCCGCCTCGAGCCCGTCGCGCGCGACGACGCGCCGGCTCGCGTCGGTGATCTGCCGGCGGCGCTCCGCATGGTCCACCCGTCGTGGCACAGGCACTCTCCCCTTCGTCGGTGGCGACCACAGCCGGTCGTCGCCTTGATGATACGTCCGTACCAAGTTGATGGTACGGTCATATCACCAACGACCCAGGAGTGCTCCCGATGACCACCACCGGCCGATTCACGAACGACGCCGCACGGACCGCGTACGAAACCGCGTACGGCGCGCTGGAGTCCCGCTGGCCGCTGCCGTCGTCCGACCTGCAGGTCGCCACCTCGTTCGGGACCACCCACGTGCGCCGCTCCGGTACCGGCCCACGCACGCCGCTGGTCCTGCTGCACGGCCTCAACGGCACCGGCCTGAGCTGGCACGGCGTCGTGCCAGCGCTGGCGGCCGACCGCGTCGTGTACGCGCCCGACGTCGTCGGCACGGCCGGCCGGAGCGAGCAGACCGCGCCGCTGACGACGCCGGCCGACTACGGCGCGTGGGGCGAGGAACTGCTGGCGGGGCTCGGCCTGGAGTGCGCGCACGTCCTCGGCTACTCCGAGGGCGCCTGGTTCGCCGCGCTCCTGGCGAGCCGCGCCCCGCGCCGACTGGCCAGCCTCACCCTCGGCGAGGGGATCACCGCGCTGGTCAAGCCGTCGCGGAAGGTCGTCGCCCGGATGGTCCGCGCGGCCGCCGTGCCCACCGCGCGGAGCTTCGCGCGGCTCGACGAGTGGCTTACCCCGGGGGTCACGACGTCCGACGAGGACCGCGCCCTCGCGCGTGCCGCGACGCGCTACCGCCGGCGGACGCCGTGGCCGACCCCCCTGACCGACGACCAGCTGCGCGCGATCACCGCGCCCACGCTCGCCGTGTTCGGCGCCGAGACCCGCCTGGGCGACCCCGTCGTCGCCGGACAGCGGGTCACGGCGCACGTGGCGGACTCGCGGGTCGAGCTGGTGCCCGGCGGCGGCCATGGCGTCCTGTGGCAGCTCCCCGACCAGGTGCTGCCGATCGTCGACGAGTTCCTGCGAGCCCACGACGCCTGAGCCGGCACCGCCGTCATGTCCTCGCTCGTCGCGGCACGAGTGCACTCCGGCACGGCAGCCCTGGGCCTGGACGAGGCCGAGCTCCAGGGCCTCGCCCAGGGGTCGGTCCCCGCCCATCTGGACGCCTCCGCCGCGCAGGTCGCCGGGAGCGCCTACGTCAGCGGGATGCACACCGCGTTCCTCGTCGCGGCGGTCGTCGTCCTCGCCGCCGCCGCCGTTGCGTTCGTCACGCTGCGCGGCGCGCGACACGTCACCGTCGAGCAGGTCGTCACCGAGACCGCCGAGGGCGAGGCCGCCCAGGCCTGACAGCCCAGGAAGTCCGGGTCTCGCCGAGGTAGTCCGAGATTCCGCGAGGTAGTCCGAGATTCCGCGAGGTAGTCCGGGTTCGGACCAGATAGTCCGACCTCAGGCGAGGTAGTTCTTCGAGCGGAAGCGAAGCGGCGCGCAGGACGAAAGCGCGAGGTGGTACGGGAGGTCTCGTCGCGAGGCTGGTCGGGCCTGGCGGGAGCCGCGAGGAACGAGCGGCGGATGGCGCGCCTCGCGACGAGACCTCCCGTACCACCTCGCCGCAACCCAAGTGTCGCGTCAAGATTCTTGACGTCGAGAGACCGGCGGTAGTCTCGTCCCCATGGATGTCGAGGCGCGTTCCGACGAGGTCGACCGGATCGTCGACGCGTGGCACCGCGAGCGCCCGGACCTGGACGTCGAACCCCTGACGGTGTTCTCCCGGGTGAGCCGGCTGGCGCGCCACCTGGACCGGGCACGTCGGGGCGCGTTCGCGCGGCACGACCTGGAGACGTGGGAGTTCGACGTCCTGTCCGCGCTGCGTCGCGCCGGCGATCCGTACCGCCTGTCCCCCGGCGTGCTGGTCGCCCAGACGCTCGTCACCAGCGGCACGATGACCAACCGCATCGACCGGCTCGAGGAGCGCGGCCTGGTGGAGCGGCACCGAGCGCCGGAGGACCGGCGCGGGGTGCTGGTACAGCTGACGGCCTCGGGCCGCCAGCGGGTGGACGCGGCCATGAGCGACCTGCTCGACGTCGAGGCGCGCGTGCTGGACGCGCTCCCCGCCGCGGTGCGACCGCAGCTCGCCGACCTCCTGCGCACCGTGGTCGGCCAGTTCGACGAGTGACGACCGGATGACCGACCTATCGACGACCGAGTGATCATCGAGTGATCATCGAGTGACTCAGTACCCCTCCCCGTCCGGCGCCCGGGACGACGGCGCCCGCACGGGCCTGCTGCTGGCCGCACTGCTGCTGGTGGCGCTCAACCTCCGGGCCCCCATCACGTCCCTGCCGCCGGTGGTGGACGAGGTCGCGGCGGGGCTGGGCCTGACCCCCACGGGGGCCGGGCTGCTCACGTCCGTGCCGGTGCTGTGCTTCGCGCTGTGCACGCCGCTGGCCTCGGTGCTGGTGGCGCGGATGGGCCCGGAGCTCGCGCTGGGCGCCGCACTGGCCGGCATCCTCGCCGGCACGGTGGTGCGCTCGGCGGGCTCGGTGCCGGCGGCCCTGGCCGGCACCGCCGTGGTCGGCATCGCCATCACCATCGGCAACGTGGCGGTGCCGGTGGTCATCACCCGGGACTTCCGGCGCCGGGCCGCGGCCGTGACCGGCGCGTACAGCGCGATGATGAACCTGGGGTCCACGTTCACCACGATGCTCACGGTGCCGCTCGCGACGGCGTTCGGCTGGCAGTGGGCGTTGGCCGGGTGGGGCGTGCTCGCGGTGTTCGCGCTGGTCGCGTGGGTCCCGGCGGGCCGTCGGCTCGCGGCCCACGGGCGCGCGGCGACAGGGGACGGGGTGCGGGCGGCGCGCCCGGCGTCCGCCCGCGCGGAGCTTGCGGCCCTCGACCCTGCCGCCCGGGCGGTGGTGCGGCGCCTCGTCGTCCTGCTGTCGGTCGCGTTCGCGGGCCAGGCCAGCGGCTACTACGCGGTGACGGCGTGGCTGCCGGAGATGCTGCACGACCGCCTCGGCATGACCGCCGTCGGCGCCGGCGGCGCGGCGGCGCCGTTCCAGCTCTGCGCGGTGCTGGGCTCGTTCATCGTGCCGGCCGGCATCGCCCGGGGACTGTCGGCACGCACCGTGGCCATGCTGCTGTCGGCGCTGTGGATCTCCCTGCCGCTGGGGCTGCTCCTCGCGCCCGACCTGTGGCTCCTCTGGGTGTGCCTCGCCGGGGCCGCGCAGGGCGGCAACTTCACCGCGATCTTCACGCTGGTGGCGCAGCGCAGCCCGGGAGTCGCGGTGGCACGGCGGGCGTCGGCGGTCGTGCAGACGGCGGGCTACGGGTGCGCGGCTCTCGCGCCGACGACGATGGGCGCGGTGCACGAGGCGACGGGCGGCTGGACGGCGCCGCTGGCCGTCGTCGCCGCGCTCCTCGGCGTCATGGCCTCGGCGATGTGGCTGGCGTCGGCCCGGCAGCGCAGCTGAACCGCCGACCCGCTCAGCGCGCGCTCGTGAGGGTGAGCGCGAGCTCGCCCAGCGCCTTCAGCGTCTCCTCCGCCTGCACCTCGTCGTAGCCGCGGGTGCAGACCGCGACGACCAGTGCGTCGGGACCGGGTTCGCCGATGTACGCGACATCGTGCCGGATGCCGTCCACCCAGCCCGACTTGGACCCGTACGGCGCGCCTTCGGGCGCGGCGGCGGTGAGCTGCCGGTCGGTCTGGCGGGCGAGCAGGTCGAGCATCCAGGCGGTGCGCTCGGGCCCCGCGAGGCGCCCGGTGACGACGGCGGACATCAGCGCGGCGAGGTCGGCCGCCGTGACGCGGTGGCTGTCGCCGCGGTCCTCGGCGGCCAGGTCGCTGTACTTGCGGCCGACGACGCTCCCGGTGGCTCCTGCGTCGGCCAGTACGCGGTTGGAGGCGTCCAGACCCACCAGGTCGATCACCATGTTCGTGGCCTCGTTGGAGGAGACGACCACCATCCGCTCGACCACGAGCCCCACCGGCATGAAGGTGCCGGGGGCGGGCATGCCGGGGTCGAGGTCGTCGGGCTCGATGCGATAGTCGGGCGCGCCCGGCACCTGCGAGCGGAACGTGTCGGTGCTGGCCACCTCCTGCTCGAGCGTCATGGCACCGGAGTCCAGCGCCCGGGCCGCCGCCGCCAGCACCGCGAGCTTGACCGTCGACGCGGCGTAGAACGAGGCGTCCGCGGACCGCTCCGCGAGCACCTCCCCGCCCGCCCACCGCACCTGGTAGGCGACGACGGGCACGCCGTCCGAGTGCGTCCCGGTGGCCGGCATCAGCGCCCACCCCCCACGCCGTGGGCGCGCGACTGGCCCTCGACACGCCGATCGGCGGGGCCACCTGCGCGCTCACAGCGATGGACGACGGCGGCGAAGGCGGCGGACAGCGCGCGGGCCTGCCGCTCGTTGACGGGCGCTTCCTCGAGCGCGGCCGCCAGCAGCTCGTCGCGGTCGAAGCCGAGGCCGGCCAGCTCGTGCGCGTCCCAGGTGCCGATGCGCTCGGGCGCCGCCTCGGGGTGGAACTGCAGCCCCCAGGCGACGTCTCCCACCCGGAACGCCTGGACGCCACACGCGTCGCTCGTGGCGAGGTGGACGGCCGCCGGCGGCAGGCCGGTGATCGAGTCCACGTGGCTCTCGACCATGCGCACCACCCCGTCGTCGGCCAGCGGTCCGACGGGACCGAGCAGCGGGTCGTCGGCCGCATCGTCCAGCAGTCGCACGGGGCACAGGCCCTTCTCGGTCTCCCCCGAGCGCCCGGTGACCGTGCCGCCCGTGACGTGCGCCAGCACCTGGCCGCCGAGGCAGATGCCGAGCACCGGTACGCCCACGTCCAGCGCCTCGGCCACGAGCGCACGCTCGTGCGGCAGCCAGGGGGCGTGCTCGTCCTCGTCGGGCAGCAGCCCGCCGCCCAGCAGCACGAGGCCATCTACAGAGGCGCCGTCACCGGCGAGCGCGGGGACCTGCTCGGCGAGGTCGGCCCCCTGGACGACGACGGCGGCGGCGCCGTCCTCCTCCAGCCAGCCGGGCATGCGCCCCGGCCCGCTGCGGGGGGAGTTCTGGACGAGGACGACGGTCGGTCGGGGGTCGGGCACGGTCAGCGCTCCCTGCTCTCGAGGACGGTGCTGTCGGGGACGGTGCTGTCGGAGACGGTCTCGGGCACGGGATCGGTCTGGGCGTGGTGGACGACGGCGCGGGCGGTGTCGGGGTCGAGGGTCGCCTCGGGGTCGACGTCGGGCGCACCGCCCAGCGCCGCCGCCTCGCGGGCGAAGTGGCAGGCGGTGGCGTGCGGCACGAACGCGTCGTCGCGTCGGCCGAGCGGCACCAGCACCGGGTCCTCGGTGCGGCACCGCTCGGGCACGGCGTCCGGCCCGTCGCCGGACACGCCCTGCTGCGCGGCGAGCTGCCGGGCGAGCCAGCAGCGCGTGTGGAACCGGCAGCCGGACGGCGGATCGGCGGGCGACGGCGGGTCGCCCTCCAGCAGCAGCGCGCCCTCGGCGGGTCGGGCCGTCGGATCCGGCACCGGCACCGCGGAGAGCAGGGCTCGGGTGTACGGGTGGTGCGCGTCGTCGTACACCGCGGGCCCGTCGCCCTCCTCGACGACGCGGCCGAGGTACATGACGGCCACCTCGTCGGCGATGTGCTGCACGACGGCCAGGTCGTGCGCGATGAACAGGTACGCCAGGCCGAGCTCGTCCTGCAGGTCCTCCAGCAGGTTGATGACCTGCCCCTGCACGGAGACGTCCAGAGCGGAGACCGGCTCGTCGCACACCAGCACGCGCGGCTTGACCGCGAGCGCCCGGGCGATGCCGATGCGCTGGCGCTGGCCGCCGGAGAACTGGTGCGGGTAGCGGTGGGTGTGATCAGGGTCGAGGCCCACCAGCTCGAGGAGGTCCGCGACGGCCTTGCGCCGCCCGCCGGCGGGGACGGCGTCGGGGTGGATGCGGAACGGCTCGGCAACGATCTCGCCCACCGACATCCGCGGGTTGAGCGACGTGTACGGGTCCTGGAAGACCATCTGGACCGACCGGCGCAGCTCGCGGCGGGCGGCCCGCGACATCGTCGACACGTCCTCGCCGTCCACCAGCACCTGGCCGCGGGTGGGCTTCTCGATCCCCACGAGCACGCGCGCCAGCGTGGACTTGCCGGACCCGGACTCCCCCACCAGGCCCAGCGTGCGCCCGCGCCGCAGCGCGAGCGAGACCCCGTCCACGGCCTGCACGTGGCCCGTCGTGCGCTTGATCACGACGCCGCTGCGCACCGGGTACGACTTCGCGAGGTCGCGCACCTCGAGCACGACGTCGGAGGAGGTGTCGGGCGGGACGTCGGACGAGGTGTCCGTCGTGTGATCGGGCCGGTCAGGCACGGACGCCTCCCAGGAGCTCGGCGGCGAAGTGACAGGCCGACGACCGCCCGGGGGCGACGTCGTCGAGCGGCGGCACGTCGGTGCGGCAGACGTCCTGCGCCATGTCGCACCGGGGGTGGAAGGGGCAGCCCGAGGGCACGCGGCCCGGCACGGGCGGGCGGCCCGGCACCACGGGCAGCCGGCCGCCGGCGGTGCGGTCGTCCGGCGCGTCGACCCGCGGCACCGAGCGCAGCAGCGCCCGGGTGTACGGGTGTGCGGGGGCGGCGTACAGGTCGCGCACGGGTGCATGCTCCACGGCCCGCCCTGCGTACATCACCGTCACGTCGTCGGCGACGCCGGCCACCACGCCCAGGTCGTGCGTGATGAGCACCAGCCCCATCTGCCGCTCCGCCTGGATCTCGGCGAGGAGGCGCAGCACCTGCGCCTGCACCGTGACGTCCAGCGCCGTCGTCGGCTCGTCCGCGATGAGCACGTCCGGGTCGAGGGCGAGCGCGGACGCGATCATCACGCGCTGCCGCATGCCGCCGGAGAACTGGTGGGGGTACTCGTCGACCCGCTGACGGGCATTCGGCACCTTCACGAGGTCGAGCAGCTCGACCGCCCGCTTCCGCGCCTCGCGTCGGGACACCCCGGAGCGCGCCCGCAGCGACTCGGAGAGCTGGTAGCCCACCGTGTGCACCGGGTTGAGCGCGGCCAGCGCGTCCTGGAACACCATCGCGACGTGCGTGCCGCAGTGCGCGCGGTGCTTCGTGGGCGACAGCCCGAGCAGGTCCGTGCCGCGGTAGCGCGCGGCCCCCCGCACGACGCGCGCCGTCGGCGGCAGCAGGCCCATCACCGCGAGCGAGCTCACGGACTTGCCGCACCCCGACTCGCCCACCAGGGCCAGCGTGCGCCCCGCCTCCACCCGGTAGCTGAGCCCGTCGACCGCGCGCACGGCGCCGTCGTCGGACCGGAACTCGACGGCCAGGTCCTCCACCTCGAGCAGCGTGGCGCCGAGATCGGGTTTCATGTCGTTCACCTGCCCCCTCACCGGAGCCTCGGGTCGAGGGCGTCGCGCAGGGCGTCGCCGAGGACGACGAGCGCCAGGACCGTGAGGATCAGGCACCCGAGCGGGTACAGCAGCAGGTACGCATACCCGCCTGTCACCCAGTCCGCACCGTTCGTGATCATGATCCCCCAGCTGATCGCGGGCGGGCGGACCCCGATGCCGAGGAACGCGAGCACCGCCTCCGCGCTGATCACGCCCGCGATCGCCGTGGGCACGAGCGCCGTCACCGGGCCGATCGCGTTGGGCAGCACGTGCCGCACCATCACCCGCAGGTCCGACGCACCCAGCGCGCGGGCGGCGGTCACGTAGTCGAGGTTCTTCGCCTCCAGCACGCTCGCCCGCACGTATCTGGCATACCCCATCCAGCCGAACATGGTGAGCACCACCGCCGGCAGCAGGATGACGTCGAACGTGCCGCCCCCCACGCTCACGTTGCGGAACAGCGACAGCAGCAGCAGCGCGGCGAGCAGCAGCGGGATGACGAGGAACACCTCGATCGTCCGGGACACGAGCGTGTCCACCCAGCCCAGGTAGTACCCGGCGAGCAGGCCGAGCACCACGCCGATGATCAGCGACACGCCCACGACCACGAACGCCAGCAGCAGCGACGGACGGGCCCCGTGGACCAGCTGCGCCAGCAGGTCGCACCCGTGCACGTCGGTGCCGAGCGGGTGGGTGGCGCCGACGCCCTGCGGCCGGATCTTCGAGTCCCCGATGACGCAGCGCTGCGGGTTCGTGCTGGTGAACAGCGTCGGGAACGCCGCCATCACGGCGAAGAAGACGACGACGATCGCGGAGACGATCACGTCCGGCCGGCGGCGGAGCTGGCGCCAGGCGTCCCCACCGAGCGACGCCGACGCGTCCACGCCCGGCGCCTCCGGGGTGGCGATGGCGGCGGAAGGCTCAGGCATATCGGATCCTCGGGTCGAGGGCGGCATAGGCGATGTCGACCACCAGCATCACGGCCACCGTCACCGCCGCAAGGATCGTGACCACGCCGAGGACGAGCGCCACGTCCGCGGCGCGGACCGCCTCCCACAGCACCCCGCCCATGCCGTAGATGTTCATCATCCCCTCGGTGATGACGGCGCCCGCGAGCGCCTCGGTGAAGGTCAGTCCGATCGCCGTCACGACCGGCACCGCCGAGTTGCGCACCACGTGGTGCAGCACCACGTGCCGCTCGTTCAGCCCGCGTGAGCGTGCCGTGCGGACGTGGTCGCCCGCGTACGACTCGAGCTGGCTCGCGCGCACCAGCCGGATGAACGCCGCCGACCCCGCCAGGCCCAGCAGGATCCCGGGCACCAGCAACGTCGCCCACGGATGGTCGTCGTCGAACGACGGCCGGAACCACAGCGCGGGCAGGCTGCTCGCCCCGAACGTCTCCTTGGCCCAGCCGTTCAGAGGCACCGAGAACACGTACCGGTACACCAACAGGAGCACGAAGATCGGGAACGCGTCGATCAGCACCGACGTCAGCCGGATGCCGTGGTCCCCGGACCGGCCGCGCCAGCGCGCCGCCATCGTGCCCAGGCCCATGCCGAGCACGAACCACACGATCGTCACGATGAGGAACAGCTTGAGGGTGTTCGGCGCCGCCGTCGCGACGATGTCCGTCACCTCCCGCCCGCGCAGGTTGGTGCCGAAGTCACCCTGCGCGTACTGGCCCAACCGCTCGACGAACGGGCCGAGGCACGGGTTGCCCGGCTGGTCGTAACAGGGGTCGTCGAGGCCGTAGCGCGCCTCCACCGCGGCGAGCTGCGACTTCGTCGGGATGTGGTCGCCGAAGAACGCGAGGGCGGGGTTGCCGTTGAGCTGGATCGCGAACGTCGTGAGCAGGTGCAGCACGAACATCACGAGCAGCAGGGTGGCCGCGCCCAGGAAGACACGGCGCAAGATGTAGCGGGCCATTCACAGTCTTTCTGGTGGTGCGGGGAGGGAACGCCGGTGGAGCTTGTCGAAACCGATGCGACGTGGTTTCGACAAGCTCAACCGGCGGTGTCACATGCCGCTGCTGACCTCGAGGAGGCGCAGCTTGGGCTCGCCGCTGAACGGGTCGAGCACGACGTTCGAGACGTTCTCGCTGTAGTAGTACGTGTTCTGCGCCACCACCACGGGCACCGTCGGGAAGTCGGCGGCCAGGATCTTCTCGGCCTCCTGGTACTGGGCGACCGCCTCGTCGAGAGTCGCGGCTTCGTCGCCGGCCTTGATCGCCGCCTCGAAGTCCTCGCTGAAATACCCGAACTCCGTGTTGCCGTTCTTCGCGTCCCCGCTGGCGTAAACCGGGGCCAGGTAGTTCTCGTTCAGCGGGTAGTCCGGGAACCAGTTGGAGCGGAACGGGCCGGAGAAGTCACGCGCCGAGCGGCGGGCGAAGTAGTCCGGCGTCGCGTCCAGCTCGTACGGGATGCCGAGCGTCTCCTGGATGGAGTCGCCGACCGCCTTGAACAGCTCCTGCTCGGTCGCGTCCTGGCCGAGGTGGATGGTCATCGTCTCGCCCTCGGGCCAGCCCCCGGCCTGCTCCAGCGCCGCCTTGGCCGCGTCCGGGTCGAACTCGCAGAACTCGCACGTACCGCCCGTGCCGCCCGGCACGACGTCGGGCACCACCCAGCTGTCGGCGGGCACGCGCTGACCGGGCAGCAGGGCGTCGATGATGCCCTGCCGGTCGATGGCCATCGAGACCGCCTTGCGGAACTCGACGTCCTGCCACGGACCGTCCTTGTACAGCGGGAAGGCGAGGTACGTGAGCGCGGCGCCCGGGCCCTCGACGTAGCGCTCCTGCAGGTCGGGGTCGTTGGCCGCGGCCGCCTGCTCGGCGGGCGGCGGGACGGCGAAGTCGAGGTTGCCGGCCTGGAAGTCCGGCCAGTTGTCCTCGCCCGTGTACTCGGTCCACTCGATGGCGCCGTACTCCGGCGTCTCCTCCAGCGTGTAGTCCTCCCAACGCTGGGCCGTGAGGTTCACGCCCTGGTCCCACTTCTCGACCTGGAACGGACCGTTGCCGATGGGCTGCACCGCGCACGCCTCGATGTCGTCGAGGCACTCCTGCGCGATCGGGAAGAACCCGGTGTAGCCGAGCATCGTGGAGAAGGCGGCGAACGGCCCGGTGAGAGTGACCTCGAGCGTCTGCGGGTCCACGACCTTCAGGCCCGAGAGCTCTTTCGCGGCGGGCTCCTCGACGACGTTCCCGTCGTCGTCCGTCTCGCCCTGCATCTCCTCGTAGCCGGCGATGCGCTCGAAGAAGTAGTTGTTCGCCATCGCGTTCGGTCCGTACGCGGCGTAGTTCCAGGCCCGCGCGAACGCGTCGGCGTCGACCGGCTCGCCGTTCTGGAACGTCAGGTCCGGCTTGATCTTGATGGTCCAGACCGTGTTGTCGTCGCTCTCGACGCTCTCGGCGACGTAGTTGTACGGCTCGGTGGTCTCCGGGTCGTACCGGACCAGGCCGTCGTACACGACGTCGAGCACGGAGATGTTGTCCCCGACGTTCGAGTCCATCGGCAGCAGCGTCTCGACGTCCTGCGCGAGCCCGAGGTGCAGCGTCGCGTCCGAGTCGCTGCCACCGCCGCCGTCCCCGCCGTCACCGTCGTCGTTCCCGCCACCACCGGAACAGCTTGCCAGCGTCAGCGCCACCGCTGTCGCCGCGGCCGCCATTGCGGCCCTTCGCCCCATCGTCACCGGCTTCTCCCCACGTCGTGGTCGCTCAAGGCCCCATTGCCATGCTGTCGTTCACGTCGTCGTGCACGTCGTCGCCGTCCGCACCCGCGAACCCACGGCAACACTGCCGTGGAACATATCGCCATCTTGAGCTGTCGTGGTGAAAATCACTGTTAAGGATGCGTAACGATCCCCGTGTGTCGCACCCCCGGCACGTCGGCAGCCCGCCGAGCGTTCGGCAGTTCCAGGACGGTGCGGCAGTTCGAACTGCCGCACCGTCTCGAAACTGCCGCGGCGAGCCTGCCCCCGGACGGCCGTCATCCACAGGTCCGCTTCCCCGGCGCCGCGCCCTCACGGCAGGCTCGCACTCTGACTGGATGACCGACGACCGCCAGATCCTTATCGCGCGCGAGCACGACCCGGTGATGCTCCGACGCACGGCCGGCACACCGGTGAGATCGAGCGGCTACGGCGCGGCGCCTACCGCAGCAGCGGCGACGGCGGCCCACAGGGTGCTCGCGCCCGCGCCCGGGACTGTGTCGGCGCCGTACACCGCCAGCTGCAGGCGGATCACGCGTTCAGCCACGAGAGCGCGGCGCTGCTGCACGGCGTCCCGCTCTGGGAGCCTCCGACGAAGACGCACGTGCTGCAGCGGTCCGGCGGCAGCACGCGGTCGGCGCGTGACATCGTGAGGCATCGCGGGCTGCCCGAGCGCTGGGTCGAGGTCGGCGGGCTGCCCGTCACCGACCTCACCCGGACCGTGGTCGACTGCATCACCACCCTGCACCCGCTCGACGGTCTCGTCGTCGCCGACTGGGCGCTTGAGCACGGTCTCGACCGTGCTGCCGCCGTCGCGGTGCTCCGCCAGCGGGGTCGGTGCAACGGCTCGGCTCGAGGTCGTCTCGTCCTCGAGCTCGCCGACGGCGGCGCCGATCCGCCGTGGGAGTCCTGGCTGCGGTACGTCGCGCTCCGGGCCGGGCTGCCCCGACCGCGGACGCAGTTCGAGGTCGGCACACACGCCGGGCGATTCTTCGTCGACCTCGCCTGGCCGGAGCACCGCGTGCTCGCGGAGTTCGACGGGCGGGTCAAGTACCGCGACGGCGCGTTCGGCCCAAGGTACGACGCCGAAGAGGCGCTGTTCGAGGAGAAGGTGCGCGAGGACGCGATCACCGAGCGCCTCGGCGTCCGGCCGCTGCGGTTCGTCGCACGCGACGCACAGGATCCCGACGACGTCACACGGCGCCTGCTCGCGCGGTTCCCACCCGAGGTGCGGCGCGCGGCGCGGCTCGTTCCGCTCCTCCCGTCGCCGCGCCGACGGTTCTGAGCGATGCGGCAGTTCGGGGACGGTGCGGCAGTTCGAACTGCCGCACCGTCCTGGAACTGCCGCACCGTTCAGTCGCGGCGGCGCAGGACCTCTTCGGCAAGGCCGAGGGCGGCGGAGGTCACGCCGTCGAGCACCTGCTGGGTCCGCGCTGGGTCGCCTACAACCTCGAGGGCATGGTCGGCCCCCACCACCTCGACGACGCGTGCCCCGGACGCCGCCGCGAGGGCGGGGTCCCACAGCTCGTCCGCCGTGCCCCCGGCGAGCAGCGCCGGGACGCCTGACTCCCCCAGCCCGGCCGCAGCGGCACGCACGTCCGGAGCCATGTCCGAGGTCAGCAGCGGCGTCAGCCACGCGCCAGGCAGCCCCAGCTCCACGGCGAGGGGCAGCGCCAGCGTGCCGAGCGACTTGGCCAGCACCAGGTGCGCCGCCGAGGGCGCGGCGTTGAGCCCCTCGCGCAGCACCGCGCCGTACACGGCGCGCGCCTCGTCGAAGTCCCGGCAGACGCCGTCCCACACGACCGTCCGCACCGACCACCCGGCGTCGCGCAGCGCAGCAGCCGGCCGCGCCAGCACCGGCCCCTCCGCGGTATACCCGCTGCCGGGCAGCACGGTCACGATCCGTGCAGGATCACCAGAGACGTTCTCGATGCGGTAGTCGGTCACGGCCCCACCTTGCCACCACCCGAAAGACGAAAGAAGGCAGGTCCGGGGATCGCGCGCACGGTAGTAGAAGTCCCGAAGCGGAGGGCGCCCTGGCGCCCGTGAACGCTACCGTGCGCGCGATCCCCGGACCTGCCGTCAACGGTGCGCCGGGTTTCGACAGGCTCAACCAGCGCCGGGTTTCGACAGGCTCAACCAGCGCCGGGTTTCGACAGGCTCAACCAGCGACGCGCGACACCACCCGATCGAGGGCGTCGACAGCAGAGTCGAGCACGGACTCCTCGACGGTGAGCGCCGGTCGGAACCGCACGGACCGCTCCCCGCACCCGAGGATGAGGAAGCCCTCGTCGTGCAGGCCGGCGACGACGGCGTCGCGCACGGCGCGCGACGGCAGCGACACCGCGCACATGAGCCCGCGCCCGCGGGGGTCGGTGACGACGCCTGGGTGCGCGGCCGCGAGCTCCTCGAGCCGCGCGAGCAGGCCGGCGCCGACGCTCGCGGCGCGCTCGATCAGGCCCTCGGCCTGGATCACGTCGAGGATGCGGCGCGAGCGCACCATGTCGGCGAGGTTGCCGCCCCAGGTGGAGTTGATGCGCGAGGTCACGTAGAAGACGTTGTCGCCGACCTCGTCCACGCGCCCGCCGGCCATGACGCCGCACACCTGGGCCTTCTTGCCGAACGCGACGACGTCGGGCTGCACGCCGAGCTGCTGGTAGGCCCAGGCGGTGCCGGTCATGCCGACGCCGGTCTGCACCTCGTCGAGGATGAACAGCGCGTCGTGCTGGTGGCACAGGGCCTGCATGGCCTGGAGGAACTCGGGGCGCAGGTGGTGGTCGCCGCCCTCGCCCTGGATCGGCTCGGCGATGAAGCACGCGATGTCGTGTGGGTGCGCCTCGAACGCCGCCCGGGCCTCGGCGAGCGCTGCCGCCTCGAGCGCCTCGACGTCGCGCGGCGTGCCGTCGGCGTCGTGCCCCGGGTAGGGCGAGCTGATGCGCGGCCAGTCGAACTTGGGGAACCGGGCGACCTTGCCGGGCTCGGTGTTGGTGAGCGACATCGTGTAGCCCGACCGCCCGTGGAACGCGTGCTGCAGGTGCAGCACCCGGGTCCCGAGCTCGGGCGAGCGACCGTGGCTCTCGTTGTGCCGCGACTTCCAGTCGAACGCGACCTTGAGTGCGTTCTCGACGGCGAGCGCGCCGCCGTCGACGAAGAACAGGTGCGGCAGGGCCGGGTCGCCGAGCACGTGGGCGAACGTGGCGACGAAGCTGGCCAGCTCGACGGTGTAGACGTCGGAGTTGGACGGCTTGTTGATCGCGGCGCGGGTCAGCTCCTCGCGGAACACCGGGTCGCGGAACAGGGCCGGGTGGTTCATGCCCAGGGGGTTGGAGGCGAAGAACGTGAACAGGTCGGTCCACTCCCGCCCGTCGCGGGCGTCGACGAGGGTCGAGCCGTGCGAGCGCTCGAGGTCGAGCACGAGGTCGAAACCGTCGACGAGCATGTGCTCGCGCAGGGACTCGAGGACGGCCGTGGCCTCGATCGAGCCGCCGACGCTGGAGGCTGGGCGCTGAGAAATTGTCTCGGTCATACTCCGACCGTAGGGGAGATTCTCCGGCCTAACCAGATGTTCGCAGGAGATCCTTCGTCAGGCGGTGACCGGACGCCCCTCGAAGTAGGTGCGGAGCACGATGGTGGACCGCGTGGAGACGCTCGCCTCGCGGCGGATCACGCCGAGCAGGTCCTCGAGCGCGGATGGCGACGGCACCCGCACGAGCAGCAGGTAGTTCGCGTTGCCGGCCACCGACCAGCACGCCTCGATGCCGGGCACGTCGCGCAGCCGTTCGGGGGCGTCGTCGGCCTGCGACTGGTCCAGCGGCGTGATCTCGACGTACGCCGCGATGGGCAGCCCCACGGCCTCGGGGTCGACGACGGCGCGGTAGCCGGTGATGACGCCGCGCGCCTCGAGCTTGCGCACCCGCGCCTGCACGGCCGACTGCGACAGCCCCGAGATCCCGGCGAGCACGGCGAGCGTGGCCCGCCCGTCCTCGCGCAGGGCCTGCACCAGCACGCGGTCGACGCCGTCCAGCACGCCGTCCACCACCCGGTCCGCCGTCATCCCGCCACCTCCGCCGCCTCGAGCCACGCCATCTCGAGCTCCTCCTTCTCGCGCGCCAGCTCCCGCAGCCGGGCGTCGAGCGCGGCGACCCCCTCGTAGTCCGTCGGGTCGGCCGCCATCTTCTCGTGCAGGGCGCGCTCCTCGTCCGAGATCCGCGACAGCCGCCGCTCGACCCGGGAGATCTCCTTCTTCGCGGCGCGCACGTCGGCAGCCGACGCCGACCCGGCCGTGGTCTCGACAGGCACGACCGACGGCGGGTTCGACACGCCCGACCCGACCCGCACAGGACGGCGCCGACGCAGCTCCAGGTACTGCTCGACTCCCCCCGGCAGGTCCCGCAGCGCGCCGTCGCCGAGCAACGCCCACTGCCGGTCGCACACCCGCTCCAGCAGGTACCGGTCGTGCGAGACGACGATCAGCGTGCCGGGCCACCCGTCGAGCAGGTCCTCGACGGCGGCGAGGGTGTCGGTGTCGAGGTCGTTGGTGGGCTCGTCGAGCAGCAGCACGTTGGGCTCGGAGACCAGCAGGCGCAGCAGCTGGAGGCGGCGACGCTCGCCGCCGGACAGGTCGCGCACCAGGGTGTGCGCGCGCTCGCGCGTGAAGCCGAGCCGCTCGGTGAGCTGCCCGGCGGTGAGCTCCTTGCCGTCCACGACGACGGTGCGCTTCTCGCGGTCGACGACCTGGACAGCGGTGAGGTGCGCGACGTCGTCGAGCTCGCTGACGTCCTGCGTGAGCTCGGCGACGTGCACGGTCTTGCCGCGCCGCACGCGCCCGGAGTCGGGTTCACGGCGACCGGCGAGCAGGGCCAGCAGGGTGGTCTTGCCGGAGCCGTTGACGCCGACGACGCCGTACCGGTCGCCCGGGCCGAGCCGCCAGGTGACGTGGTCGAGCAGCACGCGGCGCTCGCCCCTCTCGCCGGTCGAGCTTGTCGAGACCTTGGTTTCGACAGGCTCAACCAGCGAGGTGGTTTCGACAGGCTCAACCAGCGAGGTGGTTTCGACAGGCTCAACCAGCGAGGTGGTTTCGACGGGCTCAACCGGGGAGACAGGCACGGTGACGGTGACGTCCTCGAGGTCGAGCACGTCCTTGCCCAGACGCCGCGTGGCCATCTGGGTGAGCTCGAGGCTGTCGCGCGGCGGCGGCTCGTCGTCGATGAGCGCGGCCGCGGCGTCGAGCCGGAACTTGGGCTTGGAGGTGCGCGCGGGGGCGCCGCGCTTGAGCCACGCGAGCTCCTTGCGCAGCAGGTTGTTGCGCTTCTCGGCGGCGGTGGAGGCCTGCCGGGACCGTTCGGCGCGCGCCAGGATGTACGCCGCGTACCCGCCCTCGTACCCGTCGACGGCGCCGGTCCCGTCGCCGCGCACCTCCCAGGTGCGGGTGCACACGGCGTCGAGGAACCAGCGGTCGTGCGTGACGACGACGAGCGCGCCGGTGGCGCCGGGCCGCCCGTATCGGGCCTGGAGGTGCTCGGCCAGCCAGGCGACGCCCTCGACGTCGAGGTGGTTGGTGGGCTCGTCGAGGAGCAGCACGTCGGGGTCCTCGACGAGCAGCGCCGCGAGCGCGACGCGGCGGCGCTGCCCGCCGGAGAGGGTGGACGCCGGCTGGTCGAGGTCGAGGTCGGCCAGCAGGCCGGCGTGCACGTTGCGGATGCGCGCGTCCGATGCCCACTCGTGGGTGGCGTCGTCCCCGTGCACGAGGTCGCGGATCGTCGCGGCGTCGTCGTCCACGTCACGCTGGACGAGCATGCCGATCCGGGAGCCGCCCACGCGGGTGACGCGGCCGGCGTCGGGCGCCTGCGTGCCGGCGAGCAGGCGCAGCAGGGTGGACTTGCCGCCCCCGTTGGGCCCGACGACGCCGGTGCGATCGCCGTCGTCGAGCCCGAGGGAGACGTCACGCAGGAGGGTGCGGGTGCCGATGGTCAGGGTGATGCCGTCCGCACCGAGGAGATGTGCCACCCCCCGAGCGTAGTCAGTACAGGATGCCCGCCTTGCCGCGCGGCCAGGCGAGGGTCGCGTAGATCTGCACCATCGCGGCCTGGCCGAGCAGCTCCGTGGCCTCCCCGTCGGCCGGGAACAGCCCGGTCTCGGGGTCGCGCACGTCACGCCACTGCGAGTCCGCGTAGTCGGCCATCGCGTCCCGGTACCGGCTGCCGCCCGTCACCGACTCCAGCAGCAGGAGGTTCTTGAACCAGATGGAGTTGAAGAACATGGGCTGGTCGTCGAGCCGACCCTCGGTGACGTAGTACCGGTACGACGCGCGCGCCACCGACTGCGCCTTGCGCAGGTACTCCTTCTTCCCGGTGGCCTCGAACAGCAGGGCGTAAGTCCCCACGGGCACCCCCTGGTTGTACGACCAGTGGGTCTCGTCGATCGAGCCGTCCAGCTTGATGTTGTCCCAGTACAGCCCGTCCGGGGCGAGCAGGTACTCGTCGGTCCACGACGTCATCCGCTCGGCCCAGTGCAGGTACTCGCGCTCCCCCGTGATCATGTACAGGCGGGTGGCGAGCTGCGCACCCGGCATCGTGGAGACGGTGTTGCGGTCGGTGCTCCACTCCGCCTGGGTCCAGAAGACGCCGCCCGGCGCGGGGTGGGTGGGGTCGGTGTCCCAGCCCGAGACGACGAGGTCGAAGATCTCCTCGGCCCGGTCGAGCGCCGCGTCGTCACCGGTGTCGAGGTACTGCTGCACCTTGGCGAGCGCCACCCACTCGTTGTCGTCGTAGAAGATGTCGCCGCCGTCGCCGTAGGGCGCCCGCGGGTAGGAGTCGTACGCGGGCAGGCCCGTCGTCCCGCCGCCCGCGTTCCAGTAGCGCTCCTGCCCGACGCCGCGGTCGGCGAGGTCGTCGTCGAACTCCCGGCCGGTGCGCCCGGGGATGCCCGCGAGGTCGAGCGTCGCGATGTGCGCCTGCGAGAACGGCCACTCGAACGAGTACGCCCGGTCGTCCGCCTTGAGCGGGTAGCGCTCCAGGTACAGCGACGACCCGTCGTCGGCGTACAGGTGCTCCTGCATCGCCTCGTAGCCGGCGACCGCCCGCGCCACCTGCGTGCGCTGCGACGTACCGCCGTCGCCCCCGTGCCCGCCGCCCTGCGCGGACGCGGGCGCTGCCGCCCCCACCACGCAGGCAAGCGCCGCGACCGTGCCGACCATTCTGGTGAACTTCATCGTGCTCTCCTTCGCTCGGTGTCGAACGCTGGTTGAGCTTGTCGAATCCCGGGTTTCGACAAGCTCAACCAGCAGGGTCGTCAGCGGCGCACGCGCAGCGTGACGACCTGGAACGGCGACAGGTCGAGGAGCACGTCGTCGCCGTCACGCTCCGGCGTGCCGAGCGGGCGCTCGAGCAGGTCCGTCACCTCGACGCCGGCGTGCGCGAATGCCGGGGTGACGCGGGCGCGTGCCCGGCCGCCGCGGCTCTCGTAGAGCCGCACGACGACGTCCCCGGTGCTGTCCTCGGCGAGCTTGACCGCCTCGACCACCACGGCGTCGTTGTCGACCGTCACCAGCGGTTCCACCCCGTGGTCGCCGGTCAGCACGCGCTCGGGCAGGTTCAGCGCGTACCCGTGCCGGATGGCGTCGTCGATGCCGGCGCCGACGACGAGCTCGCAGCGCAGCACGTGCTCGCCCTGGTCGGCGTCGGGGTCCGGGAACATCGGCGCGCGCAGCAGCGACAGCCGCACGGTGGTGCCGGTCGCGCCCTGCTCGTCGGTCGCGTCGTCCGGGCGGGTGCGCGTGATGTCGTGGCCATACGTCGAGTCGTTGGCGACGGCCACGCCGAAGCCGGGCTCGCCCACGTGCACCCAGCGGTGCGCGACCGTCTCGAACCGCGCGTGGTCCCACGACGTGTTGACGTGCGTGGCCCGGTGCACGTGCCCGAACTGGATCTCGGACGTCGCCCGCTCGGCGTGCACGTCGAGCGGGAACGCGAGCTTGAGGAGCTTCTGCCGCTCGTGCCAGTCGACGCGCGTCGTGATGCGCAGCGCGCGGCCGTCCACCGGCAGCTCGAGGTCCTGCTCGACGCGCGACGACCCGACCTCGCGGAGCACCCGCAGCGCGGGGCCGGCGTCGCCATCGACGACCTCGACCTTCGCCGCGTCCACCAGGTCGGTGGTGCTGCGCCGGTAGTGCTCGTCGATGTCCCACGCCTCCCACTCGTTGGGGACGTCGCGGTGCAGCTGCAGCAGGTTCGCCTTCGCGCCCGGCAGGATCGCCTCGCGCCCGGTGGCCTTGTCGACGGCGGAGACGACGTGCCCGTTCGCGTCCACGGCCACGCGCACCAGGTCGTTCTCCAGCACCCAGCCGTCGCCCCACGGGCCGGAGCCGGGCACCGGCGTCGCCGTGCCCGCGCCGCGCGGCGCGTCGAGGGCCGCGACGCCCAGCCCGGCGACGCCGTTGCGCGCGAACGGCCCGGCGTTGACGGCGACCGGGCGGTCGCCCTCGCCGACCAGCGCGCGCAGCGACTCGGCGACGATCCCCTCGAGCTCGCGGGCCACCTCGGCGTAGTTGCGCTCCGCCTCGCGGTGCACCCAGGCGATCGACGAGCCGGGCAGGATGTCGTGGAACTGCTGCAGCAGCACGGTGCGCCACAGCTTCTGCAGCCGCTCGGCCGGGTATTCGGCCCCGGTCCGCACCGCCGCCGTCGACGCCCAGAGCTCGGCCTCGCGCAGCAGGTGCTCGCTGCGGCGGTTGCCGCGCTTGGTCCGCGCCTGCGAGGTGTAGGTGCCGCGGTGGTACTCGAGGTACATCTCCCCCGTCCACGTGGGCGGGGCGGCGTACTCGGCGCGTGCGGCGTCGAAGAACGTCTGCGAGTCGGACAGCTCCACGCGCGGCGAGCCCTCGAGGTCGTGGGTGCGGCGCGCCGCGGCCACCATCTCGCGGGTGGGGCCGCCGCCGCCGTCGCCGAAGCCGAAGGGCGCGAGCGAGGTGTTCGCGCGGCCCTTCTCGGCGTACTGCCGCTCGGCGCGGTGCAGCTCCTCGGCCGAGAGGTCCGAGTTGTAGGTGTCGATGGGCGGGAAGTGCGTGAAGACCCGGCTGCCGTCGATGCCCTCCCACCAGAAGGTGTGGTGCGGCATGGTGTTCGTGTCGTTCCACGAGATCTTCTGGGTGAGGAAGTTGTCGCTGCCCGCGAGCCGGGCGAGCTGCGGCAGCGCCGCCGTGTACCCGAAGGAGTCGGGCAGCCACACCTCCTTGGGCTCCACGCCGAGCTCCTCGATGAAGTACCGCTTGCCGGCCACGAGCTGGCGGGCCAGCGCCTCGCCGCCCGGCATGTTCGTGTCCGACTCCACCCACATGCCACCCACGGGAACGAACCGGCCCTCGCGCACCCGCTCACGGATCCGCTCGAACAGCTCCGGGTACTCCTCCTGCACCCAGGAGTACTGCTGGGCCGACGAGCAGGCGAACTTCACGTCCGGGTCCTCGTCCATCAGCGCGAGCACGTTGGAGAACGTGCGGGCGCACTTGCGCACCGTCTCGCGCGTGGGCCACAGCCAGGCGGAGTCGATGTGCGCATGCCCCACGGCGTGGATGCGGTGGGCGGACGCGGCCGCCGGGCTGGCGAGGGTCGCCGCGAGCGCCGCGCGCCCCGCCGCCGCGGTGCCGGCCACATCGTCCGGGTCGACGGCGTCGAGCATGTCCTCCAGGGCGCGCAGCACCTCGGCGGCCCGCGGGCTCGTGGCGGGCAGCACCCGCACCAGGCCCGACAGGGCGCGCACGTCCTGCAGCAGCTCCCAGGTGGTCTGGTCGACGAGCGCCAGGTGCATGGTGCGCAGCGCGTAGATCGGGTCGGGGCCGGAGGTGTCCCAGGCGCCCATGCGCGTCGGGCGGGTCCATGCCCCGCCCGGCACGTCGGGGTTGGCGGCGGCCTCGACGTAGAGGTCGACCCGCCCGTCGCCGTCGAGCGCCTGTCCGGGCGCCAGCGGCACGTGCTGGTTGCGGGGCTCGACGGCCTTGATGATGCGCCCGTCGGTGGTCCACGCGGTGCCCTCGGCCTGGAAGCCCGGGCCGGCGCCGGTGAACCCGAGGTCGACGACGAGCTCGACGCGCGTGCCGGCGGGCGCGCCGTCACCGGCCCACTCCGCGGGGACGGCCCCGGTGACGTGGAACCAGGTGGTGTCCCACGGGCGCCCCCACGGGGTGCCGATCGCGAAGGGCACGTAGGTCGCCGCGGTCGCCTCGGCGAAGGGCACCGGCTCGCCGCCGACGGTCCACGCCTCGACGTCGAGCGGGCGGGTCTCGCGGAGCACCGCGGGCTCGAGCCAGTCGTGGGTGAACCGCGCGAGGCGCGCGGTGGTGCGGGCGGTGGTGTCGTGCATGGATCAAAGCTCCTGGTGACGGGGACATGGATCGGGTGGGACGGGTTGATCGGACGCGCGGCGCCGTCAGCCCTTGACGGCGCCGGCGAGCGCGAAGGAGCCGCCGGAGAGCCGCGAGACGAGCACGTAGAGGGCGACGGCGGGGATGGAATAGAGCATCGAGTAGGCGGCGAGCTGCCCGTATGCGACCGAGCCGTACTGGCCGAAGAAGGCGAAGATGCTCACGGCCGCCGGCTGCTTCCCGGGGGTCAGCAGCAGCACGAAGGGGACGAAGAAGTTCCCCCACGCCTGGATGAACACGAAGATGAACACGACCGCGATGCCCGGGCGCATGAGCGGCAGCACGATCCTGCGCAGCGTGGTCATGGCCGACGCACCGTCGGTCCACGCCGCCTCCTCGAGGGAGATCGGCACGGAGTCCATGAAGTTCTTGGTCATCCAGATCGCCATCGGCAGGGACGTCGCGGCCATGAAGAACGTGGTGCCCGGCAGCGAGTCGAGCAGGTTGAGCCGCACGAACAGCGAGTAGACCGGCACCATCATGGCCGTGATCGGCAGGCAGGTGCCGAACAGGACGGCGTACATGAACGGCTTGTTGAACCGCATGCGGTAGCGCGACAGCGGGTAGGCCGCGAGCACCGACGCCAGGACCGTGATGACGCCGGTGCCGGTGGACAGCACGAACGCGTTCGCCAGCGGCACCCACGTCTGCTCGGGCGTCATGACCGCCGTGAAGTTCGCGAACGTGAACGCGTCGGGAAGGCGCACCGACAGGGTCGCGCTCGCGTCGAGCGAGGCGAGCACGATCCAGCCGAGCGGCAGCAGGAAGCACAGCCCGACGGCGACGAGCACGACGTTGGACGCCACGCGTGCGGCGCGCGGCCCGGGCGCGGCGACCGACGGCCTCGTGCGGCGGCGGGCCGGCGGCGCGGCCCCGACCTCTGCGGCGGGCACGGGCGACGGCGCGGGGACGGTCTGGGCCATCAGTCGACCTCCGGCTTCAGGCTGCGGATGTACACGACGGAGAAGGCGGCGCCGATGACGAGCATCACCGTGGCGATCGCGGTGCCGTAGCCCACCTGGGCGAACTTGAACGCCTCCTGGTAGGCGAGGATCGGCAGGGTCGAGCTGTCGGTGCCGGGGCCGCCGCCGGTCATCACGTAGATCAGCGTGAAGACGGACAGGGTCTGCAGCGTCGTGAGCATGAGGTTGGTCGAGATGCTGCGGCGGATGGTCGGCAGCGTGACCCACACAAGTCGCTGCCACCCGTTGGCGCCGTCGACCGTCGCGGCCTCCGTGATCTCCGGCGGCACCTCGGAGATCGCGGCCGAGTAGACCATCATCGAGAACGCCGTGCCCCGCCAGACGTTCGCGAGAATGACGGCGAGCATGGGGTAGTCGAAGAGCCAGTCGGCCCCGGTGATCCCGACGCCGGACAGCAGCGAGTTGAGCGTGCCGTCGGCGTGGAAGAAGGCGTACGCCGCGAAGGCGGCGACGATCTCCGGCAACACCCACGCCGTGACGACCAGCGTCGAGACGACGGCCCGCACGGGCTTCAGGGCGGAGCGCATAAGCATCGCCAGGCCGAGCCCGGCCACGTTCTGCCCGATGACGGCGGACGCGATGACGAAGAGCACCGTCAGCCACAGGGCCTTCGGGAAGTCGGGGTCGCTGAGCAGCGCGACGTAGTTGTCGAGCCCCACCCACTCGGGCGCGAGGGCGTTCGGCCCCGTCAGCGCCGCGTTGGTGAACGACCCGTAGAACGACCAGACCACGGGCCCGATCATGAACAACGCGAGCAGGACGACGGCGGGCAGCAGCGGCACGAGGCGGCCGGCGGTGCGGCGCACCGGAGTGCGCCGCACCGGCGACAGCCCCGCCCCCGGCGGTGCGGGGGCGAGGGCGGTGGTCACGTCGTCAGCCGTTCGTCGTGTTCTCTTCGCCGACCTGGGCGATCACGGCCTTGTCGTAGACCGCGGCCGCCTCCGCGGGCTCCTGCTGGCCGGTCATCACCGACTCCATCGCCACCTGGATGGCGTTGGAGATCTGCGCGTAGTCGGACGTGGCCGGGCGGAAGTTCGTCACCTCCACGAGGTCGGAGAAGAACGGCACCGTCGGGTTCGCCTCGGAGTACGACGGCTCCTCGGCGACGTCGGAGCGCACCGCGATCTGGCTGTTGTCGATCGCGAAGCGCAGCGAGTTCTCCTTGTCCAGGGCGTGGGTGAGGACGTCGAACGCCACGTCGGGGTTCTTCGACCCGGAGCCGATCGCCATCGTCCAGCCGCCCGACATACTCACCGCGCCGGGGGCCTGGCCCTCCTGCGTGGGCATGGCGGCCGTACCCATGACGTCGGTCCACTCGGGCCACGGCGCCGTGCCCTCCTCGAGCCAGGCGCCCGGGGTCCAGGACCCGTCGAGGGAGATGCCGAGCTTGCCCTGCGGGAACCACTCGGCCGAGACGGTGTTCCCCACGTTCGGGTCGAGCGCCTGCTGCGGCGTCGGGGCGAGCCCCTCGGTGTAGATGGTCTTGATGAAGTCGAGCGAGTCGACGAACTCCTGCGACCCGACCAACCACCTCGCCGCGTCGGTGTCGTAGAGCGTGCCGCCCGTGCCGTACAGCAGCATCTCGAAGCCCTGCATCGTGGAGCCCTCGCCCATGGGCTTGCCCGAGTACACGTTGAGCGGGATGACGTCCGGGTCGGCCTTCTTGATCGCCCGGGCCGCCGCGAGGAGCTCGTCCCAGTTCTTGGGGGCCCAGTCGTCGGGCAGCCCGGCCTTGGCGAGCACCTCCTTGTTGAACCACAGGCCGCGCGTGTCGGTGCCCATCGGGACGCCGTAGGTCTTGCCGTTGTCGCCCATGCCGGCCTGCTTGGCCTGGTCCACGAACTGGCCCCAGTCCTCCCAGCCGGCGAGGTAGTCGTCCATCGGCAGCAGGTACCCGGCCTCGACGTCCGACTTGATCATGAACGTGTCCTCGTACATGAGGTCTGGCGCGGTTCCGAGGGCCCGGTTCATCAGGGCGAGCTTGGTGAAGTAGTCGTTCTGGCTGGCCTCGATGGGCACCAGCTCGATGGTGACGTCGGGGTTCGCTTCCTCGTACTCGGCCTTGACGTCCTTGAAGAGCTCGTCGGCCTGCGTGAAGTTGCCGAACTTCTGGTACGCGATCTTGATCGTCGCGTCGCCGTCGCCCCCGCCGTCTCCCGAACCGCAGGCTCCGAGGGCGAGGACGAGCGCAGTGACCGCGGTCCCCGCGGCGAGGGTTCGTGCCAGTCGCATGGTGCTCCTTTGCCACATGTGCGGCCCGACGACATCGGGCCGGCTGACATATTAACTCAATCTAATGGAGTTAATAGTGTCAAGGTGTCCGCGGCACGCCGTCGACGAGCCCGGACGGCCGCGGGGTGAAGAGCCCGTCGAGCACGAGGCTCGCCGCGCCGACCGCCCCGACGTGGTCGCCGACGGCGGAGCCAAGCACCTCGACCGGGTGCACCTCGCGCAACGTCGCGGCGAGGGTGAGCTCGCGGCGCACCACCGGCAGGTAGTGCGGCGACAGGCGTGCCCAGGCCGGGCCGCCGAAGACGACGACGTCCGCGTCCACGAGGTCGGCCACCACGGTGATCCCCCGCGCCACCCGGCGCGCCGAGACCACCAGGATCCGAGCCGCCGCCCCGTCGCCCTCGGCCGCGAGCCGGCACAGCGTCGTGAGCGCCGCGTCCAGCTCGCTCGGCGACGACGCCGGGGTCCCGGGCGGCAGCACCCCGCCCCCCACCGCCTCCGCCACGAGCGTCCCGGCCGCCGCGGAGATCCCGATGCACCCCCGGTTGCCGCAGCCGCACAGCGGGCCGTCGTTGTCGACCACCAGGTGACCCACCTCGCCGGCGTTGCGCGACGAGCCCGCGAGCAGCTCGCCGTCGTGCGCCACGGCGACGGCGACGCCGAACCCGGTGTAGAAGAACAGCGACGTGCCCCGGAGCATGCGGTTGCCGCGCCACAGCTCGGCCACCATCGCGGCCGAGACGTCCTTGTCCAGGACGACGTCGAAGCCGGTCGCGACGCCCAGGAGGTCGCGCACGGGCACCTCCTGCCAGCCCGTCAGGAGCGGCGGCCGGAGGACCGTCCCCGCCCGCAGGTCCACCGGGCCCGGCGCGGCGACGCCCAGGCCGAGGACGGCGGACCGGTCGACGCCCGCACGCCCCAGCATGGCCTCGGTGGCCGCGGCCACGGAGGCGGCGACGGCCTCGGGGCCCGCCGGCGTCGGCTCGACGACCTTCTCCACGGTGCGCCCTTCGAGGTCGACCAGCACCGACGTCACCACCACCGGGTCGATGTGGACGCCCAGCGCGTACGCGCCCTGCGGCTGCAGGTAGAGCATCGTGCGGGGCTTGCCCCGGCCCTCCACCCGCCGCTCCCCCTCGACGACGTACCCGAGCACGATCAGGCGCGACACGATGTTGGACACGGCCTGGGGCGACAGCCCGATGCTCGCCGCGAGCTCGCTGCGGCTCGAGCCGTCCGGGGACCGGCGCACCTGGTCGAGCACCACCATCTGGTTGAAGTCGCCCACCCGCGGCAGGTTCGTCCCGCGTCGCACCGTGTCCCCATCTCGCCGTCCGGCCGGGGGCGCCGCCGCAGCACCGCGGTCCACGCGCCCAAAGTGGGAGCAGCCTAGACGTCAGCCAGAGGACGCGGCGCCGGCCCCGCCGTCGGCCCCGCTACAGTGCAGCCGACACCGCTGTCGCGGAGAATGCCCCGGAGGAGACCGATGGCCCAGTTCGACCTGCCCGTCCCGGAGCTCGAGGCCTACGTGCCCGAGGTCGACGAGCCCGCCGACTTCGACGCGTTCTGGTCGCAGACGCTCGCCGAGACCCGCGCGCACGACGCCGCGCCCGAGCTCGCGCGGGTGGACTCCGGCCTGACCGAGCTCGTCGTGGACGACGTGACATTCCCCGGCTTCGGCGGCCACCCGATCAAGGCGTGGCTGGTCCGGCCGGCGCACGTCGACGGGCCCCTGCCGGCCGTGGTCGAGTACGTCGGGTACGGCGGCGGGCGTGGGCTGGCGCACGACCACCTGGGGCTCGCGGCCGCCGGCTACGCGCACCTCGTGATGGACACCCGCGGCCAGGGCTCCGGCTGGGGGCACGGCGGCGACACGCCGGATCCCGTCGGCAGCGGCCCCGCCTCCCCGGGCTTCATGACGCGCGGCGTCCTCGACCCCGCGACGCACTACTACCGCCGCGTCTTCGCCGACGGCGTGCGGGCCGTGGACGCGGTGCGCCGGGTCGACGGCATCGACCCCGCGCGCGTCGCGGTCACCGGCGCCAGCCAGGGCGGCGGCATCGCGGTCGCCGTCGCCGGCCTGGTCCCGGACCTCGCGGCCGCCGTTCCGAACGTGCCGTTCCTCAGCCACTACCGCCGCGCCGTGCAGATCTCGGACGCGATGCCGTACGGCGAGATCACGCGCTACCTCGCGGTGCACCGCGAGCACGAGGACGCCGTCTGGCGCACGTTCTCCTACCTGGACGGCGTCTCCTTCGCTCGCCGCGCCCGCGCGGCCGGCCTGTTCTCCACCGCCCTCATGGACGCCGTCTGCCCGCCGTCGACGGTCTACGCCGCCTACAACCAGTGGGGTGCGCTCGGTGACACCACGCCCGAGAAGGCGATCGATGTCTACCCGTACAACGGCCACGAGGGCGGCCAGGGCTACCGCTTCGCCCCGACCCTCACCTGGCTCGCCAAGCACCTCTGAACGCGCCGACCCGTCGCTGGTTGAGCCTGTCGAAACCCGAGTCGCTGGTTGAGCCTGTCGAAACCCGAGTCGCTGGTTGAGCCTGTCGAAACCCGAGTCGCTGGTTGAGCCTGTCGAAACCCGAGTCGCTGGTTGAGCCTGTCGACACCCTGCCCCTTTGGTTTCGACAAGCTCAACCAGCGGGTCCCCCTGGGGTTCGACGAGCTCAACCAGCGGGTCTCCCTGGGTTTCGACAAGCTCAACCAGCGGGTCCCCCTGGGTTTCGACAAGCTCTCCAGCGGCCCCGGTCAGGGCAGCAGGCGGGCGCCGTGCGCGGGGCTCGAGGTGCACCAGACGGAGTCGGCGGCGCCCTCGGCGGTCCACGACGCGGCGATGACGAGCGCGTGCTGCCGCGAGCGGGCCAGCGCGGCCACGGTGGGGCCGGAGCCGGACACGAGCGCGCCGAGCGCACCCGCCTCGCGGGCGACGTCGAGCGTGCGCTCCAGCTCCGGGCGCAGCGAGAGCGCCGCGGGCTCGAGGTCGTTGTGCAGGGCCCGGCCGAGCGCGTGCGCGTCGCCCGCGCGGAGCGCCTGCATGAGGCCCGTGTCCTCCGCGAGCCCCGGGTCGCCGGCCGCGTCCCCGACGGCCAGATCGTCGAACCGGCCGTAGACGGCGGGCGTCGACAGCCCGTCCTCCTGCACCGCGAACGCCCAGTGGAACTCGCCCCGCGTCATGGCGGGCGTGAGGAGATGGCCCCGGCCAGTGCCGACTGCCGTGTGCCCGAGCATTGCGAACGGCACGTCCGACCCGAGCCCGGCGGCGAGGTCCGCCAGGTCCTCGCGGCTCAGCCCGGTCTGCCACAGGGCGTCGCAGGCGACGAGCGTCGCGGCCGCGTCGGCCGATCCCCCGGCCATGCCGCCGGCCACCGGCACCCCCTTCGCCAGGTGCAGCGCGACGTCCGCCGTCATCCCGACTCGCTCGGCGACCGCCACCGCCGCCTTCCAGGCGAGGTTGGACGCGTCCACCGGCACGTGCGCGGCCTGGGGGCCGTCCACGGTGATCGTCACGCCGGCGCCCTCCGGCACCTGCGTGGCGGTGATCTCCTCGTAGATCGAGACCGCCTGGAAGATCGTCGCCAGCGGGTGGTACCCGTCGTCCTGGACCGCGCCGACGCGCAGCGACAGGTTGACCTTGCCCGGCGCGCGCACCCGGACGGACGGCGACGGGGCGGCGGCGAGGTGGGTCACGCGTCCACCGTGCCAGCAGCGACCGGAAGCTGCTCGGCGATCCGCGCGAAGTCGCCGACCTCGAGCCGCTCGCCCCGCAGCCCCGGGTCGACGCCGGCGGCACGCAGCGCCACCTCGGCGGCCGCGCCCGAGCCGAAGGTGCTCGCCAGTGCGGCACGCAGCGTCTTGCGCCGCTGGGCGAACGCGGCGTCGACGACGGCGAACACCTGCTCGCGCGTCGCGGTCGTGACCGGCGGGTCGCGCTTCTCCAGCGCCACGAGGGCGGAGTCGACGTTGGGCTCGGGCCAGAAGACGTGCCGGCTGACGTTGAGCGACCGCCGCGCGTCGGCGTACCAGGCGGCCTTGACCGATGGGATCCCGTAGGTGCGCGAGCCGGGGCCGGCGGCGAGCCGGTCGGCCACCTCGGCCTGCACCATCACGAGCACGCGCTCCAGCGTGGGGAAGCGCTGGAGGAAGGTGAGCAGCACGGGGACGGCCACGTTGTAGGGCAGGTTCGCGACGAGCGCCGTCGGGGGCTCGCCCGGCAGCGAGGTGACCTCGAGCGCGTCGGCGGTCACCACTTCGAAGTCCGAGTCCGGGGCGTGCCGGCGGACGGTCGCGTCGATCTCCCGCGCCAGCGCCCGGTCGATCTCCACGGCGACGACCGAGGCCCCCGCCTCGAGCAGGCCGAGGGTCAGGGATCCCAGGCCGGGGCCGATCTCCACGACGCGCTCGCCCGGCCGCAGCCCGGCGGCGCGGACGATCTTGCGCACCGTGCCGCCGTCGTGCACGAAGTTCTGACCGAGCGTCTTGGTGGGGCGCACACCGAGGCGCCCTGCCAGCTCGCGGATCTCCGCGGGGCCGAGCAGGGCGCCAGGGGTGGTGTTCGTCATGGGGGCGAGTCTATTCGGCGACCCGCACCGTGCGGTGCCGGCGGCTCAGTACCAGCCCACCGACTGCGAGTGGCCCCACGCGCCGCACGGGGTGCCGTACACGTCGGTGATGTAGCCCAGGCCCCACTTGATCTGCGTGGCCGGGTTCGACTGCCAGTCGGAGCCGGCGGACGCCATCTTCGAGCCGGGCAGCGACTGCGGGATGCCGTAGGCGCCCGACGACGGGTTGGCTGCCGAGGCGCTCCAGCCCGACTCCTTGGTCCACAGCGACTCGAGGCACGTCCACTCGGAGCCGGACCAGCCGCGGGCGGCCGCCATCTGCTTGCCGATCGAGCGGGTGGACCCGGAGTAGCTCTTCGTCTCGGACGTCGTGGCGGGCGTCTTGGCCTTGGGCTCCGGGCGATCCTTGGTGCCCTTCACCAGCACGCGGGTCACGGGCTTCGTGGTGACCTCGTCGGAGACCTTGGTCTTCTTGACGACCTTGCCGTCGATCGTCGTGACCTGCTGCACGATCGTGCGCTCGCCGTCCTTGCCCTTCGTCACGACCTTCGCGTCCTGGTCGGAGTAGCGCTTGTCGGACTTCTTGGTCTTCGACTCGTTCGCGACGGCCTTGGTGGTGGCGACCTTCTTGGTCTCGACGCGCTGCACGACGACGGCGACCTGCGGGGTGGCCGGCGCGGTGGCCGCGTCCTCGACCTGGGTCGCGTTCTCGCCCGCATCCTTCTCCGCCTGCTCCGCGGCCCTCTTCTCTGCGGCCTTCTTCTCGGCCGCGACGGCCTGCGCCACGCTCTTCTTCACGTCTGCGTTGGTCGTTTCGGTGACCTGCACGCGGTCCCTGCCGCCCAGCTCCACGTCCGCCTCGGTGAGCACCGCGGCGACGTCCTCCGCACCCTCCACGACGTCCGTCCCGCCGTCGTGGACCACGGCCACGGGGCCGTCCACGTCGACGTCCACGGGCAGCGAAGCCCGGTCACCCGAGCGCGAGGCGACGATCCGCACGTCGCCGCCGCGGGCGGTGAGCGTGTCGAGCGCCTCGTCTGCGTCGAGGGCGTTGACCCACGTGTCGGTCTCCTCGCCGTCCACCTGGACAGTGAGCTCCTTGCCGGTGCGGACGACGACGTCGGCGCCGTCCTCGAGCGAGGCGCTCGCCGTCGGGGTCACGGTGTCGCGGTCGTCCACGGCCACCCCCTGGGAGTCGAGCATCGCATCCACGGAGTCGGAGTACGAGGTGACGGTGCGCAGATCGCCGTCGACGTCGAGCGTGATGGTCTTGCGGGCGTCGGCGTAGGCGACGGCGCCGCCTGCCACGGCGACCGCGGCAACGGTCGCGGCGGCCAGGAGGGGCCAGCGGCGGCGGCGGCCGCGGGTCGCGGTCCCGTCGGTCGCAGGCTCTGGCGAGGTGTGGGGGATGAAAGTCACGGGGGTCCAGTCGTCGTGCTGTCCGGGCACGGTCGTCGGGGGCGGGCCTCGAGGGCCTGCCGCACCGGGCCGGCGCGTTCGCGCCTGGCTCCGGCCTCCGCACCCTGGGTGCCGAGTATCGACCCACCGATCCGGCGGCCACCCCGCGGTGCCATACACCAGAACAGTGCGGCTCGCACGCGGGACACCCGAACGTAACTGATTCGTTATTGCAAACCTAATCCTCGGGGCCCGACGTGACGAGCCCCACGCCCTCCGGACACACGAAGACCCGCTGGCGGAGCCTGTCGAAACCCAGGGCTCCGGGTTCGACAGGCTCAACCAACGGGTCGTCGGTCAGTCAGGTCAGAGCAGGCCGAGCTTGGCCGCGCACCCGGGCCACTGGCCCCAGCCCGACTGCGCCTGCAGCTTCTTCGCGATCCGCGTCTGCTCGCCGGCGGAGTTCTCGGACGGGAGGCCGCTGCCGCCCATCGCCTGCCACGTCTGTGCCGAGAACTGGTACAGGCCGTAGTAGCCGTTACCGGTGTTCGTCGACGGGTTGCCGCCGGATTCGCACTGGGCCAGCTGACCCCAGACACCGGCGGGCGCGGACCCACCGGCCGACGACGAGCTGTCGTCCGACGAGTCGTTGGAGGAAGAGCCGTTGGAGGAAGAGCCGTTGGAGGAAGAGCCGGAGGACGAGTCGCTCGAGGAGGACTCCTTCTCCGCGGGCTCCGGCTCGGGCTCGGGGCGCTCCTTGGTGCCCTTGACCACGATCTCCGTGACGGGCTTGGTCGTCACGTCGTCGGAGAGCTTCTTCTTGCTCACGACGTCGCCGTCGACGGTCGTCACGCGGTACGCGATCGTCCGCTCGCCGTCCTTGCCCTCTTGGGCCACCTTGCTGCCCAGGTCTGCGTACCGGTCGCTGTCCTTCTTGGTGCGCGACTTGTGGTCTACCGCGACCTTCTTGGTGACCTTCTTGGTGTCCACGCGCTCGACGACGATCCGCACGGTGGGGTCACCCTCGGCCTTGGCGGCCTGGCGCTCCACGAACACATGGTCGGCCTTGTCGACCGTGACGTCGAGCCCCTCCAGGATCGCGTCGAGGCCCACCGAGCCGTCGTCCACCACCGTCGTGGTGCCGTCCGCGACGACCGCGACGGCCTGGTCGGCGTCGAGCCGCAGCGGGAGCGACGCACGGTCGCCGGAGCGCGACGCGACGAGCGAGACGTCGGAGCCGCGTGCGTCGAGGCCGCGGAGGGCCTCGTCGGCGTCGAGGGCGGTCACCCACACGTCGTCCTGCTCGCCGTCGACGTCCACGGTGAGCTCGCGGCCGTAACGGACCACGACCTCCGAGCCGTCGCGCAGGGCGGAGTCGGAACCGGGGGTGACCGCATCACGGTCACCGACGCGGACGCCCTGGGCGTCCAGCAGGCCGGCGACCGAGCCGGAGAACGTCTCGACGCTGCGGGTCTCGCCGTCGATGTCGAGCGTCACGCTCTTGCGCGCGCTCTCGTAGGCCGTGGCGGCACCGCCCGCGAGGACGAGGGCGCCGGCCGCGATGCTCGCGATCAGCGGCAGGCGCCGCCGACGGGTACGGGTCGTCGTGTCGGCGCCGGGCGCCTCGGGCGTCGACTCGGCCGAAGGGTTGGGAGTCTCGTTCGAGGAGTTCACACAGGTCCAGTCGTCGTGCGATCCGGCCACGACGACGGGGTCCCGGCTGGCTGCTGGGTCCGGTATCGATCCGGTGGCTCCGAAGACCGTAACCGGATCGTGATCGATGTCCAAGCCTGGTTGTGGTAAGGATGCCCCCGTCTGTCCGGGGCTGTCCGATAAGTCTGGCCGAAACCCGTGGGTCGACTCACACCCCGTATCGCTGGTTGAGCCGGTCGAAACCCGGCTCGAGGTCTCGACAGGCTCGACCGACGAGCGATCAGTAGAAGCCCTTGGCCATCGAGTGGGCCCACGCGTCGCACGGCGCGCCGTACCGTCCGGCGATGTACCCCAGCCCCCACTCGATCTGCGTCGACGGGTTGGTGCGCCAGTCGGAGCCGACGGTCGCCATCTTCGAGCCCGGCAGCGCCTGCGGGATGCCGTACGCCGTGCTCGACGGGTTGTCGGCGTTCCATCGCCAGCCGGACTCCTTGTCCCACAGCTTCTCGAGGCACGCGAACTGGTCACCGCCCCAGCCGCGCTCGGCCGCCATCGCCTTGCCGATCGCCTTGGCGGAGCCAGGGTCCGGGTTGGCCGTCGAGGCCTCGAGGGTGCCCACCACGATCTCCTCGTCCACCGGCTCGCGGGTCACCTCGCGGTCGAGCACCGTGCGCTCCACCTCGGCGCCGTCGAGGGTGCGCACCTCGTAGGTCGTGACGCGCTCGCCGGGGACGCCCGCGGTGCGCACCACCTCGTACCCCTTCGGCAGCTCGTCGGACTCGATGCGCTCGGTCTCGAACGGGATGACCTCGGTGACGCGGTCGGCGTCGGTGTCCCCCCGGCTGACCATCACCACCATCCCGTCCACGGCGGCAGCACCGAGCAGCACGGACGTGTGGTCGTGCTCACCGAGCGTGATGCCCGCGGTGCCGAGCACGTCCCGCACCGTGGACTGGGTGGTGCGGATCGGCAGCACCAGCCCGTCGACGGCGATCTGGACCGTCTTCGTGGTGGAGACCCGCACCTCGTCACGGTCCAGGCGGGTGGAGCGCGACGCCGAGGTCACCGCGTCGGTCCCGCGCGGGCCGAGGGAGGCGAGCAGCTCGCCCACCGTGTGCGCCGTCGTCGGGAACGTCGTGACCTCGCCGTCGATCTCGACGGTCACCTCTCGGCTCGTCCGCACCACGACCTCCCCGCCGTCCGCGACCACGGACGCGGACGCCGGCTGCACCAGGTCGTCCGGGCCGGGCGTGATGTGGTGGTACTTCAGCACGTCGGCCACGGAGGCGCCGTACGCGTCGACGGTGGCGACGTGGCCGTCGTAGTCGATCGTCACGGTCTTGTGCACCTGCGCCACGGCGGCGGCGCCACCGACCAGCGCGATCACCACCGCGCCGTGCACGAGGTGGCGCGCGGGCCCGGTCAGCGCCGCGGCCCGGGGCCGTGAGCGGCCGGGCGCGGTTGGCGTGCGCGTGGACCCGTCAGCCGTCGCCGGGGGGTGCGTCGACGCTTCCGACGCCCTCTTCGCCCTCGACCTCCGCACGAGCACCAGACCGTAACGGAACCGTGACCTCGTGGGAAGCCCCTCGGGCGGTTCGGCGGGCTGCCCGGCGGCGTCCGCCTGGTGCGAGGCGCGGCTCACCGCGCCGTCACCATGCGCCGTAGACCCGTTCGGAGGTGGCCGAGACGGCCGCGCAGACGTCGGGCAGCGGCCGCTCGAGGATCTCCGCCATCGCCCGCACCGTGTGCCCGACGACGTACGGGGCGTTCGGCCGCCCGCGGTACGGGTGCGGCGGCAGGTACGGCGCGTCGGTCTCGACGAGCACGAGGTCGAGCGGCACCGCGCGCAGGGCGGCGCGCAGGTGGTCGTTCTTCGGGTAGGTCACGGGGCCGGCGAACGAGAGGAACCAGCCGCGGGAGGCGGCGAGCGCCGCCATCTCCTCGTCGCCGGAGTAGCAGTGGAAGACCGTACGCTCGGGAGCGCCGTCCGCCAGGAGCACGTCGATCACCTGAGCGTGCGCGTCGCGGTCGTGGATCTGCAGCGCCAGGCCGAGCTCCTTGGCCAGGGCGACGTGCGCGCGGAAGGCGTCGCGCTGCGCCTTCTCCCCCTGCGGGCCGGTGCGGAACAGGTCCATCCCGGTCTCGCCGATCGCCCGCACGCGCGGGTTGGTGCGGGCGACCTCCGCCACGCGCGCGATCGCGTCGTCGAGCGGCACGTCGTGGTGCGCGGCCGGGGTCGGCTCCAGGCCGTCCGGGCCCACCTCGCGCACGCCGGCGTGCAGCACCGCCTCGTTGGGGTGGATCGCCACGGCGCCGACCACCCTCGCCGCTGGTTGAGCTCGTCGAAATCCGGGGGTGGTCTCGACAAGCTCGACCCACGAGGTGTCGACAGGCTCGACCAGCGGGTCGCGCAGCAGGTCGTCGGTCCAGGCGATCGCGGGCAGGTCGCAGCCCACCTGCACCACCCGGTCGACGCCCGCCGCCGCGGCGCGGGCGAGAAGCTCCGCAACACTCGGCGCCGGGACGTCGTCCGGCTTCCGGTCACTCTCGTCCTGCGCTCGCAAGCTCGCTCCGGACGAACGCTCAGCCAGCACCTCGGCGATCGCCTCGAGGTGCGTGTGATTGTCGGCGACCGGGACGGGCAGGGGCTCCGGGTCCGGCGGGAACCCGCGTTCGCGCTGGCGTGCCACGCGGCTCAGGCGTCGTCGGCGAGACGCGGGAAGAGTGCGGCGCCCTTGGTCACCGTGGCCCCCGCGGGCAGGACGCCGAAGATCGCGGCGCCCGACATCGGCTGGGCTTCGAGCGCACCGAGCGCGGGCTCCGCCCCCAGCGCCTCCCACAGCGCCTGGGCAGCCTGGGGGGTGACCGGGTGCAGCAGCACCGCGAGCGCACGCAGGGCCTCGGCCGCCGTCACGAGCGACGTCGCGAGTCGGCCGCCGTCCACGCCGCGCCCGTCCTCGTCCGTCTCGCCGGGCTCCTTGGCGACCTTCCACGGCTGCGTCTCGGTGATGTAACCGTTGGTGGCGTCGACCAGTGACCACACGGCCGCGAGGGCGTCGTGGATCGCGAGCCGGTCGATCGCGTCCTCGGCGTCCGCCACGGCCTTGGCCGCCACCCGCTCCAGCGAGGTCTCGAGGTCCGTCCGCGCGCCCGCCGTCGGCAGCGTGCCGCCGAAGTACTTGCCGATCATCGCCGCCGTGCGCGAGGCGAGGTTGCCGAAGCCGTTGGCCAGCTCGCCGTTGTACCGCGCGACCATGTCCTCCCACGAGAACGAGCCGTCCCCGCCGAAGGCGATCGTCCGCATGAAGTAGTAGCGGAACGCGTCGGAGCCGAAGGTGTCGATGATGTCGCCCGGCGCGATACCGGTGAGGCGAGACTTGCTCATCTTCTCGCCGCCCACGAGCAGCCAGCCGTGCGCGAACACCTGCTTCGGCAGCGGCAGCCCGACCGCCATGAGCATGGCCGGCCAGATGACGGCGTGGAACCGCAGGATGTCCTTGCCGACCAGGTGCACGTCGGCGGGCCACGTCCGGGCGAACTTCTCGCGCGCGGCCTCGTCGTCCGCGCCGTAGCCGATCGCGGTGACGTAGTTGAGCAGCGCGTCGAACCACACGTACAGCACGTGCTTGTCGTCCCAGGGGATCGGGATGCCCCAGTCGAACGTGGACCGCGAGATCGACAGGTCCTGCAGGCCCTGCTTCACGAAGCCGATGACCTCGTTGCGGGCGCTGGCGGGCTGCACGAACTCCGGGTGCTCCTCGTACAGAGCGAGCAAGCGCTCCGCGTACGCGCTCATGCGGAAGAAGTAGTTCTCCTCCGAGAGCATCTCGACCGGCGTGAGATGGATGGGGCACAGCTTCTGCCCCTCGTACTCGCCGGTGCCGTCGACCAGGTCGCCCGGGAGCTTGTACTCCTCGCAGCCCACGCAGTACGGACCCTCGTAGGAGCCGGCGTAGATCTCGCCCTTGTCGTACAGGTCCTGCAGGAAGGTCTGGACCGCGGTCTCGTGCCGCTCCTGCGTGGTACGGAGGAAGTCGTCGTTGCGCACGTCGAGCGTCTTCAGCACCGGCTGCCACGCCGTCTCGACGAGGCGGTCCGCCCACGCCTGCGGGCTGACGCCGTTCGCCTCGGCGGTGCGCAGCACCTTCTCGCCGTGCTCGTCCGTCCCGGTCAGGAACCAGACGTCCTCCTGGCGCTGGCGGTGCCAGCGGGTGACCACGTCTGCCGCGACGGTCGTGTACGCGTGCCCGATGTGGGGGGCGTCGTTGACGTAGTAGATCGGCGTCGTCAGGTAGAAGGTCTTCGCGGGCTCGGGCATGGTGCCCATCGTAGATGTGTCGCGACGGCAGTCTCACGATGTTTCACGCCGCCGACCGGCGGGTCAGCCGAACGTGACGCGCACCAGCCGGTCGTCGCCGTCGTGCGGTGTCCCGCGGCCGTCGGTGTTGTTGGTCAGCACCCACAGGCCGTCGGCGTCGCCTCCGTCGGGGACGACCGGCGCCACGTTGCGCAGCCGGCCGAGCTCGCCCGTCAGCAGCGCCTGCGGCTCCCCGAGCGCGCGGACGCTGCCGTCGGCGTCGACTCCGGTGCCCTTGCTCGGCTCGGCGCTCGCACCCTCCTCGGCTCCGGACGCCGTGTCGCCGAACGGCACGCGCCACAGCCGCTCGCCCCGCAGGCCTGCGAGGTACACGGCGTCGTCCGTCACCGTGAGGCCCGACGGCGACGCCTCGTCGGTCGACCACCATGCGACCGGCGCGACCGTACCGTCGCCGGCGCCGTCCGGGCCCTCCACCTCGGGCCAGCCGTAGTTGCCGCCGGCCTCGATCACGTTCAGCTCATCCCACGTGTTCTGCCCGAACTCGCTCGCGAGCATCCGCCCGGCGCGATCCCACCCGAGGCCCTGGACGTTGCGGTGCCCCAGCGTCCAGACCGGCGACGCCTGGGCGTTGTTGCCGGCAGACGGGTTGCCGGGAGCCGGCTCGCCGTCGGGCGTGATCCGCAGGATCTTGCCGCCCAACGAATCGGGGTCCTGGGAGTTCTCCCGGTCCCCCGCGTCCCCCGTGCCGACGTACAGGTGGCCGTCCGGGCCGAAGGTGAGCGCCCCGCCGTCGTGGTGCCCGGCCCGCGGGATGCCGTCGAGGACGGTCGTGAGCTCGCCGAACACGGCGCCGTCCAGCGCGCCGCGCAGCACGGCGTTGTCGTCGGCGCCGGTCCGGTAGACGAAGACGTCGCCCGACGCCGGGTCGACCGCGACCCCCAGCAGCCCGCCCTCGCCGTCGGGCGTCGTCTCGGCGGCCAAGCGGTCCGCCCCGGGCCCGGTGACCTCCGTCGTCGTGCCCTCGTCCGGGTCCACGACGACAAGCCGGGCCTCGTCGCGCAGGCTGACGAGCAGCGTGCCGTCGTCCAGCGCCGCGAGCCCCCACGGGACGTCGAGGCCGTCCACGACGGTCTCGATCGTGACCTCCGGCGTCGCCGACGACGGCTCATCGGCGGTAGGGACCGCCGGGCTCCCCGTCCCGTCCGGGGGCGCCGCAGTCCCCGACACCACGGGCGGCTCTCCGTCGCCGGCCGAGCCGCAGCCGGCAAGGACGAGCAGGAGCCCCGCGACGAGGCCGGCGACGGCCCCGGTACGACGCAGGTGGCGGGTCATACCCCCATCTTGGAGCGCCCGACCCGCCACCGTCGACACCAGGGCCATGCAGCGGCATGCTGTCCCCAAAGGTTGGTCAAGGGAGGTCGTCATGTCGATCATCGAACGCTTCCGACGCGTGTTCCAGCGGCACGAGGAGCCGCCCCTGGAGCGGCCGCGCGACCTGCCACCGGACTCCCTGGCTCACGAGAGGGGGTGGCCGGTCGCCGGCACCATGGCCGTCCAGCCGCTCTACTGCCCCGACTCGTCCGGCGGCGGGTACTGCTGACCGACCGACAGGCCTGACGCCGCGCAGCCCGCGGTGGCAGGGTGGGCACCATGAGCTCAAGCACCTCCCCCGAGAGCGTGCCCCGCCGCGCGCTCGTCGTCGTCGACGTCCAGCCCACCTTCTGCGAGGGCGGCGAGCTCGCCGTGGACGGCGGCGACAAGGTCGCCGAGGACGTCGCCGCGCACGCCGTCGCGCACCGCGACCGGTACGAGATCGTCGTGACCACGCAGGACTGGCACATCGACCCGGGCGACCACTTCAGCGACCACCCCGACTTCGTCGACTCGTGGCCGCCGCACGGCCTCGCCGGCACGCCGAACGCCGAGCTGCACCCTGCGCTGACCGACCTGCACCCCGACGTGTCGGTGAAGAAGGGCCAGTACGCGCACGGCTACTCCGGCTTCGAGGGCACGGACGGCGAGGGCCGCACGCTGGAGCAGGCCCTGCGGGACGCCCGCATCGAGGCCGTCGACGTCGTCGGCCTGGTCGAGTCGCACTGCGTCAAGCGCACCGCGCTCGACGCCGTCGGCCTCGGGTTCGCCACGCGCGTGCTCACCGACCTCACCATCCCCGTGAGCCCCGAGCAGGGCGTGCAGGCCCGCGCGGAGCTCACCGCGGCCGGAGTCGTCCTCGCCCCGTCCACCGCGAGGTAGTCCCAGAAATCGCGAGGTAGTTTGAAAATCCGCGAGGTAGTTCCAAAAATGGCGAGGTAGTTCCAGACCCGTCGAGGTAGTCAACTACCTCGCGCAGGTTCGAACTACCTCGCCATTTTTGGAACTACCTCGCGGAGACCTGGATTACTTCGCGGCGAGGGCCGCGGCGTACAGGTCGCGCTTGGGGACGCCGGCGGCGGTGGCGACGTCGGCGACGACGGTCTTGAGCCGCTCGCCCGCCCCGACGCGGGCCAGCACCTCCGGCACCAGCTCCTCGACGCTGGGGGCGCCGCCCGCGGGCGCGCCTCCGACGACGACGCAGATCTCGCCGCGCAGGCCGTCGCCGGCGGCGGCGCGCGCGTCGGCCTGCGCGACCAGGTCGGCGAGGGGCCCGCGCAGCACCTCCTCGTAGGTCTTGGTCAGCTCGCGGCAGACGGCGGCGGGCCGGTCGGCGCCGAAGGCCTCCGCCATCGCGCGCAGCGTCTCCGTGATCCGGTGCGGCGCCTCGAAGAACACCATCGTGCGCGGCTCGGCGGCCAGCGCCCCCAGCCACCGCGACCGTTCCCCCGCCTTGCGTGGCACGAACCCGTCGAACGTGAACCGGTCGGTGGGCAGGCCGGACAGGGCGAGCGCCGTGAGCACGGCGGAGGGCCCCGGCGCGGCGGTCACCCGCTCCCCGCGCTCCACGGCGCGCGCTACGACGCGGTAGCCCGGGTCCGACACCGCGGGCATCCCGGCGTCCGACACCACGAGCACCGTGCCGCCGTCGGCCACGACGTCCAGGAGCTCGTCGGCCCGCGCCGCCTCGTTGTGCTCGTGGTACGACGTGACCCGCCCGCCGACGACGATCCCCAGCCGCGCCGCGAGCGCGTGCAGCCGGCGCGTGTCCTCGGCGGCGACGACGTCCGCCTCGGCGAGCAGCCGGCGCAGCCGCGGCGACGCGTCCTCGGCGTTCCCGATCGGCGTCGCCGCGAGCACCACCGTCCCGGCCTCGGCGCGGAGGGGGGTCTCGGCCGCTCCGCCGCCGCCGTCGGGTGACACGGCGCGGCTGTCGGTGGACGGGTCGGAGGTCATGGTGACCAGCGTCGCACGCCCCTACGATGACCCGGTGACCGCCCCCGACGCCGACGCCACCGCCTCCGGCGAGCCCGCGCCCGCGGGCACGCCGCCGGCCCCTGCCCGCCATCTGGCGGTCGACGAGCCGGAGAGCACGCCGCCGCCTGCGTTCCCCGGCTCGCCAGCGCCCGCGTTCCACCCGACGCCGGAGGAGGACGACGGCCGCTCGACGCAGGCGCGGCTGCTGGAGCGCCTGCTCGGAGGCCGCCGGGTGCGCCTCGACCTGCGCCGGCGCGACCGGTTCTGGGGCTGGTTCGGCACCCTGGCGGTGACGCTGCTGGCGGCGGTGGCCCGGCTGTGGCAGCTCGGCCAGCCGCACAAGCTCGTCTTCGACGAGACGTACTACGTCAAGGACGCCTTCACGCTGGGCCGGCTCGGCTTCGAGGCCCAGTGGCCCGACGAGCCCAACCCCGCGTTCGAGGCCGGCGACGTCTTCACCTACCTCGACAAGGCCGCGTACGTCGTCCATCCGCCCGTGGGCAAGTGGATGATCTGGCTCGGGATGGAGGCGGGCGGCGGGGCGACCAGCTCGTTCGCCTGGCGGCTCGCGAGCGCGGTGGTCGGCATCCTCGCCGTGTTCCTCCTGGTGCGGATCGCGCGGCGCCTGTTCGCGTCGTCCACCATGGGTGTCGTCGCGGGGCTGCTGCTCGCCGTGGACGGCGAGGCGATCGTGCACTCGCGGACCGCCCTGCTCGACCAGTTCGTCATGCTGTGGGTGCTGGTGGCGTTCGGCTGCCTGGTGCTGGACCGGGAGCAGGCCCGACGGCGGCTCGCGTCCCGGGTGGCGGAGATCCTGGACGCCGGCGGCACGGTGGCCCGCTACGGACCCCGGATCGGCTTCCGGTGGTGGCGGCTCGCCGCCGGCGTCAGCCTCGGGCTCGCGTGCGGCACCAAGTGGTCCGGCCTGTGGTTCCTCGCCGTGTTCGGCATCCTCACGGTCTTGTGGGACCTCGGCGCACGGCGCGCGGCCGGCATCGGGCGCTGGTGGGAGGACTCGCTGGTCGTCGACGCCGTGCCCGCCTTCTTCACGCTCGTGCCCACCGCGCTGGTCACGTACCTCGCGTCGTGGTGGTCGTGGTTCACGCACCCGGGCGCGTACATGCGCCAATGGGCCTCCGAGCATCCCGGCGAGGGCATCACCTGGCTGCCGGGGCCGCTGCGCAGCCTGCTCGAGTACCACCGGCAGATGTGGGACTTCCACACCGGGCTGTCGTCGGAGCACCCGTACGCCTCGCACCCGCTCGGCTGGATCGTGCAGTGGCGGCCCACGTCGTTCTTCTGGGAGAAGGACGCCGCCGGTCAGGGCACCTGCCCCGCCGACGCAGCCGACGCCTGCGCGCGGGCGGTGACCTCGCTGGGCAACCCGCTGCTGTGGCTGCTCGCCGCCCTCGCGATCGTCGCGACCGTGTGGCTGGGGATCCGCCTGCGCGACTGGCGCGCCCTCGCCGTGCTCAGCGGCACGATCGCGGGCTGGCTGCCGTGGCTGGTCTACGCGACGCCGTTCACCCTCCTGCCCTGGTTCCACGAGCGGACCATCTTCACGTTCTACTCGATCGTGTTCACCCCGTTCGTGGTGCTCACGCTCGTGTACCCGATGGTGGTGGCGCTGGAACGGACGGAGGGACGGCGCAGCGCCCGGGCACGCGTCGTCGCGGCCGTCGTCGCCGTCCTCGTCGTGATCGTGGCCGTCTCCGCCGTCTTCTACCCGCTGTGGACGGGCACGCAGGTCCCCTACCCGTACTGGCAGTCCGTCATGCGCTTGGAGTCCTGGATCTGATCCCGCGCTGGTTGAGCCCGTCGACACCGGGTCCGTGGTTTCGACAGGCTCAACCGACGACCACCCCTACCAGTCGACCTGCGGGGTCGGGTGGAACTCCCACCCGGCGTCGCGCCACGCGGGGGCCTGCGCGGCCGTGCGGACACGGAACGCCTCCCAGTCCTTGCGCTCCGGAGCCGTCCACGCGACCTCGGCGACGGCGCCCAGGCGGGGCAGCAGCATGGAGAACAGCTCGTCGCGGGTGGTGATCGTCTCGGTCCAGACGGCGGCCTCGACGCCTTCGATCGAGTCGGCGGGCAGGCCGTCGATGACCTGCTCCGGCTCCCAGTCGTAGGAGTCGCGCAGCTCGACGTAGCCCGCCCAGTCCAGGCCCAGCGGGTGCTCGGGCGTGTACTGCATGTCCAGGTAGGCGTGGTTGCCGGGCGACATGACGAACCGCGCGCCGCCCTTCGCGGCCGCGACGAACCGGTCGAACTCCTCGCCCTTGGGCTCCCAGTACTGCAGCAGCGTGCCCGGCTCGACGGGGCCGCGGGCGCCCTCCTGCCAGAAGATCGGCGTCTTGCCCGACTCGCGCACGATCCGGGCGGCGAGCTCGACGAACTTCGCGAACTCCTCGACCTCCATCGTGTGCACCTCGTCGCCGCCCACGTGCACCCACTCGCCGCGGGTCATGGCGGCCACGTCGCCGATGACGTCGCGCAGGAACGGCTCGGTGGCGGGGTTGTCGAACCACAGGCGGGAGAAGCCCACCTCGATGCCCTCGTAGGCCTCGGTCGGCAGGCCGTCGTGCGTCAGCGCGCCGTACACCTGCGTGGCGGCGTTGATGTGCCCGGGCATGTCGAACTCCGGCACGATCGTCACGAACCGCTCCGCCGCGTACTCCTGCAGCTCGCGGTAGTCGCCGGTGGTGAGGAAGCCCGCCGTACCGCCGCCCACCTGGTTGTCGGACGCCTTCTCCAGCTCCGGGCGCGACGGGATCTCGAGGCGCCAGCCCTGGTCGTCCGTGAGGTGCAGGTGCAGCACACGGAGCTTGAACGCCGCGACGAGGTCGACCACGGCGCGGATGTCCTCGGGCCCGAACCAGTGCCGCACGACGTCGAACGACAGGCCGCGCCAGCCGTAGCGCGGCGCGTCGTGGACGACGACGGCGGGCACCTCCCGCGCGCCACCGTCCGCCTCCCCCGGGCCGGCGGGGACGAGCTGGCGCAGGGTGCGCACGGCGTGCAGCAGCCCGACGCGCTCGGGGGCCGTGGCCTCGACGCCGTCGGTCGTGACGCGCAGGGTGTACCGCTCGGGGTTGTCGGAGCCCTCCGGACCCGCGGCGGCGTCGAGGCGGAGCACGACGGCGGCGGCGCCGCCCACGGGGTCGGCGCCGTCAGCGACGACGCGCACACCGGCAGCCGCGAGCTGCTCGGCGGCAACCGCCGCGAGCGCGGCGTCGGGCGCGTCGAGGCGCACGGCGTCCAGACGGAGCGTGTCCCCATCCTGCCGGTCGACGACGGTGGGCCACGGGATCAACGGCAGCACGGCGATCATTCTCCAGACGTGGTTCGGCACAGCGCCGGGCACGTGGTGGCACGGTCGGCACGGGAGCAAGGCGAAACGTTAACGATCCTGCCGAATCCGGCGATCCGGTGTCAACGTCACCCCGGACTGCCCCGTCGTCGCGCCCTCAGGAGGCGGCGATGAGCACGGGCGCCGGGGCGGGCGGCACGAGGGCCGGGTTCGCCGCCGTCGTCGTGGCCGGCCCGGACCAGCCGAGGTGCACGCCCTCGGGGACGTCCGTGCTGACCTGGTTCCACACCCACTCGCCCGTGGTGACCCCGCCCGTGCGGTCCGCGAGGAGCACCACCTCGACCTGGGGCAGCGGGCGCAGCCGGTCGCGGTCCGGGACGGACTCCGGACGCGTCTGGTGCACCACGAGCATCGTGGGCGGGAGACCCTCGCGCGTCGCGAGGTCGGCGAGGTAGTCCGTGACGCCCTGCAGCTCGGCGGCGGTCATCTCGTGCGACGTCGTCGACGAGCCGTCCCCGACCCGCGACTCCGGGTGCACCGCGACACCCACGCCCGGGTTGCGCAGCAGCGGCTCGGCGGCCCGCACCTGCTCCACCACCGGCGCCGGCCCCGCGCCCACGTCGAGCAGCACGTACACCCCCGCGTCACGGGCGGCCTCGATCGTCGGCCGCAGCGCGTCGACGTCCTCCTGGGTCACCCAGTCGCCGTCGTCGCCGGGCCCGCCGGCCGTGGCGCTCACGGGCACGACGAGCGTCGGCACCAGCGGCCCGGCGTCGGCCGGGGCGCCGTCGTCGCCCTCTGCCGGCTCGTACGCCGCGGCCGCCGCCTGCGCGCGGGCCACGGCCGCCGCCGGGTCGTCCCACCGGGCGACGTCGACCGTGACGTACCGGCCCGGCAGCAGGTGCTGCGACTTCGTGGGGAGCAGGGCCGCGCGCTCCGCCGCCGCGACACGCCACGCGAAGGTCGCGGCGTCGCCGAACGAGCCGCCCACCCCCACGACGGTCAGCGCCTGCGCCCGGTCGACGTCCTGCACGATCCGCCGGGTGCCGAGGTCCCCGCCCGGCACCTCGCTGGTCACGGCGCCGGCCGCGCGGAGCGAGGCGATCGCCGCCTCCTGCCCCGCCACCGGATCGACGAGCGCGAGGACCTCACGCAGGAGGCTCGGCTCGCCGCGTTCGGCGACGGACCCCCCCGGGTTGGCGGTCGCGCCCGTCGTCGGGCCCCCGCCCAGCATCGTGTCGAGCCGGGACCTCAGGTCCTGCAGGTCGTCGTCTTCGAGCGCGGGGTCGCCACCCTCCCCGCCGTTGTCACCGTCGTCACCGCTGTCACCGTCGTCACCGTTGTCACCGCTGCCGACGACGTCGGGGGCGACGCGGACGGTCTGGACCCCGGCGGCGTCCGCCACCGCCTGGGACGCCTCGCCCGTAGCAGCGGCGTCGTCCTCGCCGGTCACCACGACCGCGACGCGGGCGCCGAGCCGGCCCAGCTCCTCGGCGAGCCCGCCGTCGGAGTTGTCGCCGCCGGCCAGCAGCGCGGGTCCGTGCACCGCCACCGCGGTCGCGGCGAGCGCGGGGCGTGCCGCCTTGTCGGCGGCGTCCGCGAGCACCACGACCTCGGACCGCGCGTAGACGGTCTGGCTCGTGGTCAGGGCGAGCTCGACCGGGTCCGCGGAGTCCAGCAGCACCGTGTGGGTCGACAGGTCGCGGACCGCGACCGCCGGGGCAGACGACGGGGAAGCCCCACTCTCGCTCGGCGGCGACGCTGCGCACCCCGCGAGGGCAAGTGCGCCGGTCACGACGACGGAAGGAAGGACGAATCGGACGTTCCGGAGGGACACGCCGCTCATCTTTGCGCATCCCCGGCGTCCCGGTCGACGGCCTCCACGGAGAAATACGCGGGCGTTCGGATCGTGGTCGCCGATGTTCCGGTAGCGAATGACGAAGGCCGCCGATCTGCGGAGTGCAGATCAGCGGCCTTCGATCTCGGTGGAGCTAGCCTCGATCTTTCATCGGGCCGGTGAGCATGTTGGTGACGGCGTCGGTGCCGTTGTTCGGGCGTGATTCTGGCAGCAGGGTGTGACAGGTCGCCGCAGGTCGCCTGCGGGGGCCGGGTTCCACTGATCCGGAGAACTGTTGGGCGTCGTCGGGGCGTGGTACCGGGCGTCAGCCGGGCGCTGGTCCGAGTCCGCGTAGCCGGTCGAGTCCGGATAGGGCGAGGGTGGCGAAGGGCGCGTGCTCGGCGAGGTGCAGCACCTCGGTGCGAGCCCGGCGGGCCAGGGTCGCGGGGATGGTGAACAGGCGCAGTCGTATGCGTTTGGGTTCCCATCGGCGGGCGGCGTGGCCCGTCAGGGCGAGCATCTGCATCCACGCGGTCAGGTCGCCGGCGAGGGCGACGATGGCGCACCAGATCCGGTTGGCGTCGAATCCGTGCAGGGGCAGGTTCGCCAGGCCGGTGTCCTTCGCGATCCGGATGCAGTCCTCGCACCGGGCGCGGCGGCGGTGGCGCAGCTCGAGGTCGGGCAGCTGGGTGCCAGGCCCGCCGGGTGGTGTGTTGGTGGCGAACGCGGTGATCCTCATGCCGTCGACGTCCTCGAACCGTAGTTGTGCGCCGGGATGGGGGCGCTCCTTGCGGACGATGACCCGCATCCCGGGCGGCCAGCCGGTCAGGTCGAGCAGGTCGGTGAGCTCGGCGACCCACGCCCCGTCACGTACTTCGTCGTGGGCGTCGTAGGCCGGGGTCCACGCGCCCGCGGTGTTGAGCATCGCGATCAGGTCGGGTGTCTCGGGTGGCAGGGTGAACCCGACCGAGTACCCCAACCGTTGCTTGTGCAGCCAGGTGACGAACGCGCGGGTCCCGCCACCGCCGTCGGTGCGCACCAAGATCTTCTTCGACGCCCGCGTTCGCCTGGTGCGCCCGTTGCTGCCGGTCAGGTGGTCGGGCAGCTGCGCGAGTGCGGCCTTGACGACCTCGATGTGGTCGGTCGCGGTGTTGGAGCCCGCGTTTCCCGTCCGCAGCTTGATCTCGAGCGTCTCCCCGGTCCCCGTCTGGCCGTGGTCGACGAACGCGGCCAGCGGGTGGAACCCGAACCCGCGCTTGAACGTCGGCGCCGCCCGTTCCTTCTCCGAGTGCGCGGTCACCAGGGTCGCGTCCAGGTCGATCACGAGCGGGTGGCGGGTGTCGATGTCGTGGTCCGGCGCCTGGTCGCCGGCCAGACTCCACGCCCGCGCCCGTGCGCCCGCCCGCGCCCGCCCGATCGCGGCCAACGCGGTATCGGCGTCGCCGGCAAGCGCGCTGATCATCCGGGAGACCGTCGGGTCCGATGCGACCGGGCCGTAGACCCCGGGCTCGGCGCGCACCATCGCGATGTCCGCGAGACAGTCACCGCCCATGGCCAGCGCGATCGCCAGATCGCACAGCACCTTGCCCGGATCGTGCACCGCGAGCGGCTTGCGCCACGACGACAGCGCCGCTCTCAACTCCCGGTCCAGGGCGGTCGAGCGGATCGTCTCGGTCAGCAGCACACCACCCGCCTGCCCGACCGCGCCCGAGGCGCGGACGTCCGCCTTCAACCGCGGATAGAACCCGCTACTCTTCCTCACCTGAAAGGTGCTCCTCGCCCTGGACTGCTACGACTCTCGACAAGCCGTATCTTCCCAGGTCAGGAGCACCTTTCTTCGTTCAGTCCGTCACCCGGACCGCCCCGCGATGAAAGCCCGAGGCTAGCCATCAACACGACCGTGGCGCCGGTGAACGAACACGCCCTCGCGCCCGTCCTCGCGGCTCGCGCAGCGTCGATGCCTGCGTCGGCGACCTCGAAGCCGACCTTGCCCAGCTTCGCGAGCTTGCCCGCCGGGAGGAATCCGGCCAGCAGCCAGGCGCAAGACTGCCACTTGCCGTCCGCGAGACATCCGAGCGCGTCACTCACACCGAGAACGCCCGCAAGTACGGGGTGGTCCTGCTCGAACCCCCGCACCCACGAGACGATCTCGTCCTTCACACTCGCCTCGGACCCGCCCACGATCGACGACTTGCCCGACGAGCCACCAGAGGAACCACTCGAGCTCGCCGTACCCCCGCTCGAGCCCGACCCCGAGCCGCCGCCACCTGCATTCGACGACGTCTTCACCGGTGGAATCACGAACTGTGGGGTCCACCCATTGCCCTTCGCGGTGTGGCGCACGGCGCTCTGGAACTGCCCCTGGGTGTCATGACGCCCATCCCCGGTGACCTCGCGCAGCCCGGTCGGGTCGGAGAACGTCAGTGCGCGTACGCGTAACCGTGCCACTGCTGCGGATCCGCCAGATCCATCACCGGATCCACACTGACGAACCTGCCGATGGCCGGGTCGTAGTACCGGGCCCCGATCGCCGTCAACCCCGTGGCATCGGCCGGCTTGTCCAGGAACCCGTGATCCCCCGACCACGACACCGGCGCGGTACCACGGGCCTCACCAAACGGCGACTGATACCGGCGCGTCACCTTCCCCGTCACGTTCGTGACCGACACGCTCGCCGTCCCGTGACGATCACTCACCAGCGTGGAGACGCATCATGCCCAGGCAAATGCACGCCGTCGCGGTGTCGTTGCGAGCCAACGACTCAACCTTCGCCTATACAAGTATTTTGGGATTCGACTGGCGAGGCCCGGCGCTACTCGGAATGTGGCTTCCCTAGCATCGACGAGGCAGCAAATTCAATTTACCGAGAGAAAGCTCAGTGTCGGCCGGCGAGATTCAATCTCAAGACGCCCAAAGTCCCCTTGAAGCTCGAACCGAGTACCATTGGCAATAAATTCATCAATGGACCCAAGATCGCGTTCGCCAGATGCGTCTATCGCAGGCTTGACCCGGTCCTGACCGGTCCAGTGAATGTTGGAGACCTGCATAAACCGGATCTGTCCACGTCTGTAGCAGAACTGCTCCCCATTCCGCGGCGGAAGGTAATCAGGATGTCGATCGGTAAGAACTACCTCGATGTCGATCGTCGCCATCGTGAGCTCTAGTTCGATCCCGAGAACCCAGCTGTCCTCCAGGTATACGTCTTCGAATCCTGCAAGACTTACATAGTTGCTCATCCTTCGTCACCAGTCCCAATTTATCGGAGTGTGGTTCTCGACACTCCTGCGCATTACCTCATTGCCGTAGGGTCCCACCCGATTACCGGCGGCGTTTCGCATCTCCACGTGGGGGTGGCCGCTGCCCGGAGCGTTCGGGCTTCCCCGCGTGATTGTAATTCGAACCACACCGTTGTTGTCAGTATATTTGACTGGACCACTCGTCGTTTGGCTCCGCGTCCAACCCTGTGACTGGCCGAAGTTGTCGAGTTGCGACGCAGTGGTGCCGCCCACGCGGCGGCACCGCGCGGCGCCGGAGACGTGCGGCGTATCGCGGCTCGCACGGTCACCGGCGCGGCGTCCTACACCCGCCTGGAACGGATCAACTGGATGCTTGCCGTCTCCAAGGACTTCGACCTCCCCAAGCCGGTGCGCGAGCTCGCTTCCGCCGAGGTCGAGGAGCTGCGACAGGGCGCCGGGGTCGCGCCGGCCGTCAACCGGGTCAGGGCCGCTATCCGCCAGGCGGGCAGGACGCGGAGCGCAAGCACCAGTCGTGGGCCGCCACGCCCTTCGACGCCACTCCCGCGGACGTCGACGAGGCGGAGCACCTGACTCTTGTCGAGAGCGACCACGGCGGACGGCTGGAGGACGCACAGAACCCGGCCCGCGCCTCCAGCCGGCCAGCAGTCACAGCAGTCACAGCAGTCACAGCAGTCCAGGCACGCAGGTCCGCGCTCGAGTTCTCGTCGGTGCTGGATGGTGCCTCGGCGATCCTCCAGTTCGATCCCGCCGTCGTCGGCCCGCACCTCGACGAGGACACGTGGGCGACGCTCCATCGCACGGTCGAGTCCCTCCGGGTCTTGAGGTCGCCACCGAGACGCGCCGCGGAACGGTGCCGAAGAGCGCCTGATCACGACGGGCATCGAGCCTGGTCGCGCATCCGGACGCGGCGGCCTACCACCCTCCATCCGGGTCGTCAGGCAGCGTCGGCTGGACCCATCCGATCGGTGCGAGGACGGGCTCCCCTGGCGCGGTGACGGTCGGGTGCAGCGCCTCGTCGACACGTCCCCAGCCGACGCCGCTCGCATCGCCCTCTTCCTGCCGAATCAGCTCTGCCTCGCCGATCTCGACCATCTCCTGCAGCACGGCGGAGGTGTCCGGCGCCAGACGGAGTCGCTCGATGTAGTGGCGCCCGGTCACCCCGGCGTCGATCTTGTGACCGAGCAGGGCCGCGGCCTCCGCGACGCCCATCTTGCGGGCCACGACCGTCGCTACGGTCTTGCGCAGCAGGTGTGGGTACACGCCGCTGAGCTGCGCCGCCGCCAGCGCGGCGCGCAGCGACCGGCGCAGGTTCGCCGGGGTCTGCGGCCTGCCGACGTTGCGGCCGTCACGGAACGTCCGTGAGGGAAACACCGGCATGTCAGCGCTGATGACCGCCGGACGGATCGACTCCAGCGCCTCGGCGGTGAACTGCGGCACGATCATCGAGCGCTGGCCGGCGTCGGTCTTCGGTCGTTCCTGCCGCACGGTGCCCTGCCCCTTGATGTCGACCATGGTGGCCGTGACCGCGATCGTCGGCAGCCCGTCCGGCGACAGGTTCACCTCGCCCCATCGCAGGGCCATCACCTCGCCGATCCGTAGGCCGGTGCCGAGCATGACGTCGACCACGGCCGGAAGGTGCCCGGTCGGCTTCGGGCCCGGCTGGCTGCGCCTCGAGGCCTGCCAGTCGCGCGTCGCTCTGCGCAGGCGCGCCACGTCGAGCGCGGACATGGCCACAGGTTCGGGCCGCTTCTTCCCCGGCGCGATCGTCTTGCGGGCCGGGTTGTCCCGGAGCGCGTCGTGGATCACCGCACGGTCGAGCACGGCGACCAGCGCGGCCCGCGCCTGGATGGCGGTGGCGAGCATGTCGTGCTTCCCGCCGGCCCTGCCGCGTGCCAGGACCCCGTCCAGCCACTGCTGGCACGCCGCCGGGGTCAGCTCGTTCAGCTGCCGCTTGCCCAGGTGCGGCACGACGTGGTTCCCCAGGACCCGTTCGTACTCGTCGACGGTCTGGGGCAGCACCGGCGGATTCGGCCATGCCGTGCGCGCCCGCATCTCGTTCACCCACTGCCGGCACGCCAGCCCCACCTTGGAGTCCGGGCGCAGCTCCGCCGAACCCCGTGCCGCGCCGAGCCGTTCGACGATCGCGGCCTGCACAGCCAGCCTCGCCTCGACCGCGGAGTCGCGCGTGCGCGACACCTGCGTGTCGTCGCCGTCGAGCAGCCTCACCCGCACCTTGGCGCGCCACTTGGTGCCGGTCCGATAGACGAAGATCTCCCCGTGCTCGCCGGGCTTGAGCCTTCTCGCCGACATCGCGATCACCACCCCGACCCGTCGCCGTCGTCCGCGTCGGCGGCCGTATTGGTCGCCGCCCGGTTCCCGGGGCGCTCCGACGCGTGGTCGGACAGCCAGGTCGCGATGTCGTTCTCGTCGAACATCAGGTGCCGGCCGACCTTGTACGCCTTCGGCGCCGTCCCGCGACGGCGCCAGGCGTGGACGACGCGCGGCGTCGTGTGCAACTTCTCGCACAGTTCGTCGAGCGTCCACATCGGGATATGGGACAAGTTGGTCCCGGGATCGTTGGCTTCCATGCCCCGTAGGTGTGATCCGGTGTACCTCACCGCCGGATCGTCCTCGGACGCACCCTCCGAACCGCGCACTTCGCGTGGCACAAGGCGTGGCATTTCCATGGTTCTCGCCCTTCGTCAGGGCGCCCCGGGAAAGCAAGAGGGCCGCTGACCTGGTGGTCAGCGGCCCTCAGCCGGTGGAGCTAGGGGGATTCGAACCCCCGACCTTCTCATTGCGAACGAGACGCGCTACCAACTGCGCCATAGCCCCGAGAGCGGTGCCAACATTAGCACCACGCCAAGGCAGGTCGCCAAATCGGGTCAGCCCGCCGCGCGACGTCGCGCGAGGATCTCGTCCAGGGGCAGTCCGAGCGTCTCGGTCCGGGGACGAGGCTCCTCTGTGGCGGCCGGAGCGGCGTCCGGACCGGGCGCGGACGACGCGCCCCGGCCGACCCCGGACGACCGGTCGGCACCGGCCCGACCCGAGCCCGCCGGCGTCACCGTCGAGCCGAGCGCGGCCTCCGTCGTCGCGGCGAGCGCGGCGGCACGAACCGCGTCACCGGCCGTCAACGCGCGGCCGGCGGTCGGTGCGGTCCCCGTGAGCGGGCGGGGCTGACGACGCGGGGCCGCCGGCTTCGTCACGTACGTGGGCAGGGGCACGGGCACCGGGTCCCAGGGCGCGCCCCCGACGCCCGGCGAGTTCACGACCACCACCGGTACCGCCGCGGGGGCGCCCGCAGGCGCGGCCGCCCTGTCGAAGACCGCCCGGCCCGTCCTCGAGCCCGTCGCCCCGGCGGGCCCAGACGACATCGCGGAGGGCGTGCGGGCCGGCTCGGGCTCCGCGCCCTCGTCGTCCGCTACCGCGCCGGGCGCTCCGCCGACCCCGGCGGGCACGGACGACGGCGCAGGCACGGGCTGTCGTGTGGCACGACGGTCGACGCGCTGCTCCGGCCGCTGCTCGGCGGGCCGCGGGTCCGACCGGCCGCCGGACGCGGCGGGCACGGGCACGCGCGGGATCATCTGCGTGTGGGTCGCGGACGGGCGCACGGCGTGCCCGGTGACGCGGGCCCGGTTGCGGGGTGCGTGCGGTCCGCCGTTCGCGAGCGCGCGGGCCTGCGTCGCCTGCCGCTGCGCGGCCTTGCGGTCCGCGGCCCAGCGCGCGTCGGAGCGTCGTGCCTGCAGCACGGCGACGCGGCCGAGCACCAGGGCGACGAGCAGCAGCGCGGTCGGCGCCACGGCCGCGTACCAGCTCACTGGCCCGAGGCCCACGACCACCCAGGCGACCGCCGTCGCGAGCAGCAGCAGGAGGGTGAGCAGCAGGCGGCGGCGCGCACGGGCCGCGCGCCGCTCGAAGAGCGCGAGGCGCGGGGCACGGGGCGCGTCGTTCGCCGCGGCCTCGGTCCGCGGGAGCCCGGGGGCACGCGGTGTGCGCCTGTCGTCGTCCTGACCCATCGGTCGCTCCCCTCGTCCGCCGTCTCCGCCACCGTCCGACGACGGGCCGGGCCCCAGCAGCGGCACCGACCCGCCGGACGGCGTCACCCCGCGCGCGCCGCCCGCGCCGGCCACCGCCAGCACCCGCAGCCCGGCAGAGAACCTGTCGTCCACCCGGGAGTCGAGCAGCTGCTGGCGGTGCCGCAGCCGGTGCGGCACCCAGAAGCCCAGCCACAGGACGAACAGCGCGAGCACTGCGAGTCCTGCCGCCGACGTTTCCACGTCACGACGGTAGGGGACCGCGCTAGTTCACGGACGGCACCGGTCCGGCGTGTCCGGTGTCGGGATGCCCGACGGGGCTCGTCAGTCGAGGCAGAACTCAGTCGACGCAGAACTCGTTGCCCTCGACGTCCTGCATCGTGATGCACGACTCCTCCTCGCCGTCGGCGAGCTGCGTGTACAGGTAGACGGCGCCCAACGGCTCGAGCCGGGCCTGCTCCGCCTGGAGCGCGGCGAGCCGCTCGTCCCCCTCCAGCCCCGTGCCGACCCGCACGTCGAGGTGCACCCGGTTCTTGACGACCTTGCCCTCGGGGACGCGCTGGAAGTACAGCCGCGGGCCCACGCCCGTGGGATCGACCGCGACGGACGTCACGCCCTCGGGCAGGACGTAACCGAGCACCTCGCACCAGAAGCGGGCGACGCGCTCGGGCTCCGCGCAGTCGAAGGTGACCTGGAACTGTTTGACCGATGCCATCGGCCCACCGTATCGGCGCGCGACATGCACTGAGCAAGCCACGGGAAAGAGCCGTCCTAGCCCTCGTCCCGCGTCTGCTGCCAGCGGGCGAGGAGCCCCTCGGGCACGTCCTCGGTGGTGAGCGCGAAGGTGCGGTGGTCGCGCCACTGCCCCCGGATGTGCAGGTAGCGCTCGCGCACGCCCTCGTCGCGGAAGCCCAGCTTGGCCACCACCCGCAGGCTGGGGGCGTTCTCGGGGCGGATGTTGATCTCGATGCGGTGCAGACCGAGCACCGCGAGGCAGTAGTCGCCCGCCATGGCGACCGCCGTCGGGATGACGCCCCGGCCGGCCACCTCCTGCGACACCCAGTAGCCGATGCTGGCCGAGCAGAGCGACCCGTACACGATCTGGGAGACGGTCAGCTGCCCGACGAGCTCGCCGTCCAGCTCGACGGCGAAGGGCAGCGTCGTGCCGGCGCGGGCCTGCGCGGACAGCGCCCTCAGGTACTCGCCGAACGTCGCGGAGGTCGGACGCTCGCCGGGGGACGTGGCCTCCCACGGCTCGAGCCAGCGCGCGTTCCGGTTGCGCAGGCGCAACCAGTCCGGTCCGTCCTTGCGCCGCAGCGGCCGCAGCAGCAGGGCCCCGGACGGGCCGTCCTCGCGCAACGTGACCGGCCACGGTCGCGACACGGCCCATCCCCTGGCGTGCTTGTGCGTCATGCCACCTTGCTCCGTCCCGACGCTGCTGCCCGGATCCCGCCGGTCACCGCGGCACGGGCCATCCTCGGCGTCACCGGCGCGCGCCGGGACTCCCGGACGGGACCCTGCCACAATGGCCCCATGCACGGCGACCGCAAGGGATCGAGAGCACACCAGCCGTACCCGGTCGTCGCCGGGATGGAGCTGTCCGACGCCAAGGAGGAGCTCCGCCGGGTCATCCGTGCCCACCGCGCCGAGCGCTCGCCCCGCCTGCGGGACGAGGCCGCGCGAGCGTTCGCCGACATCCTCGCCACCGTGCCAGCGGTGCGCGACGCGCAGGTCGTCGCCACCTACGTCTCCCGCCCCACCGAGCCGGGCACCCACGTGCTGCTGCAACAGCTCGCCGACCGCGGCGCCCGCGTGCTGCTGCCCGTGCTCGGCGCGGGCCTGGCCCGCGACTGGGCCGAGTACCAGGGGCCGGACGACCTGCTCAAGCGTGCGCCCGGCCGCCCGCCCGAGCCCGGCGGCCCCGCGCTCGGCGCCGACGCCATCGCGCAGGCGGACGTCGTCGTCGCGCCCGCCCTCGCCGTCGACGACCGGGGCGTGCGCCTCGGCCAGGGCGGCGGCTGGTACGACCGCTCGCTGAAGATGCGCCGGCCGGGCGTGCCCGTCGTCGCGCTCGTCTTCCCCGAGGAGGTGTACGACAGCGCCGAGCACCCGCTGCCGTCCGCGGACCACGACGTGTCCGTGCACGCCGTCGTCACGCCCGAGGGCTGGCTGTCGCTGCCCGTCGGGTGAGCCTGTCGAAACCCACAGCCCCGCTGGTTGAGCCCGCTGGTTGAGCCTGTCGAAACCAGGTCTCGACAGGCTCGACCGACGAGATCGCTCAGGGGGTCAGCGTCGTGCGGACCACCGCGGCGGCTTCGACGGCCTCGCGGGTGAACGGCCACGGGAACGTCTCCCCCGCGGCCCACTCGTCGAGCTGGTCGTCGTAGTGGGACGACGCCGGGTGACCCGACGTGCCCGTCACCGTGACCCACGTTGACGCGTCCAGGTCGGCCATATCCACCACCATGCGCATCGACGGCCCCGTGGTCACCGCGAAGCTGCCGGTGCCGGCGTCCCAGCCCGTGGCGTTGACGATCGCCGACCCGCCGGGCATCCGCACGCCGTCCGGGTTGACGAGGTCGCGCACGAGGACGGGCACGTCGGTGCCGCCGAGCACCGAGTGCTCGAGCCGCAACGTGTGCAGCGTTCCCCAGTCCCAGTCCTTCGGCTCCTTGGACAGCTCGACCGTGAGGTCGCGCCGGGCGCTGGTGAGCGCCCGCGTGAGGATCTCGTCGCGCGTCTCGACGACGTTCACCGTGGCGCGGTCATCCCAGAAGGTGTCGTCGGAGCGCTCGAGCATCGACTTCACCACCATGAGCCACTGGTCGCCGCCCGAGGGGCGCATGCTCGCGGGCAGGTCGTCCCAGAACGTCTCCTGCAGCAGGTTGCGCCACACGGCCGCGAAGTACGCGGCGGCCGGGGAGTCGGCGTCCATCCGGTAGTCCCAGTCGGCGAGGAGCTCCTGCCCCGCGGCGTCGAACGAGTCGTCGAGGTCGAGATCGACGAGCACGGGCACGAGCGCTTCGGCGAAGGCCGACCAGTCGTCGTTCTGGATGCGGTTCATGTCCTCGGCGGTGAACGGCCGGCCCGCCGCGATCTGCTCGGTCAGGAGGGTGCGGATGCGCTCCGAGCGATAGCCGTAGTCCCAGTCGTCGGTGAGGAACGAACTCGCCCCGTCGCGCAGCACGGCCTGGTTGGCGGCCACGACGAACCCCTCCTCGGGATCGAGGGAGCGGGGCATGTCGCCGTCGTCCACCCAGCCCTTCCAGTCGTAGCGGGGGTCCCAGCCGGGCCGCGGCCAGGAGCCGTCGGACGGCACCGGGCCCTTGACGTCGGAACGCACCGGGATACGGCCGGGCGCCTGGAACCCGATATGTCCGTCGGAGGTCGCAAACACGATGCTCTGCGCGGGCACCTCGAAGAGCGCGGCCGCGGACTTGATGTCCTTCGCGTCCTTCGCCGTGTCGAAGGCGAAGACGGCGTCCGCGGTGCGGCCCGGCTGCAGAGCCGTCCACTGCAGCGCGACGGCGTACTCGCCGAACTCCGTGCCGTCCTCGGTGGGCGAGCCGACCACGTCCCCCACGCCGAGCGCGTCCGAGACGATCGGGCCGTGCTCCGTGCTGCGCACCGTGAGATCGACGGGACTGGCCCCCGCGACCCGGATGGTCTCGGTGCGCACGTCGAGGGGCTCCCACTCCTCGGCGTCCGCGTCGCGCAGCCAGGTGTCGCCCCGCACGCGTTCGATGAAGAAGTCGGTGACGTCGGCGCCCATGTTCGTCAGGCCCCACGACAGGTCACCGTTGTGCCCGATGACGACGCCGGGGAAGCCGGCGAACGAGAAGCCTGTGACGTCGAACGGGCACTCGGCAGTGACCTCGTTGCAGTGCAGGCCCACCTGTGACCAGATGCCCGGGGCGGACAGCTCGAGGTGCGGGTCGTTGGCGAGCATCGGCTCGCCGGACGCCGTGTGCTCCCCCGACACGGCCCACGAGTTCGAGCCTGCGGCGTCGCCGCGGCCCACCAGCACGGGCACCGCCTCGAGCGCACCGCGGGCGGAGTCGACCGCCGCGCTCAGCGCGTCCGTCGCCGCCCCGCCGCCCGACGTCCGGCCCGAGAGCGCGGACGCCAGCTCGGCGTTCGTGGCCGGATCCTCCTCGGACTTCCCGTCCTTGTCCGACGTGCTGTCGTTCGCCAGGTCGCGGTTGCGCAGAACGGGGTGGTTGCCGCTGTCGTCGTAGGCGGGGAACAGCTCGTCCACCAGGTCCGACTCGCCGAGCGTGCTGTAGGCGAGGGCGCGGTCTAGCTCGCTGTCATAGTTGCCGCGCAGGTCCCACGCCATGGCCTTGAGCCAGGCCAGCGAGTCCACCGGGTCCCACGGCTCAGGCTCGTCGATGTCGACGCTCGCCCCGAGCACGGTGTACTCGACGGCGATCTCCTCCGGGTCGCGATCCTCGAGGTAGGCGTTGACGCCCTGCGCGTACGCCTGGAGATAGGCGCGGGACTCGTCCGAGATCAGGTGCCACTCCTGCTCGGCCACCTGGCGCCAGCCGAACGTGCGCGTGACCTTGTCGGCCTCGATCGCGGCCGGGACGTTGCCGACCAGCTCCGCGACCCGGCCGGCCGTCACGTGGCGCCGGTAGTCCATCTCGAAGAAGCGGTCCTGCGCCTGCAGGTAGCCCTGGGCGCGGAACAGGTCCTCGGCCGTGTCGGCGTACACCTGCGGCACATCCTGGGCGTCACGACGCACCTCGACCGCGGAGGTGAGGCCCGGCACCTGCTGGGTGCCGTCGTGGTCCGGCAGCGGGCGGCGCCCGGTGACGACGCCGAACACGACCGTGGCCACGACCGCCAGGACCACGACGACGGCGACGCCGACGGCCGCGCTGCGGAGCCGCGAACGGGGCCGCCGAGGGGGTGCCGGCTCGGTCTCCGTCACGTCCGACGAGAGGTCCGGGTCGGACGGGCTTCCAGGTGCTGCAGGGCTGGCGGTCGCTGACACGCAGGCGAGACTACCGCCCGGCGTATGCTTGGCACTCGCATCACCCGAGTGCCAGCACCGTCCGTCGCGCGGACGTGCCAACGTCCGCCCCGAGGAGATCACGTGCCCACCTACGCGTACCGGTGTGCCTACTGCGGCCACGCCTTCGACGTCCACCAGTCGTTCACCGACGACTCGCTGACCGTCTGCCCCGAGTGCGGCGGCCAGCTCCGCAAGCAGTACGGGTCGGTCGGGGTGACGTTCAAGGGCACAGGCTTCTACCGGACGGACTCCCGCGCCGGCTCGGACAAGAGCGCGGTGTCGGCAGAGAGCTCCGCCGGCAAGAGCTCCGATTCGTCGACGAGCAAAGAGTCCGCGGGCAGCTCGTCCTCGTCGGGCAGCTCGAGCTCTTCGAGCGGCTCGTCGTCCGCCTCATCCACGTCGTCGGGCTCCTCCAAGGCCGCGTCCAGCTGAGCCCTGCGCCGTCCGCCGGCCTGTCGGCCGAGTCCTCGGCCATCCTGACGACTCCGCGCCGTCCCGGGCGCTGACCCTGCCCCCAGACCGGCGTCGTCCACAGATCGCGCCCGGACGCGGCCGGAGCCGGTGGCCGCACCTAGCGTCGCCGCCATGCCGTTGCCCGACGCGCCCGTCCGCCCCTCCCGCCCTCGACGCCCCGACCCCTCGGCCCGCCACGAACCGGGCGGTCGGACCGGCCGGCGACGTCTGGCCCGGCGGCTGCGCGGTGTCCTCTGGCGCGGTCGGTTCGTGCTCGCCGCGCTGTGCTGCGGCCTCGCGGCGACGACCGTCGTGCAGGCGCTCCGCCCTGCGCCGCCACCGACGGTCGACGTGGTCGTCCCCGCGCATGTCCTGCCGGCCGGCGAGGTCGTGCACGCCGACGACCTCGCCACGGCGACCGTGCCCGCCGCCCTCGCCCCCGACGGTGTGGTCACCGACGCCGCCGCCGTCGTCGGCCGATCGCCCGCGATCGCGCTCCCCGCCGGCATCCCGCTGCATCCCGACCTCGTCCCGGGCGGCGGCGTGGTGGCGCAGGCGCCCGACGGCAGCGTGGTGGTGCCCGTGCGCCTCGACGACACGGCGTCCGGGTGGCTGCGGCCGGGCGACCGCGTCGACCTGGTCGTCACGGGTGAGGCCGCACGGGCGGTCGGCGACGGCGAGGACGGCGGCGCCGACACCTACCTCGCGCGCCGGGCCCTGGTGCTGCCCCGGCCGGCGGACGACGGCCAGGAGGGTGCGGCCGGCGGCCTCCTCGGCGGTGGCGGCACCACGCCCGACGGGGCCGACGTCACCCTCGTGGCCGTGTCCCCCGACGAGGCCCCGTCACTGTCGGCGGCGTCCGGGTGGGGCACCGTCGGCGCCGTGCTCGTGCGGTGACCAGGCCGACCAGCCGTTGCACCCCGCGGCTTCCCCCGCGAGAATCGGCCACCGTCAGTCGTCCCCGGGACACCCCGGGGGAACAGCAAGGGGGAACTACGTGAAGAGCTTGCTCGCGGGCTTCAAGGAATTCGTCATGCGGGGCAACGTCGTCGACCTCGCGGTCGGCATCGTCATCGGCACCGCGTTCACGGCCGTCGTCGCCGGCCTGCTCGACGGCATCATCAACCCGCTCATCGCGGCGATCTTCGGCGAGCCGGACATCTCGGATGTCGGTCGGTTCGTGATCAACGACTCCGTCTTCAGCGTCGGAGTCTTCCTCAACGCCGTGCTGAACTTCCTCATCATCGCCGCCGCCCTGTACTTCGTCGTCGTCGCGCCGCTCAACCACCTGGCCGAGCGCCGCGCCCGTGGACAGGAGCCCGAGCCAGAGGCCCCGGCCGAGGACACCGCCCTGCTGCAGGAGATCCGCGACCTGCTCGCCGCGCAGTCGGGCCGCCCCCAGCCCTGACCGGTACGGCGGCCGCACAACGGCCACAGCCGTCAGCGTCGACCCCAGTGCGGCGGGACGTCGCGCGTCAGGCGGTCGTCGTTGTCGCCGTGGCCGCCGCGGTCGTCGGCGGTCTCCCCCAGCACCGTCTCCCGCTCCCCGCCGCGCCGCACCGCGCGGCGGGGCCGCCTGCGCCGGGGCTCGCCGGCCGACGTCGAGCCCGACGTCGGCGGGTTCTCGTCACGTTCGCTCACCCGACCATTGTCCGGCACCGTCCGGCACCGCACGGCGTGGGACCGCTCAGTCGTCCGACCGCGGCTCAGTCCGGCCGTCCTCGACATCCCCATCGGCATCGACTCCATCGCCGTCCCCGGGAACTACCTCGGCGTCCGGAGGAACTACCTCAGCGTCCGGAGGAACTACCTCGGCGTCCGGAGGAACTACCTCGGCGTCCGGAGGAACTACCTCGACGTCGTCGTGCGCGTCCTCGATGTCCTCGTCGGGGAGCACGGGCACCACGACGTCGCGCGGTGGCACGACCCCGCCCGCGGTGCCGATCCGCTCGTCCCGCACCCGCTGGACCAGCCGGCGCACGCGGTCGGCCTCGCCGTCGGGGTCGAGGAACGCCGCGGCGGACCAGACCTGGGTCACGACCCACCCCACGCGCTCGAGCCGCTCCGCGAGCTGGCGGTCGCGGACCCGGACCGACGGCTCCGCCACGTACGCGGCGTCGTCGGTGAGCACGGCGACGAGCAGCTCGCCCGGCAGGTCGGGGTGCCCGACCGCCAGCGGGATGCGGTCGCCGTCGGATGCCCCGTAGTCCGTCTCGACGAGGTAGCCGAGCTTCCAGAGACGCTCGCCGAGGTCGACGAGCAGCCGGTCGGGGGCGCGGCCCACGTCGACGCCGTTGCCGAGGAGCACCTGGTCGGCGACGCCGGAGCGCCGCTCGGCGAGCTCCAGGGTCTCGACCAGCAGCCGCGGCCCGGCGCCCCGCAGGCGCTCCGGGTCGAGGGCATCGGCCCGGAAGCACGAGACCACGTGCAGCCGCTTGCGGGTGGCGCCGAGCGCGCCGACGAGCATGGCCTCTCCCCCGGCGTCGCCCAGCACACCGAAGCGGTGCAGCACGCGGCCGTGCGGCGTCCGGCCGAAGCCCACGGACAGCAGCACGGTGTCCCGCGAGAGGCCGGCCACGCCGGTGATGTCGGCGACCACGACCGGCTCCGGCCGCGAGCCGGAGAAGAACGGCGCCAGCGCCGGGTTGGACCGCACCTCCGCGAGCAGCGCCTCGCGCACCCGGTCGGCGTGCGCGGCCGTCACGGTGACGATCGCGAACGTCTCCTCGGGGCGGGTCAGGGCGTGCTCGATCGAGACCTCGACCACGCGGTCCACCTCGGCCTGCGTGCTCTCGACGCTGCCCGAGACCGGGTCCGGCATCCCGGCGCCGTCCACGACGTCGAGGTGCACCAGGGCCTCCGCGCGTGGCAGCGGGGCGGGGCGCAACAGCCCCTCGTACCCGTGGGCGGCGAGCAGGCGGGTCAGCCCCGGGTCGCGGCTGTTCTCGTGCGGCTGGAGCGTCACCGTGGGCAGCAGCGCGGCGAGCTCCCGCACGCTGGAGCCGGACGCGGACCGCGGGTCACCCACCACCACCACCTGGCGCCCGCGCGCGAGGGCTGGCACCACCACCTCCGTGGGCACGTGCTGCACGGCGTCCAGGATCACGACGTCGGCCGTGCGGTGCTGGGGCAGCAGGTGCGGCACGAGCGTCGGGGTGGCGACGAGCGCGGGGCGCAGCCGGCGCAGCACGTCGCCGTGCCGCTCCGCGATGTCGCGCAGCGTGGTCATCCGGCCCTCGATGAGCTCCGTGAACAGGGCTTCCGCGCCGTCGCGGTTCTCCCGCATCGCGGTGCCGAGGTGCGCGCGAGCCGCGACCCGCACCGGCTGCGAGAGTGCCGCGAGGTGCTCGCGGTCGAGGTTGCGGAAGCGGCGGGCGAGGGCGTCGAGCCCGGTGCCATCCTGCCCGGCGAGCACGGGGTCGGCGGCCAGCAGCTGCTCGAAGACGGACGACCACCAGGCGAGCTCGAGCTCGGCCGAGACCAGGTCGCCCGGCACCCGCCGGTCGGTGAGGTCGTCGACCAGGTCGCCGATCCCGGCGGCCCGCGCCAGGCGCAGCAAGTTCGTGCGCTCGGGGAGCACACCCAGCGCGTCGGCGGAACCCGCGAGCCGCTGCAGCCGCTCCGTGAGCCCGTCGAGGTCGAGGTCCAGCAGGTGGCCGCCGAGCATCGTGGGCGCGAGCACCGGCTCGAGGGCCTCGAGGTCGATGCGCACCGCCCCGTAGGTGTCCTCGATGGACGCGAGCCCCTCGGGCAGCGTCGGCCAGCCGCCGCGCTGGGCGTGCTCCGCCCAGACGTCCCGCTGCTCCTGCACCTGGACCAGCGCCTCGTGCAGGTTCGACACCCGCACGCCCGGGCGCACCATGTCCTTGGCCCGCTTGCGCAGCCGCCGCCCCGCGAACCAGCCCATATCCACCCCGTGCTCGGCCCGCCAGCGCCGCGACGCCGTCGCCTGCACCAGGTCGGCGGCGGTGCGCTCGAAGACCATCGGGTGGAACAGGTCGAGGGTGCTGCGCATCCCGCCCAGCATCGCGAGCTGGTCGCCCCACCCGCGCACCGTCGTCGGCGCCGTCAGGCCGGTGACCTCGCCCGTGTACGCGAGCTGGCGGCGCAGCTGCGGCACCGTGACGTCGCGCAGCCGCTCGACGCGCACGAGGGCCTGGCGCGCGTCGTCGTCGGTCAGCAGGAGCGCCCCGTACCAGGGGGTGGACGACGGGCGCAGCGTGAAGGCGCCCAGCACGGCCGCGCGCTCCAGCCCGCCGGCGATCTCGCGCCGCCGCTCGGCGCTCAGGGCCAGCACGGACTCCGACGCCAGCCGCACGGTGGTCGACGGCGCCGGCCGCTCGGAGGTGAGCCGGGCGAGCGCCTGCAGCGCGTCGTAGGCCGAGACCTGCCACGGCGAGCGCGGCTGGTGCAGGGCCTCGATGTACCCGCTGAGCTGGGCACGCGTGCCTATCAGCGCGTCGCGCACCCGCGCGGCGCCGTCCACGTCCACCTGCTCCGGCTCGCTCGCCATCGCCGACAGCAGCCGCCGGGTCACGTCCTCGCGCCAGGTCGGGTGCGGTGGCACGTCGAGCAGCAGGCTTTCGAGGCCGAGCGAGTCGAGCCGCAGCGCAAGCCGGTCCGCGGCCCGCCGGTGGCCCGTCACGTAGAGCACGGACCGGCCGGCCGCGGTCGCCTCGCCGACGACGGCGGCCAGCGTGCCCGCGACGTCCGAGCCCACGGGTGCGTCCACGAACAGGTGCCCGCCCGTGGCCAGTGCGTCGAGCACCGAGCGCTGCTGCGGGTCGAGGTCGCCCACGCCGCGCTCGCGCGTCGGGTCGGCGTCCCCGCGTCGCGGCGCGGGGAGCTCGAGGGCGGCGAGCCTCTCCGCGGCGGCGTCGACGCCGGCGAGGGCTGCGACCACCTCGTGCCGGTGCAGCGCGGGCGCGAGCTGGTCGAGGTCGTCGACGAGGGCCTGGCCCGGGTGCACGAAGGTGCCCACGAGCACGCGCCGGTCGAGGTGGAAGTCGTCGAGCACGGCCTCGCCGAGCGCGGTCACCCGGGCCAGCACGTCGGCGGGGTCGAACCCGGCGAGCGTGAACGTCGCCTTCGCGAGCGACGCCGGGTCCAGCAGGGCCCCGTGCGCCCGCAGCGTGCGCGCCACCACGGGGTTGATCTCGACGGTCGGTTCCAGCGTGAGGTCGTAGTCGGCGCCGCCGTCCCCGCGGGGGGTGAGCGTCACCGGGCGCAGCACCACCGGCGCGTGCACCACACGGCCGGTGGGCGGGGCGTCGTCCGGGCTCGACGGGGTCGCGCGCGGGGCGGCCGGCTTCTGCGCCGCCATCGACACGACCGGGATCGAGGCGGTCAGCGCCGGGCCCTCCTCCGCGTCCGAGGGATCGCCGTCGGGCGCGCCACCCGGGGTGTCGGCCGCCGTGCCGCCCGGCCCGGCGCCCGGCCCGGCGTCGTCGGGTGCCTCGGCGTCGGGTGCGCCGTCCGTCCCGAGTGCGCCGTCCTCGGCGTCGGGCTCGGTGGCGGACACCGAGGCGACGCGGGCAAGCGCCGCGACGTCGTGCCGCTGCGGGCCGCCGCCGCCGAACGGCACCTCGGGCCCGTCGTCGTGCTCCACCCAGGTGGCGACGCCGATCGCGAGGTACGTGGGCGCGACGCCGTAGCGCGAGGCGTGCTCGGCGGCACGGGCCGCGACCGCCCGGGCACGACGACGCGCCGCGGGCAGCGCGTCGCCCTCGCGGATCAGGTTGGACAGGCGCGTGGGGCGGCCGGCGAAGAGCCCGGCGACTCCCGACGGGTGCGCCGCGGAGAGATCGACGACCGCCTCCCCGAGCAGCCCCACGTCGGACAACGACGAGCCGCCCACCATCTCCACCAGGGACGACCGCCACCGCCGCGTCGCGGCCTCGACCGCGGCCGCGGCGGCGGACGACGCGCTCTCGGACACCCTCCGGCCGGACGGCCCGCTCGAGCTCCCGGCCGCGGCCGGTGGCCCCGGAGGCGCGGCGGACGGGGAGTCGAGGCTCGCCGCATCGTCGTCGGCCGCCGCCGGGTCGCCGGCGGCCCGACCCGTCCCTGGGGACGCGGCCGGCGCGGCGGGCACCCCGGCAGAGGGGTCGACCGCGGTCGTGGCGTTGGATCGTCGGGCGGCTCTCACGCCAGCACGGTAGAACGGCCGACCCCTCGCGGAGGCCTCGGCACGCCGACCTTCGGCGGTTGAGCCTGTCGAAACCACCGCAGCGGCTCCGACGCCAACCGGGTGCGACCACGTAGACGCCCCCTCGGCGGGGGGTCCGAAGGGGCGTCGGGCCGGGCACGGCCCGGCAGAGGACAGCGCGCACCGCGCAGGGGGCGGGCGATGCGCGCCGTCACCGTGAGTTTGCCGCTCGGCCGGGGCGGCGTCAATATGCGAAGCGGACGATCCTCGCAACTCGAAGCCGCACCCCAGGAAAATGCGGCGTGGCCCGCGGTCGCCGCCACCTAGGCTGGGCGCCCGTGAAACGAATGGTCGAGACGGTGGCACCCGCCCGGATGGGCACCGGGTTCCGGTGGCTGATGTCGTCGTCGTGGGTGAGCAACATCGGCGATGGCGTCGCCCTGGCGGCAGGCCCCCTGCTGGTGGCCTCGCAGACGGACTCGGCGATGCTCGTCGCCCTGGCCGCGATGCTGCAGCGGCTGCCCTGGCTCGTGTTCGGCCTCTGGGCCGGCGTGCTCGCCGACCGGCTCGACCGCCGTCGTCTCGTCATCGTCGCCAACCTGCTGCGCGCCGTCGTCGTCGCCGCTCTCTGCGTGGTCATCGTGACCGGGCACGTGAACATCGCCGTGGTGCTGGCCGCGATGCTGCTCATGGGGGTCGCCGAGGTGTTCGCCGACACCACCTCGCAGACCCTGCTGCCCATGCTGGTGCGGCCCGCCGACCTCGGCATCGGCAACTCCCGCCTCCAGGCCGGGTTCCTCACCGCCAACCAGCTCGTCGGGCCGCCCGTCGGCGCGGCACTCTTCGCCGCCGGCGCCGCGTGGCCGTTCGTCCTGCAGGTCCTGACCGTGCTGCTCGCGGTGCTGCTGGTGCGCAAGCTCGTCCTCACGCCCGTACCGCCGCGTGACGGCGCGGCGGCGGGGGCAGCGGACGTGCCCCGCAAGGTGCGGCACGACATCGCCGAGGGCCTGCGGTGGATCTGGACCAACCCGCCGGTGCGCACGCTCGCTCTGGTCATCCTGGTCTTCAACGTCACCTGGGCGGCGCCCTGGGCCATCCTCGTGAAGTACTCGCTGGACCACCTGCACATGGGGCCGGTCGGGTTCGGGCTGCTCATCACCGCCTCCGCGATCGGCGGGCTGATCGGCACCTTCTCCTACGGGAGCCTCGAGCGGCGCTTCTCCCTCACCACCCTGATGAAGGTGTGCCTGTCCCTCGAGGTGCTGTTCCACCTGGCGCTAGCCCTCGCGACGACGGGATGGGCCGCGATGGCGACCCTCTTCGTCTACGGCGCGTACGCGTTCGTGTGGGGCACGGTGTCGAACACCGTGCGCCAGCGCGCCACGCCCACCCGGTTCCAGGGCCGCGTCGGGTCGGTCTACATGATGTGTGTTTTCGGCGGCATCGTCGTCGGCAACGCCATCGGGGGCTTGCTGGCCGAGCACTGGGGACTCACCGCGCCCATGTGGTTCGGCTTCGTCGGGGCCGGCCTCACACTCGTGCTCGTCTGGCGCCAGCTCGCGCACATCGCGCACACCCGGGCCGACTGACCGCGAGGTAGTCGAGATCCCCGCGAGGTAGTCGAGATCCCCGCGAGGTAGTCGAGATCCCCGCGAGGTAGTCGAGATCTCGGCGAGGTAGTCCGGGCTACTCCCCCGTCACGCCGTCGGCGAGCTCGCGCGCGACGTCGAGGTGCCCCGCGTGCCGCGCGTACTCCTGCAGCACGTGGAAGCAGATCCAGGCGAGCGTGGGCGGGTCGCCGTCGTCGGCCGTGAAGCGCCCGCCGGTGGCGCCGCGCTCCGCGAGGTCGTGCGCGGCGAGGATGCGGCGCGTGCGTTCCCCGCCCGCGTGCAGCGCGGCGAGCAGCTCGTCGCGCCCGACGACGGCCGGCACGCTCCACGGCGCGTCGAGGGTGGCGTCGGCGTTGTCACCCCAGGGCCTGCCCACCTGCTCCCCGAGGAACCCCCACACGAACCAACGGCGCTCCATGTGCACCAGGTGCGTCAGCATCTCCAGCGGTGTCCAGCCCGACGGGAGCAGGCTCGTGCGCAGCTGCTCGTCGGTCAGGCCGTCGAGCTTCCGCTCCACCGTGGCGCGGTAGAAGTCGAGGTAGGACACGAACTGCGCCGCGGAGTCGGCAGAGTCCAGGCGGGGTTCGACGTCGGAGAGCGGCATGGCCCGAGGATACGGCGCACCGATCTGCGCGGAGTGCCTGCTACGCCGACTCGCCCTTCCTGGGACGAGGACGGGCGAGGCCATTGTCGTCGTTCGCGCGAGTCGCTACGCGACTCTCGTTGTCGACGGCATCGTCGACCCGGAGCCCGCCGCACGGGAGGCACTCGTTCTTCCCGCGCGGCTTCCCGCGCGGGCCGAGGGAGTCGACTTCGAAGTCTCGGCCGTGAACGAGATCATCCGTTACACAGAGGGATACCGTCCTTCCTGCAGGAGCACGGTCGAGCCGCGTGGAATGTCGCCGAAGAGCCGACAATCATGGGCGCGGACGTCGCCCCCGCGTGCGACGTCGTCGAAGCCGAGCTGGACGAGAGCTTCTTCCGCGTGCGCGTCCAACGCTGCTCCCCCGAGGAGCTGCGATACATGCGGGCAATGGCCGAGCTAGGACCTGACGCTCAGAAGGACAGCGACGTGGTCGCAGTCCTGAGCAAGACTTCGGAACAGGTCGCACCGATCCGCGCACGACTCATCAGCGGGGCCTGCTCTACAAGCCGCGCCATGGGTACGCGAAGTTCACGGTTCCACAGTTCGACCGCTTCATGAAGCGCTACATGGAACTCGATTCCGTGCCGACCGCATGACTGCCCCCACGTCGGAATGTCCGGCCAGGTGGTGCCCGCGGCGCGACTCGAACGCGCGACCTACCGCTTAGGAGGCGGTTGCTCTATCCACTGAGCTACGCAGGCTCGACCGCCGAGACGGTCGTTCGTACGAGCGCCCCTGCGGACCGCTCGACGACGCCCACAGCCTAGCGTCCGACAGCTCGACGACCGGAATCAGACCCAGCCGGCTGGGTCTGCCACCACCGACCGCAGCACTTCGCGCGCACCGCCGGTGAGCGCAGCGTGCTGGCCGGCGGCGGCGGGGCGCACGTCGACCGGCGCGAAGGGCGCGGCGAGCGCGCGCTCCTCCACCACGTCGGCCACGACGTGCCCGACCCAGCCGTACAGCTCGGAGTACGCGCCGCCGAGCACGATCGTCGAGACGTCGACGAGGTTGACGAAGGTCGCGAGCGCGGCGCCGAGCGCCCGACCCGCGCGCCGCACGGTGTCGAGCGCGGCGGCGTCGCCGGCGCGCAGCAGGTCGACCACCGCGTCCACGGGGGCGGACGTCGGCAGACCCGATCCGCGCAGCAGCACCTCCTTGCCTGCGTACTGCTCGAGGCAGCCCGTGGCGCCGCAGGAGCAGCGGGGCCCGGCCGGGTCGACGACGACGTGCCCGATCTCGCCGTTCCACCCCCGCTCCCCCAGGAAGAGCTGCCGGTCGACGACGATCCCCGCCCCCACGCCGACATCGCCGGAGACGTACAAGAACGACGGCGGCACGTCCCCGGCGAGCTCGGCGAGCGCCGCGAGCTTCGCCTCGTTCGCCACCTCGACGGCGAGCGCCCGCCCGTCGCCGGCGCGCAGGTCGAGCTCCGGCACGGGCTCGAGCGACGACCAGCCCAGGTTGGGCGCCACCTCGAGCCGGGCCCCGCGGGCGTCGACGAGCCCGGGCAGCGCGAGCCGCGCCCCGGCCACCCGCATGCCGGCGCCTTCCACCTCGGCGATCGCCTCGGCCGCGAGCGCCCGGAGCCGCCGCAGCACCTCGCGCGGGTCGGAGTCGTGCAGCGACCCGGTCACGACGCGCTCGGCGACGACGTCACCCACGAGGTCGAGCGCGCGCACCCCGAGGTAGTCGACGTTCACTTCGAGCCCCAGGCCGACGACGGACCTCCCGGCGGGCACGAGCGGGACGGCGGGCCGGCCGGCGCGCTGAGCGGCGACCGGCGGCAGCTCGACCACCAGCCGACCGGCGACGAGGCGGTCGACGAGGGTCGACACGGTGGCGCGGGTGAGGCCGGTGGCGGCGGCGACGTCGGCGCGCGACGGTGGTGTCTCGGCCTCGAAGACGGCGGCCGCGACGAGTCTCAGGTTCCGCTCGCGGAGGGTGTGCTGGCGCGAAGCCGCACTGCCGGCGGGCGCTGGTCGCGCCGGAGCGGGCGTCGTCGTCGAGGTGGCTGGCACGTGTTGACTCTAGCCCAGCGACACGCAATAGTTCAGCCATACAACAAAACGCCGTGCGGACGCGACGCCGCTTCACCGCACGCCGTCCCGGCACCGCTCGACACCCCGACCCGGCACCCACCTCAACGAGGAGAATCCCGTGAGCGACATCAAGTACTCGTTCGGCCTCTGGACCGTCGGCTGGCCGGCTGCCGACCCGTTCGGCACCGCCACCCGCCCCGACCTGGACCCGGCGGAGTCGATCCGCAAGCTGGCCGACCTCGGCGCGTGGGGCTTCACGTTCCACGACAACGACGTCTTCCCGTTCGGCGCCGAGGGCGCCGAGCGCCAGAAGCACATCGACTCGGTGAAGAAGGCCTCCGAGGAGTCCGGTCTCGTCTGCGAGATGGTCACCACCAACACCTTCACGCACCCGATCTTCAAGGACGGCGCGTTCACCTCGAACAACCGCGAGGTGCGCCGCTACGGCCTGCGCAAGGTGCTGCGCAACGCCGACCTGGCCGCGGAGATGGGTGCCTCGACGTTCGTCATGTGGGGCGGCCGCGAGGGCACGGAGTACGACAACTCCAAGGACCTGCACGCCGCGCACGCCCGCTACGCCGAGGGCATCGACACCGTCGCCTCCTACATCAAGGAGAAGGGCTACGACCTGCGCATCGCACTGGAGCCCAAGCCCAACGAGCCCCGCGGCGACATCTTCCTGCCGAGCATCGGCCACGCGATCGCCCTCATCGACACGCTCGACAACGGCGACATCGTGGGCCTCAACCCGGAGACGGGCCACGAGCAGATGGCCGGCCTCAACTACACCCACGGCCTCGCCCTGGCGCTGTACGCGGGCAAGCTGTTCCACATCGACCTCAACGGCCAGCACGGCCCGAAGTACGACCAGGACCTGGTCTTCGGCCACGGCGACCTGCTGAGCGCGTTCTTCACGGTCGACATGCTCGAGAACGGCTTCCCGAACGGCGGCCCGACGTATGACGGCCCGCGCCACTTCGACTACAAGCCGAGCCGCACCGAGTACCTCGACGGCGTGTGGGAGTCGGCCAAGGCGAACATGGAGACGTACGACATGCTCGCCGCGAAGGCCAAGGCCTACCGCGAAGACACCGAGGTGCAGAAGGCCTTCGAGCACGCCGGCATCTTCGAGCTGGGCGAGACGACGCTGGCCGCGGGCGAGTCGTTCGACGACTTCCTCGCCGACCGGTCCGCCTACGAGGACGTCGACATCGACGCGGTCGCCGAGCGCGACTACGGTCTGGTGCGGCTGCACCAGCTCGCGCTGAAGCACCTCATCGGCTGACCCGAACCACCGATCGCAGGTTGAGCCTGTCGAGACCGCGCCCGCGGGTTTCGACAGGCTCAACCTGCAACGCCCCCGTACCGAGAAGGAAGCAACGATGCCCCTCGTCGCCGGCGTGGACACCTCCACGCAGTCCTGCAAGATCGTCGTCCGTGACGCCGAGACCGGGCGGCTGGTGCGCTCCGGCACCGCCAGGCACCCCGACGGCACGTCGATCGACCCGCAGCACTGGTGGGACGCGTTCGTCGCCGCGTCGGCCGAGGCCGGCGGGCTCGCCGACGTCGCCGCGATCTCCGTCGGCGGGCAGCAGCACGGGCTCGTCGCCCTCGACGCCGAGGGCCGCGTGATCCGCGACGCGATCCTGTGGAACGACACCCGCTCCGCGCCTGCGGCCGAGGACCTCATCAGCGAGCTGGGCGACCCCTCGACCCTTCGACAGGCTCAGGACGGCGCAGGCTCAGGACGGCGCGGCGACCGCGACGCCGGCGCGCAGGCCTGGGCCGACGCGGTCGGCTCCGTGCTCGTCGCGTCCCTCACCATCACCAAGCTGCGCTGGCTGCGCGACGCCGAGCCCGAGAACGCGGCGCGCGTCGCCGCCGTCGCGCTCCCGCACGACTGGCTGACCTGGCGCATCGCCGGGTACGGGCCCGAGGGCGAGTCGCCGCTCGGCCCGCAGCTCGACGCGCTCTTCACCGACCGCTCCGACGCGTCCGGCACCGGGTACTACGACGCCGAGGCAGACGGAGGCGCGGGCGCCTACCGCCCCGACCTGCTGCGGCTGGCCCTCGGCCGCGACGACGTGCTCCTGCCCCGCGTGCTCGGCCCGGCGGAGTCCGGCGGCGTGGCGCACGCCTCGGTGGCCGGCACGGACGTCCCGGACGGCGCCCTGCTCGGCCCCGGCGCCGGCGACAACGCCGCCGCGGCCCTCGCCCTCGGCATGAGCCCCGGGGACATCGCCATCTCCATCGGCACGTCGGGCGTCGTGTCCGCCGTGGCGCCGGCGCGCACTGCCGACGGCACCGGCGCGATCAACGGCTTCGCCGACGCGACCGGCAACGCCCTGATGCTCGCCGTCACGCTCAACGCCGCCCGCGTGCTCGACGCCGCCCGGTCGGTGCTCGACGTCGACGTGCACGCGCTCGCCGACCTGGCGCTCGCCGCGCCCCCCGGCGCGGACGGCCTCGTGCTGGTGCCCTACCTCGAGGGCGAGCGCACCCCGAACCGGCCCGACGCGACCGGCACGCTGCACGGCATCCGGCTGGCGACGTCCACCCGCGAGCACCTCGCCCGCGCGTACGTCGAGGGCATGCTGTGCGGGCTGGCGGACGGCCTCGACGCCCTGCGGGAGCGGGGCGTGCCCATCGAGCGGGTCATGCTCATCGGCGGCGCGGCGCAGTCGCCTGCCGTGCAGCAGGTGGCCACCCAGGTCTTCGGGCTCGAGATCGCCATCCCCGAGCCCGGCGAGTACGTGGCCGACGGCGCCGCGCGCCAGGCGGCGTGGGTGCTCGCGGCGGCCGACGACGCCGGCGCGGACGCCCCGGCGTGGTCCACGACCGTCGCCACCACGCTCGACGCCGACCCGCAGCCGGTGATCCGCGAGCAGTACGCCGCCGTCCGCGACCTGGCCTGAGCCGTTGACCTGGTCGACGCGGTCCGCGCGGCCCACCTCGCAGCGGTCGAGGAGCGGGCCCGGCCGTCGGCCTGCTGGCCGCCGAGGGCGCGGTGAGCCTCCACGACCCCGTCGTTACCTCTGGCTACCCCGCACGGCGGCTGGCTGATGTTCGGCATGGGCGGGCTCCCGAGCAGGCAGACCAGCCCCGCAGCGAGGAACCACCAGCCCGACTAGCCGGCGACGGGGTCGGCGGCGAACGAGACGGTGACGTCGTCGAGGGTGACGTCGGTCAGCGGCTGCTCGGGCAGGCCGTACAGGAACCCGGCTGCGGCGTGCACGTCGCGCGCGGTGACGTGCGCGAGGTGGATGCGCCGGAAGACGGGCGTGGACGCGTCCACGGGGTGCGGGTTCCGGTCGGACACGTGCGGCTCCTTGCCGTCCCGGCCGCAGAAGTAGAAGGGGTTGATCACGAACGGACACAGGTTTCGCACTACCTCGCGGGAGGTCGGGGCTCCCTCGGGGTTGCGCGGGTGTAGGTGCGGATGCGGTAGCTCACGGCACCAGGACCGGACGAGGTCGCCCACTCCGCGCCGTCGTCGAGCGCCACGATCCCGTCGGCAGGTACCCACGCGTCGGGGGCGACGGCGGGGGCGAACGTGTCGCCCTCGACGTCGAGGTCGATCTGCGTGACGACGAGCCGGTCCGCGAGCGCCAGCGCGGCGGCGTAGAGCTCGCCGCCGCCCATGACCCAGGTCTCGTCGCCGCCCGGGGCGGCGGCCGCCACGGCCAGTGCCTCGTCCAGGGAGCCGGCCGCGACGGCGCCGTCGTCCGCCCAGCCCTGCTGCCGGGTCACGACGACGTTCGTCCGGCCGGGCAGCGGGCGGCGCGGCAACGACTCCCACGTGCGGCGCCCCATGACGACGGGATGCCCGGCGGTGGTGGCCTTGAAGTGCGCGAAGTCCTCGGGCACTCGCCACGGGATGGTTCCGGACGCGCCGATGACGGGCCGGCCCGCGGCGTCGCGCGCCTGGGCCCAGATCAGCCCGATCACACCGCGACCGGGGCCTTGATGCCCGGGTGGTGCTGGTAGCCCAGCACCTCGATGTCCTCGTAGGCGTAGTCGAAGATCGAGTCCCGCGGCGCGAGCGTCAGCCTCGGGTAGGGGTACGGGTCGCGCGCGAGCTGGGTGCGCACCTGCTCCACGTGGTTGTCGTAGACGTGGCAGTCGCCGCCCGTCCAGACGAACTCCCCCACCTCGAGGCCGGTCTGCGCGGCGACCATGTGCGTGAGCAGCGCGTACGACGCGATGTTGAACGGCACGCCGAGGAACAGGTCGGCCGAGCGCTGGTAGAGCTGGCAGCTCAGCTTCCCGTCGGCCACGTAGAACTGGAACAGCAGGTGGCACGGCGGCAGCGCCATGTCCGCGAGCTCGGCCACGTTCCACGCGCTCACGATGAGGCGCCGCGAGTCGGGGTCGACCTTGATCTGGTCGATGACGCTCGCGATCTGGTCCACGTGCTGTCCCCCCGGCGTCGGCCACGACCGCCACTGCACGCCGTAGACCGGGCCCAGCTCGCCCTCCGGCGACGCCCACTCGTCCCAGATCGACACGCCGCGCTCCTGCAGCCAGCGCACGTTCGACTCGCCACGCAGGAACCAGAGCAGCTCGTACGCGATCGACTTCAGGTGCACCCGCTTGGTGGTGATCAGCGGGAAACCCTGGCTCAGGTCGTACCGGAGCTGCCGGCCGAACACGCTGCGCGTGCCCGTCCCCGTGCGGTCGTCCTTGTGCGTGCCGTGCTCCAGCACGTCGCGCAGGAGGTCTTCATAAGGCGTGGGGATCGCGGCCATGCCGGCCAGTCTAGGTTCGTCCGCCAGTCGATGGCCGACGCCCTGACGATGTGTCGGGACCGTGGCAGGATCCGTCGCGACAACGAGAGAGAGGCAGCTCATGAGCACAGCCCCGGACGCCTCCGGCCGAGACGGCCAGGCACCACCTCGCCCGCGCCGCAGCCGTGCAAGCAAAGCTGCTCTGGCGGGTTCGGTGCTCGTCGCCGCCGGCGCGCTCGTCCGTCTGCCGATGCTCGTCGATGGAAGCGATGGCCCGTTCATCGGCGGGCTGGTAATCGGCCTGGCGATCGCCGTCCTGATCTTCGCCTGGTACGGGCGCCGGATGCGGCGCCAGCTGTCGACGGTCGCTCGTGCCCGCCCGTTCGCGGAGGTCGTGCTCGTCCTGACCACGCCGGAGCTTTTCTCCGAGGCTCGTCGCCTGGGCGTGGGCACCCGACGCATCTCCGCGACGAGCAGCGAATACGCCGTTCTCGCTGTTCTTCCCGACCTGGCCGAGATCTGGTTCCGGGGCGACGACGTGCCTCGGTGGCAGGTCGACCGGTCGCCAGCGACGTCGGTGCGCGTGGAGCAGGTCCGCATCCAGCTGGGCACCTTCGACCAGCTCCACGTCGCCGACACCCGGGCTTCTCTCGACGTCGTCCCCGTCGACCCGCGTGTGAGCCGGCTGCTCTCCCGGTCGGCGCGACGAGTCGAGCTTGAGCGAACACTCCGCGTACTCGGCGAGGAAGTCGCGGTTCGGGGCGGCAGTTCGGGTTCAGGTCGGCAGTTCGAACTGCCGACCTGAACCCGAACTGCCGTCCCGACGTCTCCGACGTCACACCGATCGGGTGTCACGTCGCGACCCCACCGTGCGGTCGACATGGTGAGAGCGCCCACAGGGCGCGGCGGAGGAGGAGACCATGCAGCGCATCGTCGTCGTCGGTGGTGGCTACGCCGGGTTCACGGCGGCCCGGGAGCTCGAGAAGGGCCTCCGGCGCGAGCTGCGCCGGGGCGACGCCGAGCTCGTCCTCGTCGACCCGCGCCCGTACATGACATACCAGCCGTTCCTGCCCGAGGTCGTCGCCGGGTCGATCGAGGCCCGGCACGCGGCGGTGTCGCACCGGCGGCACCTGCGCCGCACGCGGCTCGTCGACGGGACGGTGGAGCGCATCGACCACGCGGCCCGCGCCGTCGTCGTGCGCCCCCGCTCCGGCGAGCCCTACCGGCTGGCCTACGACACGGTGGTGGTCACGGCGGGCGCGGTGACCCGTGTCTTCCCGGTCCCGGGCGTCGCCGAGCACGCGATCGGCATGAAGCACGTGGAGGAGGCCGTCGCGATCCGCGACCGGCTGCTCACCTCGTTCGACGAGGCGGCGAGCCTGCCGCGCGGCCCGGAGCGACAGCGGCTGCTCACGGTGACGTTCGTGGGCAGCGGCTTCTCCGGCGTCGAGGGGTTCGCCGAGCTCCTGTCTTTCGCCCACGACCTGCTGCGCAGGTACCCCGAGGTCGATACCTCCGAGCTCCGGTTCCACCTGGTGGAGCGGAACGACCGCATCCTGCCGGAGGTCTCGGACCGCCCGGGCCGCTGGGTGGGGGAACAGCTCGAGCGGCGGGGGGCGCACGTCCACCTCGGCACAGGGCTGGCCTCGGCGGAAGGCGGCGTCGTGACCCTCTCGACGGGCGAGTCCTTCGCCTCGGGCCTGCTGGTCTGGACGGCGGGCAACGCGGCGAACCCCGTCGTCGCGACCCACACCGACCTGCCGGTCGACGCGCGCGGGTACGTCGTCGTGCGGCCCGACCTGCGGGTCGGGACCGACGACGCGCCGGTCGACGACGCGTGGGCCGCGGGCGACGGCGCCGCGGTGCCCGACCTCGCCGTCCCGCGCCCGGGCGCGCTCGCCGTCCCCAACGCGCAGCACGCCGTGCGGCAGGGCCGGCGCCTGGCCAGCAACCTCGTCGCGGCCCGCCGCGGGCGGCCGACCCGCCCGTACGTGCACGGGAGCCTCGGGGTGGTCGCCACCCTCGGCCTCGGCTCCGGCGTCTTCCAGTACCGCCGGCTGGTGGTGCGCGGGCGTCTCGCGTGGCTGATGCACCGCGGCTACCACGTCCTCGCGATCCCCACGTGGGAGCGCAAGGTCCGGGTGGCGGCGGTGTGGCTCACGGCCGCGGCGTTCGGGCGCGACGTCGTGTCGCTGGCCGCGGTGCAGACGCCCCGGGCCGCGTTCGCGGCCGCGGTACCGCCGGTCCCCGCCGAGCACGACGCGGCGAAGGCCGACAGGCCGCTCCGCACGGCCTGAGCACGACCGGGCTGAACACGACCGGGCTCAGCCCGCGGCGGCGTACCCGGCGAGCTTGTCGGGGTTGACCTGCACGTACAGGTGCTCCACCAGGCCGTCCACGACGTCGAGGGAGACGAGCGCGAAGGGCGAGGCGTCGACGTCGACGACGATCGCGGGCAGGCCGTTGGCTTCGACGGCGCGCACCTCGCCGACGTTCCAGTACTTGCGCCACACGTTGTCGAAGAACAGCGACACCCGGGCCGGCCCCGCGAGCTCGGTGCGCGACGCGTGCACGCGCCCGCCGCCGTCGGGGTGGGCGACGACGTCGTCGGCGAGGTAGCGCTCGAACCGGGCCAGGTCGCCCTCGTGCGCGGCGGCGACGAACTCGTCGAGCAGGCGCCGGTGCTCTCCCGCTTCCACGGGCACGGCCTCCCGGCGGCCGAACCGGTCGCGGGCCCGGCGGGCGAGCTGCCGCGCGTTCGCCTCGCTGAGGTCGAGGATCTCCGCGACGCGCCGGTGCGGGTACCCGAACGCCTCGCGCAGCACGTAGACGGCGCGCTCGACCGGCGTGAGTCGCTCCATCAGCAGCAATGTCGCCGTCTCCAGCGCCTCGGCCCGCTCGGCGCCCAGCGCCGGGTCCTCGGAGGTGTCGACCGGCTCGGGCAGCCAGGGGCCCACGTAGGTCTCGCGCCGAGCGCGCGCGGAGGTCGCGGCGTTGATGGCGAGCCGGGTCGTCACGGTGGTGAGGAACGCGGCGGGGTTCTGCACGGCGTCGTGGTCGGCGCCCTGCCAGCGGATCCAGGCGTCCTGCACCACGTCCTCCGCCTCCGCGACGCCGCCCAGCATGCGGTACGCGATGCCGAACAGCTGCGGGCGGACGGCGAGGAACGCGTCGAGCGCCCCGGAATCCTCGGTCTCGTCGAGGGCGCCGGGGCGCTCCCGCGCGGGCGGGCGCGTGGTCATGCGGTCACGCTACGCCGCGGGTCGTGCGAGAGCGGTCACGCGGCCCGTCGGGCGGCGACGAACTCGGAGTACGTCACCGTGCCGTGCCGCGAGTCGCCCTGCGGCACGATCGAGTCCTCGGCGAGCACGGCCCCGAAGTAGGGGGCGGCCGGATCGGCCACCACCTCGCGGTCGTCGCCGGCGGCGGCGAGCGCGGCCCGGATGAACCCGTCGAACCGCACCCGTTCCGGGCCCGCGACCTCGACGACGCCGTTCGTGGGCTCGGCCGCGGCGAGCTCCGCGACGGCCCGCGCCACGTCCGCCGACGCGATCGGCTGGAACGCGACCGGCGGGATGCGCACCACGCCGTTCGTCGTCGCGCCGTCGGCGATCCGCGGCCCGAACTCGAAGAACTGCGTGGCCCGCACCACCGACCAGCTGGTGCCCGCGGCGCGGATCAGCTCCTCCTGCGCCGCCTTTGCCCGCAGGTACCCGGAGTCCGGGTTGCGGTCGGTGCCGACGATCGAGAGCGCGACGTGGTGCCGCACCCCCGCCCGCTTCTCGGCGTCGAGCAGCGTGCGGGTCGACGTCGTGAAGAAGCGCAGCACGTCGTCGTCCGCGAAGGACGGCGAGTTCGACACGTCCACCACGACGTCGGCGCCCGCGAGCGCCTCGTCCACGCCCTGGCCCGTGAGGGTGTCCACGCCCGTGCTGGGCGCGGCCGTGACGGCCTCGTGGCCGGCACCCTTCAGGTCCGCGATGACCTGGCTGCCGATGAGGCCGGTCCCACCGACGACGACGACCTTCATGACGATCTCCTCTCCTGGGTGCGGCCCGTGGCCGCCTGACACCTGCTCGACCGGACAGGGCGTCGCGGCGTGACACCGGGAGAGCTCGGCGCAGGAGTGCGAGGATCGACTCATGACGGACCAGAGCCCCACGACCGACAGCTCGAGCGACCCGGCGCCCGCCGTGACGCCGTCGCCCACCGACCCGCTGTGGGTGGAGCGCACCGGCACGCGCACGTATCGCGGCTTCTCCGCGCGCGGCGCGACCGTCGAGGTCGGCCCGGTCGAGGCCGGCGCGGTCTTCACCCCCGGCGAGCTGCTGAAGGTGGCGCTCGCCGCGTGCGCCGGGATGAGCAGCGACGTGAAGTTCTCCCGCGTGCTGGGCGACGACTACAAGGTCGTCGTCCGGGTGGAGGACCCCAAGGACCTGGACGAGGACCGCTACCCGGTGCTCACGGAGCGCTTCGAGATCGACCTGTCGGGGCTCGACGAGCAGACCCGCAACAAGACGCTCCTGCTGGCGCAGCGCTCCATCGACCGCGTCTGCACCGTGGGCCGCACGCTCAAGGCCGGCGCGCTCGTGCCGCCCGCGGTGTTCGAGCAGCCGGAGGCCGAGGACGAGGCGGAGGCGGAGGCCTCATGATGCCGCGCGACGTGGACCCGACCGACGAGACCACGCCGGGCGGCGAGGTCGTGCAGCCGGACGGCGCGGAAGCGGGCGCCACCGGCGACGCCGTGTCGCGGCGCGAGGAGTGGGCGAAGTACCGACCGACGCCGATGCTCGACTCGCTCCTCGACAAGGCGGTCACCATCCCGTCGGCGGCGATCCACAAGCACGTGGACCGGCTGCGGGCGCGCAACCCCGAGGCCGACCCTGCGCACATCGTCCGGCTGCTGGAGAAGGAGTACCTGACCCTGCTCACGACGGCCGGCGGCGCGGTGGGCGCCGCCGCGACCGCGCCGGCGGTGGGCACGGCGGCTGCCACCGCCCTCACCACGGGCGACGTCGCGACGTTCTTCGCCTCCTCCTCGGCCTTCGCCCTGGCCGTGGCCGACGTGCACGGCGTCGAGATCGACGACGTGCCGCGCCGCCGGGCGCTGCTGCTCGCGACCGTGCTGGGCGACCGCGGCGCGCGTGACGTGGAGAACGCGATCGGCGGCTCGACCGTGGCGTGGGGCAAGGTGCTCCTGACGTCGATGCCACAGACCACGCTCAAGCGGGTCAACAAGATGCTCACCCGCCAGTTCCTCAAGCGGCAGGTCGCCAAGCAGGGGTCGTTGGCGCTGGGGCGGCTGCTGCCGTTCGGCGTCGGGATCGTCGTGGGCGTCACGGGCGGACGCGCGCTCGGGCACGGCGTGGTGGCGCAGTCGCGCCGTGCGTTCGGGCCGCCGCCGGATCGCTTCCCGCGCGTCGTGGAGGGATCGCTCGAGGGCGGGCCGCCCCGCCGTCGGGCGCTCGACGCGGGCGGCGGACGGCGGACGCCGAGCCGGTGGCTGCCGCGCCGCAAGGGCCCCAAGGAGGAGCAGTGACGCTCGTGCGGGCCCGGCGATGACGGCGGAACGTCCCGCCCGTCGCGTCGAGGTGGCGCGGATCGTGCCCGCGGAGGCCTCCGTCGCGTTCGCCTGGGTGGCGGACCTGCGCACCCACCCCCGCTGGATCGTCGCGACCCGCCTCGAGGGCCCGGCGGGGCCCGGGCCCGAGGTCGGCTCCCGCTACGCGATGGCCAGCGGCCCGGGCGCCCGCCGCGATCCCCGCAGCGCCCTGGGCCGCCTGGTGGTCGTGGACCACATGGCCGTCGAGCTGCTCGAGCGCCCGTCCACCACGGCGGCGCGCGTGGGCCGCACCCGGCTGCACAAGCTCGGGCCCGTGCTTCGGGGCGACGCCGGGTTCGACGTCGTGCCCCTAGACGCCGGGCGGTGCCGCGTCGTGTGGTGGGAGGAGGCGTACCTCGCCGGGCCGCTCCCCCGCGTCCTCACGGACCCCCTGGTCGGGCTGTTCCTCCGCAGGTTCATGCAGGTCTCACTGGCCCGCCTGTCCCGGCGGCTCACCCGCCCGGGCCGGTAGAGTCGCCGACGTGAGCACCGAGCCAGCCCCTGCACAGGACCTCACCGGCCGCCTTGGCGACCTACGCCGCGAGTATGCGGACCTGCAGGCGCGCAGCCTGAAGCTCGACCTCACCCGCGGCAAGCCGTCGGCCGAGCAGCTCGACCTCGCCGAGCCGCTGCTGGCCCTGCCGGGCGAGGGCGTGCACACCGACGACACCGGCGCCGACGCCCGCAACTACGGCGGGCTCGCGGGCCTGCCGCAGCTGCGACGCATCTTCGCCGAGCTGCTCGGGGTACCGGTGGACCAGCTGCTCGCCCAGGGGAACGCGTCCCTCACCCTCATGTACGACACGGTGGTGCAGGCCCTGCTGTTCGGCGTGCCCGGGTCCGAGCGCCCGTGGTCGCGCGAGGAGCAGATCACGTTCCTGTGCCCCGTGCCCGGCTACGACCGGCACTTCGCGATCTGCGAGGAGCTGGGCATCCGCATGGTCACGGTGCCGATGACCCCCGACGGCCCGGACGCCGAGGCCGTCGCCGCGCTCGTCGCCGACGACCCGAGTATCAAGGGCCTGTGGGTGGTCCCGACCTACGGCAACCCGGACGGCTCCGTGGTCTCCGAGGCCGTGGCCCGCCGCCTGGTGTCGATGCCCGCCGCGGCCCCCGACTTCCGCATCATCTGGGACAACGCCTACGCCGTGCACCACCTCACGGAGCACGAGACGAAGTCGGCGAACGCGATCGAGCTCGCCGCCGAGGCCGGCCACCCCGACCGGGTGCTGATGTACGCGTCGACGTCCAAGATCACCTTCGCCGGGTCCGGGATCGCGTTCTTCGCGGCGTCGCCCACCAACGTCGCCTGGTTCACGAAGCACCTCGGCATCCGGTCCATCGGCCCGGACAAGGTCAACCACCTGCGCCACGCCATCTTCTTCGGCGACGCCGAGGGCGTCCGCGCCCACATGCGCAAGCACCGCGAGATCCTCGCGCCCAAGTTCGCCGCCGTCACGACGACCCTGGCCGAGCGCCTCGGCGACCTCGGGATCGCGACCTGGACGGAGCCTCAGGGCGGCTACTTCGTGTCGGTCGACGTCGAGCCGGGGACGGCGTCGCGCGTGGTGCAGCTCGCCAAGGAGGCGGGCATCGCGCTGACGCCGGCCGGGGCCACCTTCCCGTACCGCCGCGACCCGCTGGACCGCAACATCCGGTTGGCGCCCACGATGCCGCCGCTGGACGAGGTGCGCGTCGCCATGGACGGCGTCGCCACCTGCATCCTGCTCGCCGCCGCGGAGGCCGCCTCGCTCGCGGGTTGAGCCTGTCGCACCCGAACGCTGTGGGCACGAAATCGGGGACTATTCGGTCACGGATAGTCCCCGATCTCGTGCCCACAGCGATGTCATGTGGGGCGTCACAGGATCTCCCCGCTTCCTCTCGGCCGGGCTCACCGGGGCACGATGCGGCGCGCACACCGCCGTCCTAGGCTGTGAGGGACGCCCGCGGCCGACGCCGAGCCCGCGGCGCGCGGCTCGTGTGCCGGCGGTCAGCGGGCGTCGGACCGACGACCCCCGACCTGGACGCGACGCCCGTGACCTCTCCCTCCCCCTCCCGCACGCCGGACCCCGCCGGCCAGAGCACCGACACCTCCCCTGCCCCCAGGGACGAGCCCGTCAAGGCTCGGCTCTCGCTCACGCAGGTCCTGGCGAGCGGCCTCGCGGCGGTGAGCGCCACCGTCCTCCTGTCGTTCTTCGGCGCCGCCGGGACCATCATCGGGGCCGGCCTGGCGAGCGCCGTCACGGTGATCGGCAACTTCCTCTACACGCGCTCGATCGAGAAGACGCAGGAGCAGCTGAAGCCCGTCGTCAACCAGATCGTGGCGCGCGGCGTCGTACCGGCGGGGGCGCGCTCGCGCTCGACCATCACGATCCCGCTCGACGGCGGCCAGGGACAGGCAGGCGAAGACGCGACGACGCCCCTTGCCCGCGTCGAGCCCACCGCCGAGCCCACCGTCGAGCGCCGCTCCGTCAGCGCGCTGCGGGAGGACCCGGTCACGACGACGGCGCCCCTCGGCGCCCTTCCCGGCGAGGTGTCCCCCACCGAGGTGCTTCCTGCCGAGGACGCTCTGGCCGAGAACCTTCTGGCAGAGGGTGTGGCTACCGGCGACGAGCAGCCCACCAACGCCTGGCTGCGCCTCGTGGAGCGGCACGGCAGGGCGAAGGTCCTGACGGTATCGGCCCTCGCGCTGTTCGTCGTGGTCATGGGCGTGGTGCTGGTCGTCGAGCTCGTGATCGGCAAGCCGCTCTCCGACGCGGTGCGCGGGCAGGAGGGCTCCGGCACCAGCATCAGCCGGGGCACCACGGACACGCCCGACGACTCGACCACCGTGCCGACCAGCCCGACGGACGACCCGGCGAACGTGCCGGACGACGACTCCGGCCGCGGCACCGGGGACGGCTCCTCGACCGACCCGACCGACGACCCCACCGACCAGCCGACCGACGGGTCCACGCCCACGGAGGGCACCGACGGGTCAGGCGACACGTCGACGGGCGGGGACACCGGCGGCACGGACGGCAGCACCGGAGACAACGGCGACACCGGCGGCTCGACGGACGACGACACCGAAGACGACACGACCGGCGGCTCGGACGGCTCCGGGAGATCCGGTGAAGACACCGGCGGCACCGGCTCGGACACAGGATCCGGCACGGACACCGGGTCGGGCACGGACACCGGGTCGGGCTCGAGCAACGGGAGCGCCGAGCAGGCCCCCGCGCCGACCTCCTGAAACCACCCCTCAAACGCCGAACAGGCGGTTGCTGTCGCTATGCCGTCCGAGGACGCGCCATAGCGACAGCAACCGCCTGTTCGGCGGCACGGGCGCGGAGGGAGCTCAGCCGAGGACGGCCTTGAGGAACTCCTGCGTGCGCTCGTGCTTCGGGTTGGTGAACATCGTCTCGGGGTCCGCCTCCTCGACGATCTTGCCGTGGTCGAACATCAGCACCCGGTTGGATACCTCGCGGGCGAACTGCATCTCGTGCGTGACCAGCAGCATCGTGATGTCCGTGTTCTGGGCGATCTCGCGGAGCACGCCGAGCACGTCGGCGACGATCTCCGGGTCGAGGGCCGAGGTGACCTCGTCGAGCAGCAGGATCTCCGGGTCCATCGCGAGCGCACGGGCGATCGCGACGCGCTGCTGCTGACCCCCGGACAGCTGGTTCGTGTTGAAGTCCCGTTTCTCGGACATGCCGACCTGCTCGAGGAGCTGCTCGGCGCGCTCGATGGCGTCCTTCTTCGACTTGCCCAGCACGTGGATCGGCGCCTCGGTGATGTTCTCCAGCACCGTCATGTTCGGGAACAGGTTGAACTGCTGGAACACCATCCCCACGCGCTTGCGCACCACCCGGCGGCGCTTCTCGGGGATCTCGACCCACTTGTCACCGCGGTACTCGTGCGTGTATGGGTCCCCGTCGATGAGGATGAGCCCCCCGTTCGCCTCCTCGAGGGTCATGAGGAGGCGCAGGATCGTCGTCTTGCCGGACCCCGACGGGCCGATGAGCGTCACGCGGTCGCCCTGCGCGACGCTGAAGTTCAGCTTGTCGAGCACGACGTTGTCGCCGAAGCGCTTGACGACGTCCTTGAACTCGATGGCGGGCGCGTCGCCCGGGGCGGTAGTCATGGTCTGGCTCCCAGCGGAGGTTTTCGGGTCAGGCAAAGCGGATCTCCATCCGTCGCACGAGCAGCGACGTCGGGTAGCTCACGATAAGGAAGAGCAGGCCCACCATCGTCAGCGGCTCGACGTAGGAGAACGTGTTGGCGCCGAAGTTCTGCGCGGCCTGGTACATCTCGACCACGGTGATCGCGAAGAGGAACGGGGTCTCCTTGAACATGGAGACCGCATAGTTCCCCAGGCCCGGCAGGGTCTTGCGGATCGCCTGCGGCAGGATGATCGCGAACCAGGTCCGCGACTTCGGAAGGTTGAGCGCCGTGGCTGCCTCCCACTGACCCGCCGGCACCGCCTCGATGCCGGCGCGGTACACCTCGGACATATAGGTGGCGTAGTGCACGCCGAGCACACCGAACCCGATGACGAGCGGCGGGATGTCGACCAGCAGCAGCCATACGAACACGAGCTGCACCAGCAGTGGCGTCATGCGGATGAAGTCGACGACGAACCGCAGCGGTCCACGGATCCACCGGGTCGGCGCCCGCATCGCCAGGGCGATGAAGAGCCCCAGGATCGAGGCGATCACCATGCCCACGACCGTCGCCTCGATGGTGACGACCAGTCCGCGAAGGAGCTCGGGCAGGACCTCCCAGGCCGTCTCCCAGTTCCAGAGGCTGTCCTCGTTCATGCCACGCCTCCCTTCACGCGGACGATCTCGGTCGGGACGCCCGGCTTCAGGCCGAACACGTCACGCAGCCGCGGCCGGGTGCCGCGGCCGAGGCGACGCTTGGCCTGCTCCTCGAGCCAGTTCATTCCCCAGGTGAGGACGTAGGCGATCACGAAGTAGATGATGAGACCGCAGCCGAAGCTGAAGAACGTGTCCCGCGTGCTGCGCTGGAGCTCGTCGGTCCACCAGTACACGTCGTGCAGAGTGATGTAGTAGGCCAGCGCCGAGCCCTTGAGCAGCTGGATCAGCAGGTTCGCCAGCTGGGGGATCATCAACGCCCAAGCCTGTGGGAAGACCACACGACGCACCTTGTGGAACCAGCCCAGGTTGAGGGCCGTCGCGGCCTCCCACTGCCCGGACGGGACGGACGCGATGGAGCCTCGCACCACCTCGGCGCCGTAGGCCCCGTAGTTGAGGCCGAGGGCGACGATGGCGACCGCGAGCGCCTCCATCTTGAAGCCGAACTGCGGCAGGACGTAGAAGATCCAGAAGATCTGGACCACCAACGACGTGCCCCGGAAGAACTCGATCACGACTCGGGACGGCCCGCGCACCCAGAGCGACCGGGTGCGCGACCCGAAGCCCAGGACGAGCGCGACGGTCATCGCGAGGACGGCGCCGCCGAGCGTCATCTCGAGGGTGACGACGACGGCGCTGCCGAGGTTGGGAAGACGATCGATCAGTGTCTGGATGTCATCCGACATGCGGTCAGGAATCCAGCCCCAGCTCGTCCTGGATGGCCTTCAGGTCGCCCTCGCAGAGCATCTCGGTAGTCAGGCCCTCCGGCGGGAACTCCGCCTCCGTGAAGCCGAACGGCTCCATGATCTCGAGCCACTTCTCCTTGTCGCCCGTGATCTTGGCGAGCTCCTCGTTGTAGGCGTCGAGCAGCTCGGTGTCGCCCTTGCGGAAGACCTCGGAGCCGGCGCCGATCTGCGGCACGCCGTCGATCGTGGCGACGAACGCGTCGGTAGCCTCGACGGGCTCGTCGGTGCTCTCGGCAAGCGCACGGATCGAGATCCCGGTGAGCGCGAACGCGTCGGCACGGCCCGTCACGACGGCGTTCAGGCCGTCGGTCGAGTCGCCGACCGTGATCGTCTTGACGCCCGTGTCCTTGGCGTAGCCGTCCTCGATCGCGCCGCTGGTGACGGCGAGGGTGAGGCCGGAGTCCTCCACCGACTGCCAGTCGGTCAGGTTGTCGGGGTTGCCCTCGGGCACGAGGAACGCCGTCGTGTACATGATCGTCGGCTCGGCGAAGGCCGCCTGCTCGCAGCGCTCCGGCAGGATCGACATGCCCGCAGAGACCGTGTCGTAGCGGTCGGCGTTGAGCCCGGGGATGAGTGAGTTCCACTCGGTCTGGATGCCTTGGACGTCGTCGACACCGAGCGCCCCGAAGATCTCCTTGTCGAGGGCGATGGTCGCGCCGGTGAGCTCGCCGTCTTCCTCGTAGCTGTAGGGCTGCTCGCCGTTGAATGCGACGTTGACCGTCCCGGCGTCCTGGATCTTCTGCAGGGTCGAGCCTTCGCCGTCGCCCGAGCCGCCTTCGTCGACGCTCGAGCAGGCGGCCAGTGCGGTCATGGTGAGAACGGAGCCGGCGGCAAGGAACGCTCGGCGACGCTTCGTGGTCCTGGTGGACGGCACGATGTCTCCCTTCCGTGGTCCGACGTCGGGATCCGTCGCCGGATCCGTCGTCAGGGCCTGGGGTACGTGGACGATCGGACACGGTAGCGCCGATGTTGCTGGTGCGACAATCTACGTGTCCGGCTGTCGGATTGTCTACAATCGCTCCGTGCGGCCGGAGTACACCCTCCGATCGCGCAACGCCGCAGGTCAGCGAAGTGCGGCCGCGATCGGCCGGTCGTGTCACGGGCGTGTCAGAGCCTCGACAGGACTGCGTCACAGTCTGGTCACGATCTGGTTCGTGGCCGGATCGCGAGATGATGTGCCGGCTCGGGACACCACGCCCCGGGCCTCGCGGAAGGAGAGCAGATGACCGCGTCGTCACGGGTCCCCGTCGGCAGCGCACCCCACCTGTCGCCGGTGACACGACCGTCGACGGTCGACCTCATCACTGTCGAGCTGCGCAACGCCGTCTACTCGGGCGCGCTGCCGGTGGGGTCGTCGATCCGCGAGGTCGAGATGTCGAGCCAGCTCGGCGTCAGCCGAGGCCCGTTCCGGGAGGCCGCGCAACGCCTCGTCCAGGAGGGGCTCCTGCGGTCGACCCCCGGCCGGGGGCTCAGCGTGAAGCGGGTCGGGGCGGACCGGGTCCGCGCCCTGTACGAGGCGCGCACCGTCGTCGAGACGTCCGCCGCCCGCCTCGCCGTCGAGCACGCGACCGCGGCGCAGGTCGCGGCCGTCCGTGCCGCGCACGACGCCCTCGTCGGCGCGGAGCGCGACGAGGACGCCCGGCGCGTGGGCGACACCGACCTCAACGTGCACTGGACCCTCGTCGCCGCCGCCGGGAACCCGTGGCTGCTGCGCTGGATGACGACGCTCATCGTGGAGGTCCGCATCGCGACCTTCACCCTCAGCGAGGACTACGCCGTGCGCAAGGACGCCGCCGAGTCGCACGTCGACCTGGTCGAGCGCCTCGAGGCCCGGGACGCCGACGGCCTCGTCGCCGCGATCCGCGCCAACCTCGACGACGCCGTCGTCCGCCTGCTCGCGCCCGAGACGGTCGAGGTCGAGACGTTCGACGAGCCGCGCCCCGCCCCTCCCCCCCGGCTCGAGCCCATCACGCCCACGTTCCCTGAGCCCTGAGTGTTGTGAGTGCGTCTGGGCCTGTTTCGCCCCCGGAACAGGGCCAGACGCACGCTCACAACCCGGCACGGCGGGCGAGCTGCGCCTGCCGCTCGCGCTCGTAGTCCTCGGCACGCCACGACGTCTGCCCGCCGACGACGATCGCCGCGACGCTGCCGTCGCCCTCCCGCAGCACCTCCACCGGCTCCCCCACCGGCCCGAAGCCGTCGTGCAGCTCCGGGCGCAGCACCTCGCCGTCGATCGTCACCGGCTCCGCCCCGGCGAACGGGTCGGCCTGCGCCGGATCGATCAGCCACAGCCGCCCGCCCAGGCGCACGACGTCCGTCAGGCCCCAGAGGTTGGCGAAGCGACCCGTCCAGCGGTCGAGCTCGGCAGGGTCCGGACCGGCGTCGGGACCGGTGTCGCGGGCGTCGATGGCCGCCACCACCAGGGCGAACAGGCCCGTCGCGACGGCGTCCGCCGGGCCGTCCACGGCGTTCGTCAGCACCGAGACGACGACCCGTCCGGCGGGATCGGCCCAGGTGCGGCTGAGCTGCCCGGGGAAGCCCCCGGAGTGCCCGACCACCCGCCGGCCGGCGATCTCGCGCGTCTCGAACCCCAGGCCGTAGCGCCGCAGCCGGTCGTGCGGACGGTCGATCACGGACTCGTCGCGCTGCAGCAGCCGCCGGGTCTCCGGCCGCAGCAGGTCGGACCCGTCGAGGTGCGCGGCGAACCACCGCACCAGGTCGCCCGCCGTCGAGCAGAAGCCCGTCGCGGGGGCGAGCGCGCCGGTCGTCGCGGATGCCACGGGCAGGCGCCCGTCATCGGAGACGCCCCGCGCGGAGTGACCCACGACCGCGAGGGCGTCGCCGTCCAGCTCGGGCGACGTGCTGCCCAGCCCGAGCGGTCCGAGGAGGTCGGCGCGCACGTGCGCCGCGAACGACGCGCCCGTGACCGCCTCGACCACGAGCCCGAGCAGCCCGTAGGCGAGGTTCGAGTACTTGAACCGCTCGCCGCGCCCGAGGACCTCGCCGTCCGCGCGGACGGACGCGATCAGCGTCTCCCGGTCGGGGAACGGCGCGCCGAGCTGCAGGAAGTCGGCGTCCCGGCCGTCGCGGCGCACCCCGCCGGTGTGGCCGAGCGCCTCGCGGAGGGTCACGCGGCCGACGGCGGAGCCCGCAAGTTCCGGCAGGTGCGCCTCGAAGGGGTCGTCGAGGCGCAGCGCGCCCCACTCCGCCAGTCGCGCCACCGCCGTCGCCGTGAACGTCTTGGAGTGCGACGCGACCCGGAACACGTGGTCGGTGCGCAAGGGCTCGCCGGTGGTCACGTCCGCGACACCCCACGCGCCGTCGAGCACCACCGAGTCGTCCACCGAGTCGTCCTCCACCAGGACGGCGTACTGGACGCCCGGCACACGGGCGAACCCGGCCTGGGTCGCGACCCACGCGGCGAGGTGGTCGGTGTCGAGGAGCTCCGTGGTCATGGCGGCCACCATGCCACGGGCCGCGAGGGCGATGAGCGATGAGCGATGAGCGATGAGTCCTCCGTCGGAGGGCCGTCCTAAAGTGGTACGTGACGCACGTCACCCACGGGAGACCTTATGACCGACCCGCCCACGAACCACACCCCCGCCGGCGGGCCCGCCCGCGACGACCTCGCCGTCGACGCCCGCGGTCTCGTCAAACACTTCACCACGCGCAAGCAGGTCACCAAGGCCGTCGACGGCATCGACCTGCACATCCCCGCCGGTAGCGTCTTCGGCCTGCTGGGACCGAACGGAGCCGGCAAGACCACGGTCGTCCGCATGCTCGCCACGCTCCTGCGACCGGACGCGGGCGACGCTCGCGTGCTGGGCCACGACGTCGTGCGGGACGCCGACACCGTGCGCAGCGCCGTCGGGCTCACCGGCCAGTACGCCTCCGTGGACGAGGACCTGACCGGCACCGAGAACCTGCTCATGCTCGCCAGGCTCTACGGCTTCAAGGGTGCCGCGGCGCGGCGGCGGGTCGAGGGTCTGCTCGAGGCGTTCGGCCTCTCCGACGCCGGCCCGCGACAGGTCAAGACGTACTCCGGCGGCATGCACCGCCGGATCGACCTGGCCGCGTCCCTCGTCCTCGCGCCGCGCGTGCTCTTCCTCGACGAGCCCACCACGGGCCTGGACCCGCGCAGCCGCAACCAGGTGTGGGACATCGTGCGCGTCCTCGTCGCCGACGGCGCCACCGTGCTCCTCACCACCCAGTACCTCGAGGAGGCCGACCAGCTCGCCGACCGGATCGCCGTCATCGACCACGGCAAGGTCATCGCCGAGGGCACGTCCACCGAGCTCAAGCGGTCGGTGGGCCAGGGCGCCGTGACCATGCGCCTCGCCGACGCGTCCCAGCGGGCGGCCGCCGCGAGCGTCGTCGAGAAGGTGCTCGGCTCCGGGCCGACGCTGCCCACCGACCCCTACGCCCTGTCGGCCCGCGTGCCCGACGACGGCGCTGACGCCGTGGCGCGGCTCCTCCCGGCGCTCGGCGAGGCGGGCATCGCCGTGCCGGAGTTCACGCTCGGCCAGCCGAGCCTCGACGAGGTGTTCCTGACCATCACGGGACAGCCGCTGCCGGCCGAGGAAGACGCCGAGGCCGAGCCCGCCGACGCCCAGGAGGTGTCCCGATGACCACGTCCACGGACCCCGCCGAGATCACGACCACCACGCTGCGCGAGGCAGTGGCGCTCACGGAGCGGCCCGCCCGGCCGTCGGCCGTCGCGATGACGCTGACCTTCGGGTGGCGGGCGCTGCTGAAGATCAAGCACGTGCCCGAGCAGCTCTTCGACGTGCTCGTCTCGCCCGTGATCTTCACGCTGATGTTCACGTACCTCTTCGGCGGAGCGCTGGCGGGGTCGACGTCGGCCTACATCCAGTTCCTGCTGCCCGGCATCCTGGTGCAGACGATCGTCATCGTCACCGTGTACACCGGCTACACGCTCAACACCGACATCACCAAGGGCGTGTTCGACCGGTTCCGGTCGCTGCCGATCTGGCGGCCCGCGCCGATCGTCGGGGCGCTGCTCGGCGACACCGTGCGCTACTCGATCGCGTCGGTCATGACCATCGGGCTGGGCCTCATCATCGGGTTCCGCCCCGACGGCGGGTTCGTGGGCGTGGTCCTCGGCGTGCTGCTGCTGCTCGTCTTCGCGTTCTCGCTGAGCTGGATCTTCACGATCCTGGGCCTGCTGCTGCGCACCCCGAACGCGGTGATGGGCGTGTCGATGATGGTGCTGATGCCGCTGACGTTCGCGTCCAACATCTTCGTGGACCCCTCGACGATGCCCGCGGCCCTGCAACGCTTCGTGGACGTCAACCCCGTATCCCACCTCGTCACCGCCGTGCGCGGCCTCATGGCCGGCCAGCCCGACAGCGGCGAGATCGTCTGGGTGCTCGTCGCCGCCGTCGTCCTCACCGGCATCTTCGGCCCCATCACCATGCGCCTGTACCGCACCCGCCACTGACCCCACCCATCGTTGTGGGCGTGGGGTGGGGGGACATTTCGGAACCAAAAAGGCACCCCCCCACCCCACCAACACACCC
>NZ_JCAIUK010000001.1:244301-245466 GCF_059445475.1 Isoptericola sp. Y581 | reverse complement strand
CCTTGTCTTGAACACCCCCCCCACCCCCCCCCCTTCTTTTTTTGGGTGGGGGGTTGGTGTCCTGTCCACCACAAACCGTCCCCCCACCCCACGCCCACAACGCATCCCGCCCCCGGGCTCGTCGGATCGCGCTGCGCACGTGAGCCACGAAGTCTCGCGGGTCACGCAAGTCGTCCGCGACGATGACGATCACGGTCCAACCGAGGGCCTCGAGCGCCCGACGACGCCGGATGTCGTCGCGCCACTGCGCCTGGTCCGTCCGGTGATGGTCGCCGTCGTACTCGATCGCGATCCGGTACTGCGGATAGAGCAGGTCCACCCGCTTGACGTAGCTCCCGTCAGGCGCGCAGACGACCTCGTTGACGATGGGGCACGGAAGATTCGCGGCGACCAGGGCCAGACGGGCACGCGTCTCGGTCGGCGAGTCGGTCCCCAGGCGCATCCGCTCAATCTGCTGCCGCACCTGAACGATCCCCTTGACCTTGTACGTGCGCTCAGCGAGGGTGAGCAGCTCGGCGGGACTCGTCAATCGTCGCTTGCGACGCATCATCGCGTCTCCGAGCACGACGACGTCGTCCGGTAATCGGAGGTCCACGGCGACGTGGACGAAGGTCTGCGCCGGCGACGTGACGAGGAGACCGCCCAGCTCCGTCGTCTCGAGGAACGGCTGTCGCGACCGATGGGCAGCCACACCCTCGCGCTCCCGTTGTGGTCGGTCCTGCGGCCGAGGCGTGATCACGTGGAGGCGGTCGTCGTCCTGGATCGTCCAGGGAAGGTCGACTCCGAGCAGTCGCAGCGCCGTCGCGTGACTGAACGCCACGCCGGGATCGAGGGCAGGGAGCAACGCTCGACATCGGTCGGTCAGCCCACCGATAGACCCCGCAGGGGCACGCACACCCCGGAACGGCGCGTCGTAGGCTGCCGTCCGAAGGTGATCAGCGCTGACTCCGGCGGCGCGGGCGGCGCCAACCGCGAACGGACCGGCCGGGACACGTGGGTCGTGGGGTGGAGCGGATCGTGGCATGGACCGACGCTGACAGGACCAGCGGTGATCGTTTGAGGCTTTCCACAGGTCACCCACGGACCGAGCGGTGTGGGGGTGGGGTTCGGGGAGATTTTGGTTCCAAAAAATCCCCAAAACCCACCCCCAAAACCCCAGGGAGGG
>NZ_JCAIUK010000001.1:59305-244291 GCF_059445475.1 Isoptericola sp. Y581 | reverse complement strand
GTTCACCCACGGACAGAGTGGTGGGGGCGTGCTTTGGGGGACTCTTCGTCCAAGAAGATCCCCAAAACCCACGCCCACAACATCAGGCGGCGGGGGCGGCGGCCTCGCTCAGCTCCTCGTCGCACTTGCGTGTCACGACGAGCACCGGGCAGGCGGAGTGGTGCAGCACCGCCTGGCTGGTGGAGCCGAGCAGCAGGCCGCGGAAGCCTCCGCGCCCTCGGGAGCCGACGACGAGGAGGTCGGCCGCGGTGGAGAATTCGGTGAGGAGCTCGGCCCCCGTGCCGTCGAGCACGTGCCGCTTGATGGTGACCCCTGGGTTGGCGGCCTCCGCCCGGTCCACGGTCACGTCGAGGCCCGCCTTGACGTCGGCGAGCACCGTCTCGTGATCGATCTGCGAGGGCAGCCACGCCAGGATGCCGGCGCCGCCGCCCAGCGGGACGCCCGCCACGGCCACGAGCTCCGCGTCCCAGGCTCTCGCCTGCGCGACCGCGTGCTTCAGCGCGACCTCGGCGGACGGCGAGCCGTCGACGCCCACCACGATCCGCCGTACCTCGTGCACGGCGTCACCGTCCCGGCGGTTCGCCGCGTCGGTGCTCGCGCCGTCGGTGCCCCGGTAGGGCACGACGACCGTCGGGCAGTGAGCGTGCGCCGGCAGCGCGGACGAGACGGTGCCGAGCAGCCGTTCCGTGAACCCGCCCCTGCCGCGCGTGCCAACGACGGCCAGGGCGTGCTCGCGGGACATCTCGACCAGCACTCCCGCGGCGTCCCCGGTCGCGACCGTGCCCGTCACCGGCACGCCGGCCGCGGCGACACGTTCCTCGGCCTCGGCGAGCACCGCCTTGGCCCCCTCCTGGATCGCCGTGTCGTCGAGCGCCGCATATCCGCCGTCGAGCGACGCCGCCGTGAACGACGGCAACGAGTAGCTACACACCACGTGCAGCCCCCACCCCACGCGCCGCGCGTACGCGGCGGCCCAGTCGAGGGCATGCAGGCTGGCTGCAGAACCATCGACACCTACCAGGACGACCTCAGGCCGTGTCATCTTGCGCCTCCTGTCCGCTGGCGAGGAGCCCCGCCCTCGTCGTCGAGGGTGGCTCGTTCAAGCCTAGCGAAAGGATGGCGCAAGGGACAGCAAAGCGCGGGAGAAACACCCGACCCCCGGGCTCATGGAGCACCGGGGGTCGGGGCGCTGGTGTGCGGCGCACGCCGCGAGCCGTCAGAGCACCCGCAGGTACACGGACTCCGACTCGGACTGCCACATCGAGTGGTAGCCCGTCTCCCAACCGATGGGGCGCGAGGCCTCGACGACCATTCCGTCACCCGCGTAGATGCCGATGTGGCCCGGGCTCCAGATGAGGTCGCCCGCACGCAGCTCGGAGGCCGAGATCTGCGTTCCGGCGTAGCGCTGGTCGGACGACGTGCGGGGCAGGTCGACGCCGAGCTGGCTGTAGACGTAGGAGGTGAGGCCCGAGCAGTCGAAGCCGGACGGGCTGGACCCGCCGACGACGTACGGGGTACCGATGTAGCGCTTGGCGATCGACACCGCCTGCTCGCCGAGCGACGAACTCGAGGACGTCTCCGCCTCCGGCTCAGCCGCCGGTGCCTCGGTGCGCTCGGACGACCGCGACACGGTCTCCGTCGCGGCGCGTTCCTCGACGACGGGCTCCGGCTCCGGCTCCGGCTGGGGTGCCGGGGTGATCTTGGCCCCGGAGATGGCCTTCTTGCTGACGGTCTCGACGTCGACCTTGGCCTTCGCCTCGACGGTGACGACGGGCGCGGCCTCGAGGGCCTCACGGGCCTGGTCGCTCAGGGCGCCCAGATCGACGGTGCTGAGCTTCTTGGACGTGTCATGGTCGACCGGAGCCGCCTGCGCAGCACTCGCGCTGGCGAAGGTCGAGACGAGCAGACCACCGGCAGCTGCGGCGACGGCGGCACGACGGCCGGTCGTCGAAGAGCTGACGCTCTGGACCAGCCCGTCGAACGGACGGCGCGCGGCACGGTGCCGGGCGCGCGTGGTACGTGCGTTCACGTTTCCCTCTCCTGTCGCCTACGAAGTCAGCTGTCGGGTTCGGGTGGGAGAAATCACCCGGCCGCACGAATCAAGATCCGTGCGGCTTCACCCCGAGGACACCGTGTCTGGTGCCCGGAAGTGGGTCCCCCGCCCCTGCCATGGGTTCAAGGTCCTCGACCGGCGGCAGGGCTCGGCGTTCCGGTCGAGACTCGACAGATGACCGCCGAGTGGTTGAACTGTAGCGGACGCAGACGGCGATGTCACGTTCCGATCACGGGCCCCTGTGGATGAGGCGCGTCACACAATGTCCGTGTAGGTCAGAGGGTTCCCAGACACGACGACGCCCCGCCGCGCTGGTGCGCGACGGGGCATGGTCGGAACGCGACGGACGGACTCAGCCGACGCGGATGAACGTGGGGTTCGACTGCCAGATCGCCCGGTACTTCACGACGTCGCCCGGCTTCGGGGCGTCGATCTGCATGCCGCCGCCGGCGTAGATCGCGACGTGGCCCGGCGTCCAGATGAGGTCGCCCGCCTGTGCCTCGGAGGCCGAGACGACCGTGCCGGCGGAGCGCTGGGCCGACGCCGTGCGCGGCAGGCCGATGCCCACCTGCGCGAAGACATACTGCGTCAGGCCGGAGCAGTCGAAGCCCGACGGGCTGCTGCCGCCCGTGACGTAGGGGACGCCCACATAGCGCATCGCGATCGAGACGACCGACGAACCGTTCGCCGAGGCCGGCGCCTCGACGGCGGTGCGCTCCTCGGAACGGGATGCGGCGGCCTCCGTGGTGGAATCCGTGGTGGAACCGGTCGCCTCGTCGGACGCGGTCGTGTCTGCCACGACCTCCTCGACGACGGGCTCCGGCACGGGCGCCGGCGTGATCTCGGCCCCGGAGATGACCTGCTTGGTGACCTTCTCGACGTCGACCTTCGCCTTGGCGTCGACGGTGACGACGGGCGCGGCTTCGAGGGCCTCTCGTGCCTGGTCGGTCAGCGCGCCGAGGTCGACGGTGCTGAGCTTGTTGGCGGCGTCGTGGTCGACCGGGGCGGCCTGCGCGGCGCCCGCGCCGGCGAAGGTCGAGACCAGGAGGCCACCGGCGGCTGCGACGACGGCCGCACGGCGAGCGCCGGCGCCGTTCGGGGCGGCCAGGGCAATCGGACGTCGGGCGGCGTGATGCCGGCCGCGAGTCGTACGTGCGGTCACGTGTCTACCTCTCCATCGCCTGCGAGGTCAGCTGTCGGGTTCGGGTGGGAGAAACACCCGGCCGCCCGGACCCGGTCATCGGATCCGTTCGGCTTCACCCCGAGGGCGTCATGATCGACGCCCGGAAGTGGGTCCCCCGCTCCTGCCGTGCGGATGTCCGTGGAGCTCGGCCGGTGGCAGGGTTCGGCGTCCGGTCGAGCGCCCGCTGGATAACTCCGGCGAGCGACCACGACCGTACCGGATGACCCCGGCGATGTCACGCTGCAGTCACGAAGTGGCGTGCCGACCCGATTCGGCGGTCCACGCCCTGGTCAGCGGCTCGCGACGAACAGGTGCTTGGCCAGCTCCTCCGGGAGCTCCAGCACGATGTTGGAACCCTCGACCTCGACCGTGACATCGTCCCCCGCCGTGCGCGCCGTGATCTGCGCCCCCGGCACGAGCCCCGACTCGGAGAGCCGCGCCAGCAGCTCGATGTCCACCTGCAGCGGCTCGGCGATCCGCTGCAGCACCAGGTCCAGGCCGTCGCCGGCCTCCCCGGGCCGGCCGGCCGCGAGCACCGCCGGCAGGGACTGCACGCCCTCGAGGAACGGGACGTCCTGGTACTGCTCCCCCAGCTCCGACAGCCCCGGGATCGGGTTGCCGTACGGGTCGATGTGTGGGTGGTCGAGCAGTGTCACGAGGCGCTTCTCGACGAGGTCGCTCATGACGTGCTCCCAGCGGCACGCCTCCGTGTGCACCTGCTCCCAGTCGAGCTTGATGACGTCGGTGAGCAGCCGCTCCGCGAGCCGGTGCTTGCGCATCACCCGGGTGGCCTTGGCCTGGCCCGCCTCGGTGAGCTCGAGGTGCCGGTCGCCGGTGACGACGACGAGCCCGTCGCGCTCCATGCGTGCGACCGTCTGCGACACCGTGGGCCCCGAGTGCCCCAGGCGTTCCGCGATCCGGGCACGGAGCGGCGGGATGCCCTCCTCACCGAGCTCGTAGATCGTCTTGAGGTACATCTCCGTGGTGTCGATCAGGTCGGTCACGTCAGCTCCTGTCGTTCGGCGCGGCCTAGTCTATTCGCACGCGTGGGCGCAGGCGGGTCGCGCGTGGCGCCGTCGTGCGCGTGCCCCGCGCCATCCTGCCCTGTCCCACCGACAACCCGCCTCCCGCCCGGAACCGGAGACTCGATGCCCGCCGTGCCGACCCACACCATCCCCTCGTCGCTGCTGCCCGCGGACGGGCGCTTCGGCTCCGGCCCGTCCAAGGTGCGCGCCGCGCAGGTGGCCGCGCTCGCCGCGGCCGGCGACCCGGCATCGCCGCTGCTCGGCACGTCGCACCGCCAGCCGCCGGTCAAGGACCTGGTGCGCCGCGTGCGGCGAGGCGTGGCCGAGCTCTTCGACCTGCCCGACGGGTACGAGGTGGCGCTCGGCAACGGCGGTGCGACGGCGTTCTGGGACGTCGCGACGGCGAGCCTGGTGCGCCGGCGCGCCCAGCACGCCGTCTTCGGCGAGTTCGGCGGCAAGTTCGCGGCCAGCACCCGCGGCGCCCCCTTCCTCGAGACCTCGCAGGTCGTCGAGGCCGCGCCCGGCACGGTCGCACGTCTCGCCACGTCGAGAGGAACGGCCGAGGGCGTGGACGTCTACGCGACCCCGCACAACGAGACCTCGACAGGCGCGATGGCGCCGGTGCGACAGGTGCAGGACGCGCGCTCCGCCGGGGCCCTGCTGCTCGTCGACGCGACGTCGGGCGCGGGCGGGCTGCCCGTCGACGTCGGCGACACGGACGTCTACTACTTCGGCCCGCAGAAGGTCTTCGCGGCCGAGGGCGGCCTGTGGCTCGCGGTCTGCTCGCCCGCCGCGGTGGAGCGCGCCGAGGAGGTGGAGGCGACCGCCGGGCGAGAGAGCGGCCGCTGGGTGCCCGAGTTCCTCTCGCTGACCACCGCCCTCACCAACTCCCGCGCCGACCAGACCCTCAACACGCCCGCCGTCTCGACGCTCGTGCTGCTCGCCGAGCAGGTCGAGTGGCTGCTGGGCCGGGGCGGGCTCGCATGGTCGACAGCGCGGTGCGCCGAGTCCGCGGGCGTGCTGTACGACTGGGCCGGAGCGCGGGACTGGGCGACGCCGTTCGTCGCCGACCCCGCGGAGCGCTCGACCGTCGTCGCGACCATCGACCTCGACGACGCGATCGACGCCGTTGCCGTGATCCGGGTGCTGCGGGAGAACGGCATCCTGGACGTGTTCCCCTACCGCAAGCTCGGCCGCAACCAGCTGCGGGTCGGCGTCTTCCCCGCCGTCGAGCCGGACGACGTGCGCGCCCTCACCGCCTGCGTCGACCACGTGGTCGAGCACCTCGGCTGAGGCCGCCACACGGCGCGAGACCCTCTGCGGACGGGTTGCATCGTCGCTGGTCAGCACCCACGTTTCACCCTCTAGGTCACGAACTGATAACGTGCCGCCTCGTCACAAAACGGACGAGGAGGCCAAGGATCGTACTGCCTGAGATGCACCATTTCACCTACGGGGTCATGACCCCTGTGCTGGCGTACGTCGCGTCGACCGTGGGAGCGGCCACCGGCTTGTCCGCGACGTCCCGCGCTCGCGTGGCGAAGGACGCGAAGTCCCGATCCGTCTGGCTGCTCGTGGGCGCGCTCGCGATCGGCGGCACGGGCGTCTGGGTCATGCACTTCGTCGCGATGCTCGGCTTCACCGTCACAGGGATGCCGATCCAGTACGACGTGCCACGCACCGTCGTCAGTGCCCTCGTCGCGATAGCAGTGGTCGCGATCGGGCTGTTCCTCGTCGGGTTCGGCGGCAACCGGCCGCTGTGGCTGATCCCGGGCGGCATCGTGGCCGGGCTGGGCGTCGCGGCGATGCACTACATGGGCATGGCCGCCATGGAGATGACCGGGCACCTGCAGTTCTCGCTGCCGATCGTGGCGGCGTCGGTGCTCATCGCGATCGTGGCCGCGACCGTGGCGCTGTGGTTGTGCACGCACGTGCGCGGCGCCCGCGCGACGACGGGGGCCGCCCTCATCATGGGCCTCGCGGTCAGCGGCATGCACTACACCGGCATGGCCGCGCTCACCGTCACCGGCAAAGGCGGGGAGGCCCCGGGGGGCACCAGCGCGATCGACCTGCTCGGCCCGCTGATCTTCGGCATCGTGGCACTGACCGTGGCCCTGATCTTCGTGGTGGTCATGTGGCCCACGGAGTCCGAGATGCGCGACCAGCAGGAGTTCGAGGCCAGGCAGCGCCGCCGGTCGCGCGGCGCCCGCGGCGAGCCGGTCACCCGCCACGCGTCCCGGCACGAGACGGCCGGTCCGCGACACTGACGGCGCGACACCGACGGTCAGGCCGAGGCCACCCGCTCGGCGTCGGCGCGGGTCAGCTCGCGCCGCACGCCGTCCCGGGTGGTGACGCCCTCGCTCGTCGTGCTCCCGTGCACTTCACGGTCGAGGTAGACGACCTCGAGGTGCGGCCGGCTCAGCACGCGGTAGCGCACCCGCAGGTGCCAGCGGCGCACGGCCCAGACCGTCGCTCCCGACGCCACGAGGAACGTGGCGATCGAGCCGACGAGGATTGACCAGCGTGGCCCCCAGGCCTCGCCGATCCAGCCGACGACCGGTGCGCCGATCGGCGTCGCGCCCTGGAAGATCATCACGTAGAGGGCCATGACGCGCCCGCGCATCACGGGGTCGGTGGAGATCTGGAGTGCGCTGTTCGCCGCCGTCATCATCGTGAGCGACGCCAGGCCGACGGGGATGCAGGCCACGACGAACGACGAGTAGGTGGGCATGAGGCCCAGCACGCCGGTGGTGACGGCGAACGCGAAGGCGGCCCCGATGACCAGCCGCACCCGCGGCCGGTCCCGTCGGGCCGCGAGAAGCGCCCCCGCCAGCGACCCGATCGCCAGCACCGAGCCGAGGATGCCGTACTCGCTCGCACCCCGGCCGAACTCGACGCGCGCCATGAGCGCGGACGTGAGCTGGAAGTTCAGGCCGAACGTGGAGACCACGAACATCACGACCATGATCACGACGATGTCGCTGCGCCGGCGCACGTACCGCACGCCCTCGATGATCTGCCCCTTGGCCCGTGGAGCGGCCGGCTGGGGTCGCAGCTCACGCACGCGCATGTAGCCGAGAGCGATGATCGTCGCGGCGAACGTGACGCCGTTGATGAGGAAGACCCATCCGGTTCCGACGGCAGCGATCAGCAGCCCGGCGACGCCCGGGCCGATGAGGCGGGCAGCGTTGAACGACGCGCTGTTCAGCCCGACGGCGTTGGACAGCTTGTCGGCCGGCACCATGTCGGCGACGAAGGTCTGGCGGGCGGGGCTGTCGAGGGCGGAGACGACGCCGAGCAGCAGCGCGAACACGTAGACGTGCCAGAGCTCCGCCTTCCCGGAGAGCACGAGCGCGCCGAGTCCGAGCGCGAGCACGCCCATGCCGCCCTGCGTGGCCATGAGGAGCCGGCGGCGCGGCAGGCGGTCGGCCAGCACACCGGCCCACGGGGACAGCAGCAGGAAGGGCACGAACTGCAGGGCGGTGGTGATGCCGACCGCGACCCCGGAGTTGTCGGACAGGTCGGTGAGGACGATCCAGTCCTGCGCGACGCGCTGCATCCAGGTGCCGACGTTGGCGACCAGGGCAGCCCCGAACCAGATGCGGTAGTTGGTGTACCTGAGGGAGGAGAAGGTGGCGCTCATCGGGCGAGGCTCCGAATGTGTTCGTCGCTCGCGGGTGCCACGGGTCTCCTCCTGGGGATGGGTGTCTCCCGGAGCAACGGGCTATCGAATCGCTCTATTCCTCGCCTGAGGGACTCCCGCTGTGGGGTCGGTCACGGCGCTCAGCGACGCCCGAGGGCGCGGTACTGCCAGCCCGCCGCCTGCCACTCCCCGCGGCTCAGGGCGTTGCGCCCGTCGAGCACGGTGCGCTGCGCCACGAGCATCCCGACCCGCTCGGGGTCCAGCTCGCGGTACTGGCGCCACTCCGTGAGCACAAGAACGGCGTCCGCGCCGGCGAGCGCGCCCTCGAGGTCCTGGTCGTAGCGCAGCCCCGGCTGCTTGGCGCGCGCGTTGTCGATCGCCTGCGGGTCGTGCACGGTGACGACGGCGCCCAGCTCCGCCAGGTGGACGGCGACGTCCAGGGCCGGGGAGTCGCGCACGTCGTCGCTGTCCGGCTTGAACGCGGCGCCGAGCACCGTGACCTCGGCGCCCTCGACCATGCCGCCGAGCACCTCGACGGCCAGGTCGACCATCCGGGCACGACGGCGCGTGTTGATCGTGTCGACCTCGCCGAGGAACGCGACGGCGTCGCCCGCGCCGAGCTCGTCGGCGCGGGCCATGAAGGCGCGGATGTCCTTGGGCAGGCATCCGCCCCCGAAGCCGAGGCCGGCGTTGAGGAACCGGCGTCCGATGCGGGCGTCGTGGCCGATCGCGTCCGCCAGCTGCGTGACGTCGCCGCCGGCGACCTCGCACAGCTCCGCCATCGCGTTGATGAAGGAGATCTTGGTGGCCAGGAACGAGTTCGCCGCGACCTTGACCAGCTCCGCCGTCGGGTAGTCCGTGACGATGCGCGGGACCTCCTCGCCCAGGAGGTCGGCGTACACCGCGTCCAGCGCGGCCGCGGCCCGCTCCCCCGCTTCGCCGTCCGGCACCCCGTAGACGAGACGGTCGGGGTGCAGCGTGTCCTGTACCGCGAAGCCCTCGCGGAGGAACTCCGGGTTCCAGGCGAGCACGGCGTCCGGCTGCGCGTCGGCCAGACCTGCGGCGAGGCGCACGGCCGTCCCCACCGGGACCGTGGACTTGCCCGCCACGACCTCGCCCGGCCCGACGTGCGCCCCGAGCGCCGCGAACGCGGCGTCGACGTACGAGAGGTCGGCCGCGTTGCTGTCCGCGCGCTGCGGCGTGCCCACGCAGACGAAGTGCACCTCGGCCCCCGCCACGGCGGCCATGTCGGTGGTCGCCGTGAGCCGCCCGGTGGCCGCGACCTCGGACAGCAGCTCGTCCAGGCCCGGCTCGAAGAACGGCGCCTTGCCCGCCGCGAGCGCCGCCACCCGGTCCGCGTCGACGTCGACCCCCACGACGTCGTGGCCCAGCCGCGCCATGCTCGCGGCGTGCACCGCACCGAGGTAACCCAGGCCGACCACTGAGATCTTCACGAGTCCACTGCCCTTCGTCGAGCGCCGATGCTCGACGCTAGCGCCTCCCGTGCGCTCCGGCCCGGGAGACACGGCCGGCCGGACGCCCCTGCGTGAGGTTCATCCGGCCGGTCGTCGCGGTCGTCGGGTCAGAGACCCAGCACCTGCCGGATGGGGTCGAGCGTGAAGTACACGAGGAACATGGCGGCGGCGATCCACATCAGCGCGTGGATCTGCCGCACCTTGCCGAGCGCCAGCTTGATGATCACGAAGGCGATGAACCCGGCGCCGATGCCGTCCGCGATGGAGTACGTGAACGGCATGAGGATGATCGTGAGGAACGCCGGGATGGCGATCTCCACGTTGCGCCACGAGATGCCGGCCACCTGGGCCATCATCAGGTAGCCCACGAAGACGAGGGCGGGCGCCGCCGCCTCGTAGGGCACGAGCGCCACGACGGGCGACAGGAAGGTCGCGAGCAGGAACGCCACGCCGGTCACGACGGCAGCGAGGCCGGTGCGCGCGCCGGCGCCCACGCCCGTCGTCGACTCCACGTACGCGGTGTTGGACGACGTGCTGCCCATGCCGCCGGCGATGGCGGCCACGGAGTCCGCGACGAGGATGGCGCGGGTGCGGGGCGGGTTGCCCTCCTTGTCGAGCAGCTTGCCCTCGGCGCCCACGGCGACCATGGTGCCCATCGTGTCGAAGAAATCGGCGATGAGCAGCGAGAACACGATCAGGACCACGGAGACCGCGGCGATGTTCTGGAACGACCCCAGCAGCGAGAACTGACCGAGCAGGCCGAGGTCGGGCGTCGTGACCACGCCGCTGAACGTGGGGGCGTTGAGGTTGAACCCGTTCGGGTTGCCCTCGGCCTTGGTGCCGATGTGCAGCGTGTTCTCCAGCACCACCGCGAGCGCCGTCGCCGTGATGATCGCGACCAGCATGGCGCCGCGCACCTTGCGCACGAACAGCACGATCGTGAGCACGAGGCCCACGACGAACACGAGGATCGGCCACGTGCCGAGGTTGCCGAGCTGCAGGACGGTGCCCTCGCCGGCCTCGACGAACCCGGCGTTGACCAGGCCGACGAGCGCGATGAACATGCCGATGCCCACGCTGATCGCCGTCTTGAGCTCCACCGGGACGGCCTTGAACACGGCCTCCCGGAACCCGGTGAGCACGAGGATCAGGATGATGACGCCCTCGATGACGACGAGCCCCATCGCGTCGGCCCACGTGACGTTCGGCAGGCCCGCGATCGAGTACGCGACGACGGCGTTGAGGCCCAGCCCCGCCGCCAGACCGAGGGGATAGTTCGCCCCGACGCCCATGATGATCGTGACGACCCCGGCCACCAGCGCGGTCGCGGCCGCGACCATGCCCAGTGTCTCGGGCGTCGCCTCGGCGCCGCCGCCGAGCACCTGGCCCGTCCCGTCCTGCACCGTGCCGATGATCAGCGGGTTGAGGACGATGATGTAGCTCATCGCGAAGAAGGTCACCAGGCCGCCGCGGATCTCCGACCCGATGGTCGAGCCTCGCTCGGTGATCTTGAAGAATCGGTCGATCGCGCTCAGCTCGCTGGAGGGCGGAGCGGTGGTCTGGTTCGGCATGGGCAGAATCATGGCAGATCGTGTGAAGGCAACCCGGCGGCGTCGCCGCACCGTGACGACGTATTCACACGCGCGACGCACATCCTCGCAGGTCGCGACGCTGCCCCCTGATCATTACCCGGGACGCACGTCACTCGGCGAGGAAGATCTGGACGCACACCATCCGGGGCCCTTCGGCCTCCTCGCCGTCCTGCTCGCACGCGACCGCGCCGCGCACGAACTCCGGGTTCCGGATGTTCGCCGCGTGCCCCGCCGACGCGAGCCACGCCGCCACCACCTCCTCCGGCGGCTCGCTCGCCCGCGACAGGTTCTCCGCGGCCAGGGCGACGCCGCACGCCTCCAGCACGTCGTCCAGCGGACGGTGGGTGAGCTCGTCCTCCCCGACCAGCTGCTCCGCGCGACCCGCCGCCGCGCGCGCCGCGCAGTCGTCGTGGGTCAGCGGGTCGAGGCCGTCGCCCGTGCGTGCGTCGTTCACACCGTCGTCCAGGAGGGCGGCGTACTCGTCCCGGGGAACCGCGACGGACGTGGACGGCCGCGGGGCAGCGGACGATCCCGTCCCGTCCGGGGCATCACCGCCGGGCCCGCAGCCCGCGAGCATCCCGACCACGACAGACAGGGCCGGTGCGAGCGCCGCACTGGCCCCGCGGGACGGTGAGATGCGCACGAGCTCACCTCCCGTCCCTGTCCGAAGCCGTGGTGACGGTCGACGTCCGCCGACATTACTCCGGTGCTGCGAAGGGGGCTGCCCGTTGCCGGCAGTTTCTCGCGCCGACACCATATGAGCTGTGGTCACGGCCGCGTACGTGGTCGAACTCCGGCCCGGGCGCTATCGCGTTTCGGGAGTTACGCTCGCTGCAGGCGGAACGCCCGATCATCGGCGCGAACCGATTCCCTCCCCGGTTGACTGACGAATTCAGGCGAACCAATCACAGGCGATGTACGCGGAGGCTGGTGCGATGGAACCGGAACGAGTGGCGCAGAGTCCCGTGCGGCTGCCACTGACGACCCCGCGAGGGCTGGGCATATCGGGTCGGCTACGGAGTGCCGCCGCAGACGCGCGGTTCCTCGCGCGATCGACGGTCCGCATGCTCCAAGGGATCACTCCTCGCGAATGTCCGTTCTGCGGATACCGGGGGAGGTTCTCGCCCTCCGGCGACCCGCCTCGGCTCGACGCCAAGTGCCGGGTCTGCAGGTCGTTCGAGCGCCACCGCCTCCTCGCGCTCGCCGTGCAGCGCCAGGACCTGATCAGGCCGGGTGACCGTATTCTCCACTTCGCGCCCGAGGTACAGGTCGCGCGACTTCTCGAGGAGATCTCGCCCGGCAACATCGTCTCCGCGGATATCGACGAGAACATCGCAGACATCCGGATAGACATCGAGGCGATCGATCTCGATGACGACTCGTTCGACGTGATCGTGTGCTCGCACGTCCTGGAGCACGTCGACGACCGCCTGGCGCTCAAGGAGATGCATCGCGTCCTGGCGCCCGGTGGCCGGTTGATCGTGATGGTCCCCATCGTGGAGGGCTGGGACCACTCCCACGAGATCCCGGGCGTGACCGACCCCCGTGAGCGGCGGATCGAGTTCGGTCAGGCGGACCATGTCCGGTACTTCGGTCGAGACCTGCGCGACCGGATCGAGACCGCAGGCTTCGCGCTCTCAGAGTTCGTCGGGGAGCCGGCCGACTGCCGCCGGTACGGTCTGGTCCGCGGCGAGCGCGTCTTCGTCGGGACCGCATGATGACGACCGGAGCCATGCTGCGGGAGTCGACGTCGGCGTCGTCGCGCGTCGCCAGGATGCTCGTCCAGGACCCGGGACGCCTGTGGATCGCGATCCGCGGCGCTGCCCGCCTCGGGACCCAGCTCGTCAGGGACCCGCATCAGCTCAGCTACCTCCGACGCTGGGTCCCCACGGTCGAGCGCAGCACCCTGGACCTCGAGCTCCCCTGGCTCCCCTTCCAGATCATCGACCGGCTCGACGAGGTGCTCACTCCTGCGTCACGAGTCTTCGAGTACGGGGGCGGCGGCTCGACCCTGTGGATGGCGCAGCGGGCCGGCGAGGTGGTGACGGCGGAGCACGACCCGGAGTGGGCGGACCTGCTGAGCGAGCGAACCGCCGGTCTGCCGAACGTCACCCTGCTCATCAGGAGCGCCGCGGACGAGTATGCCGACTACGTGCCGGCGATCGACGCCTACCCGGACGAGTACTTCGACGTCGTCGTCGTCGACGGACGGGAGCGGGTCCGGTGCTTCGAGCGGGCTCTGCCCAAGGTCCGCCCCGGCGGCATGCTCATCCTGGACGACACCGAGAGGGCGCGGTACGCCCCCGTCTTCGACCTCGCCCGGGCGCACCGGCACGTCACGATCCGGGGCATCGCGCCATGCAAGTCGCAGGCCGCCTACACGACGGTCTGGCTTCCCCGGGACTCGTCGACCCGTCGTTGACGGTCGCGACCCGACGGGTCGGCCCTCCGAGGTCGGCCCTACGAGGTCGGCCCTACGAGGTCGGCTCGTAGGAGTGCACGCCGTGCAGGACCCGTGACCCCGGTCGCCTGTCGTCCGGCGCCGCAGCGCTACCCGGCTCGTAGTACTGATAGCGGTACTCCGACGCATCGGACTGCGCCACGCCGTTCAGGACGACCCCGTGGAGGCTGACGCCGACCGTGGACAGCACCCGGATGGCCTGCTGGACCTGCGCGTTGTGAATCTCGCCCGCTCTGATCACGAGGATCGTGCCGCCCGTGAGCCTCGCGAGGACGGCGCTGTCGGTCACGGGCAGGAGCGGGGCGCTGTCGATCACGACGACGTCGTACATCTCGTCGAGCTTGGCGACCAGCCGTTCCATCTGCGCCGACCCCAGGAGCTCGCTCGGGTTGGGCGGCACCTCACCGCTGGGTAGGACGAACAGGTTGGTGTCGCCCCAGGGCTGCACGGCGGCTTCGAGGGGCACCCGGCCGATCAGCACCGTCGTGAGCCCGACCGACCCCTCGAGACCCAGGTACTTCGAGACGCTCGGACGCCGGAGGTCACCGTCCACCAGCACGACCCGGGTTCCCGCGTCGGCAAGCGTAATCGCGAGGTTGATCGCCGTCGTGGACTTTCCCTCCCCCGGGAGGGAGGACGTGACCAGCACGTGCCGTCGGTTGTCGTCGACCTCGACGAACTGAAGATTCGTCCGGAGCCTGCGGAACGACTCGGCGCGCCGGCTGTGGGGGCTCCCCTGCACGATGAGCGGCTGGCCCACCGCCTCGTCGTCAAAGGCGATCGTCCCGAGCAGCGCCGCGTCGGTGAGAGCAGGGATGTCGTCCTCCGACCGGACGCGCGTGTCGAGCGTCGACCTGAGCACCGCGATCCCCACACCGACGAGCAGGCCGAGGACGAGGCCCAGCACCACGTTCAACGCCGTGCGCGGGGTGACCGGGCTCTCGGGGACCTGCGCTTCGCGGACCGTGCTGATCTGGACCGGAGAGCCCTCGTCCCCGGAGGGACTCTCCAGGTCGGAGACGACGGTCGCAAGGCTCGAAGCGATCGTGTCCGCCGTCTCCGCCGCGAGCTGCGGGTCCGGATCCGACACGGCGATGGTGATGAGAACGGTCTCCTCGGGGGACTCCGCCGTGACTCTCTCGGCGAGGGAGTCGACCGAGTCGGCCAGGCCGAGCTGATCGATCACCGGCTGGAGGACCCGTGGGCTCGACACCAGGGCCGTGTACGACGAGACCTGGTTCGCCGTGAAGGAGTTCCCGGCGACGAGATCGTTCAGGGTGTCTCCGGAGCGCGTCGAGACGAAGACCTGGGACTCGGCCTGATACTGCGGGGTGGTCGCCGCCGACAGCACGACAGCAAGGACGACGCCTGCGATCGCCGAGAGTGCGACCACCATCCAGTGCTTTCGGAGGACGCTCAGATACTCGGCCAGCCCCATGGCACTCCCGTCGTCACCCCGTGCGAACCATCCGCCATGTTCCGAGCCGGTCGGATTGTCGAAGTAGAACCATCAGCGAGCCTAACCGCCAAGGTTGCGGGCCGCGCGCTCACACTGCGCTCGCCGTGAGGCGTGGATAGTGTGACATCGTCCCGCTCGGCCCGAACTGCTCGTCGGTGCGTCGGAGGAGGTCATTCCCCATCGATCGTCTCCAGATCATCGTGGTGACCTATGGCCGGCCCGACCTCGTCGCGCGATGCCTTTCCTCAGTCCTTCGCTCGGTCCCGGAGAAGACGACCGTGCATGTCGTCGACAACAATTCCCCGGACGAGACCGCCGACGTGGTCGCGACCAGGTTTCCGGAGGTCACGCTGCACCGCCGCCTGTCGAACGACGGCTTCGCGGCGGCGAACAACGCGGTGCTCGCCGACATCACCGCACAACACGTGCTCCTGCTCAACCCGGATACCGAGATCGAACCCGGGCTCCTCGACCATCTCCTCGACGACATGGACGAGAACCCGGACATCGGCATGATGGGATGTCGGCTCGTCACTGCCGACGGCAGTCTGGACCACGCCGCGAAGAGGCGGATCCCGAGCCCGTGGACCGCCGCCCGCTACTTCGCCCTCAGGCTCGTCGGACGCACGGGGACCGCCTATACGGCGCCGGACGTCGGCGAGTTCGACGTCGCCGACGTGGAAGCCGTGAACGGTGCCTTCATGCTGGTCCGGGCCGAGGCGATCCGCGAGGTCGGCCCTCTCGACGGACGGTTCTGGATGTACGCCGAGGACCTGGACTGGTGCGTGCGGATGCGTTCTGCGGGCTGGCGCATCGTCTACGACGGCCGGGTGTCCGCGACGCACGTCAAGGGAGGCTCGTCCGGCAGCGCGCGACCGCTCCGCCTCAACTTCCACTTCCATCGCAGCATGGCGCTCTTCTACCTCAAGCACCAGAGGGGGAACCCGCTGGTCGACGCGTGCGTCGTGGCGGGGATCTGGCTGCGCTTCGCGCTGTCCAGCGCAGCGAGCGCCCTCACGCGCGCGCTCGCCAGGTGGGGTGTCGCCGGCTCCCGAGCGACGGCGCAGGGCGCATGAGCGCGGCGACGCAGGCCACGACCGGCCGGATCAGCGTCGTCCTGCCGACCTACGACCGCGCAGAGTCCCTCCCGGCGGCCATCGCCAGCGTGCTCGAGCAGACGGTCCCGGTCCACGAGGTGATCGTCGTCGACGACGGATCGACGGACGCCTCCGCCGAGGTCGTGGCCGGGGCGGCCGAACGAGACCCCCGCGTGCGTCTGGTGCACCAGCCCCACCTCGGCGCGACCGCGGCACGAAACCGGGGCATCTCCGAGGCCGAGGGCGAGCTCGTCGCGTTCCAGGACAGCGACGACCTGTGGGTGCCCACCCTCGTCGAGCGGCTGAAGCCGTGGGCCGGACCTGGCGTCGTCGTGTTCGGGACATGCCGGGCGTGGTCCGGGTCGAACCCGAGCCCGAGCCTCGAGCCGCCTCGCCGGATCGCCGACCCCCGTCGCTCCCTCCGCCTGACGAACCGGTTCTCCACCCAGTCGGCGATCCTCGACGCGGCGCTGCTGCAGGACGTGCGGTTCGACGGGGGCCTCCGCCGGTTCCAGGACTGGGACCTGTGGCTGTCGCTCATCGAGAAGACCAACGCCCGGCTCGTGCACGTTCCGGTCGTCGTGGCTGACAAGTTCCTGTCCGAGGACAGCATCACCCGTGGCGATCCGCGGGTCCGGGACGCGAGCATCCGTCGCATCATGAGGCGCCACTGGCGGCTGTTCGCGCGCGACCCCGTCGCGCTCGCGCGGACGACGGTGCGCGGCGTGGTCCGCCCCGCCCTGCAGTCCGCCCGCACCACGGTCGACCGCGGGCGTCCGCGACGCGCGGGAGAACTCGCATGACGGCCCTCGCGGCACCGACGCGGACCACCAGCCCCCGCGAGATCGATCGCGCGGCACGACTCGTCACGGCCTCGACGGTCGTCGTGGTGGTCGGGATGCTCTTCGCGACGAAGATCGCCGACCGTCTCGCCGTCTCCAACGTCGCGCAGGTCATCGGGATCGTCCTTCTGCTCGCGGCCTATCCCCGGCTGGTCCGGACGCGCGACACGGTGCTGATCCTGGTCGGCGTCGCTTCCGTGGCGGTCGCGTCGCTGTCCGTGTCGTTGCAGTACGGCACTCGCATCCTGTTCACCCACTCGATCTACTTCCTGATCGCGACGATCTACCTCGTCGCCGTCTACCGGGCGTGCCGCGACCACGGAGCCACGGACGCCGTATCGGAGGGCGTGCGTCGCGCGATCCCGGTGACCGCGGTGGTGCTCGTGTCCATGCTCGGCTGGGACCTCGTCTCGGGCGCCGAGATCCCAAGCCTCGGGTTCGACGACAACTCGCACGCGGCGATGGCGGCGTGCTTCCTCGCGTTCGCCTCGCTGCGCTTCCTCCGCACTCCGCTCCGGCTGCTCGTCGCCCTCGGGTTCTTCGCCCTCGCGCTCATCACCTACTCGAGGATGCCCTTCTTCTTCGCACCGTTCCTCGTGCTCGCCTTCTGGACCGAGTACCGCCGGGTCCGTGCCCGTGCCGCCGAGGTGTGGCAGGTGTTCGGCGCGCATCTCATCCTGCTCGCTGCCGTCACCATCCCTGCGCTCCTCGCCGCTCGCGCGGCCGACCGCTTCACCGTCTTCGAGAGAGTGCTGGCACCGGGCGAGGCGACCTCGGCCTCGACGACGGCCCACCTCGAGCTGCTCTCCCTCGGTGCAGAGCTCAAGATGGACAGCCTGTGGAACGTGGTACTCGGCGTGACGCCCGGGGGCTTCTCCAACGCGGTGGCCGCGAGCGAGATCGACCTCACGGGCATCGCTGCCAAGGACCCCGCGACCTACCAGCTGATCCTGGAGGGCTCCGCGCCGCTCCACTCGACGCTGGGCTCGATCGTCCTGGAGTTCCCCCTGTGGGTGGCCGTCCTGTACCTCGTCGTCCTGGCGCGCACCACCGTCGCACTCTTGCGCAGGAGGGAGTGGGTGATGGCCATGTTCGTGATCGCCCTGGTCGTCGCCACGTCGCTGTACTCGAGCCACAACGAGCTCTACTTCGTCGTAAGCCTCGCCGTCCCCCTCGCCCTCGCCTACCGCAGCCCGCCCGCAACGCCACGAGCCACCTCGACCGCATGACGGGCGACCCGACCGACGGCGCACGTCGCCTCGGCAGGATCGCCGCGCGAGGCAGCGCCTCGACGCTCGCGGGACAGCTCGCGCGCGCGGGGGTGCAGGCGGTCTCCCTGGTTGTCCTGGCCCGGCTTCTCCTGCCCGAGGACTTCGGGCTCGTGGCGATGGTCGCCGCCGTGGTGCGTATCGGCGACGTCGTGCGGGAGAGCGGCATGGCGAACGCCGCGATCCAGGCCACGACGCTGTCCGACAAGCAGCGCGACAACCTCTTCTGGCTCAACACGGCGCTCGGCTGCGTGACGGGCGCGACGCTGTTCCTCCTCGCACCGCTGGTCGCCGCCTTCTACGGCGAACCCGCGCTGGTGGAGATCACCCGGTGGCTCGCCCTGACGTTCGTCCTGGGCGGCATCACCACGCAGTACGGCGCGAGCCTCGTGCGGGACATGCGGTTCACGGCCGCGGCGACGATCGAGGTCGTCGGCCAGATCGCCGGCCTCGGGACCGCGGTCGTCGTCGCACTGCTCGGTGGCGCCTACTGGGCCCTGGTCGGCCAGAACCTCGCGATCGCCCTGGTCATCTGCGTCGGCTCGGCCGCCGTCGCGGGATGGCTCCCCGGCCTCCCCCACCGACGCGTGAGCATCCGCCCGCTCGTGGGATACGGCCTCCACCTACTCGCGAGCCAGCTCGTCGAGCAGACGTGTCGGGCCGCCGACACGATCGTCGTGGGATTCCGGTTCGGTGCGGTGTCGGCAGGGCTCTACAACCGGGCGTTCCAGCTGATGGCGCTCCCCATGCGGCAGCTCACCTACCCCGCGCAGCGCGTCGCCCTGACGGTCCTGGCGCGGCTGCAGAACGACAAGGACGAGTTCTGGCCGTTCGTCCTGCGGGGTCAGACGATCCTGCTCCACGCGCTCACCCCCGTCTGCGCGTTCGCCGCCGCACTGGCCGCACCCCTCGTCGACATCGTGCTCGGTCCGACCTGGGCGTCGGCCGCACCCGTCCTGTCCCTGCTGCTGGTCGCCGCGATCTTCGAGACCGCGAGCCAACCGACGACCTGGGTCCTGCTGGCGACCGGGCGCACGCGGGCGCTGTTCGTCTTCACCCTCGTGACCCGGCCGCTGCTCCTCGTCGCCATCGTGGCAGGGTCGTTCCTGGGGATGGCGGGGGTGGCAGGCGGAGTGGCAGTGTCCGCTGTCGTCATCTGGCTCGTGGGCCTCGTCTGGATCCGTCGCACGAACGACGCGCCCGCCGGCCGGCTGTTCGGCGCCGCCCTCCGGGCCGTCGTCGCTCACGGGGTCGCCGCGGCGGCGGGAGGAGTCGCCGCGTCGTGGCTCGACCTCCCCGGACCGTGGGCCGAGGTCGGCGTCGGTCTCGGCATCGCCCTCGTGGCCCTCGGTGTCGTGACGTCGGTCTGGCCCGGGCTCCGTCACGACCTCGCGGCAGTCCTTCGCAGCGCACGGCTCCTGCGGCCCCCCGCCGGCTACTGACGAGGCCCGAGCACTCGTCGTCAGTAGGCTCCGCTGCCTCCGACCACGGTTCGGGCGGTCCGGAACAGGATCGCGATGTCCCCCAGGAGCGTCCAGTTCTCCACGTAGTACAAATCGAGCCGGACGCTCTGGTCGAGCGGGAGGTCGTTGCGCCCGCTCACCTGCCACAGCCCGGTGAGGCCGGGCTTGACGAGCAGGCGGCGCCGCAGCGCGTCGTCGTACTGCGCCACCTCGAGCGCCACCTGCGGGCGAGGCCCGACGAGGCTCATGTCGCCGCGCAGCACGTTGAAGAGCTGCGGGAACTCGTCGATCGAGTAGCGGCGCAGGAACCGCCCCAGCGACGTGATGCGGGGGTCAGCCTTGGGCTTGTAGAACACCCCCGCTTCTCCGCCGAGGGCGTGGGAGAGCTGATCCTCGGCGCCGGCCTTCATCGTGCGCAGCTTGTAGAGCGTGAACGGTTCGCCGTTCAACCCGATCCGCTCCTGGCGGAAGAGCGCCGGCCCTCGACTGGTGAGGCACACGAGAGCGGCCGTCAACAGCAGGGGGACGGCGATGACCGCGAGGCCGAGGCCCGCGGCGACCACGTCGAACGCGCGCTTCAGCGCGTGCTGGGCTCCGGTGTAGCCGGGCGGGGTGACCTGGACGACGGGCACGCCGTCGATGGGCGTCATGAGGAGGCGCGGGCTCGCGACGTCGGCCAGTCCGGGCATGACCAGGAGGTCGGCTCCCGTGGGCTCCAGGTCCCAGGCGATCTGCTTGATGCTCTGGGTCGTGGCCGTGTCCGACGCCGTGACGGCGACGGCGTCGACGCACGCCCGCCGCGCGACGTCGGCGGCCTCGCTGACGTCACCGAGCACGGGCACCTCGGGGAGCGGGGACGGCGCAGCGGTACCGCCGGGCAGGCACACGCCGATCACGTCGAACCCGGCCGCGTGCGCCCGGCGCATGCGGATACCGAGGTCCTGGACGGTGTCGAACGCCCCGACGAGCAGGGTACGCCGGCGACACTCGCCCCGTTCCCGGTCGGCGCGCAGCCGCCGCGCGACCCAGCTGCGTCCGGCGAGGATCAGCACCAGCCCGAGGGGCAGCGCGACCGCCACGTAGGAACGCGCGAGGTCGAACTTCAGCAGGTAGCACACCACGGCGGCGAGGCCGAAGAGGGCGAGCGACGAGCGCAGCACCCGCACGGTCTCCTCGCGCCCGGAGCCGAGGACGCGATGGCTCCGCGCCCCGCCGAACCCGAGCGCGAGAACCCACGCCTCGACCAGCACCACCGAGATCAGCAGGTACTGCCCGCCTCTCGGCTCCAGCAGGCCGACGTCGACCTCGAGGTCGAAGCGCAGGACGTACGCGCCCACCACCGCGAGCACGATCGCCACGAGGTCCACGACGAGCACCCGCCCGGTGAGCGAGGCCTGCCAGGCCTCCCCCGACCTGGTGGCCCCCACCGGTCGGGTGGGGGCCACCAGGGACGCGGGCGCCGCCCGCGCCTGGGCATTCGCGCCGATCTCGTCCGGGTGTCGACCTGGAGCGCCAAAACCCTCAGCGACGGACGGGGCGTCCTTCTCGACGGTCATGGAGGTCGTTGCTCCGGTTCACCGGGCGCCGCGCGTCACGGCGTCCCGTCCCCCGGCACGGCACGGTGGCTGCGCCCGCGTACTCGTGCGACCACCAGGGCCGCGCCGCCGAGCAGCAGCAGCGCACCCGCGGTCAGCAGGTACGGCATGCTGGTCGCGCCGGTCACGGGGAGGCCCCCGCCGCCGGAGGTCGTGGACTGGCTGTCGACGACCCCGGCACTCGTGCCGTCGCCATCGCCGGTGCCGGTGCCGGTGCCGGTGCCGTCGCCCGCGGCCACGGCGGTCACGCTCGCGGTGCCGACGACCTGCCCGTCGTCGTTGGTCGCGGTCAGCGGGTACGTGCCCTCCTCGGGCAGCGTCACGGAGAAGTTGGAGACCCCGTCGGTCGTGGCGGCGGTCTGCGCACCTGCGACCTCGATCCCGGAGTCGTCGACGCCCGGGATCTCGAGGGTGAACGAGCTGTTGTCGACGGGGCCGGTCACGGTGGCCGTGAACGGCACTCCCACGGTGGCCGTGGTGACGCTGACCGTCAGCGTGTACTCGTCCGGTGTGTAGGTGTCGTCGGTGTCAGCACTGGCCATGGTTGCCGGAATTGCGACCATGGCGGCCAATGCGGTGGCAAGGGATACAAGACGTCGAAGCATACTCTTTGTCCCTGGTCTCGCGGATTCATGAGGAAAGTGCCGACCGGCACCTGTCTGGCGCCCCCAAGGGCGCACCTCAGCTCTCTCGCTTCCGAGGTCGTGGCCTCAACGCTGAGCGTGAGCGCCCGGCGTCGATCGAATGGCTACGTCGCCGGATTGGTGCTTCCCAGTGATCATCACATAGGTCAGGGTGCTTGTCGCCCCGGGTTCCAGCTCGAGAGTTCGGGCTCCGACAATGAGGCGATGATGCATCTGCGGGAAAAGACCGACATTCCCCTCCGTGTCGTGTGCTGACACAATTCGACCCCCCGCCGGCGCATAGGCCAGCGAGTTCATCCGGAGTTCACCTGGCTTTTCCTCGTCCATACCTGTGACATATGGGGGTAGACCTCGCACCTCGTCCGGTGTCGCGGTATTCGTGTACGACACAGTCACCTCCAGCTCGTGCGAGCCGTCCGGGCGGTCGTCGACCACCTCGACGTCGACGTCCGAGTCCAGGTACCAGCCCATCTTCGCGGCGCTGGTCAGCTGGGTGTACACGCCCACCACGGGGGTGTCGTCGCCCTGCACCCCCCGCAGCGCGCCGTCGAGCACGGTGCCGTCCAGCACCGACTGCTCGTCCTCGTCCGCGGACCAGAGCATCACCCGGCCCTCCCGCGTGCTCTGGGCGAGCGCCTCGACCAGCCGGGACGTGTCCGAGGACCCGCTCATCACGCGCTGGAACGCCGACTGAGCCACCTCCGCAAAGACGTCGTCCTGCTTGCTCGGTCCCGAGTACTTCAGGTAGACGCCGTGCAGCAGGAACTGCGAGAGCTCCTCCCCCTCGAGCTCCCGGCCGTCGGGCACCTCCAAGGGCCCGTCGACGGCGAGGATGTCGGCGAGCGCCACGGGGTCGAGCGAGAGCACGCCGTCGACGGTGACGCCGGTGCGCTCCCGCCACATCTCCCGCGCGAGCTCCGCCGCGCGAGGGAAGTCCGGCGTCATCGTGACGTTCTGGCCGTAGCGCGCGAGCTTGTCGCCGAACAGCGCGGTCTCGGGCTCGTCGAGCGGCAGGACCGGCTCGTCGAACACCCCGAGCGATGACGCCGCGCGCTGGTCCTCGATCGTCACCTCGCCGTCCTCGGCCCGCAGCTGGATCAGGGAACCCGGGATCCCGCCCAGCGCGCGGGGCTCGGCGTTGGTCTGCACCAGCACCAGGTACCGCCGCGCGTCCTGCCCGCCCAGCATGGCGGGGAGCAGCTGGACCGCCCGGGAGGCCGTGGCGGTGGTGGCGCGCACCTCGGTGAGCTGGTCCCCGACCGCGGCGACGGCGTCGTCCACCTGGGGCACCAGCGTCTCCCCGATGCCCGCCACCGTCTGCTGGGCGATCTCGATGTCGCGGTCGGCGTCGACCACGGCCGGCTCGACCTCCTGGAGCGGCCCCAGCGCCACCCTGCCGTCCTGTGGCGCCACCGTGGCAGGGTTGACCACCTGGGCCACGCTGACGAGGTCCTCGAGCGGGCCGTGGGCGAGGGCGTCGCTCACCTCGGCGAGCGTGGCCACCGCGTCCGCGGTGCTCCCGACGAACGGGAGCCGTTCGGTCAGCGTCCAGTGCACACCCGTCGTCGCCCGGACCGCGTCGGAGGTGTCCTCCTGGAGCGCCGTGAGGGTCGTGTCCACCTCGTCGGAGCGACCCGCGGTCGCCGCAGGGGTCAGCGCGGAGATCTGGGCCGCGGCCCGCTCGAGCGAATCACGCGCGCGCATGGCGTCGGTCACGACCCGTGCGAGCAGCAGGGCGAGGACCAGCACGAGGATCACGAGCACCCAGATCGCGATGCGCCACCGGCGGCGGCGGACCGCGCGGCTCGTCGCGGAGAGCCGCGGCCGCTGCGGGCGCGGCGTGTCCGGCGGTCGAGCCGTCGTCGTCCCGACCTTCGGGATCGGGGTGTTCGCCCACTTCTCGCCCCATCCGGGATGCGTCACGGGCTCTCCCGTCGTGTGATGGCGTCGGGTGACGGTGCGGCTGTCACGCTACCCAGGGTTGCGCGTCACGGCATCGCGAGCGGAGGAGGAGCCGGGTTGAGCTATGACGTCCTGCTCGTGTGCACGGGGAACATTTGCCGCTCGCCCGCGGCCCAGCATCTGCTCGCTGCCGCCCTGGACGGGTCGGTCACGCTCACCAGCGCGGGCACGCAGGGCCTGACGGACTGGCCGGTCGACGACCGGATGGCGGCGCTGCTCGCGGCCGACGGCATCGTCGCCTCCGGTTTCCGGTCCAGGCCCCTCACGGGACCGATGATGGCGGACGCGGACCTGGTGCTCACGCTCACGGCAGCCCACCGGGCAGAGGCGCTCGCGCTGCACCCGTCGGCCGTGCGGCGCACGGTCACGCTCGGCGAGCTGTCGCGGCTCGCGGCGGAGCTCCCGCGAGGCACCATGCAGGGCGACACCGACGGCGAGCGCCTCGCCACCCTGGTGCCCGCCGCGCTCGCGCTGCGGCCCCGTTTCCTCGGCCAGGACGGCGACGACGACGTCCCCGACCCGTACGGGCGCCCCGACGACGAGTACTGGCGGGCCTACGCCTGGATCCGCCGGCACGTGGGGCGGCTGGTGACGTCGTTGCGCGGCGAGGCGGGGTCGGTCAGTACGCCCCGCGCCCGGTGACCACGGCCTTGGCCGTGCGGGCGAGGATCAGCAGGTCGCCGAAGACGGTCCAGTTCTCGGCGTAGAAGACGTCGAGCCGCACGCCCTCCTCCCAGGACAGGTCGGACCGCCCGCCCACCTGCCACAGCCCGGTGAGGCCCGGCTTGACGCGCAGCCGACGGCGCACGCGCGCCTCGTACTGCGACACCTCCGCCGGCAGCGGCGGCCGCGGCCCCACCAGGGACATCTGGCCGCCGAGCACGTTGAACAGCTGCGGCAGCTCGTCCAGCGACAGGCGCCGCAGCACGCGTCCGACCGGCGTGACCCGCGGGTCGTCGCGCAGCTTGAACAGCACGCCCGCGCCGTCGCTCGGCCCGGCGAGCACGGCCCGCTCCCGGTCCGCCCCGTGCCGCATGCTGCGGAACTTCAGCATCCGGAACGTGCGCCCGTCCCGGCCCACCCGGTCCTGGCGGAACAGCACCGGGCCCCGGCTGGTCACCTTCACCGCCAGCGCCACGACGCCCAGCAGGGGCAGCAGCAGCAGGGTGATGAGCGCGGCCCCGGTCCAGTCGACCACGGACTTGAGCACGTACCGCGGCCCGCTGAACCGCGGCGCGTCCACGTGCAGCAGGGACACCGACTGCTCAGGGGTGATCGTGATGCGCGGGCCGGCGACGTCGGCGAGCTCCGCGGTGAGCATGAGGTCCACGCCCGCGGGCTCGAGCTCCCACCCGAGCCGGCGCACGACGTCCGCCGTGATCGCGTCGGAGCCGCTCACCGCGACGCAATCGGCGCCCACCTGCGCCGCCATCGCGCCCGCGGTGCGCAGGTCGCCGAGGATCGGCACGCCGAGGATCTCCGCGCCGGGCCGCACGTCGTCCACGGCGGGCACGCACACGCCGATCACCCGGTAGCCCGACGTGCGGTCGTTCAGCTCGTGGACGAGCCGCTCCACCTGGTCGCGCAGCCCGACGGCGAGGACGAGGGTCACGCACCCGCCCACCTCCCGCTGCCGGTGCAGCCAGGTCCGCGACGCCCACCGGCCGGCCAGCAGCGCGACGATGCCGGACGGCACCGCCACGAGCAGGAACGCGCCCGCCCCGGGCCAGGCGACGAGCAGCGCGCTCAGGGCGAGCGGGGCGACGAGCTTCCAGGACGCGTCGAACACCCGCTGGTACTCGGCCGGGCCGGAGGCGAACACCCGCACGTCGTAGGCACGGGCGAGGGCGAGGCTGCCAAGCCACGTCGCCACCAGGACGGCGGCGAGCAGCACCTGGTCGCCGAGCACGGACGGCGTCACGCTGTCGGTCACGGTCGCGCCGCGCACGAGGGCGGCGGCGGTCGCGGCGACCAGGACGACGGCGGCGTCCGTGCGCATCAGCCGGTGACGGTAGGCCGCCTGCCAGGACTCGGCGCGGAACGAGTCGCGCACCTCGCGCAGCCGCACCGCGCGGACGGCGGCGAGGCGCGACCGGGAAGGCCTGCGGGTTTCCGGGACGGTGATCACGACGGGGCCTCCTCTCCGGGTCGGTGCTCTCGCGTACGACGCTTCGGTGCCATCACGTTAAGAGCGTCACCACCGCTTCGGAGAGACCTTTGAGGCCCTTTCACCCCGGCTTTCACCCAGCCAGAAGCGCCCTCCTGACCTGCACTTTCACCCGCGTTTCAGCCACGAGGCCCCGTCATGGGGAAGATGCCTGGAGCGCCTAGACTGAGCGCGTGCCCTCGCTCGTCCGACTTCTGACCCACCCCGAGGAACGCCGGCCCAGCCCGCCGCCCCCGCGCGTGGACCTGCGCCGCGTGCTGCTCGGCGGCATCGCCGCGTGGACGATCGCGCTGATCGTGACGCTGGTGCTGCTCATGTCGGGGCGCGCGACGTCGGAGGTCGTCGTGACCTGCGTCGCCGGCATCCTGCTCGGCGGGGCCGGGCTGCTCTGGGAGCGCAAGCACCGCGGCGAGTACCGCGGCGAGGACTGACCGGTCAGCCCCAGGCGGTCGTGACCCACAGCTCGGCGGCCCGCTCGGGCGCGGCGAGCACGGTGGCCAGCAGTGCGGCGCGGTCGGGGCGACCCAGCAGGTCCGCGAGCGCAGCGGCGAGCCCGGCGCGGTCGGTAGCGTGTGCCCGGCCCTCGGCGTCGACCCACCACGGCACCGGGCTGCCGGCCACGGACAGCCGCCCGTGCTCGAACCAGACGTCGGGCAGCAGCGGGTCGAGGGCCGTGACCCGCTCGTCGAGCGGTCGCTCGCGGCCGGGGCCGTCCGGGGAGGGCAGCCCGTCCTCGCCGACGACGGGCAGGTCGAGCAGGTCGGCCACGGCTCCCACCTCGCCCTGCGGCACGGGCAGCACCGGGCGCAGCACGGCCCAGCGGGCGGTGCCGGACACCTCGACGTCGTCGGCCCGGCGCACGACGACGTCGCTCGCGTCGAGGGCGGGCAGCCGGTCGGGCAGCGGGTCGAGGGCGTCCGCGCGCGCCGCGGGGGCGAGCCGGACCGCGAGGCCCGCCAGGCCCCGCCACACGCCGAGCGCGACGGGCAGCGGCAGCGGCGTGCCGACGTCGGGCAGCCGGTCCAGCGCGGCGGGCCAGTCGGCCGGGTCGAGCCGGCCGAGGCCGTCCACGACGCCGAGCGCGCGCTGTGCCTCGTCGTCCAGCGCGGCGACGGCCGGCGGCGCGGCGGGCAGCAGCGGGACGCCGTCGTGCGCGGCGAACGGGGCGCCGAGGCGGTCCCGCAGCCACCAGGCCGTGTACGACGGACCGCCGGCGACGGGGGTCAGCAGGGCGCGACGGGCGGCGGGGTCGGCCACGATCCGGGCGAGCACTGCGGCCCACGGCCCGGCGCCCCCCGCGCCGTCGCCGTCGTCCTCGTTCCCGTTCTCGCCGTCCTCCACCGCGTCGAGGTCCGCCACCGCGTCGACGTCCCCGACGTCGGTCCCGGGGCCGAACCGGCCGGCCAGGAAGTGCAGGTAGTCCTGCCAGCCGGAGAGCCACCCGGCGGGGTCGTCGGGGCCGTGCTCGGGCTCGGGGTCCTCGGGGTCGGGCGTGAGCACGTCCGCCACCCGGTACACGCCGACGTCGGCGCGCACGCCCAACGCGGCCAGCAGCGGCGCGCCGTAGTAGGCGAGCGCCGCGCGCGTGACGGGCACCAGCGCGGGCATCGCCCCGGCCGCCCACGACCCCGGCAGCACGGCCTCGCGCGCAGGCCGCATCCCGCCCTCGGTCGGCACCGGGAGCTCGCCCAGCCAGAACGGGAACCCGTCGCCCCCGGTCGCCTGCGCGAGCCGGGCCAGCGCGAGAACGTTCTGCACCACCTCGCGCGGGCTCACCTCCACCGGGCCCACGAGCGTCGACGCGCCGGGGGTGCCCGGCATGTCCGGCAGCTCGGCCGCGCCCTCGAGCAGCGCCTCCGACGCGGCCAGCGCCAGCCCGCGCACGCCGGCGTCGTCCAGGAGGGCGCGCGGGCTGGTGGACGTGGCGCCCGCGCGGACCAGCAGCGGGTGCGCCGCGTCCGGGTGCACCACCCGCACGCCGAGCGTGCGCGCGACCGCCGCCAGCGCGGGGTCGTCGTCGTCCTCGGGGAGCACCACCGTGCCGCGCACGCCCGACGCGGTGCGCCCGTCGGCGAGCGGCACGCGCGCGCCGGCCAGCGCCTCGAGCACCCCCGGGTCCGACGCGTACGAGGCGAGCGCCTCGCACAGCGCCCGCCAGCGCGCGGGCGGCAGCCCGCCGGGCAGGTCGGCGACGACGTCGGCGAGGGTGGTCGGCGTGGCCCCGAGCCGGCGGGCCACCCCCTGCTGCGCGGTGGTCAGCGTCACCAGGCCCGGGACGACGCCGGAGAGCACCGCGACGAGCTGCGGATCGTCGCCCGCTGCGCCCACCAGCACCGTCGCGTCGGCGGGCGCGACGGCGCCGCCTACGGGGTCGTCCTCGGTGCCGTCGTCAAGCCCGCGCGGGGCGGGCAGCAGCGGGGCGGAGCGCAGGGCGTCCAGCGCGACGTCGCGGAGGGCGGCGTCGAGGTCCCCGGCGGGCATCCCGCCCGGCACGAGGTCGAGCACGTCGGCGGCATGCTCGTTGGAGCGGTCGGCGGCCAGGTCGGTGAGCAGCTCCGCGAACGCGCGCCCGGCCTCGGCCACGAGCCGGTCGGTCAGCGGGCCCGGCAGCACCCGGCGGCGCCCCGGGTCCACCGGGAACGACGCCATCAGGAGGCCCGGGAACGTCAGGGGCACGTCCGTGGGCGTCGGCGCGTGCAGCACGCCGGCGGTTTCCCCGGACTCGCCCAGGCGATCGTCCGGGCCACCTGCCGGCCCGCGCTCCGCGCGCGGCAGCGCCCAGGTCACGGACCACCGGGCGCGGCGCTGCTCGTGCGGCAGGTCGGCCACGTCGGCGGCGTCGACGTCGCCCGTGCGCCGCAGCACCACCCACCGCTCGCTGAGGTCCGTGAGCACGCGGGACCGCTCCCCGGCGGACACCTCCACCCGCTCGAGGGCGGGCAGGGCCAGCAGCAACGCGTCGTCCACGGCATCGAGCTGCGCGCGCACGGACGCCGCCGCGTCCTCGTCGCGCAGGAACAGCTCCACCACGGTGTCGTAGCCCGCAGGTACCTCGTCGCCGTCGACTACCTCGTCGCCGTCGACATCACCGTCGCCGTCGCCCAGCGCCGGGGCGGGGAACGGCAACCGCAGCACGGGCAGGTCGTCGCCCCGCTCGGCGACGTCGGCGCGCAGCCGGGAACCGTCGGGGGCGACGTCGTCCAACAGCGCGCGCGTCGCGTCGAGCGAGAACCGCACCCCGCCCGTCGTGGACCGCACCGTGATCTCGTCCGCCACGCCGCGCACGGCCGCGAAGCCCACGCCGAAGCGGCCGACCTGCGCCTCCGCTGGTTGAGCCTGTCGGAACCCGGCTGGCTCCCCCGCAGGTTGAGCTTGTCGAAACCCCGTGGTCTCGACAAGCTCGACCGACGAGACGGACTCGACCGAAGAGGCGGACTCGACCGAAGAGGCGGACTCGACCGAAGAGGCGGACTCGACCGAAGAGGGCGTCTTCGCCGAGGCCCGGAGCGACGCGAGGGACGCCACGCCGTCCGCGGTCAGGGGCGCGCCGGTGTTGGCGGCGACCAGCCGCGCGACGCCGCGCGGGTCGTCGCCGAGGTCCTCCAGGCGGAGCTGCAGCCGGCCCGGCTCACTGGCGCGGGCGGCCGCGTCCGCGGCGTTCTGCGCGAGCTCCACCACCACGCGGTCCCGGTAGTAGCCCCGGGCGTGGTCCTCCTCGGCGTTCGCATCCTCACGGAAGCGCGTGCCCGAGCCGAGCCACGCCTCCGTGACCGCGTGCCGCAGCGCCGCGGTCCCGAAGACGTCCCCCGTCACTCGGCGTCGGGGCGCTCGGGAGCGGCGTCCGCCTCCGTCGTCGGCTCCGGGCCGTCCGGCCGGTCGTCCGGCTGGTCGTCCGGCTGGTCATCCGAGGAAGGAGTGCGCTGCACGACGACCGGCTCCACCTTGAGGTCGTCGATGAACGGCGCGTCCGCCGGCCAGTCGTTCGGCGCCTGGGCCGCGTCGGTCTCCGAGTGCGCGCCGCACCCGTGGTCCAGTGACACGACCTTGCCGTCGTCGGGAGACCACGCGTTGGCGCAGACGCCGAAGACCTGGCCGAGCGGGCCCTGCAGCGGCACCAGGAAGCCGCAGGTCATGCACTCCGACGGCGACGCGACCGCGCCGGGTGCCGTCGGCCCGCGCGACCCGCGGTACCAGCGCTCGGCGGCCTCGTCGCGGCCCTGCGGGGACAACACGCGTGCGCGGGCGAGGGCGAGCTCGTCGATCGCGACGGAGTCGAGCTCCTCGTCGCCGGTCGGCGTCCAGCCGGGCTCGAGGCGCGGGTCGTCGGCGCGGAAGGGCAGCGTGTCGCCGGGGCCGACGTCGCCGGGGCGCAGGCGCTCCGACCAGGGCAGCCAGGCCGGGGCGAGCAGCGCGTCCTCGCCGGGCAGCAGCTCCACCTCGCACACGGTGGCGACCCGCCCGCGCGGCACGCGGGCGAGCGTCACCGTCCAGTGCCAGCCGCGGTAGCCGGGCATCGTCGCGGCGAACCGGTGGGACATGAGGCGCTCGCCCTCGGCGACCGTCCCCAGGTGCTCGCCCACGTCCGACGGCGACGACGCGCCCTCCTCCGCGGCGGCGCGCGCCTGGTCGACGGCGCCCAGCAGCACGGCGTCCTTCCGCGCGCGGGAGCTGACCCGCGTCGTACGGGCGGGTGCGTCTGCGGCAGCGGTCACCATGTCCTCGTCGTCCTCTTCGTGCTCGTCATTTGTCTCGGGGTTGCCCTCGTCCCGGCTGCTAGCGCCGGGGTCTGCGGCCCGCGCCGGTCAGGAGTCGAGGTCGTCGGCCACCGCGCGCAGCAGCGTCGCGACGCGCTTGCCCGACGCGGAGTCCGGGTACTTGCCCCGCTTGAGCTGGTCGCCCACGTGGTCGAGCACCTTGATGAGGTCCTCGACGATGCCTCCCAGCTCGGACGGCGCCTTGCGCTTCGCCTTCGCCGTCGTCGGCACCGGGTCGAGCACCTTCACCGAGAGCGCGGACGGACCACGACGGCCGTCGGCGACACCGAACTCCACGCGCGAACCGGGCTTGACGCCCGTCACGTCCGTGGGCAGCGCAGACGCGTGCAGGAAGATCTCGCTGCCGTCCTCGCTGGCGATGAAGCCGAACCCGCGCTCCTCGTCGTACCACTTGACCTTGCCGGTGGGCACCTCGACCTCTTCGTTCTCGTCGGCGACTGACGGCCGCCCGCTGGTGCGGGGCCGCCTCCGGCGCGCGTCGGGCACCTGCCCGGCACGCGGCCAGAGGTTCAGGCTACCGGCCGGTGCGCCCGTGCGCTGCATCGGTCCGGTCACGCGATGCCGAGGTCGGCGGCGAGGCGGAGCGCAACGGCGTCGTACCAGCGCTCGGTGTCCGACACCGAGCCCACGAGGTGGCCGAAGAGCTCGAACGAGACCGTGCCGAAGAGCGTCGTCCAGGCCATGAGCGTGCGCGCCACCGTCTCGGTCGGGGCGTCGGCGAGGATCCCGCGCGCCGCGACGAACTCCCGGGCCGGGCCGACGACGGCGGTCACGTCGGGCGCCCCCGTGGGCGCCTGCCGGGGGCACGCGCCGGCCGCGTGGGCGCGCGCCACGATCGTGACGAGCACGCGGACCACCCGGGTGGCCGGGTCCACCGTATGGCGCGGCGCCGCGTACCCGGGCACGGGCGTGCCGTAGAGCAGCGCGAACTCGCCCGGCTGCGCGACGGCCCACCCGCGCAGCGCGCGGCACGCCGCCAGCCAGCGCGCCGCCGCGTCGTCCTGGTCGGCGACGCCGGCGTCCGCCAGCTCGACCGCCGCGCCCAGCTCGTCGTAGCACTCGACGATGAGCGCCGTGAGGAGGGCGTCCCGGCTGGGGAAGTACCGGTACACGGCCGAGGAGACCATGCCGACGTCGCGGGCCACGGCGCGCAGGGAGAGCGCGGCAGGCCCCTCGGCGGCGAGGCGGACGCGGGCCGCGGCGAGGATCTCGCGCGTGATCGTCTCGCGGGCCAGCGCGCGGGCGGTGCGGGGGGCGCGACTCACGTCGGGCTCGGCGGCGGGCACTGCGTCGGGTACTGCGTCGGGTACTGCGTCGGACATGAGGCACAGGGTGGCACGCGAGAGCGCCGCCCACCAATGAGAGCAGTGCTCTTGTCAGACGCTCGTCACCGTGCCATGCTCGCCACAACAGAGAGCGCTGCTCTCGGAATGGAGCACCCGCCATGACTGATCGCCACCTCGTCGTCGGTGCCGGGCCCGTCGGCCGTCACGTCGCCGCCGACCTCGCCGCCCGCGGCTCCCACGTCACCGTCGTCACCCGCTCGGGCCGCGACACCGGGATCGACGGCGTCACCCACGCCGCCCTCGACGCCTCCGACGCCGACGCGCTCGCCCGCGCCGCCGAGGGCACCGACGTCCTGTACAACTGCGCGAACCCCGGCGACTACACGCTGTGGGAGCGCGCCTGGCCGCCGCTGGCCGCTGCGCTGCTCACCGCGGCCGAGCGGTCCGGCGCCGTCTACGCCATCACCGGAAACCTCTACCCCTACGGGCCCGTCGACGGGCCCATGACCGAGGGCCTCCCCGACGCCGCCACCGACCACAAGGGCCGGCTGCGTGCGCGCCTGTGGGCCGGTGCCCGGGAGGCGTTCGAGGGCGGTCGGCTGCGGGGCGTCGTCGAGGTGCGCGGCTCCGACTACCTGGGCCCCGGTGTCGGCGACAACGGGCACGTCTCCCGCGTGCTGCCCGCCGCGCTCCAGGGCCGGCGCGTGACGATGATGGGCCGCCCCGACGTGCCGCACACGTTCACCGACGTCGGTGACGTCGCCCGCACGCTCGTCACGGCAGCCGAGGACCCCGGGGCACACGGCCGCGTCTGGCACGTGCCGAGCAACGCTCCGCGCACCCAGGCCCAGGCGCTGACCGACGTGCTGGCCACGGCCGGGCGCCCGCCCGTGCGCGTGGGCGCGCTGCGGGGCCCGGCCCTCGCGGCCGCCGCGGCCTTCTCGCCCATGCTGCGCGAGCTCCGCGAGCTCATCTACCAGTGGGAGCGGCCCTACGTGCTTGACGACACGGCCGCCCGGGCGCGCTGGGGCATCGAGCCCACACCGTGGGAGGAGATCTGCCGGCGCACCGCCCAGGGCTGAGTCCCCCGACCCCGAGTGCCGAACAGGCTGTTGACACCGTGATCGCGCCTCCGGGCCGCCCATCACGGTGTCACCCGCCGGTTCGGCACCCGGGTGGCGGCGCGTAGCATCGATCAGATGGCCAACACGTCGCCGGAAGGCATGAAGGAGGCCGACGTCACGGGCGGCGCCGGCTTCCCGGCTGCGCCCCGCACCTTCACGGAGGCGATCCGCAGCCGCAACGACGACGAGCTGCTGGCCCTGCTGCGTGCCCGGCCCGACCTGGCCACGCCGTCGCCGTCCACCCTGCGTTCCCTCGCCGCCCGCGCATCCAGCCGCACCGCCCTCGAGCGGGCTCTGGCCCGGGCCGACGCCCGCACGCTGCAGGTGCTGGAGGCCGTCGTGGTCCTGGCGGACGCCGGACCGGTGGCGCCGCGGGACGTGCTCAAGGCGGTCGGGGCCGAGGACGCGACGGCCGCCGAGGGCGCCTCCTCCGCCGTCGAGCGGGCCCTTGCCGACGTCCTGACCTCCGCCCTCGTGTGGGACGCGGGCGAGCCCGGTCGGCCCGACCTGCGCCCCGCACCCGGGCTGGACGAGCTGCTCGGCCCACACCCCGCCGGCCTGGGCCCGGCCCGGCCGGCCGCCATCCGTCCCGCGGCGTCGCCTTCCCGTGCGCCGTCCGACCAGGGGACGTCGACGGACGGGGACGCAGGCCGCGGCGACCGGGTCGCGCTCGACGACCTGCCGACGGGCGGCCGCGAGGTGCTGGACGCCCTCGCATGGGGCCCGCCGATCGGCGTCGTGCCACCGCCAGGCACTCCGGCCCGCGGCGCGGTCGACGCGCTGGTGGACGCCCGCCTCCTGCTGCGCACGGACGCCCGGCACGTGGCCCTGCCGCGCGACGTCGGGCTGGCGCTGCGCGACGGACGCACGCACCGCTCCCCCGAGCTCACACCTCCGCTCCCCGAGGGGCGGGCGGTGCCGCAGGCGACGGTCGACGCGGAGTCAGCCGGCGCCGCGCTGGAGCTGGTGCGCCGCGTGGACCTCCTCGTGGCCGCCTGGGACGACACGGCCCCTCCGGTGCTGCGCAGCGGGGGCCTGGGCGTGCGCGACCTGCGTCGCACCGCGCAGGCGCTGGGCACCGACGAGACGGAGACGGCGTTCGTCGTCGAGCTGGCCGCGTCCGCCGGGGTGGTCGCCGACGACGGCGAGGCACCGCCGTCGTACCGGTCCACCACCGTCGCGGACGCGTGGGAGGGCATGGACGACGCCGAGCGCTGGGCACTGCTCGCCGCCGCGTGGGCGGCGTCGCGGCGCACGCCGTGGCTGATCGGGTCGCGCGACGAGAAGGGGACGCTGCGCGCGCCGCTCTCCCCCGACCTGCACCGCGCCTGGGTGCCGCGGCTGCGCGGCCAGGTGCTCGACGTCCTGGCCGCCCGGCCCGGCGTCGCCCTCGACCTCGACGCCGTGATGACCGTGCTGCGCTGGCACGCGCCCCGCACCGTGCCGCCGGAGCAGGCCGTGGCGGGGCTGCTGGGCGAGGCAGCACGGCTGGGCGTGACCGGCGCCGGCGCGCTGTCCGGGCCCGGGCGCGCCCTGCTGCCGCACCTGCCGGACGCGCGTCCCGCCGAGGGCGATCCCGCGACCGACCACGCGAGCGGCGGGCTAGCGGAGGCGATGCGGGCAGCGCTTCCTCCCGAGGTGGACGAGGTACTCCTGCAGGGCGACCTCACCGGCATCGTGCCGGGCCGGCCGTCGCAGGCGCTGGCCACGCTGCTGGAACGCTCTGCGGACGTGGAGTCGCGGGCCGCGGCGACGACGGTGCGCTTCTCGGCGGCGTCGGTCACGCGTGCGCTGGACCACGGCACGACGGCGGACGAGCTGCTGGGCGCGCTGGCGGGGCGCTCCCCGGTGCCGGTGCCGCAGCCCCTGGAGTACCTGGTCCGCGACACCGCGCGGCGGCACGAGTCGCTGCGCGTCGGGTCCGCCGGGTCGTACGTCCGCGCGGCCGACCCGAGCGTGCTGGCCGGGCTGGCTCAGGACCCCCGGCTGGCCCACCTGGGCCTCGTCCGCCTCGCCCCGACCGTCCTCGCCGCGGCGGTGCCCGCCGCCGAGCTGCACGACGCGCTGCGCGCGCGGGGGCTCCTGTCCGCCGTCGAGGGCCCCGACGGGCACGTGCTCAGCGTCCGCCTGCGCCGGCCCCCGCGGCTCGAGCGCGGCTCCCGCGGCCCGCGGCGCGGCCCCGCGGCCGAGACCGAGCCGACGTCTGAAGACGCGCGCGCGACGCTCGTGGCGCGGCTGCGCGCAGCGGACTCCGGGGACGAGACGGCCGTGGACCGGCTCGCCCGGAGCACCCGGGCGACCCCCGGCCCCGCCGGGCCGGGCCGGGCCGCCATCCCGCGCCCCGCGCCCGCCGCGCGACGACGCTCTACCGAGCCCGGCGACACCCTCGCCACCCTGCACGACGCGCTCCGCGACGGCCGCCTGGTGTGGATCGAGATGGTGGGTGGCTCCGGCGTCCTGGAGCGTCGCGAGCTCAAGCCGCTGCGGCTCGACGGCGGCCGGCTGCGCGCGCTCGACCCCGTCCGAGAGGCCGAGCTCACCGTCGCCGTGCACCGCATCGCCGCCGTCGAGCCCGTCGACGGCTGAACCCCGCCGCGGGACGAGCAGCCGCGGGCGCTGTCACGGTCGTGCGGCGTCGACCCCGGCGGCGGCCATCCACGGCCCACTCCACCAGCTGCGCCAACCGAGTCGAACCGGGCCGGTCACGGTCAGACCGAGCCGCCGCAGCTCGGCGACGTATTCGCGCGTGCGCTGGATGTCGACGATGAGGACACGGCCACCGGGCGCCAGTACCCGCACCGCCTCCTGGATCGCAGCGCACCGTCCTTCGGCCGTGGAGATGTTGTGGAGCGACAGGCTCGCCGTCACGAGCGCGAAGGAGCCGTCGGGGTAGGGCAGATGCGTCATGTCGCCGGTGTCGAAGCGGACCCGGTCGCCGACGCCGTTCAGCGTCGCGTTGCCCGCTGCCGCGTCGTGTGAGTTGCCGGACTGGTCGCCGGTGCGCCACAGGTCGATGCCGGTCACGGTAGCCCCGGGGAACCTCGCGGCGGCCATGATCGCGACCGAACCACGCCCGCAGCCGAGGTCGAGCACCCGCGCACCGGCCGGTAGTGACCCGCGGCGCAGCAGGCCGTCCCAGATCACGAACTTCCCGCGCCGGGACGCATGCCAGTAGAGGGCCGCGCCGGTCAGGTAGAGAAGCGTGCAGGCGGCGAAGAACCACGCCAGCACGACTGTCCACCATCCCGCGTTCCACAGCCCGAACCCGACAGCGACGCCGGCCGACACGACGGCGACCCCGATCCATAACCACGGCACCCAGGGCGCGTCGACGCCATAGCTCCCGCGCGGCTTGACTGACATGTCCGACCTCCACTACTAAAGTTTGAGTAGACGATAGCGGAGAAGGAGCGGTCATGGCGAAGCAAATCAGTCGACTCATGGTGCTCGGCGTCATCGCCTACCGAGCGCCGGTCAGCGGCTACGGCATCGAGAGAATCTTCGGCGAATGGGCGGTCGCCCGCTGGACGACGATCGCGCCCGCGTCGATCTACCACCAGCTCCGCTCACTGACCACGGCGGGTCTGATCGAGCCGGCCGACGATGGCGCAAGCCGCGCCGTCGACTACTGCTGCACCCCGAGCGGGCGGGCCGAGCTCCACCGACTGCTCCTGTCGCTGCTGAACGAACAGGACTTCCAGCCGCTCAGCCTCGTCCCGCTCCTGCACTTCACACCCTTGCTGACCACCGCTGAGCTGACGGGCGGGCTGCGCCGACGCATCGCGCTCCTCGACCAGATGATCGCCCACGAGGCTGACGTCATCGAACGTGCCGAGGCGTCGGGGCCGTCGCACGTCACCGAGATCTTCCGACTCACCTGGCAGGGCTATCGCGCCGACCACGCCTGGTGCCAGGACTTCCTGAACCGGATCGAGTCGTCCTGATCTCCCGTTCGTCGTGGGGCCGCCGTCGAGCCCGTGGACGGCACGGGGACAGGGCACCTCGTCCTCGACACCCGCCGCCAGACGTCGCACGATGAGAAGGTCATGGCACAGCGTCCGGCTGCCGCACGTCGGCACGCCGCCCCCTCCTCCCCCCGCGGAGGTCGACCTGGTCGCGCGGATCTGTCCCACGTCGGCAACGGGCTGCGCACCACGATCGTCCTGCACGAGGTCGCGCACCAGGCGCGCGGTGTGTCCCCCGAGCCGCTCGTCCGCGTAGGCCCGTCCCGCTAGGCCGCGACCGCTGCTCGGATACGGTCCGCGGCGATCTCCCGCGCCGTGCGCCGGGCGATGCGGCCGGTGTACCCGACCATCCCCGGCCGGTGCACGTAGCCGACGAACCGCGGCCCCGGTGCCGCCTCCGTGCCGTCACGCACCAGGGGCATTCCCTCGTCGTCGAGCACCACCTGGTCCACGACCGCCGGGCCCACTGCCGCTGGACCGGGCACCCACCACCAGCACCGCCCGCCCCCGGAACCGCTCTCCGTTGCCCTGGCCCCGGGCCGGGCCGCCACGCCCCGGCTCTCGGCGTAGTCCCGGAGGTACTGCACGTACTGATCGCGGGTGGGGAACTGACCGAGCTCGCGCAGGAAGGGCGCGCCCGGCAGCGCCGAGTTGCGCCGCGACGTGTTCAACCGCAGCGAGTCGTAGCGCGACGCCCAGGCGGCGCGGACGACGACGGCCTGGGATCGATACTCATGACGGTCTCCTTCCCGACGGACGGGCGCGGCCTGCCGGCCCGTCGCTGCCAGAATGGTGTCTGCCCGCGCGGCGCTCCATCCCCATCTGGGGGATCTGGGGCGTGGGCCCTCCGGACCGCCCGTCGTCCGTCCTCGACGTGTCCGGAACACACGACCCGCATCCGGTGTTGGGATGCTGGATGCCCCCCGGGGAGAGGAGACGCATGACCGACGGCCCCCTGATCGTGCAGAGCGACAAGTCCATCCTGCTGGAGGTGGACCACCCCCGCGGCGATGACGCGCGCCGCGCCATCGCGCCGTTCGCGGAGCTGGAGCGGGCGCCCGAGCACATCCACACCTACCGGCTCACCAGCCTCGGGCTGTGGAACGCGCGCGCCGCCGGTCACGACGCCGAGCAGGTCGTCAACACGCTCATCGACTACTCGCGCTACCCGGTGCCGCACGCGCTGCTGATCGACGTGGCCGAGACCATGGGCCGCTACGGGCGCCTCACCCTCGCCACCCACCCGACGCACGGGCTCGTGCTCCAGGCCACCGACCGCGCCGTGCTCGCCGAGGTGCTCAAGTCCAAGCGCACCTCCGGCCTGGTGGGCGAGCGCGTCGACGACGAGACCGTCGTCGTGCACCCGTCCGAGCGCGGCCACCTCAAGCAGGTGCTGGTGAAGCTCGGCTGGCCGGCGGAGGATCTCGCGGGGTACGTCGACGGCGAGAAGCACGAGATCGCACTCACCTCGCCCACGACGCCGCGCACCCCGACGGAGGAGCCGCACACCTGGGAGCTGCGCCCCTACCAGGCGCAGGCCGTGGACGGGTTCTGGCACGGCGGCTCCGGCGTCGTCGTGCTGCCGTGCGGCGCGGGCAAGACGATCGTCGGCGCGGCCGCGATGGCGAAGTCCGGCACGACCACGCTCATCCTGGTCACCAACACCGTCAGCGCCCGGCAGTGGCGCGACGAGCTGGTGCGTCGCACCACCCTCACCGAGGACGAGATCGGCGAGTACTCCGGCGCCCGCAAGGAGATCAAGCCGGTCACCATCGCCACGTACCAGGTGCTCACCACCAAGCGGAAGGGCGTCTACACGCACCTCGAGCTGCTGGACGCACGCGACTGGGGCCTGGTCCTGTACGACGAGGTGCACCTGCTGCCCGCGCCGATCTTCCGCATGACGGCGGACCTGCAGGCCCGCCGTCGTCTGGGCCTCACCGCCACGCTGGTGCGCGAGGACGGGCGGGAGGACGAGGTGTTCAGCCTCATCGGGCCCAAGCGCTACGACGCCCCGTGGAAGGACATCGAGGCGCAGGGGTACATCGCCCCCGCCGACTGCGTCGAGGTGCGCCTCACGCTGCCCGAGCACGAGCGGATGGTGTACGCGACGGCCGAGCCGGAGGACAAGTACCGGCTGGCCGCGTGCGCGCCGGGCAAGAACCGGGTGGTCGAGCAGATCGTCGAGCAGCACCCCGACGATCAGGTGCTCGTCATCGGGCAGTACCTGGACCAGCTCGAGGAGCTCAGCCAGCACCTGGACGCCCCGCTCATCACGGGCGCGACCACCGTCCGCGAGCGCCAGCGGCTGTTCGAGGCGTTCCGCTCCGGGGAGATATCGCGGCTGGTCGTGTCCAAGGTGGCGAACTTCTCCATCGACCTGCCCGAGGCGTCCGTGGCGATCCAGGTGTCCGGGTCGTTCGGGTCGCGGCAGGAGGAGGCGCAGCGCCTCGGGCGCATCATGCGGCCCAAGGCGGACGGCCGGACGGCGCACTTCTACGCCGTCGTCGCACGCGACACCGTGGACCAGGACTTCGCCGCCCACCGCCAGCGGTTCCTCGCCGAGCAGGGGTACGCGTACCGCATCGTCGACGCGGAGGACCTCGACGCCCCCGCCATCGACTGAGCCTGTCGAAACCCCTCTCCGCCGGTTGAGCCTGTCGAAACCCCTCTCCGCCGGTCGAGCCTGTCGAAACCCCTCTCCGCTGGTTGAGCTTGTCGAAACCCCTCTCCGCCGGTTGAGCTTGTCGAAACCCACCCCGCATGGTTTCGACAGGCTCAACCGACGGGCTGGTTTCGACAGGCTCAACCAGCGGGGCTACAGGCTCGACAAGCGATCGGCGCGATTGCGTCCGTCCGCCCTGCGCGACACGATCAGGACGTGATTCCCCCCGTTCCTGCCGCGCCGCGCCGCGGCGCCGCGGCCGTCGGCGCCTGCGTGCTGGCCGTCCTGCTGGCTCTCGCCGGCGCTGCCCTGCCCGTCGCCACCGCTTCCGCCGTCCCTCCCCTGACCCAGCTCGACACCGAGATCACCGACGAGGCGGGGGTGCTCGGCGGCGACAAGGCCGAGGTGCAGGCGGCGCTCGACCAGCTCGCCGACGAGACCCCGTACCAGCTCTTCGTCGTCTACGTGGACTCCTTCGACGGGGTCGACGGCCGCGACTGGGCCAACGCGACCGCCACCTCCGCGGCGCTGGGCGTGGACGACCTGCTGCTCGCGGTCGCCACCGAGGACCGCGTGTACGGCCTCTCCGTGGACTCCAACGCCGCCATCACCGACGACCAGCTGGACGCGGTCGAAGGGACGGTCGAGGACCACCTGCGCGACGAGGACTGGGCCGGCGCCGCCGTCGCGGCGGCGGACACGGTGCGCACGGGCGGCGGCTCGTCCGGCGGCGCAGTCCCCTGGGGGGCGATCCTCGGGATCGGTCTGCTGATCCTGGTCGTCGTGGGCGTCTGGCTCTGGTTCCGGTCCCGCCGCGCGTCGGAGGCGCGCGCCACCGCCCCGGCCGGTGCCGACGAGGTCGCCGCCCTACCGACCCCGGAGCTCGAGCGCCGGGTCGGCACCGCGCTGGTCGGGATCGACGACGCCGTGCGCACCTCCGAGCAGGAGCTGGGCTTCGCGCAGGCGGAGTTCGGCCTCGAGGCCACCCAGAACTTCTCCGCCGCGCTCGAGGCCGCCAAGGCGGACGTCGCGCAGGCGTTCCACCTACGCCAGGAGCTGGACGACGACGTACCCGAGGACGAGGCGCGCCGCCGGCAGCTGCTCACCGAGATCCTCGAGCTGTGCGAGCACGCCGGCGCGTCGCTGGACGAGCAGACAGACGCGTTCGACGAGCTGCGCTCCCTGCAGCAGCGCGCGCCGGAGCTGCTCGACGAGACCCAGCAGCGCGCGGGCGAGATCGAGGCACGTGTCGCGGTGGCGCGCGAGATGCTCACGGGCCTCGCGGCGACATACCCCGCCTCAGCACTGGCGTCCGTCAGCGGCAACCCGGACCAGGCGGCGGTGCTCGTCGAGCACGCGCGCGAGGCCGTGACCGCCGGGCGCGCCGCGCTGACCGGCCGCACCCGGGCCGCGGCGGTCGCCCACCTGCGCGCGGCGCAGAACGCGCTGGGCCAGGCGGGCACGCTGCTGGACGCCGTCGACCAGGCGGGAACGCAGCTCGCCTCGGCCGGCACCGACCTGGACAAGGGGCTCGCGTCGATCGGGCAGGACGTGGCCGACGCCGCGCGGCTCGTGCCCGCAGACCCGCCCGGGGACGCCGAGCCGGTGGCCGACCGCGCTGCCGTCGCGGCCGCGCGCGCCGAGGCCGAGGCCGCGATGGCGCAGGCCCGCGACGCCCGCTCCGGCGGCGACCCGCTCGCGGCGCTGCACCGCCTCACGGCGGCCGAGGCGGCGCTGGACGCCGCGCTTGCCCCCGCACGGGAGAAGGCGGAGTCGGACGCCCGCGCCCGCGCGCTGCTGCGCGACACGCTCGGCCGGGTCGACTCGCAGGTGCGGGCCACGCAGGACTACATCGCGACCCGCCGCGGCGCCGTCGGCCCCGACGCCCGCACCCGGCTGGCCGAGGCCGCGCGCCTCGTCGCCGAGGCGCAGGCTCTGCAGACCGAGGACCCGACCGCGGCGCTCGAGCGCGCCCAGCGCGCCGAGCAGTACGCGCAGCAGGCGGCGCAGGCCGCCGAGCGGGACACGTCGACCTGGGGGATGAACCAGGGCGGCACGCCTGGCGGGGGTGGCAGCAACATCGGCGGGATGGTGCTCGGCGGGATCCTGCTCGACTCCGTGCTCCGCGGGTCCGGCGGCAGGTACGGGGGTGGCCGACGTCGCGGCAGCTCCGGCGGTTTCGGCGGCGGATTCGGCGGCGGCGGCTTCGGCGGCGGCGGCGCGGGACGTCGCGGCGGCGGCCGCGGCGGGAGGTCGCGCGGCGGACGTTTCTGACGTCGGAACTCGCCCGCGGCCGCGGGCGTTCTGACCAGCACACGACGACGCATCACGGCAGCACACGACGGCACCACCTGGCGACAGGACCGGGCGACGGAAGGAAGCACGACCATGACGCAGAAGCAGAGCATCCTCGGGCGTATCAGCCAGCTCGCGAAGGCGAACATCAACTCGCTGCTGGACCGTGCCGAGGACCCGCAGAAGTTGCTCGACCAGCTGGTGCGCGACTACACGAACAACATCGCCGAGGCCGAGCAGGCGATCGCCCAGACCATCGGCAACCTGCGGCTGGCCGAGCAGGACTTCGAGGAGGACGTCGCCGCCTCCCGCGAGTGGGGCACCAAGGCCCTCGCGGCGTCGCGCAAGGCGGACGAGTACCGGACCGCGGGCAACACCGCCGACGCCGACAAGTTCGACCGGCTCGCGAAGGTGGCGCTGCGCAAGCAGCTCGACGCCGAGTCAGAGGTCAAGACCGCGCAGCCGATGATCGAGCAGCAGCGCGTGACCGTCGAGAAGCTCAAGTCCGGCCTCGCCGCGATGAAGGACAAGCTGGTCGACCTGAAGTCGCGGCGCGACCAGCTCGTGGCCCGGCAGAAGGCGGCGCAGGCCCAGCAGACCGTGCAGGGCGCGATCAGCTCCATCAACGTGCTCGACCCGACGAGCGAGATCTCCCGCTTCGAGGAGACCGTGCGCCGCGAGGAGGCCATGGCCATGGGCCAGGCGGAGATCGCCGCGACCTCGCTGGACGCCCAGTTCGCCGAGCTCGAGGCCTCCGACGAGGAGATCGAGCTCGAGGCCCGGCTCGCCGCCCTGAAGGCCGGCAGCCCCTCGACCCCGCAGATCTCCCCCACGACCGACCAGCCCTGACCGACACCCGCCGGTTGAGCCTGTCGAAACCTCCCCGCCGGTTGAGCCTGTCGAAACCCGGGGACATGGTTTCGACAGGCTCAACCAGCGGGGAACTCGGAGCGGGCGGATACGCTGTCAGGCATGTCCCCCTCCTTCGCCGGCACTTCGCCGGTGGTCGCGCCCACCCCCACGCCGTCGACGGCCGGTACGCCCGAGGGCGAGGCGCCCCGACGGACGTATCTGCTGGTGGACGGCGAGAACATCGACGCCACCCTCGGCATGAACGTCCTCAACCGACGGCCGAACCCCGAGGAGCGCCCCCGCTGGGACCGCATCTCGGCGTTCGCGCAGAAGCTGTGGGAGCAGGACGTCGTCCCGCTGTTCTTCCTCAACGCCAGCAGCGGGCAGATGCCGATGGCGTTCGTGCAGGCGCTGCTCGCGATGGGCTACCGGCCCATCCCGCTGTCGTCGACGGGCACGGAGAAGGTCGTCGACGTCGGCATCCAGCGCACGCTGGAGGCCCTGGCCGGCCGGGACGGCGACGTCCTGCTCGCCAGCCACGACGGCGACTTCCTGCCGCAGATCGAGGCACTGCTCGGCGGGGACCGCCGCGTGGGGCTCCTCGCGTTCCGCGAGTTCGTCAACGGGCAGTTCAGCCAGCTCACCGAGCAGGGCCTGGAGATGTTCGACCTCGAGGGCGACGCCGACGCGTTCACCGCGCCTCTGCCCCGCGTGCGGATCATCCCGCTCGACGAGTTCGACCCGCTGCGCTACCTCTGAGCCCTCGCCGGCCGCGCACCGTGTCGCCCACGGTGAGCACCTGCGCGACGCCGGTGACGCCCGTGCGCTCCATGGCGCGGTGCACCATGTACGGCGCCGGGCGGCCCGCCGGCACGTCGTCGGTGCACACCACGGTGTCCACCACGGTGTCCACCACGGCGTGCCAGCCGAGGCTGTCCATCAGCAGGCCGGTGACGTCGGGGAGAACCCGTCGTCAGGGCGAGAGCCCGCCCGCCCGGCGTCAGGCGAGCAGCTCGCGGTACAGCGGCGTCACGTACCCGGGCGTGAAGCCGGCGCCGCCCAGCAGTGCGCCGAGCCGAGCCGCCTCGGCAGCGACGGCCGCCTCGCCGTCGGCGCCGACGTCCTCGAGCAGCCGCCACCGGATCTCGCCGTCGGGTCGGGCCACCCACGCGCCCACGATCCGCCCCTGCCACCAGACCGTCGCGCCCGCGTTGCCGGCGCTGTCGAAGAGCTGCGGACGGTGCGGGCCCAGGTACCAGTCCCGGGCGGCCCACCCCATCGTCGTCGGGTCGAGCGTGGGCAGCAGCGCCGCCTGCGGGTCCAGGGGCGGGACGTCGTCGTCGAGGTCGAGGTCGAGGTCGAGGTCGAGGTCGGTCGAGCGCAGCATCACGCCGTCGGCGACCTCGACGTCGGCACCGGGCGCGCCGACCTCGACCTCCACCTCGCGCACGCCGAGGGCCGCGACCGCGCGGCGCGCCTGACCGAGGTTCCAGCCGGTCCACCACTTCAGGTCCGCCACAGTGGCGGGCCCGAACGCCTCCAGCCACGCCCGGGCGAGCTCCACGCGCGCCGCGTCCTCGTCCATCGGCGGGATCCCGCCGGGGAACCAGTCGGTCATCGGCGACCACACGTGCCGCGGCGACGACCAGGCCCCGCGCGGCTCGCCGCGCACGACGGTGCCCTCGGCCGAGAGCACCGACAGCAGCGGCGACGTCATGGTGCGACGCACGTCCCACGGCTTGTCGGTGGTGGGCAGGAACGCCGTGCGCAGCAGTGGCGCGGCGCGCGAGAGCTGCGCCCCGTCGAGCGGGCCCTGCTCCACGAGCGCGGCGTGCACCTGCGCCTCCGCCGCGGCCAGCAGCGCCTTCGGGTCGGCGACGGGCGGGTCGGTGGGCAGGGTCTCGAGCTCCTTGAGGAGCCGGGTCCGCAGGCGGCCCGCCACCGCGGCCGACGCCGCCGCGTGCACCACGGGCACCCTCGCGCGCGGCACCACGAACATCGTGCGCCGCATCCCCAGCACCTTGACGAGGCTGTGCCGGTCGAAGAGCGCGGCGCGCACGTCGTCGAGCGTGAGGCCCGGCACCCGGGCGAGCACCGCCAGGTGCACGCTCGGCGCGTCGGTCGCGTGCAGCGCGACGAGCCGCTCCGTGACCTCCTCCGGCGTCGTCGCCGCGGGCCTTCCCGGCTGGTCGGCACCGAGCGCGAGCTGGTGCGCCACGACCCGGCGCCGACGCTGTTCCCCTGTGATCCGCACCCGCCCATCATGGAGCCCGGCACCCACGCCGCGAGCACCAGGACCGTCCAAGGGTCTTCCCAGGCAACCCCCAGTCCCCGGTCGCACACTGGAGCCATGAGCGCACCCGAGGCACGCCTCGTCGTCGTGGACGACGAGCCCAACATCCGCGAGCTGCTGTCCACCTCCCTGCGTTTCGCCGGGTTCGAGGTGCACGCGGCCGGTGACGGGAACGGTGCGCTGCAGCTCGTCCGGGACGTCGAGCCCGACCTGGTCGTGCTCGACGTGATGCTGCCCGACATGGACGGCTTCACCGTGACGCGCCGCATGCGCTCCACCGGCCGGCACACGCCCGTGCTCTTCCTCACCGCCCGCGACGACACGCAGGACAAGGTGCAGGGCCTGACCGTGGGCGGCGACGACTACGTCACCAAGCCGTTCAGCCTGGAGGAGGTCGTGGCCCGCATCCGCGCCGTCCTGCGACGCACCCACACGGGCGAGCCCGACAACGACGACGCCGTCGTGCGCGTCGGCGACCTCGAGCTCGACGAGGACTCGCACGAGGTCCGTCGCGCCGGCGTCGAGGTGGACCTCTCCCCCACCGAGTTCAAGCTGCTGCGCTACCTCATGCTCAACGCCGGCCGCGTGCTGTCCAAGGCGCAGATCCTCGACCACGTGTGGCAGTACGACTGGGGCGGCGACGCCAACATCGTCGAGTCCTACATCTCCTACCTGCGCCGCAAGATCGACAACCTCACCATCACCGGCCCGGACGGTAAGGACGTCGACCTGCCGCCGCTGATCCACACCAAGCGCGGCGTGGGCTACCTGCTGCGCGAGCCCCAGGCGCCGCGATGAGCACGTCGTCGCCGGGTGCACCGGGGAGGACGGCCGACCCGACGAGCGTGGGCACGACGGCGGACGGCCCGGCGCTGCCCGCCGACCCGCGGTCCGCCCCGGCGGCGCCCGTCGCGGACTCGGACGCGTCGTCCCCCCGCTGGACGTGGATGGAGCGGCTGCCCCTGCGCACCCGGCTCGTCGCGATCACTGTGCTCGTGCTCGCGGCGGGGCTGGTCCTCGCGGCCGTCGTGACGCGGGTCGTCGTGTCGGGGTACCTCGTCGACCAGACGGACGACCAGCTCCAGCAGTCCGCCACTGGGGTCGCGAAGATGACCCTCAACACGTCCGGCGACATGGTGCAGCGCGCGCCCAGCGAGTATGTCGTCATCCTGCGCGACATCGACGGGGCCACGTCGGAACCGATGGTGTGGCCTGCGACAAGGGAGAGGTTCGGCACCCCCGAGATTCCTGACGAGCCGGTCTCCGCCGTGGTCGAGCGCGGCCCCGACCCCTTCACCGTCGGGTCGACGGGCGGGAGGGAGCCGGGAGACTGGCGAATCGTCGCCCTCCCGTACACGTCGTCGGGCAGCGTCCAGGGCGCCGCGTACGTCGCGCTTCCCCTCGCCGGCGTGCAGCAGACGGTCGCGTACCTCACCCGGTCCCTGCTCTTCTCGGCCCTCGGCATCGTCATCGTGGGCGGCGCGATCTCGTTCCTCCTCGTGCACCGGTCGCTGCGGCCGCTGCGGCGGATCGAGGCGACGGCCGCGAAGATCGCCGACGGCGACCTCTCGCAGCGCATCCCGGAGCGCCCGCCGTCCACCGAGGTGGGCTCGCTCTCCCTGTCGCTGAACACGATGCTCGCGCAGATCGAGCGCGCGTTCTCCGCCCAGGAGGAGTCGGAGCGCCGCATGCGCCGCTTCGTCTCGGACGCGAGCCACGAGCTGCGCACGCCACTGGCCACGGTCAAGGGCTACGGCGAGCTGTACCGCATGGGCGCGCTCGACACCCCCGAGAAGATCGACGACACGATGGCCCGCATCGAGGACTCCGCGCGACGCATGAGCACGCTCGTCACCGACCTGCTCGTGCTCGCGCGGCTCGACGAGGGACGCCCGATGCGACGCGAGGACGTGGACCTGGTGCCGATGGCCCGCGACGCCGCGCAGGACCTGCACGCGCTGGACCCCACGCGCGAGGTCGTCGTGACGGGCCTGCGCGACGGCGAGGAGCCGCCGGGCGACGCCCGGGTCACGGGCGACCGCGACCGGCTGCGGCAGGTGCTGACCAACCTGGTCGGGAATGTGGCGCGGCACACGCCGGCCGGGTCGCCGGCCGAGATCGCCGTGGGCCCAGGACCCGACGGCGGCGCCGTGATGGAGGTGCGCGACCACGGCGCGGGCATCGCGCCGGAGCAGGCCGAGCGCGTCTTCGAGCGGTTCTACCGGGCCGACTCGTCGCGCAACCGCGAGTCGGGCGGGTCCGGGCTGGGCATGGCGATCGTCGCCGCGATCGTGGGCGCCCACCACGGGCACGTGTCGGTGAGCGAGACGCCGGGCGGCGGCCTGACGGTGCGTGTTCAGCTGCCCCCGCCGGACGGCTACGATGGCGCGTCGTCTTCGTCCGCCTGACCGGCGTGGTCGGGCTGCGGTACGTTGCCGCCGCTCGGTCGTACTCTGACGGAGAGGGCAGTCCCAGTCCGTCGACCGAAGGTCTGATCGCGATGGGCGTCATGAGCGCCGACGCACCCCAGTGGTTCCTCTCCGCGTTCGTCCGCACCTGCCACGGTGCCAAGGCGACCGCCGACGAGGCCGAGATCCGGGCGGTCGGGGAGGATCTCATCGAGCGGTGGTCCGGGGCCGACCGGCGCTTCCACAACCTGCGGCACCTCGCCGACGTGCTGCACCGCGTCGACGAGCTGTCCCAGGAGACGCACGAACCCGACCTGGTGCGCCTCGCCGCCTGGTACCACGGCGCCGTGTTCGACGCGACGAGGAAGGTCGCGGCCGCCAACCAGGGCGGCGAGCAGACCACTGTCAGCGCGGAGCTGGCGCGCACGCAGCTCACGGAGCTGGGCGTCCCGGCGGCCTCGGTGGAGCGCACCGCACGCCTGGTGGACTCGATCGCCCGCCACAAGCCACTGCCCGACGACGTCGACTCGGCCGTGCTCAACGACGCCGACCTCGCGATGCTCGCGACGGAGCCGCAACGTTACAAGGCGTACATGACGGACGTGCGGGCCGAGTACTCGCACATCCCCCTGCCCGACTATCTCGACGCCCGCATCCGGGTGCTCACCAAGCTGCTGCAGCGCTCCTACCTGTACTTCAGCCCGATGGGTGCCGCGTGGGAGGAGCCGGCGAGGCAGAACGTCGACGCCGAGCTGCACCGCCTGCTCAAGGAACGGCGCCTGCTTGCGGAGAAGGCCGAGCCGTCCGCCTCCTGATCCCGGCAGTGCTCCACAGCCCTGTGGACAACCGTCGCGGTGGAGCGCCCGCTTCCCTAGCGTCGTCCTCGGTATCCCCGGAGCACGGGGCACGGCGACGAAGGAGGACACGTGCGGTACGAGGTCGACAGCGAGCGGGTCGCGCAGGCGGGCGCGGCGGTGAACGGTTCCGTGGTGGCGATCCGCTCCGAGGTGGGGGCGATGATGCGGCACCTGCAGGACCTGCAGTCGAACTGGCACGGCGGCGCGGCGACACAGTTCGCCGGGGTCATGGGCCAGTGGCAGGCGACGCAGACGCAGGTCGAGGCCGCGCTGGACGCGGTGACGGCGGCCCTGTCGTCGGCGTCGCGCACCTACGCGGACGCCGAGGCCCAGGCCACCCGGCTCTTCGCGGCCCGCTGATCTGCTGCCCGTCGGTTGAGCCTGTCGAAACCGAGGTCGCTGGTTTCGACAGGCTCGACCAGCGAGAGAACGACGGCGGTTGAGCCTGTCGAAACCGAGGTCGCTGGTTTCGACAGGCTCGACCAGCGAGAGAACGACGGCGGCCGGCCACCCCTCGCGGGGTGACCGGCCGTCGTCGTGCGTCAGTCAGCGCGTGGCTGACGACTCAGGGCTGCTGGATCAGAAGTCCATGCCGCCCATGCCACCGTCACCGGCCGGCGCGGCAGAAGCCGGCTCCGGCTTGTCGGCCACGACGGCCTCGGTGGTGAGGAACAGCGCGGCGATCGACGCGGCGTTCTGCAGCGCGGAGCGCGTGACCTTGACCGGGTCGTTGACGCCCGCGGCGAGCAGGTCCTCGTACACGCCGGTCGCGGCGTTGAGGCCCTGGCCGGCGGGGAGGTCCTTGACCTTCTCCGCCACGACGCCGCCCTCGAGGCCGGCGTTGATCGCGATCTGCTTGAGCGGGGCCGAGACCGACGCGGCGACGATCTGCGCGCCGACCGCCTCGTCGCCCTCGAGCTCGAGCTTCGGGAACGCGACGGCACCGGCCTGGATCAGCGCGACGCCGCCACCGGCGACGATGCCCTCCTCGACCGCAGCCTTGGCGTTGCGGACGGCGTCCTCGATGCGGTGCTTGCGCTCCTTGAGCTCCACCTCGGTGGCCGCGCCGGCCTTGATGACGGCGACGCCGCCGGCCAGCTTGGCGAGGCGCTCCTGCAGCTTCTCGCGGTCGTAGTCGGAGTCCGACTTCTCGATCTCGGAGCGGATCTGGTTGACGCGACCCGAGATGAGCTCGGCGTCGCCCGACCCCTCGACGATCGTGGTCTCGTCCTTGGTCACGACGACCTTGCGCGCCTGGCCCAGCAGGTCGAGGGTCGCGTTCTCCAGCTTGAGGCCGACCGTCTCGGTGATGACCTGGCCACCGGTGAGGATCGCGATGTCCTGCAGCATGGCCTTGCGGCGGTCGCCGAAGCCCGGGGCCTTGACGGCGACGGACTTGAAGGTGCCGCGGATCTTGTTGAGCACCAGGGTGGCCAGGGCCTCGCCCTCGACGTCCTCGGCGATGATCAGCAGCGAGCGACCGGCCTTCATGACCTGGTCGAGCACCGGCAGCATGTCCTTCACGTTCGAGATCTTCGACTCGACGATCAGGACGTACGGGTCCTCGAGGACGGCCTCCTGACGCTCCGGGTCCGTCTCGAAGTAGCGGGCGAGGAAGCCCTTGTCGAAGCGCATGCCCTCGGTGAGCTCGAGCTCGAGGCCGAAGGTGTTCGACTCCTCGACGGTGATGACGCCTTCCTTGCCCACCTTGTCGAGGGCCTCGGCGATGAGCTCGCCGATCGCGGGGTCACCGGCGGAGATCGCGGCGGTGGCGGCGATCTGCTCCTTGGTCTCGATGTCGACCGCGTCGTTCAGCAGCTGCGCGGTGACCGCCTCGACGGCCTTCTCGATGCCGCGCTTGATGGCGATCGGGTTGGCACCGGCGGCAACGACGCGCAGGCCCTCCTTGACGAGCGCCTGGGCGAGCACGGTGGCGGTGGTGGTGCCGTCACCCGCGACGTCGTCCGTCTTCTTGGCGACCTCCTTGACGAGCTCCGCACCGATCTTCTCGTACGGGTCGTCGAGCTCGATCTCCTTGGCGATGGAGACACCGTCGTTGGTGATCGTGGGGGCGCCCCACTTCTTGTCCAGGACGACGTTGCGACCCTTGGGGCCGAGCGTGACCTTCACGGTGTCGGCGAGCTGGTTGAGCCCGCGCTCCATGCTTCGACGAGCTACCTCGTCGAACGCGATGATCTTGGCCATGGGGACTGATCCTCCGCTGGTGGCTGAGTTGGCCGGCCGGCGCCCGCGACGGACGACCCACCCCGCGGCGTTCAGGTCACGCACGCGCGGAGGGTCTCACCGAACGACCCGAATGCTTCACCCGCGGCCTGCGAGGACGCCGTCCCAGGGGGGCGGCTGTCACTCGACGACCGAGAGTGCTAACCCATTATTGGCACTCTCGGGTGGTGAGTGCAAGACGTTCGCCCAGGGCGTGCACGTCCGTCCGGACACGACGAAGGCCGGCGCCCGGACGCTTCCCTGCGTCCTGGACACCGGCCTTCTGTGGCGTGTCAGCCTGCTGCCGAGGTCAGAGCGGGCGAACCTGCTCGGCCTGCGGCCCCTTCTGCCCCTGCCCCATCTCGAACTCGACGCCCTGGCCCTCGTCCAGGGTGCGGTAGCCGTCGGACTGGATGGCGCTGTAATGGACGAACAGGTCCTGCCCGCCCGCGGTCGGGGTGATGAACCCGAACCCCTTCTCCGCGTTGAACCACTTGACGGTGCCCTGGGCCATGAACTTCTCCTTGTGCTGCTCGGCCGCAGGGCAGGCACCCCACGGTGTGGGTGAGCCTATAAGCGGCGATCGCGGCAAGGGAAGCATCGCTGTCCGGAATGTCGGCATCCAAGACGGCGTCGCGCAGCGCCGGTCGTCAGCCGACGGGCGTCTTGAGCACGACCCACACGGCCTCGGGGCTGGCGGAGACGTCGTCCGACTCCTGCACGTTCGCCGGGTCGACGCCGAGGGCCTCGGCGACGGCGCTGGCCGTGTCTCCCCGGTCGGCCCCGTACAGCACCGTGCTGTCCTCGTACGCACCGACCAGCGAGTCCGGCGCGTTCGCGGCGGTGACCGCGGTGAACCCGGCCCCCGCGACGACGCCCTGACCGGCGGCAGCCTGGCCCGCACCGGCGCCGTCGTTGAAGACCAGGACCGCCGCCTCGAGGTTCGCCGCCGTCGGGTCGCCCGGCAGCTCTGTCGTCGCGTCGCCGGACTCCTCCGACGTCTCGTCGGACGGCTCCTCCTCCGGGGCGTCCTCGCCATCGGCCGACTCCGAGGCCTCGGGCTCCTCGCCGGCGGTCTCGTCGCCTGCGCCCGCCGGCTGCTCGGCGGCGGGGGGCGTGCTGGGTCCGTCGTCGGACAGGAAGGTGACGACGCCGACCGCAATGCCCGCGAACACGACGGCGACCAGGAGGAACGGCCACACCGAGCTCCACCCGCTGCGCGGCTCACGATGCACACCCACCGGAGTGCCCTCGGGGCCGCGGACGTCGAACTCGTCGGGCGGGTAGGAGTAATGGCTCTTGCTCACGGCGGACAGGGTAGCCGCTCCCGGTGTCCGAAAGTCCAGACCCCTTCAGGAACGCCACGACCTGCGTGATCGCGCCGACCCGTCGGGACGGCTGCCGGACGAGGTCCCGCGACGACCGGACCTCAGCCCTCGCCGTCGGAGAGGCGCCGCGCGGAGCGGGCCCGTTGCCGCGTCGAGCGCATGCGCCGGAGCCGCTTGACGAGCATCGGGTCCTGCGCCAGAGCGGCCGGCGAGTCGATGAGGGCGTTCAGCACCTGGTAGTAACGGGTGGCCGACAGGCCGAACAGCTCGCGCACCGCCTGCTCCTTCGCGCCGGCGTACTTCCACCACTGCCGCTCGAAGGCGAGGATCTCGCGGTCCCGGTCGGAGAGCTCACCCTCGGCCGGCGCTGTGGTCTGCTCGGCGGTCGTCGCGCCCGACGTCGCCTCGGGGTCCGGTTGGACCTCCTGGACCAGGATCTCGCTCATGGCGTCCCAGTATGGCGTCTCAGCGCACCGTTCCCGACGACTTGGCCCCGCGCGCCGCGATCCCGCGAATTGTCAGGGCCACGCGCACGTTTCCTTGCACCTGGTCCTGACAACTCGCGGCGCGCGGGAGTTGTCAGGGCCACGCGCACGTTTCCTTGCGCGTGGGCCTGACAACTCGATTGCGCTAGCGTCGCGGGGTGGAGACGACGACGAGCACCCGCCCGCCCCTCGACCAGGTCATGGCCCCGGACTGGGCCGCAGCGCTGGCCGACGTCGAGCCGCAGATCCACGCGATAGGCGACTTCCTGCGCGCCGAAGTCGCCGCGGACCGCACCTACCTGCCGGACGGCGAGCACATCTTCGCGGCGTTCTCCCGGCCGCTGGCCGACGTCCGCGTGCTCGTCGTCGGGCAGGACCCCTACCCGACGCCCGGGCACCCGATGGGCCTCTCGTTCTCCGTGCAGCCGCAGGTGCGGCCCGTGCCCAAGTCCCTGGCGAACATCTACACCGAGCTCACCGAGGACGTCGGCGCCCCGACACCGTCCGACGGCGACCTGCGCCCGTGGGCCGAACAGGGCGTGATGCTGCTCAACCGCGTGCTGACCGTGCGGCCCGGCACCCCTGCGTCGCACCGCGGCAAGGGTTGGGAGCAGGTCACCGAGGCCGCGATCAAGGCCCTCGTGGCCCGCGGCGGCCCGCTCGTCGCCATCCTGTGGGGCCGCGACGCCGCGTCGCTCAAGCCGTGGCTCGGCGACGTGCCCTCCGTCGAGAGCGCGCACCCGAGCCCGCTGTCGGCCTACCGCGGATTCTTCGGCTCGCGCCCGTTCTCCCGCGTCAACGCGCTGCTCGAGGCCCAGGGCGGGGCGCCGATCGACTGGCGCCTCCCCTGAGCGTCGGTACGAGACCGTCGTAGCCGGGGCCTGCCGCAGCTCGTCCTCGGCCGATCGGCGTCGCACCGAGCACCCGGCCGTGACGAGGAGCACAATGGCGGGCGTGACGACGCAGGACCCGACCGCGACCCCCGACAGCACGCCCTCCGACCCGACCGCACCCGGCTGGGCTCGGTACGTCGCGGTCGGCGATTCGTTCTCGGAGGGGCTGTGGGACCCCTACCCGCTCGACGACGGCTCCCCGGCCCCCGGCGGCACCGAGTCGGCGGCCACGCAGCGCGGCTGGGCGGACCGTCTCGCCGACGCGCTCTCGGCCCGCCGGACGGCGGCCGGCGAGGCGCCGCTCGAGTACGCGAACCTCGCGATCCGCGGCCGGCTGCTGCGACACATCCTCGACGAGCAGGTCGACGTCGCCCTCGCGGCGTCCCCCGACCTCGTCTCCCTCGTGGGCGGCGGCAACGACATCCTGCGGCCCCAGGCCGACGTCGACGTGCTCTCCGCGCGCCTCGAGGAGGGCGTGTCGAAGATCCGTGCGACCGGCGCCGACGTGCTGCTCGGCACGGGCTTCAAGGCCGGTGCCGGCCTGAGCTGGACGCGCGGGCGGGTCGGTCAGTACAACGCGAACCTCTGGTCCATCGCGCGCCGGCACGGCACCCACGTGCTGGACCTGTGGGGCTTCAACCCCCTCTTCGACCTACGCATGTGGTCCGACGACCGCATCCACCTGACCCCCGAGGGCCACCGGCGCGTCGCCGACGCCGCCCTCGTCGGCCTCGGGCAGGAGCCGGACGACGCCGAGTTCGCGGTCCCGCTCGACCCGCTGCCGCCGCAGGCCTTCGTCGAGCGCGCACGCACGAACACCCAGTGGGCGCGCACGCACGTGGTGCCGTGGGTGCAGCGGCGCATCAAGCACACGTCCAGCGGCGACGGCCGCGAGCCCAAGTGGCCGACGCCGGCCGAGACCTGGCCGCCCGCTGGTTGAGCCTGTCGCAACCCACCGTGGGTTTCGACAGGCTCAACCAGCGATCAGGGTTTCGACAGGCTCAACCAGCGATCAGGGTTTCGACAGGCTCAACCAGCGGGGGTTTCGCCAGGCTCAACCAGCGGTGGGGGACGTGGAGCCGCCTGTCGGATTCGAACCGACGACCTTCCGTTTACAAGACGGGAGCTCTACCAGCTGAGCTAAGGCGGCGGAGCGCGGCACAGCCTACCGGCGTGTTGGGCTGTGCCGCGCAACAGAGTTGATCAGCCGCCAGCGGCGGCGGTGACGGCTTCCGCCAATGCGCCTGGCTGGCTCCACGTCTGAATGTCGATCACCTCGTCATCAACCAAGACATACGGCGTTCCGAAGCTCTCCACCGACTGGCCGATCTGGTTCGTGGCCGAGAAGACGTACTGCCCGAAGGCCTCGTGCGCCGTGCCGTCGGAGATCGCTGAGACCACCTCCGCGGGCGCCCCAGCTTCCTCCGCGTACGACCCGAGCTGCTCGTCCGAGAGGCCCTCGGTGTTCTCCCCCGGCTGGTTCGTGAACAGCGCGGCGTGGAACGCCGGGAACGACTCGGGGGCCTTGTCGGCGACGTAGGCCGCCGCCGCGCCCGCACGCGTCGAGTACTCGGTGCCCTGCGACAGACGGTCCAGGATCGAGACCGGGTGGTAGACGACCGTCGCGTCGCCGGCACCGACCATCTCGTCGATGCTGGCGGCGTTGACCTGCTCGAACTGGCCGCACACGGGGCACATGTAGTCGAGGTAGACGTCGATCACGGGTGCGCCCTCGTTGGTGGTGCCGGCCACACCGTCCGCGCCGACCGGGATGCCGCCGTCGTCCTGCGCCGTCGAGGGCATCGTGACGTCCGCCAGGGGGACGTCGTCGACGTTCTTCTTCTCGCCCTGCTGCAGGATCATCCACACGACGACGCCCAGGGCGACCAGCGCGACGGCCAGCACCGACAGGGTGATGACCCGGTTGCGCTTGTCGCGCTGCTGCTCCTTCTCGCGCAGGGCGAGCGCCTCGGCACGCGCCGCGTCACGGCGCTGCGACTTGGACATGTTCGGGTTGTTCGTCGGCATCGTGTCCTCGAGGTCTTCGGGAGGGCGGGACGGCGCGTCAGCGCCGGACGGGCAGAGCCTACCTGCGCCACCTGGACGCCGTCCGAGCGCGGGGCGGGTCGGTGACGGGTCTCGACAGGCTCGACCGGCGACGCACGCTCAGAGCACGGAGGGCGGCCCACTCATGGGCCACCAGTCGATCGTCGGGTGGCCCAGCACGGGCGCGACGAGGAACACGGTGAGCGCGAGGCAGACCACGACGGCCACGGCGGCCCCGATCCGGCCCGGCGCCACCCGCCCCAGGATGATGCGCCCGCCCTCCCGCGCGCTGCTCCCGGCCGGGCCGAACCACGTGGCCAGCAGCGCGACGACCATCACGCCGGCGAGGACGACGTTGAACACGACGTCCTCGTTCATCCCGCCCACCGACCGGGCCTCCATGTCGTCGCGCGGCAGCACGACGAGGTGTCCGGCGCCGAACAGCCACCACCCCGCCAGCAGCGTGAGCAGCCCGGCGCAGGCACCCACCAGCACCGCGGGGATAGCGCCGAGCGTCCCCATGACCGCGTGCCACGGGAACAGCAGGGTGCCGATCGCACCGTCCGAGCGCCGCGCGCCGCGGTGCTCCCGGCGGCGGTGCACCGCGTCGGCGGACGTCGCGACCATCCGGCACAGCAGCGTGACGACCACGAGGACGGCGAAGCCGATCAGCGGCCGCGTCGCCGCGAGTGCCACCAGCGGGAGCGCCACGGCGAACGCCGTGCCCGTGCGGCGCGGGTGCACCGGGCGCGCGTAGGGCCCGGGTGGCTCCGGCGCGAGGGGCAGCTCCTCGACCAGCTCGTCGTACCCCTTGTACCGCGCGTCCCCGATCGGGATCGCCCGGGTGGCGCCGTCCTGCGACTGGCGCCGGTCACGCTCGAGGGCGGTCATCGTCTGGGTCGGGTCGCCGGGATCGGCGGCCGGGCCGGCGCCGACCGGGTCGATGGAGGCAGGGTCGATCGAGGCCGGGTCGATGGAGGCCGGGGGCGGGGGCGGGGGCGGGCCGACGGGGACGGCGCCCGTCGTCGCCGGGGCGAACGAGGCGGGGGCGGGGACGGCGGGCGCGACGATCTGCGTGGGCAGCGCGACCCGCTCCGTCTCGGTCGCCTGCACGATGCGCTGGGTCGCGTCCGGCTCCGTCCAGGGATCGGCGGCGCCGGCGAGCGCGTCGTCGAGGTCGCGGCGCAGGGCGCGGGCCACCTCCGTGGGCCCCCACCGGCGCGAGGGGTCGGCCAGCAGGGCTCCCGCGAGCGCCCGGGCGGTCCGCGCCGGCAGGCCCATCAGGTCGGGCCGGCCCTCGCGCGAGCGACGCAGCACCAGCTCGGTGGGCCGCACCCCGAAGGGCGAGCGCCCGGTCGCGGCGAACGCCAGCAGCGCGGCCCAGCTCCACCAGTCCGTCTCGGCCTCGGGTGCGCCGCCGTCGAGCAGCTCGGGGGCGATGTAGCCGGGCGTACCCATGACGAACCCGGCCGACGTGGTCCGGGCGTCGCCCGGGCCCTGCGCGATCCCGAAGTCGATGAGCACAGGGCCCTGGGCGGTGATCATGACGTTGGAGGGCTTGAGGTCGCGGTGCACCACGCCGGCGTCGTGCACGGCCTCGAGCGCGGCGGCGAGCTGGTCGGCGAGGGAGAAGACGTCGGCGGCGTCGAGCGGGCCGCGCTCGTCGACCTCCTCCTCGAGCGTGACGCCGTCGACCAGGTCGGTCACGACGAACGCGTACGGCCCCTCCAGCTCGGCGTCGAGCACCTGCGCGACGGCGGGGTGTCGCAGCCGCTGCAGGGCCGCGGCCTCGCGCCGTAGCCGCTCCCGGCCGGCCGGGTCGGCGTCGACGTGCGCGTGCAGCACCTTGAGCGCGACGGCGTGGCCCCCGCCGTCGACCGCCTCGTAGACGGCGCCCATCGCGCCGCGGCCGAGCGGCCGCACCACGATGTACCCGCCGATCTCGGCACCCTCGGCGAGTCCGCCGTCGCGGCGGCGACGGCCGCCCCGCAGGCTCGGTCCGGGGCCGTCGCCGGCCTCCGGCGACACACCCCTCCCCGGGACCTGCATCGCGTCGACCTCGCTCATGGGCCACACCGTAGTCGTCCGCGCACGCCAGGGCGCGTCGTGCGGGGGGTGGAGTCCGCCCCCGCCAGGGCGAGCCCGGTACCTCATCGGTACCCTGTCTGGAGGGACGACGTCCCAAGAACGACGGAGTCTCAAGAAAATCAGGAGAGAGGTCCGTTGACAGGTCAAGGATCGTCAAGCAAGCACCGTCGGAAGGGTGGTTACGACCTCGTCGTGGTCGCCAACCGGCTCCCGGTCGACTTCACGGTCGACGACGACGGCGCTGTCGACTGGCAGCGCTCCCCCGGCGGGCTGGTCACCGCCCTCGAACCCGTGATGCGGGAGGCGGACGGCGCCTGGGTCGGCTGGTCCGGCGCCCCCGGCCTCGAGCACGAGCCGTTCGAGGCCGACGGCGTGCTCCTGGTGCCGGTGACGCTCAGCCAGACCGACATCGAGCGGTACTACGAGGGCTTCGCCAACGACACCCTCTGGCCGCTCTACCACGACGTGATCTCCCCACCCACCTACCACCGGCAGTGGTGGGACGCGTACCGGAGGGTCAACCAGCGCTTCGCCGAGGCGGCCGCGCAGCAGGCCGCCCAGGGCGCCATCGTGTGGGTGCACGACTACCAGCTGCAGCTGGTGCCGAAGATGCTGCGCGACCTGCGGCCCGACCTACGGATCGGCTTCTTCGACCACATCCCGTTCCCGGCCGTGGAGCTGTTCCAGCAGCTCCCGTGGCGCCGGCAGATCGTCGAGGGCCTCCTGGGCGCCGACCTCATCGGCTTCCAGCGCGGCGGCGACGCGTCGAACTTCGTGCGGTCCGTGCGACGCCTCACCAAGCACACCACCCGCGGCCCGATCGTCACGGTCACCGACCAGAACGGCCGCCCGGGCCGGCACGTGCGCGCGGCGGCCTTCCCCATCTCGATCGACTCGCACCACTTCGACGCGCTCGCGCGCGAGCCGGAGGTGCAGGCCCGCGCCAAGGAGATCCGCGCCGACCTGGGCGATCCGGCGATCATGATGCTGGGCGTCGACCGGCTGGACTACACCAAGGGCATCCGGCACCGGATCAAGGCGTACGGCGAGCTGCTGCAGGACGGCCGGCTCGACGTCGAGCACGCGACGCTGGTGCAGGTCGCGAGCCCGAGCCGGGAGAACGTGGGCGCCTACCAGGAGCTGCGCGAGCACGTCGAGGGCCTCGTGGGGCGGATCAACGGCGAGTTCGGCGAGCTCGGGCACTCCGCCATCCACTACCTGCACCACTCCTACCCGCCCGCGGAGATGGCCGCGCTGTACCTCGCGGCGGACGTGATGCTCGTGACCTCGCTGCGCGACGGCATGAACCTCGTGGCCAAGGAGTACATCGCGGCACGCTCCGACGAGCGGGGCGTGCTGGTGCTGTCCGAGTTCACGGGCGCCGCGGACGAGCTCGCGCCGGGCCCGCTGCTGGTCAACCCGCACGACATCGACGAGATGAAGGACATCATCGTCACCGCCGCGCACCTGGAGCCCAAGGAACAACGCCGGCGCATGCGCCGCCTGCGCCGCAAGGTGATGGCCGACGACGTCGCCAAGTGGTCGCAGACGTTCCTCGGCGTGCTGACCGCGATGCCCTCACGAACGAGCCGCGTGTGACGGGCCTGACCGGCCCGGGGGACGCGACGGCGGCGCAGGAGGCGGTGGACCGCTTCGCCGGCCCTCCCAACATGGTCGGGGGCGCGCGCGCACGACTGGTGGCGCTCGACTTCGACGGCACGCTCGCGCCGCTCGTCGACGACCCGACCGCCTCGGCCATGACCCCTGCCGCCCGCGCCGCGGTCGACCGGCTCGCCGGGCTCGCGGCCCAGGGCGGCCGGGACGAGCTGCAGCTCGCGCTCGTCTCCGGCCGGCACCTCACCGACCTCGTCGAGCGTTCGGGCGCCCCGCCGGGCACGTTCCTGGTCGGGAGCCACGGCGCGGAGACCGGCAGGGTGAGCGCCCACGGCGTCGACGCGGTCCCGCTGCGCCTGACCCCGGAGCAGGCGGAGACCCTCGAGCGCCTGCGCGAGGGGATGCAGGACGCCGTCGACGGGCGTCGGGGCGCGTGGGTGCAGGACAAGCCGAGCGCGGCGGTGCTGCACACCCGGCTGGCGCAGCCGGCGGACGTGCGGGCCGCCGTCGCCGCGGCGGACGCCCTCGCCGGGCGGCTCGGACTCGGCGCCATGCACGGGAAGGACGTCGTGGAGGTCGCGGTCGTGCCCACGTCCAAGGGCGTCGCCGTCGAGCGGCTGCGCGAGGAGCTGGAGGAGGGCACCGACCTCGAGGCGCTGGTGCTCTACGCCGGCGACGACACCACGGACGAGGCCGCCTTCGCCGTGCTCGGGCCCGACGACCTCGGCATCAAGGTGGGGCCGGGCCCCACGGTCGCCGCGCATCGCGTCCCGGACGCGGACGCGCTGGCGGCCCTGCTGCAGCGCCTTGCCGACGTGCTGGAGCGCTGACGCAGGGGCCGGAACGATCGTCCTCGACCCGTGACCTGCGGCGTGTCATGACCTATGTCACAGGCATGTACGATCGTCCCGGCGCACCGAGCCAGGCCTTCCGGCCCGAGCCGCGGTGCGCGCGACAACAGAATGTGTCACCGCAGACACGCCAGTCGTGAACGCGCAACGGCACCCACCCACAACGGATCGTCCGGCACGTACCTGCCGGTGGAGGGAAGCACCATGGCTACGGTCACTTTCGACCACGCGACGCGCATCTACCCCGGGACCGAGCGTCCCGCGGTCGACCAGCTCAACCTGCATGTCGAGGACGGCGAGTTCCTCGTCCTCGTCGGCCCCTCGGGCTGCGGCAAGTCCACCTCGCTGCGCATGCTCGCGGGCCTGGAGGACGTCAACGGCGGCAGCATCCTGATCGGCGACCGCGACGTCACGGACGTCCAGCCGAAGGACCGCGACATCGCGATGGTGTTCCAGAACTACGCGCTCTACCCGCACATGTCGGTGGCGGACAACATGGGCTTCGCCCTGAAGATCGCGGGCAAGCCGAAGGCCGAGATCCGCGAGCGCGTCGAAGAGGCCGCCAAGATCCTCGACCTCACCGAGTACCTCGACCGCAAGCCGAAGGCGCTCTCCGGCGGTCAGCGTCAGCGTGTCGCCATGGGCCGCGCCATCGTGCGTCAGCCGCAGGTGTTCCTCATGGACGAGCCGCTGTCGAACCTCGACGCCAAGCTCCGCGTCCAGACCCGTACCCAGATCGCGTCGCTGCAGCGCCGCCTGGGCGTCACCACGGTCTACGTGACGCACGACCAGACCGAGGCGCTCACCATGGGCGACCGCATCGCGGTGCTCAAGGACGGGCTGCTCCAGCAGGTCGGCACCCCGCGCGAGATGTACGACACCCCGCAGAACGTGTTCGTCGCCGGCTTCATCGGCTCGCCGGCGATGAACCTCGGCACGTTCGAGATCAAGGACGGCGCCGCCGTCCTCGGCGCCGCGACCGTCCCGATCGAGCGCTCCATCGTGGACCAGCTCACGGACGCCGACGGCGGCAAGATCACGGTCGGCTTCCGCCCCGAGTCGCTCGACGTCGTGGGCACGGGCGCGGAGGGTGCGTTCGACGTCAAGGTGAACCTCGTCGAGGAGCTCGGCTCGGACGCCTACGTCTACGGCGACCTGCAGAGCAGCGCCGCGGACCTGTCCTCCGGTTCCTCGGACCAGGTCATCGTGCGCATCGACCCGCGTGAGGTCCCGATGAAGGGCGACACCATCCGCGTGGCGATCAAGACGGGCCAGGCGCACCTGTTCTCAGCCGCGACGGGCAACCGCCTCAGCTGAGTCGCACCACCGTCCGAGGGGCGGACCCGGCTGCTGCCGGGTCCGCCCCTCGTCGCGTACCCTGACGATCGCGCCACGCCATCGCTGTGAGCGCGTCTGGCCCACTTCACGGGTCACGAGTGGGCCATTCTCACGCTCACACCGACAGGAGGGCCGTGGAACAGCTGCAGATCACCTCGGCGACGCCGGACTCCGCGCTGCTCGACCTGCCGTGGCGGACTCCGCTGGTCGACTGGCCGGCGGACGTGCTCGCCGCCCTCCCCCGCGGGATCTCCCGGCACGTCGTGCGGTTCGTCCGGCTCGAGGGCCGCGTGCTCGCGGTCAAGGAGATCAGCGAGTCCGTCGCCTTCCGCGAGTACGAGCTGCTGCGCCAGCTGCGCAAGCTCGAGATCCCGGCGGTCCGGCCGGTCGGCGTCGTGACCGGTCGGCTCGACGACGACGGCCAGCCGCTCGAGGCCGCCCTCGTCACCGAGCACCTCGCCTTCTCGCTCCCCTACCGCGCCGTCTTCAGCCAGGCGCTGCGCCCCGACACGGCCACCCGCCTCATCGACGCGCTCGCGGTCCTGCTGGTGCGGGTGCATCTCGTGGGCTTCTACTGGGGCGACGTCTCGCTGTCCAACACCCTGTTCCGGCGCGACGCCCACCAGTTCGCCGCGTACCTGGTCGACGCCGAAACCGGCGACCTGCACCGCGAGCTCTCGCGCGGGCAGCGCGAGTACGACGTCGACCTCGCGCGGACCAACATCATCGGCGAGCTGATGGACCTCTCGGCGGGCGAGCTGCTCGACGAGGAGGTGGACGAGATCGGCATCGGCGACGCGCTCGTCTCCCGGTACGCCGAGCTGTGGGAGGCGCTCACCGGCGTGGAGTCGTTCGACGCCGGCGACCGCTGGCGCGTGGCCGCGCGCATCGACCGGCTCAACGACCTGGGCTTCGACGTCGGCGAGCTGTCGATCACCACCGACATCGACGGCACCACGGTGCGCATCCAGCCACAGGTGGTCGACGCCGGCCACCACTCCCGCCGGCTGTTCCGCCTCACGGGCCTCGACGTGCAGGACAACCAGGCCCGCCGGCTGCTCAACGACCTCGACTCCTACACGGCCGCCACGGACCGGCAGGAGGACGACCCGCAGATGGTCGCGCACGACTGGTCGCAGAACGTGTTCCAGCCGACCATCCGCGCCGTGCCGCGGGACCTGCGCCGCAAGCTCGAGCCGGCCCAGCTGTTTCACGAGATCCTCGACCACCGGTGGTTCATCTCCGAGCAGGCGGGACGCGACGTCCCCATGCCGGAGGCCACGGCGTCCTACGTCGAGAACGTGCTGCGCCACCGCCCTGACGAGAAGGCCCTCCTCGGCCTCCCGCCCGGCGAGCAGGACCCGGGGGCCGACGCCTCCACCTCCTCCGCCGAGCCTGACGCCGCCCCCGAGGACGACCACTTCCACCTCTCCACCTGACCCTCGAGCTGGAGAACCCCGAGCCGCGAGATAGAGAAGCTCGGACGGGTCCGCAACCGGTTGCGGACCCGTCCGAGCTTCTCTATCTCGNCAAAGCGAAAAAACCCCACCCGAAGAGAGAGAGAATCTCTTCCGGCCCCCCCCCTTTCCGCCCCCCCTCCCCCGCTTCTCTATCTCGTGGCTCGGGGTTCTCTATCTCGAGGCGGCCTGGCGGGCCTGGGCCACCTCGTAGAGGGTGATCCCCGCGGCGACGCCGGCGTTGAGGGACTCGACGTCCGACGAGATGGGGATGGAGGCGACGGCGTCACAGGTCTCGCGGACCAGGCGGGACAGCCCATGGCCCTCGGACCCGACGACGAGCACGAGTGGGTCGGTCGCGAAGGCGAGGTCGCGCACCTCGGTGTCGCCGCCCGCGTCCAGGCCGACGACGAACGCGCCGGTCTTCTTCAGGTCGGCCAGGGCGCGCGACAGGTTGGTCACCTTGGCCACGGGCACGCGCGCCGCCGCGCCGGCGGACACCTTCCACGCGGACGCAGTCACGCCGGCGGACCGCCGCGACGGCACGACGACGCCGTGGGCGCCGAAGGCACCGGCCGAGCGCAGGACGGCGCCGAGGTTGCGGGGGTCGGTCACGCCGTCGAGCGCGATGATCAGCGGCGGCTCGCCCGCCTCGGCCGCGGCGTCGAGCAGGTCCTCGACGTCCGCGTAGTCGTACGGCGGCACCTGCGCGGCGACGCCCTGGTGCACGGACCCCTCGGTGAGGTGGTCGAGCTCGGTGCGGCTGACCTCGAGCAGCTGCACGCTGCGCACGGAGGCCAGCTCGAGGATCTCGCGCGTGCGGTCGTCGTGGTCGATGCGCGACGCCAGGTGCACCGCCGTCACCGGGACGTCGGTGCGCAGCGCCTCGAGCACCGCGTTGCGCCCGGCGACCACCTCGGCACCGCCCGTCGGCCGGCGCGTGCCGCGCACGACGCCCTTGCTTGCGCCCTTCTGCGCTTGGACGGTCTCGCGCTTCTCGGTCGCGACCTTGCGCTGGTGCGCCGGGTGGTAGGTGCGGTCCTCGGCCTTCGGCGTCGGGCCCCTGCCCTCCAGCCCCTTGCGGCTGTGGCCGCCGGTACCGACATGCGCGCCCTTCTTGCTGCCGGGCTTGCGGGTGGCGCCGGGGCGCCGGGTGTTGCCTGCCATGGTGTCTCTCTTCTCTCTCCGTAGGTCGAGCCTGTCGAGACCTGGTTTCGACAGGCTCAACCAGCGGGGGTCAGTCGGTGAGCGTCCAGCGAGCGCCGTCCGCCGAGTCCTGCACGACGACCCCTGCAGCCGCGAGCCGGTCCCGGATGGCGTCGCTCGTCGCCCAGTCCTTGTCGGCGCGTGCGACGATCCGGGCGTCGAGCTCCGCGGCGACCAGCGCGTCGAGCGCACCGCGGGCCTTCGAGTCGTCGGCGCCGACCGCCCACTGCGGGTCGGCCGGGTCCAGACCGAGGACGTCGAGCATGCCCCGCAGCACCACGAGGGCGGCACGCGCCGCGGCGTCGTCGCGCGAGGCGAGGGCACTGTTCCCGGCGCGCAGGTGCTCGTGCACGACGGCGAGGCCGGCGGGCACGTTGAGGTCGTCGTCCATCGCCTCGACGAACGCCGCGGGCAGCTCGGCCTTCGCGACCTCCTCGGTAGGGACGACGCCGACCCGCTCCGTCGCCCGCTCCACGAAGCCGGAGAGCCGCTCCCACGTGGCGTGCGCCTCGTCGAGGGTGTCGGGCGACCACTCGAGCATCGACCGGTAATGCACGGCCGCGAGCGCGTACCGGATCACGGGCGCGGACGCCTGCGCGAGCAGCTCCGAGACGAGCAGTCCGTTGCCGAGCGATTTGCTCATCTTCACGCCCTGCTGGGTCACCCACGCGCAGTGCATCCAGCGCTGCGCGAACGCGTAGCCCGCGGCGCGGGACTGCGCCTGCTCGTTCTCGTGGTGCGGGAACCGCAGGTCCAGGCCGCCGCCGTGGATGTCGAACGCGTCGCCCAGGAAGCGGCGCGCCATCGCGGAGCACTCGAGGTGCCAGCCCGGGCGGCCGCGGCCGAACGGGGTGTCCCACGACGCGGTGGCGGGCTCGCCCGGCTTGGGAGCCTTCCACAGCGCGAAGTCGTGCGGGTCGTGCTTGGCGGCGGCCGCCACGTCACCGTCGCCCGGCTCCGGGTTGAGGTCCTTGAGGCGCTGTTTCGTGAGCTCGCCGTAGGCAGGCCACGACCGCACGTCGAACCACACGTCGCCGGGGCCGGTCGAGTACGCGTGACCGCGCTCCACGAGCCGCTCCATGAGCTCGACCATGTCGGGCACCTGCCCGGTGGCACGCGGCTCGTAGGTGGGGGGCAGGACGCCGAGCGCGTCGTAGGCGCGCGTGAACATCCGCTCGTGCGAGGCCGCGAGCGCCCACCAGTCGACGCCGGCCGCGGCAGCCTTCGCGAGGATCTTGTCCTCGATGTCGGTGACGTTGCGAATCAGCGTGACACGCAGGCCCGAGCGCTCCAGCCAGCGGCGCAGCACGTCGAAGGCGATCGCGGGGCGGAGGTGACCGATGTGGGGCGGGGCCTGGACCGTGGCGCCACACAGGTAGATACCGACCTCACCCGGATTCAGGGGGACGAAGTCGCGCACGTCGCGCGTCGCGGTGTCGTACAGGCGCAGGGTCACCGGCCCAGCGTACCGGCCGGGCCCTCAGCCGAAGGTGCGCCCCTCGCCCCGGTACGTCGGCACGACGTCCACCACCTCGTCGCCGCGCACCAGGTGCACGACGTCGAACCGCTCCATGAGCTCGCCGGCCTTGGCGTGGCGCAGCCACACGCGGTCGCCGACGGCGAGCGGCCGGGCGCCCGGGCGGCGGCGCAGCGGCGTCATCACCTCGCCGGCGCCCTCGGCGCCGGTCAGCGCCCACCCCGGCGTCGCCACGCGCGGCAGCCGCGAACGGCCGGCGGGGCCCGAGGCGATGTACCCGCCGCCGAACGCCGTCGCCCAGCCGGGCCCGGGCACCCGCGCCACGTCGAGCCCGAAGAAGGCGGCCGGGCGCGGGTCGAAGGACCGGTACCCGTCGAAGAGCCCCGGCACGAACAGGCCGGACCCGGCCGTGACCTCGGTGACGGCCGGGCCGGCCGACGACGTCTCGAGCGAGCCGGTGCCGCCCGAGTTCACCAGCGGGACCTCGTGCCCGACGGCCGTGCGCACCGCGACGAGCACCTCGCCGCGGCGCCGATCGAGGTCGGGCACGGAGAGCCGCTTCACCAGCCGGACGGCGGGGCTGGTGTCGGGCAGGCCGGCGACCTGCGCCTCGTAGAACATCAGGCCGCGCAGCCGCGCCCCGGGCACGCCCTCGACATGCCGGGCGAGCGCCGCGACGTCGGCCGGGCTCCGCAGCGGGGACCGGCGGGTGCCGAGGTGCACCTGCAGCGGCCCGGCCGTGAGCCGCAGCGAGGCATCCACGTCCAGGCAGACGGCGACGTCGGGCAGCCCGTCCGCGCTCGTGCCGGCCGGCCGTGGCGCGTCGCGCAGCGCCGCGCGCAGCAGGACGAGCTGCGCGACGTCGTCCACCATGAGCGTGATCTCGCGCCGGCCGCGCACGTCGGCGGCGAGCCGGGCGAGGGCGTCCCGGTCCACGGTCGGGTACCCGACGAGCACGTCGCGCACCCCCTCCTGGACGAGCCACAACGCCTCGGCCAGCGAGAACGCCATGACACCCGAGAACCCGGCGTCGAGGGCCCTGCCCACCAGAGACCGCACGCGCACCGACTTGCTCGCCACCCGCACGGGCACCCCGCGGGCGCGGCGCCGCAGGTCCGCCGCGTTGGCGTCGAAGGCGTCGAGGTCGACCACGGCCAGGGGCGCCGTCACCTGCGCCGTCGCACGGGTCAACCGCTCCGTCGGGGTCATGACCGCACGCTACACCGGCGGGTGCCGAGCGCAGGATCTCCGCCCCCCGGGGGATCCGCCGGGGCGGCCCACCGTGGCAGAGTGTGCGCCGTGAGCCCGAGCAACGTCGCCCGCACACGTGTCCCCACCGACCGCACCGCGGCCGCCGCGCCGCTGCGCACCTGGGGCCGCACCCATACCTGGCAGCCCGCGCACCGCACCACGCCGCGCGACGAGGGCGAGCTCGCCGTCGCCGTCGCGCACGCCGCAGCCGGCGGGTTGCGGGTGCGGGCGATCGGCGCCGGCCACTCGTTCACGGGCGCCGCCGTCACCGACGGCCTGCACCTCGACCTCGACCTCCTGCGCGGCATCGAGGCCGTGGTGCCGCAGCCCGCCGGCACCTCCCTGGTCACGGTGCGGGCCGGGACCCGGCTGCACGACCTCAACCGGCTGCTGTCCGTGCTCGGCCTCGCGATGCGCAACCTCGGCGACATCGACCGACAGTCGGTCGCCGGCGCGATCTCCACCGGCACGCACGGCACGGGGGCGCGCCTCGGTGGGCTCGCGACGCAGGTGCGCGGGGTGCGCGTCGTGGGCGCGGACGGCGTCGTCCGGACCGCGACGGCCGACGACGAGCCCGGCGGCGCGGAGCGCGAGCTCTTCGAGCTGGCCCGGCTCGGCCTCGGGACAGCGGGCGTGCTCTCCGCCGTGACGCTCGAGGTGGTGCCGGCGTTCTGGCTGCGCGCCGAGGAGGAGCCGTGGCCGCTGGACCGCGTGCTCGAGCAGCTCGACGACTACGTCGACGACAACGACCACGCGGAGTTCTACTGGTTCCCCGGCACCCGGCGGGCGCTGACGAAGCGGAACAACCGCGCCACGCCCGCGGAGATCGACGCCTGGGCGACGGCGCGGGCCGGCGTCGGCGGCGCGCTGCGCACCGCGGGGGCCCGCGCCCGCGCGCTGCTGGACGAGGAGCTGCTGTCCAACGGCGCGTTCGAGGTGGTGAACCGGCTCGCCCTCGCCGCTCCCGGCCTGGTGCCCCGGCTCAACGCGGTCAGCGCGCGTGCCCTCGGCGCCAAGACATATGTGGCGCCGTCGGTCGACGTGTTCATCACCCGCCGGCGGGTGCGCTTCGTCGAGATGGAGTACGCCCTGCCGCGCGCCGCGCTGCCCGCCGTCCTCGACGAGCTCGACTCCTGGCTGCGCGCCTCCGGCGAGCCCGTGCCCTTCCCCGTCGAGGTGCGCTTCGCCGCCGCCGACGACGTCTGGCTGTCCACCGCGCACGGCCGCGACACCGCGTACGTGGCAGTGCACCAGTACGCGGCGATGCCGCACCAGCGCTACTTCAGCGCCGCCGAGCAGATCTTCGTCGCCGGCGGCGGACGCCCGCACTGGGGCAAGCTGCACACCCGCACCGCCGCCGACCTGGCCGCTCACTACCCCCTGGACGACGTGGCCCGCGTCCGCGCCGCCGTCGACCCCGACGGCGTGTTCCGCAACGACTACACCGACGCGGCCCTCGGTTCCTTGCCGAGATAGAGAGGGCAGACCCGCGAGATAGAGAGGCTCGGACGGGTCCGCCACCGGTGGCGGACCCGTCCGAGCCTCTCTATCTCGCGGGTCTGCCCTCTCTATCTCGGCAAAGCGGGACGACGAGCGCCGTGGCGATCGCGGCGACGCCCTCGCCGCGGCCGGTGAGCCCGAGGCCGTCGGTCGTGGTGGCGCTGAGGGACACCGGCGCCCCGGCGGCCTCGGTGAGCATGGCCTCGGCCTCGGCCCGGCGGGGGCCGACCTTGGGCCGGTTGCCGACCACCTGGACGGCGACGTTGCCGATCTCGAAGCCCGCCTCCCGCACGCGACGGGCGGCCTCCGCGAGCAGGACTGTGCCGGCCGCGCCCGTCCACCGGGGCTCGCTGGTGCCGAAGTGACTGCCCAGGTCGCCGATGCCGGCGGCGGAGAACAGGGCGTCGGCGGCGGCGTGGGCCGCGACGTCCGCGTCCGAGTGCCCGGCCAGCGGCCGCTCGCCGGGCCAGCGCAGGCCTCCCAGCCACAGCTCGCGGTCGGAGCCCTCCGGGGCGTAGGCGTGCACGTCGACGCCGAGGCCGGTGCGCGGCAGGGGCGGCGTCGGCGGCGTGGTGGGTGCCGGCACGGTCACGACTCCTCCTCGAGGAGCAGACCCGCCACCAGCAGGTCCCGCTCCGTGGTGATCTTCATGGCGGCCTCGTCGCCCGCGACGACGTGCACGAGCTCCCCGAGCGCCTCGACGAGGCCCGCGTCGTCCGTCGCGGCCCGACCCGCTGCCTCCGCGCGGGCCCCGAGCTCGTGCGCGCGGTCCAGCAGGGCCCGGTCGAAGCCCTGCGGGGTCTGCACGGCGCGGAGCAGTGCCCGGTCGGGCGTCTCCTCGACTCGCTCGACGGCTGGGCCCGGGCCCGGGCCCGTCGCGCCCGACGGGGCGACTCGCTTGACCGTGTCTGTGACGGGCAGGCCGGGCACCACGGCGCCGTGACCGGCCCGGACGGCGTCGACGACCCGGCGCACCAGGTCGGGCGGGGCGAGGGGGCGGGCTGCGTCGTGGACGAGCACCACGTCGTCGTCCGGACCGGCGAGGGCGAGCCCGGCGGCGACGGACGCCTGACGGGTCGAGCCGCCCACGACCACCCGGACCGGGAGCCGCACCCGGGGGTCCTGCGTGATGACGTCCCGTACGGCCGCGTCGAGCCCGGACGGGCAGGTGACGACCAGCGCGTCGACGACCCCGGACGCGGCGAGGCGGCGGGCGGCGTGGAGCACGAGGGGGAAGCCGGCCAGGTCGACCCACGCCTTGGGCAGGTCGCGGCCGAGCCGGGTCCCCGATCCCGCGGCGGTCAGGATCGCGAGCGTCGTCACGGCGTCACGGTACCGGAACGACGACGGCGACCCCCGGCCGATGCCGGGGGTCGCCGTCGTCGAGCGCTCGTGGCTCGGAGTCTCAGGAGGCAAGCACCTCGTCGATGATGGCGCCGGCCTTCTCCTCGTCGACGCCCTCGGCGAGCGCGACCTCTGACTCGAGGATCTGTCGAGCCTTGGCGAGCATGCGCTTCTCGCCGGCGGAGAGGCCGCGGTCGGCGTCGCGGCGCGACAGGTCGCGCACGACCTCGCCGACCTTGATCACGTCGCCGGACGCGAGCTTCTCGAGGTTCGCCTTGTACCGGCGGGACCAGTTGGTCGGCTCCTCCGTGTACGGCGCGCGCAGCACCTCGAAGACGCGGTCCAGCCCCTGCTGGTCCACCACGTCGCGTACGCCGACGAGGTCGACGTTCTCCGCCGGGACCTCGATCGTCAGGTCGCCCTGGGCAACCTTGAGCTTGAGGTACATCTTTTCCTCGCCACGGATCTTGCGCGTCTTGATCTCCTCGATCAGCGCGGCGCCGTGATGCGGGTAGACAACCGTCTCGCCTACTGTGAACGTCATCTGCAGATGTCCCCTTTCCCAGTCGCCGATTCTATCACGCGGGTCCTGACACCCGGGCCGCCCGCGGGGGCACGTGTGGCGCCATGCGACTACATATCCGCAGGTCAGAGGCCTGCTAACGGCATTGGACACGCACCACCCGTCCCGCATCGTTAGGATGTCCCCGGGCTCTCTGCAGGCCCGCCCCCGAACCGCGCACGGCGCGGGTCGACCCCTGATGCCCCGTGCCCGTGAGGCCTCCCGAGCCCCGCGAGCCGACGCCTTCGAAGGAGAGCACGTGTCTCGCTCCGCCCGCCCCGCACGCATCGCCGCCGCCGCCAGCGTCATGGCGGGCGCCCTGCTGCTGGCCGCCTGCTCCCCCACGATCACGACCTTGCCGTACGCCCCGTCGGACGGCGCGCTCGTCAACCTCACCACCCAGGTCCGCGGCATCAACCTCCTGGTCGTCACCCCGGCCGAGGGCGAGCCGGGCGCCGTGCTGGGTGCGCTGGCGAACGACTCTGCCGAGGAGGTGAGCTTCGTGCTCGCGGTCGAGGGCACCGAGCCGCTGAGCATCGACGTCCCCGCCGGCCAGACGATCTATCTGAACGCCGACCAGGACAGCGACCGCGTCGTGGACGTGTTCGTCGACCCGGTCCTCGCGCCCCCGGGCGGCGACGTCGAGGCGCTGCTGTCGGGCGCCGGCGAGGACCAGGAATTCGACCTGCCGGTCCTGGACGGCACCCTGCCGGAGTACGAGCCCTACGTGCTCGAGCTCGAGGACCTCTGACCCGTCGGCCTCACCCGAAGCGGCCGGACACGTAGTCCTCGGTGGCCTGCTCCGCGGGCGAGGAGAAGATCGTCGACGTCTCGTTCATCTCGATGAGCCGGCCGGGCTTGCCGGTGCCGGCGATGTTGAAGAACCCCGTCCGGTCGCTGACGCGGGCCGCCTGCTGCATGTTGTGCGTGACGATGACGATCGTGTAGTCCTGCTTGAGGTCGCCGATGAGGTCCTCGATCGCGAGGGTCGAGATCGGGTCGAGCGCCGAGCACGGCTCGTCCATCAGGAGCACCTGCGGCTTCACCGCGATGGCGCGGGCGATGCACAGGCGCTGCTGCTGGCCGCCGGAGAGACTCGACCCCGGGCGCTCCAGCCGGTCCTTGACCTCGTTCCACAGGTTCGCGCCGCGCAGCGAGCTCTCCACCATCTCGTCGGCGTCCGACCGGCTGATCCGCCGGTTGTTGAGCTTCACGCCCGCCAGCACGTTGTCGCGGATCGACATCGTCGGGAACGGGTTGGGCCGCTGGAAGACCATCCCCACGCTGCGACGCACGGCCACCGGGTCGATGCCGTCCCCATAGAGGTCGACACCCTCCATCTCGACCGTGCCGTCGACGCGGGCGCCCGGGATCACCTCGTGCATCCGGTTGAGAGTGCGCAGGAACGTCGACTTGCCGCACCCGGACGGGCCGATGAGCGCCGTCACGGACTTCGGGTCGATCGTCATCGACACGTCCTGCACGGCGAGGAAGTCGCCGTAGTAGATGTTCAGGTCCAACACGTCGATGCGCTGTGCCATCGTCTGTCTCTTTCTGGTGGGCTGCGGCGGGCGGCGGCTGCGCGTCAGCGCAGCTTCGGGGAGAACCAGCGGTTCACCAGCCGGCCGATGAGGTTGAGCGCGAGCACCAGGACGATGAGCACGAGCGCCGCGCCCCACGCGTTCTGGATCGCGATGTCGGCCACGCACGAGGCCGACTCGCCGCCGGGGCAGGTGGCCAGGCCCTGGCTGTACTGGCGGTAGGCGAAGACCGGCAGCGTCATCATCCGGCCCTCGAAGGGGTCGAAGTTGATCGAGTCGGTGACCCCGACGGTCACGAGCAGGGGCGCCGTCTCGCCGATGACGCGGGCCACGGCGAGCAGGATGCCGGTGGTCAGGCCGGCGAGGGAGGTGCGCAGCACGACCTTGACGATCGTGAGCCACTTGGGCACGCCCAGGGCGTACGACGCCTCCCGCAGCTCGTTCGGCACCAGCTTGAGCATCTCCTCGCAAGAGCGCACCACCACCGGGATCATCAGCACGGACAGCGCGACGGCGCCGATGACCCCCATGCGCACGCCCGGCCCGAGCACGAGCGTGAACAGGGAGACGGCGAACAGGCCGGCCACGATCGACGGGATGCCCGTCATGACGTCGACGAAGAACGTCACCGCGCGGGCGAGAACGCCCTTGCCGTACTCCACCAGGTAGATGGCGGCCAGCAGGCCGATCGGCACCGAGATCACCGTGGCCAGGCCTGTGATGATCAGCGTGCCCATGATGGCGTGGTAGATGCCACCGCCCGGGTCACCACCGAAGATGTTGCGCATCGACAGCGAGAGGAAGTCGAGGCTGACGCGGGCGGCCCCGCTGGACACGACCGTCCAGATGAGCGAGGCCAGCGGGGCCATCGCCAGGACGAAGGCCCCCCAGATCAGCACGGTCATGGTCCGGTCGGTGCGCCGGCGGCCCCGGTCGGGGGCGGACAGCAGGGCGCGCGTGCGCGCGGTGGCGTCCGTGGGGTCCGTGGGGTCCACGGTCGCGGTCGTGCTCATCAGTTGGCCCCCGAGAATTCCTTGCGGCGCGCCACGATCGCGCGGGCGCCCATGTTGACTGCCAGCGTGATGACGAACAGCACGAGGCCGGTGGCGATCAGCGTGTTCACCGCGAGGCCGCTCGCCTCGGGGAAGTCCAGCGCGATGTACGCGGCGATGGTCTGCTGCTGGGCGCTGTCGAGGATCCGGAACGAGTAGAGGAACCCGGGCGACAGGATCATCAGCACGGCCATCGTCTCGCCGAGCGCACGGCCCAGGCCCAGCATCGCGGCGGAGATGACGCCCGAGCGGCCGAACGGCAGCACCGCGATACGCACCACCTCCCAGCGAGTGGCGCCGAGCGCGAGCGCGGCCTCTTCGTGCAGCTTCGGCGTCTGGAGGAATACCTCGCGGGCCACGGCGGTAATGATCGGCAGGATCATCACCGCGAGCACCACCGTGACGGTCGCCAGCACGCGTGACGTCGGCGACACGGGGCCGGCGAAGAGCGGGAACCAGCCGAACACCTCGCCCAGCCACTCCCACAGCGGCAGGGCGGCCGGCCCCAGCACGAAGATGCCCCAGAGGCCGTAGATGACCGACGGGACCGCGGCCAGCAGGTCCACCAGGTAGCCGAGCACCTGGGACAGCCGCGGCGGCGCGTAGTGCGAGATGAACAGCGCGATCCCCATCGCGACGGGCGTGGCGATGGCGAGCGCGAGGGCGGCGGCGAGCAGCGTGCCGAACACGAGCGGGCCGACGTAGGCCAGCAGCGACGTGTCGTCCGGGTAGCGCGGCACCGCGGCCGCCAGCTCGTCGGAGCCTGCGGTCAGCGCCGGCCACGCCTGCTGCAGCAGGAACACCGCGACGGCGGCCAGCACGGCGAGGATCAGGACGCCGGCCCCGACGGCGATCCAGCGGAAGGCCCGGTTGAAGCCCCGGTCGGTGGTGCGACGACGGCGACGTCGACCCGGCGCCCGCTCCGCGGGCGGGCTGACGGTGGTGGTCACGCGTACTCCTCGTGCTGCAGCTGCTGGTTGAGCCTGTGGAACCGCTGGTTGAGCCCGTCGACACCGCTGGTTGAGCCTGTCGACACCGCTGGTTGAGCCTGTCGACACCGAGGCCCTGGTTTCGAAGGCTCAACCAGCGAGGACGGTCAGCCCGCCGCGATCGCCTCGATCGACGGCAGCACCGCGTCGCGGATGTCCGACGACAGCGGCGCCGAGCCTGCGGCGTCGGCGGCGGCCTGCTGGCCCTCCTCGCTGACGAGGTAGCCCATGAAGCCCTTGACCAGCTCGGCCGTGGCCTCGTCGGCGTAGGTGCCGCACGCCAGGGAGTACGACACCAGGACGATCGGGTAGGTGCCGGGGATGTCGCGCTCGAGGTCGATCGAGTAGATGCCCTCGGCGGTGCCCTCGGTGCGCGGCGACTCGGCCACGACCTCCGCGGCGGCCTCGGCGCTGTACGGCACGAACTCGTCGCCCACGCCGACCGCAACCGTGCCGAGGTCGGAGACCTGCGACGCGTCGGCGTACGTGATGGTGCCCTCGCCCGACTGCGCGGCGGAGACGACGCCGGAGGTGCCCTGCGCGGACTCCTGGCCGTCGATCGGCCAGACGCCCTCGGGCTCGTGGTCCCACGAGTCGGGCGCCGCGGCCGCGAGGTAGTCCTGGAAGTTCTCCGTCGTGCCCGACTCGTCGGAGCGGTGCACCACGGTGATCTTCGTGTCCGGCAGCTCGACGTCCGCGTTGTCGGCGGCGATCGCGTCGTCGTCCCACGTCGTGATCTCGCCCGCGAAGATCTGGGCGATGACGTCCGGCGTGAGGTTGAGCGAGTCCACGCCGGGCAGGTTGAAGGCGACGGCGATCGGGCTCACGTAGCCCGGGAACTCGATGACGCCGCCCGCGCCGCACTGGGCCTCGGCGGCGGTCAGCTCGTCGTCCTCGAGCGCGGCGTCGGAGCCGGCGAACGCGTAGGTGCCGTCGCCGAAGCCGGTGCGGCCGCCGCCGGAACCGACGGGGTCGTAGTTGACGGTCGCGTCAGGGTTGGCCTGCTGGAACCCGGCACGCCATGCCTCCATGGCGGACTCCTGCGACGACGCCCCGCCGCCGCTGAGCTCGCCCGAGAGCGAGACCGCCCCGGAGTCGGTCGCACCGTCGGACGACTCCGCACCGGGCGCCTCCGGGTCCGAGCCGCACGCGGCGAGGGCCAGTGCCAGCGCGCCGACCGCGAGGGCACTTCCAGCACGGGAGTATCGGCTGAGCTTCACGTGTCGTTCCATCCTGTTCACGCGGAGGTGGCGCCGGCGGTGTGCCGGCGTTCGTCTGGAACGCTAGGCAGGCAAGGTGGCCCGGGGCCCAGGAGCAGATGAACGACGGGTGAACAGTGCAGGGCGGCTCGTCGCCCAGCGCCGAGGTAGTTTTTCGAACTACCTCGGCGCGTCAGGCGCCCCCGTCGGCGAACTTGTAGCCCAGCCCGCGCACGGTGAGAAGCAGCTGCGGCGAGCCCGGGTCGGGCTCGATCTTGGAGCGGATGCGCTTCACGTGAACGTCGAGCGTCTTCGTGTCGCCCACGTAGTCGGCGCCCCAGACCCGGTCGATGAGCTGCCCGCGGGTGAGGACGCGGCCCGCGTTGCGCAGCAGCAGCTCGAGCAGGTCGAACTCCTTCAGCGGCAGCGACACCTGGTCGCCGCCCACCCTCACCGTGTGCCGCTCCACGTCCATGCGGACGGGGCCGACCTCGAGCACGGGCTCGCCGTCGTCGTCATGGCCGCCCGCGCTCGCTTCCGGCGCGCCGGGCCCGCGCCGGCGCATGACCGCCCGCATGCGCGCCAGCAGCTCCCGGAACGAGTAGGGCTTGGTGACGTAGTCGTCTGCACCCAGCTCGAGGCCCACGACCTTGTCGATCTCGGAGTCCTTCGCGGTGAGCATGATGACGGGCACGTCGCCGCGCTGGCGCAGCTCGCGGCACACCTCCGTGCCGGACAGGCCGGGGAGCATGAGGTCGAGCAGCACCAGGTCCGCCCCGCCGTCGTCGTAGGCGGCGAGCGCGTCGACCCCGTTCGAGGCCTCCACGACCTCGAAGCCCTCACGGGTGAGCTGATATGTCAGGGGGTCCCGGTAGGACTCCTCGTCCTCGACCACCAGGATGCGCGTCACGCGCCTACCTCCTCGTCCGTCGTGCCATGGGTGCTGGGCTGGGGTTCGTGCTGGGTGTCGTCCTGGCCCCCGCGCTCGTGCGGGAGCTCGTCCGGCAGGTCGGCTGCGGGGATCCTCAGGGTGAACGTGGAGCCTTTGCCGGGCTCCGACCACATCTGCACGTCGCCGCCGTGGTCCGCCGCGACGTGCTTGACGATGCTCAGGCCGAGTCCGGTGCCGCCGGTGTCGCGCGAGCGCGCCGGGTCCACGCGGTAGAAGCGCTCGAAGACACGGTCCTGCTCGTCTGCCGCGATGCCGACGCCCTGGTCCACGACGTCGATCTCCACGAGGCCGTCCCGCTCGCGCACGCCCACCCCGACCCGGGTGTTCTCCGGCGAGTAGGCGACGGCGTTGTCGAGCAGGTTGCGCACGGCCGTCACCAGCAGGTTGTGGTCCCCGTAGACGAGGACGTTTACCGTGCCGCCCACCGTGATCGCGATGTTCTTGCCCTGGGCCGTCGTGCGAGCCCGGTCCACGGCCTCCTCGACGACGGCCCGGACCCGGATGGCGTCGACCTCCTGCAGCGCGCCCGCGACCTGCAGGCGCGACAGCTCGATGATCTCCTGCACCAGGGCCGACAGCCGGGTCGCCTCGGCCTGCATCCGCTCGGAGAACCGCCGCACGGCCACCGGGTCGTCCGCGGCGTCCTGCACCGTCTCGGCCAGCAGGGCGAGCGCGCCCACCGGCGTCTTCAGCTCGTGCGACACGTTGACCACGAAGTCGCGGCGGATGGCCTCCACGCGCCGCGCCTCCGTGCGGTCCTCCGCGAGCACCAGCAGCTTGTCCGGGCCCACCGGCGCCACCCGCACCTGCAGCAACACCGTGCCGGAGCCGATCGGGCCGCGTGGCAGCTCGAGTTCCTTCTCGCGGATCACCCCGTCGCGGCGCACCTCCCCCACCAGGTCGATGATCGCCGGGTGCGCAAGGGCGTCGTTGCGCACCACCCCCAGCGCGTAGGCCGGCGGGGACGCCCGCACCACGTCGTCCTCGCCGTCCAGGACGACGGCGGCGGAACGCAGCACCGCGAGCACCCGGACGAGGCCCTCGTCGAGCTCGGCGGAAGGCGCCTCGGGCGAGCGCCGCTGGGCGCGCTCGGAGAAGCGGAAGGCGAGAGTTGCGATCACGCCCACCACCACGCCGAAGATGCCCGCGACCACCGCGGTCACGCCCTGGATGATTCCGTCCACAGCTGCAGCCTAGGTCGCCGGGCACCTCGCAATCGTCGCGGAGCGGAACTGCTCAGCGAGCCGTCGTCCATTGTTCACCTTCGGCCCGTCCGGCGTTCACCTGACGGCCCACGGCGCGTCCACGGCGCGTGTCAGGCTGACCGCGGACCCCCCCACACCAGAAGAGGACTGCTATGCGAGAGATCTTCGAGGCCGAGCTGCGCCAGGTAGGCGACGACCTGATCGAGATGAGCCGGCTCGTCGAGTCGGCGATCCGGCGGGCGGGCGACGCCCTGCTCGAGGCCGACCACCAGCTGGCGCAGGAGGTCATCGCCTCCGACCACGCCATCGACCGGCTCGAGAGCGAGCTCGACGAGCGCTGCGTCTACCTGCTTGCGCAGCAGGCGCCCGTGGCCACCGACCTGCGCGTCGTCATCTCGGCGCTGCGCATCAGCGCGACCCTCGAGCGGATGGGCGACCTCGCCCGGCACGTCGCCGAGATCGCGCGCGGCCGCTACCCCGCCCAGGCCGTGCCCGCCCCGGCGCGCGAGACGTTCGTCAAGATGCACGGCGCCGCGGTGCACGTCGCCCAGCGCACGACGGCGCTGCTCGCCACGCGCGACGTCGCCCTCGCCGCCGAGGTGGAGCAGGACGACGACCTCCTGGACGCCCTGCACCAGGACACCTTCGCCGCGACGCTGGACCCCGAGTGGCCCGGCTCGGCGCAGGAGACGATTGACGTCACCCTGCTCGGCCGGTACTACGAGCGGTTCGGCGACCACGGCGTCTCCGTCGCGCGCCGCATCACCTTCCTCGTCACGGGCGACTTCGAGTCGGAGCACGCGCACACCGACGCCTGAAGGCCGGCGCCTGGACGACGCGGCGTGGGCGCCGGGATCTCTTGTCGCGAGGCCGGTCGGGCCTGGCGGGAGGTCGCGAGGAACGAGCGACCGGATGGCGCGCCTCGCGACAAGGGATCCCGGCCTACTCCGCCCCAGCCATCCGGCGGGTGAGTGCGACGCGAGCGCGGGGGTCCGTCAGGACGTCGACCGCGTCCACCCACTGCTCAGCGGCCGCGGGGAGGCCGCGCACGGCGTCGCCCGCGGCGCTCTGGAGCAGCTCCGGGACGCCACGGAGGCCGCGGAACGGGCGGTCGTAGAAGGGCTCGGTCACGCGCCCATCGAGCGCGGGGAGCCCGAGGGCGCGCTGCCGCTCGTGCAGGGCGTCGCAGGCGTCGCCGAGGGCGGCGTCGCGGTCCCGCCAGGACGCCGCCGCGAGCGCCCGCTCGAGGTGCGGGCCCGCGGTCGCCGCGGCCCCCGTGCCGGCGAACGCCGTCCCGAGCCACTTCGGGTAGGGCGGCCACCGACGCTCCAGCAGCAGCCCGAGCCGCAGGAGCGAGCCCGCCAGCCGGGCCGCGAGGACCCGCGACCCGACGTCGTCGCCCCGCGCGCCGGTGCGCCCGACGAACGGCAGCTCCCGCCCGACGCGCGCCCACTCGGCGGAGAGCACGTGCAACCACAGGCCGTCGGGGTACCAGCGGAGGAGATCCCGGATCGCGGTGAGCTCGCCGACGCCGTCGTGGAACACCGGGCCCGCCGTCACCTCCAGCACGGACTGCCCGGTCAGTGCGAGCCAGCCGGCGCCGTCGAGCTCGGTCGTCGGGTCAAGCCCGAGCCGCGAGCGGGCGAAGTCCCGCGGCGTCGCCACCTCGATCCGCTGCCGCACCACGGGGTCCCAGGTGGTCGCGAACCGGACCGGCAGGCCTGCGTGCTCGGCCGGGAGTGTGGCCTCGAGGTGCGCATCGACGGCGGCAACGTCCCCCGCGTCGACGAGCAGCGTGAGCCGCAGCCCCCAGTCGTGATCGCGCGACGTCTCGTCGTCGAGCCCCAGCACGTCCGAGCCGCTGCCCAGCCGCGCCGCCGCGTGCGGCAGCCCGGGCCGCCAGGCGTCGAGCAGGGGTCGGACGACGTCGTCGTAGTAGGCCCGCGCGAGGCCGATGCCGGTGGTCACGCGGCCATGGTGCCAGCAGCCGCCCGCGGCAGCCGTCGGGCACACACCCCGCGCGTCACGATCCGCGCGCCTCTCTCGTCGATCGTGGTGAGGAGAGGGGAACGACATGAGAGTCCTCGTCGCAGGAGCCACCGGAGCCATCGGCAGCCGACTGGTGCCCATGCTGATCGCGGCCGGGCACGACGTGGTCGGGACCGCGCGCAGCGAGTCCAGGCTCGCCGCCGTGCGTGCCGTCGGGGCAGAGGGTGCCGTCATGGACGGCCTCGACCCCGGCTCGGTCCGGGACGTCGTGACGGCCGCCGCGCCGGACGTCGTCGTCCACCAGCTCACCGCACTGTCGTCGATCACGGGCGACTTCCGCCGGTTCGACCAGGACTTCGCCGTCACGAACCGGCTGCGCACCGAGGGCACCGACGCGCTGCTCGCTGCGGCGCACGCGGCGGGGACGCGGCGGTTCGTCGCGCAGAGCTACACCGGGTGGCCGAACGAGCGGCGCGGTAGATGGGTGAAGACCGAGGACGACCCGCTCATCGACGACCCCGGCAAGGAGGCCCGCGAGTCGCTCCGCGCCATCAAGCATCTTGAACGGACCGTCACCGGTGCGACCGGCATCGACGGCATCGTCCTGCGCTACGGCGCCTTCTACGGGCCCGGTCAGGCCCTGTCCCGGACGGGCTCGGTGGCCGGTCTGGTCCGCCGTGGGCGGTTCCCCGTGGTGGGTGGCGGCACCGGCACGTGGTCCTTCATGCACATCGACGACGCCGCCACGGCGACCGCGGCCGCCGTCGACCGCGGAGCGCCCGGTGTCTACAACGTCGTCGACGACGAGCCCGCGCCCGTCGCCGAGTGGCTGCCGTACCTGGCCGAGCAGCTCGGCGGCCGGCGGCCGATGCGCCTGCCGGCCTGGCTCGCCCGGCCGATGCTCGGCCAGCTGGGGACGGCGATGATGACGACGGCGCGGGGGTCGTCCAACGCGAAGGCGAGGCGGGAGCTCGGCTGGGCGCCGCGGTTCCCCAGCTGGCGCGAGGGGTTCCGGACGGGCCTCGGCTGAGGGGTGCCGCGGAGACGACGACGGCGCCGCACCCTCGCGGGCGCGGCGCCGTCGTCTGGCGCACAGCGAGGGCCGGACTACTTGCCCTGGTTCGCGACCGCCGCGATGGCGTCCTTCGCGGCCTCGGGGTCGAGGTACGTGCCGCCCGGGTTGGTGGGCTTCAGCGTCTCCTCGTCGAGCTCGTATACCAGCGGGATGCCGGTGGGGATGTTGAGGCCCGCGATGGTCTGGTCGTCGACGCCGTCGAGGTGCTTGACGATGGCCCGCAGGGAGTTGCCGTGGGCGGCGACGAGGACGGTCTTGCCGGCCTGGAGGTCGGGCACGATCTCGCCGTCCCAGTAGGGCAGCGCCCGCTCGAGCACCTGCTTGAGTGCCTCCGAACGCGGGATGGGTTCGCCGGCGTAGCGCACGTCGGCGTCCTGGGAGAACTCGGAGCCGAGCGCGATGTCCGGCGGCGGCACGTCGTAGGAGCGGCGCCAGAGCATGAACTGCTCCTCGCCGTACTGCTCGCGCACCTGCTTCTTGTCCTTGCCCTGCAGGTCGCCGTAGTGGCGCTCGTTGAGGCGCCAGCTCCGCTTGACCGGGATCCAGTGCCGGTCGGCGGCGTCGAGCGCCAGGTTCGCCGTGTTGATGGCGCGGCGCAGCAGCGAGGTGTGCACGACGTCGGGGTCGACGCCGGCATCCTTCAGCAGGTCGCCGCCGCGCTTCGCCTCCGCGGTGCCCTTCTCCGACAGCGGCACGTCCACCCAGCCGGTGAAGAGGTTCTTCGCGTTCCACTCGCTCTCGCCGTGGCGGAGCAGCACGAGGGTGTAGGTCATGGGGACCATCCTGCCTCCTCCCCCGCGCCGGCTGCACCGCGGGCCGGATCCCGGACCCGTGACTTCCAGATCAGGCGTGCGGGTCAGGCGTCCGGGTCAGGCGTCCGCGCGCTCCAGCACGAAGACCGGGATCTGCCGGTCCGTCTTCGTCTGGTAGTCCGCGAAGTCGGGGTACGCCGCGACGCACCGGTCCCACCACAGCGCCTTCTCGTCGCCCGTGACCTCGCGCGCGACGTACTCGTGCTTCTCCGGGCCGTCCTGCAGCTCCACCCGCGGGTTCGCGACGATGTTGTGGTACCAGACCGGGTGCTTCGGGGCGCCGCCCAGGGAGGCGACGACCGCGTACGCGCCGTCGTGCTCGACCCGCATCAGCGCGGCCTTGCGGAGCTTGCCCGTCTTCGCGCCGACGGTGGTGAGGACGACGACCGGCATGCCGCGCATCGTCGTGCCCTCCGTCCCGCCGGAGGACTCGTAGAGCGCCACCTGGTCGGCGGTGCGGGCGGACGGGCTGGGTACGTACTCTCCGGTGATCGGCATGACCCTTGCAATCGCCCGACCGCTCGATCCATTCCCGGCGAGGTCCACCAGGACGCGGCCGGGGCGTTCGCCGGGGAACCGCCGCAGCCCGAGCGCCAGGATCTTCTCGACGCGCTGGTCGCGGGTGACCTGGATGTGGTCGTGGTTGGTCGGCATGGTCGGCATGGTCACGAGTGTGCCGCCGGAGGTTCGTCAGGTGACACACCAGGCGTTCAGATCCTCCGCGCGCGGTGCACCTTCGCGGCCTGGGCGTAGACGTCGAGCATGGCGGCCGCGGCGTGGTCCCAGCTGAAGCGCTCGCTCGCCCGCCGGGCCCCGGCGGCGAGGCGCGCGCGACGCTCGTCGTCGGCCAGCAGGTCCCCGAGCTCCCGCGCCCAGGTCCACGGGCTGTGGTCGGGCACGAGGATGCCGGAGGAGCCGTCCAGCACCACCGTCTGCAGCCCGCCCACGGCGGCGGCGATCACGGGGACGCCGGCCGCCTGCGCCTCGGCGGCGACGAGGCCGAACGACTCGCTGTGCGAGGGCACCGCGACGACGTCCGCGGCACGCAGGTAGTCGACCAGCTCCTCGCGCGGGACCGGCGGGCGCACGACGAGGTGGTCCGTCACGCCGACCTGGTGGGCCAGGGCCTCCAGCTCGCGGACCGCCGTCGGGCGCCCGCTCGAGCCGCCGAGCACGACGAGGACGGGTACGCGCGACCCGCCGCCGTCGCACCACGCCTCGGCGGTGACGGCGTCGTCCGCGCTGGCGTGGTCGGCCAGCACGCCAAGCGCGCGCACCAGCACGTCGGGCCCCTTGAGCGGCTGGACCCGCCCTGCGAACAGCACGATCCGGCGGTCGGTGGGCAGGCCGAGTCGCGCGCGCAGCGCGTGGCGGGCCTTCTCCAAGGCCTCGCCGGCGCCCTCACCGGCGTCCTCACCCGGGGCGGGCTCGAGCGGCCGGAACACGTCCAAATCCACCCCGGGCGCGACGACGTGCACGCGGTCCGGATCGGCCCGGTACTCGAGCTCGAGGTCGCGGGCCTCCTCGCGGGTCGAGGCGACGAGCCCGTCGGCGGCCTCGACCACCTGCTCCTCCCCCACGACCCGGCCGATCGGCTCCGGCGCGTCCCCGGGCGCCAGGGCCGCGTTCTTCACGCGCGCCATCGTGTGCATGGTGTGCACCAGCGGCACGTCCCAGCGCTCGGCGGCGAGCCAGCCCACCTGCCCCGACAGCCAGTAGTGGGAGTGCACGACGTCGTACCAGTGCGGCGGGCGGTGCGCCTCGGCGCGCAGCACCCCGGCCGTGAAGGCGCAGAGCTGGCCCGGCAGGTCGTTCTTGTCCAGCCCTTCGAACGGGCCGGCGGCCACGTGCACCACCCGGATGCCTGGCTCCACGTCGACGGACCTCGGCTGGGCCGACGACGTCGCCCGCGTGAAGATCTCGACCTCCGCGCCGCGCCGGGCCAGCGCGCGGGAGAGCTCGAGCACGTAGACGTTCATGCCGCCCGCGTCGCCGGTGCCGGGCTGGTCCAGGGGGGACGTGTGCACCGACAGCATCGCGACCCGCGGGCCCGGCCGGGTCTGCCCGGCCTCGGCACTCATCAGGACTCCAGCACGCAGGCGGGTGGGGTGGGCAAGGGGTATCGGGCGACAACCTCGCCGACCCCGGTCGCGGGGTCGAGCCGCGCGGTCGCGAGCTCGCTCGTGCCCTGGAGCGCCACGACGACCGTCTCGGCGCCCGTCCCGTCGGACGCCGCGAGGACGGCGTGGTGGCGCGGCCAGGCGCCCTCGCCGAGCGGGATGTCTGCGAGGTGCTCGAGCGTCGGCGCGCCGGCCGCGCCCGCCGCGGGCAGGCGCACCCGGTGCACCGCCAGGACGTCGGCGCCGCGCACCCCGACGTGCAGGCGGGTGCCGTCGGCGCTCAGCGTCACGTGGGCGGCGAAGTCCCGACCGGCCTCCGCGTCCCCGGCCACCGGCACGGCCGCCGCCGGGGACCACCCGTCGCCGTCGCGCACGAGCACGTGCGCCCGGGCGTCGAGCTCGCCGACCACGACGAGCGACCCGTCGGGCAGGGTCACGAGGTGCCTAGGGCCCGTGCCTGGCGGCAGGACGGCGGCGACGTCGCCGGCACCGTCAGCGCCCGTCCCGTCCGCGGGGTAGCGCCGCAGCACGTCGGCGCCGAGGTCGCACACCAGCACGTCGGGCCCGGCGTCGGCCACGAAGTGCGCGTGCGGACCGGCCTGTCGTTCGACGACGGGGCCGCTGCCCACGCCGGGCCGCACGGTGACGCCGTCCGCGGCGAGGTCGCCCGTCGCCGGGTCGATCGGCACCGACGCGGCGCCGCCGTCGCCGTAGTTCGCCACCCAGACGACGTCGGGTCGGGCGAGCACGTGGCAGGGCTCCGCGCCGCCGGAGGACGTCGAGCCGGACACCGCGAGCGTCGTCGCGCCCGTGTCGCCGGCGCCCTCGACCCGGAAGGCCGTGAGCGTGCCCTCGGCAGTCTCGCCCACCGCGTAGAGGGTGCGGCCGGACGGATGCGCCGCAAGGAACGACGGGGACGCCGTCGCCACGACCGCAGCGGCCGAGACGACGGTCCCATCCCGGTCCAGGGCGACGCGCCAGATGCTCTCCCCGCTGCCCGGGGCCGTGCCCGCCTGCGGGTAGGTGCCGACCCAGAGCTGCGCCCGAGCGCTCGGTTCCGTCATGACATCAGCCTATGACCGAGCCGGACAGGGGTTGAGCCTGTCGAAACCATTGGCAGGGTTTCGACAGGCTCAACCAACGACATCAGTGCGCGGCCTCGTACGCCTCCAGGACGGAGCCGGGGATGCGGCCGCGGTCGCTCACCTTGTGCCCGTTCTCGCGGGCCCACTCGCGGATCTTGGCGAGCTGCGCGCGGTCGGTGCCGCCGCGACGTGCGGCGCTGCGGGCGCCCCCGCCGAGACGCGACGACGTCTTGCGACCGTGGCCGATCCAGGTGGCGAACGCGTCACGCAGCTCGGACGCGTGCGCGGAGGTGAGGTCGATCTCGTACGAGACGCCGTCGAGCGCGAACGTCACGGTCTCGTCCGCGGCGCTCCCGTCGATATCGTCGATCAGGACGATCTGCTGCTTCTGAACCACGTGACAACCTTTCAGGTCACAGAACTACGGTCATCGCCGACAATGCCGCTAACAGGCCGGATTGTCAATATGAATCGTCATGCGCGACGAATCCGTCACGAATTCAGCGTGATTCCGCCTCGGCAGCCGCCTGCTCGGCGTCCATCTTCTCGAGCGCGAGTCGCTCGTTCCGGTCGGCATGCATGATCTTGCGCATCGCGAGCCAGAACAACAGGCCCACACCGACGGAAGGGACCAGCCCGGCCAAGATCGCGAGAAAGGTGTCCATGTCGCTGCTCCGTTCAGACCGGCTTGACGAGCGGGAAGAGGATGGTCTCGCGGATACCGAGCCCGGTGAGCGCCATGAGGAGCCGGTCGAGGCCCATTCCCATCCCACCCGACGGCGGCATGGCGTGCTCCATCGCGACGAGGAAGTCCTCGTCGAGGGCCATCGCCTCGTCGTCGCCGGCCGCGGCGAGCTCCGCCTGCGCCTCGAACCGCTGCCGCTGCACCACCGGGTCGACGAGCTCGGAGTACCCCGTGGCAAGCTCGAAGCCCCGCACGTACAGGTCCCACTTCTCCACCTGACCGGGCACGGAACGGTGCGCGCGGACCAGTGGCGACGTCTCCACCGGGAAGTCCCGAACGAACGTCGGCGCGTGGAGGGCGTCGCCCACGTGGTGCTCCCACAGCTCCTCGACCAGCTTGCCGTGGTTGGCCTTCTTCGGGTCCACCGAGATCTCGGCCTTCTCCGCGAGGTCCGTCAGGTGCTGCACGGTGGTCTCGGGCGTGATCTCCTCGCCCAGCGCCTTTGAGAGCGAGCCGTACATCGTGATCTGCGCCCACTCGCCGCCGAGGTCGTACTCCTCGCCGCCGGGGAGGATGACCACGGTGGTGCCGAGAACGTCGCGCGCCGCGGTCTGCACGAGATCCTGGGTGAGAGCGCCGATCGTGTTGTAGTCGCCGTACGCCTCATAGGCCTCGAGCATCGCGAACTCCGGCGAGTGCGTGGAGTCGGCGCCCTCGTTGCGGAAATTCCGATTGAGCTCGAAGACCTTCTCGACGCCGCCCACGACGGCCCGCTTGAGGAAGAGCTCCGGCGCGATCCGCAGGAAGAGGTCGATGTCATAGGCATTCATGTGCGTCCGGTAAGGCCGCGCGGACGCCCCCGACGCGATGGTCTGCAGCATCGGCGTCTCGATCTCGAGAAATCCGCGGCGGTGGAAGTTGTCGCGCAGGGAGCGCGTCACGCCGGCGCGGGTGCGCACCATCTCGCGGGCGGCGGGGCGCGCGATGAGGTCGACGTACCGCTGACGGACCCGGGCCTCCTCCGACAGCGCCTTGTGCAGCACCGGCAGCGGCCGCAGGGCCTTGGCCGCCATCTGCCACGAGTCGGCGAACACGCTCAGCTCGCCTCGCCGCGACGCGCCCACGCGGCCGTGCACGAACAGGTGGTCGCCCAGGTCGACGTCGGACTTGAACGCGGCCAGCGACTCCTCGCCCACCTCCTTGAGGCTGAGCATCGCCTGCAGGCGGCGCCCCTCGCCGTCCTGCAGCGTGACGAAGCACAACTTGCCCGTGTTGCGCAGGAAGACGACACGGCCGGCCACGCCGACGACGTCGTCCGTCTCCTGGCCCGCCTCGAGGTGATCGTAGGCCTCGCGGATCGCGGCGATCGAGTGCGTCACCGGCAGGCCCACGGGGTACGCCTCGCCGCCCCGCTCGAGCAGCCGGTCGCGCTTCTCCCGGCGCACGCGCATCTGCTCCGGGAGGTCGTCAGGGTCGCTGGAGGGCGCGGCGGAAGCGGGGTTCTGCGGGGAGGTCACCCAGAGATTCTACGAGCGTTCTCCACAGGCGACGTGCCTCGCCCCCTCCGCGGGTAGCGTTGCGACGCGTGAGCGTCACCGACCCGCAGCCTGACCTGCCCTCCAGCGACTTCCCGGCCCCTCCCACGCACGACCTGCCGTCCGCCGTCGAGCCCGGCCTGGACGCCGCATGGGTCGCCCGCACGGTCGAGGTGGCGCTCGACGAGGACCTCGGCGCGGCGCCGGGCCGCGACGTGACCACCCAGGCCACCGTGGCGCCGTCGGCCACGGGCTCGGCGGAGCTCGTCGCCCGGGCCAAGGGCTCCGTCGCGGGGCTCGTCGTGGTCGACGAGGCGCTGCGGCAGGTCGCCAGCCGGCTGGGCCTGCCCGCGCCGGTCGTGACGTTCCACACCCAGGACGGCGACGCCGTCTCCCCCGGGCAGGTGCTCGCCTCCCTCGTCGGGTCGGTCCAGGTGCTGCTGGTCGCGGAGCGGACGCTGCTCAACCTCGTCTCCCGGGCGTCCGGCGTCGCGACGGCCGCCGCCGCGTGGTCGCGCGAGCTCGCCGGCACCGGCGCCCAGGTGCTCGACACCCGCAAGACGACGCCGGGCCTGCGCGCCCTGGAGAAGTACGCCGTGCGCGCCGGTGGCGGCACCAACAAGCGCATGGGCCTGTTCGACGTCGCGATGGTCAAGGACAACCATGTGGTCGCCGCCGGCTCCGTGCGCGGCGCGATCGACGCCGTCCGCCGTGCGTTCCCCGACGTGCTGGTGCAGGTCGAGGCCGACACGACGGCGCAGGCCATGGAGGCCCTCGACGCCGGCGCGGACTTCCTGCTGCTCGACAACATGCCCACGCCGGTGCTCGCGGAGACGGTCGCCGCGGTCCGCGGGCGGCAGGGGCGCGACGGCGTGCCGCGGCACGTCGAGCTCGAGGCCACCGGCAACCTGACCCTGGAGCGTGCCCGCGAGGTCGCCGGCACCGGCGTCGACTACCTGTCCGTGGGGGCGCTCACGCACTCCGCCCCGATCCTCGACCTCGCGCTGGACCTCCGCCCCGCGAGGTAGTGCGAAATTCCGGACTACCTCGCGGGGATCGGGACTACCTCGCGGAGGGTGCCGCCGTCGTCGAGGGCGAGCTCGACGCGGCGCTGCCAGGCTGGGTCGGGCGCGGGGAAGTCCGCGCGGAAGTGCCCGCCGCGGGACTCCTCGCGCGTTCGGGCGGCGTGCACCAGCGCGCTGGCGACGTGGTGCACGTTGGTGGTCTCCCACTCGGCGGCCTGGGGGTCGGCGACGACGTCCGGGTCGCGATGGGCGTCCGACCGCACGGTGTCGAGGACGTCCGCGGCGCGCCCCAGGGACTCGGCCGTCCGCACCGGGCCGGCGCCGTCCGACGTCGCGCGCTGGACGCGGGAGCGAGCCGCGGCCGCCACGAGCGCCGCCTCGCCGGGGCGTGCCTCCGGCTCGGGGGCGCGGCGCAGCTCGCCGTCCTCGACCCGCCGCGCGACGTCGCGGGCGGCGCGGTGGGCGAAGACCAGGCCCTCCAGCAGCGAGTTGGAGGCCAGCCGGTTGGCGCCGTGCACGCCCGTGCACGCGACCTCCCCGACGGCGTAGAGCCCGGGCACCGACGTCCGCCCGCGGGCATCCGCCACGATGCCCCCCGAGTGGTAGTGCTGCGCGGGCGCCACGGGCACCGGCTCCTCGGTCCAGTCCATGCCGTGCTCGGCCAGCCGGGCAGTGATGCTGGGGAACCGGCGGCGTAGGAAGCCCGCGCCCAGGTGCCGCGCGTCGAGCAGCACGTGGTCGGCCGACGTGGCCGCCATGCGCCGCACGATGGCGTGCGCGACGACGTCCCGCGGGGCCAGCTCGGCGAGCTCGTGCTCGCGCGGCATGAAGCGGTACCCGTCGACATCGAGCAGCAGCGCGCCCTCGCCGCGCACGGCCTCGCTGATCAGCGGCTGCTGTCCCTTGGCGCCCAGCCCCAGCCACAGCACCGTGGGGTGGAACTGCACGAACTCCAGGTCGCCGACGACGGCGCCCGCGCGCAGGGCGGCGGCGATGCCGTCGCCCGTCGCGCCGGGCGGGTTGGTCGACGAGCGGAACACCTGCCCGATGCCGCCCGTGGCCAGCACGACCGCCGGTGCCAGCGCCGCGCCCACGCCGTCCCGCGTGCCCGCGCCGCGCACGTGCAGCGTGACCCCGGCGACGGGCCTTGACTCACGGTTCCTGAGCCTGTCGAAGGGCGACCGGCGATCAGGCGGGCCGGTGAGCACGTCGAGCACCAGCGCGTTCTCGAGCAACTCGATGCCAGGGTCGTCGCGCACGGCCTCGATCTGCGCGATCAGCGCGCGGGAGATCTCCGCCCCCGTGGCGTCGCCGCCCGCGTGCACGATCCGGTCGGCGCGGTGCCCGCCCTCGCGGGTGAGCGCGAGGCCGCCGTCCGGGCCGACGTCGAACGCCGTGCCGCGGGCCACCAGCTCGCGCACCCGGTCGGGGCCCTCGGTGACCAGCACGCGCACGGCCTCGGGGTCGCTCAGGCCGCCGCCGGCGGCGAGCGTGTCGGTGAGGTGTGCGTCCGGGGTGTCGTCGGGGTGCAGGGCCGCGGCGACGCCGCCCTGCGCCCACACCGTGGAGCCCGACGAGAGCGCCCCCTTGGTGACGAGCAGCACCCGCGGCACCCGCGTGCGCAGCTCGAGCGCGGCCGTGAGGCCGGCGACGCCGCTGCCGACGACGATCGCGTCGGCGGTGGTGGTCCAGCCGGGGGCGGGGGCGGCGAGCGCGCGGGCGAGCCGCGGCCCGTTCACCGAACCGTCACCAGGGCAGTCACCAAGAACGTCGCGATCACCGGACGGCCGCGAACGGCAGCCCGCTGGACTCCAGCCCGTAGCCACCCGGCACCTGGCCCGGGTCGTCGTCGAGCTGGACGATCCGGTTCTCCGGGTCGACGAAGACGACGGCGGGCTCGTAGGTGCGCGCGTCGGCGTCCGCGAGCATGCCGTAGGCGATGACGATGACGGTGTCCCCCGGGTGCACCAGGTGCGCGGCGGCCCCGTTGATGCTGACCTGGCGGCCGCCCCGCTCGCCCGGGATCACGTAGGTGGTGAGGCGGGCCCCGTTGGTCACGTCCACCACGTCGACCTGCTGGCCGGGGTAGAGGTCGGCCGCGTCGAGCAGGTCGGCATCGATGGTGATCGACCCGACATAGTTCAGGTCCGCCTGCGTCACGGTGGCGCGGTGGATCTTGCCGATCATCATCGGCCGCTGCAGGGAGGCAGGACGCCGGCCCGGGTGGCGCCCGGTCGTGTGCTCGGTCGTGTGCTCGGTCACGTGCTCAGTCGCGTGCTCTGTCACGGGGATTCTCCTGGCCGAGGTCCATGGCCTGGTTGTCGATCAGTCGGGTGGTGCCCACACGCGCCGCCACGAGGAGGAGCGCCGGGCCCCGGAAGTGCGCGGGGACCGGGGACACGGTAGTCGGGTCGACGAGTGCGAGGTAATCCACGTCAACCCCGACGACCCCCTTCAGGATTCCCGAGGCGGCGTCCAGCACCGCGACGGCGCCCTCCGCCACCGCGTCCGCGCCCGCCCGCAGCGACCGGGACAGCGAGAGCGAGAGCGCGCGCTCGTCGTCGGACAGGTACGCGTTGCGCGACGACATCGCGAGGCCGTCCGCCTCCCGCACCGTCGGGACGCCGCGCACCTCGACGTCCACGTCCAGGTCGCGGACCATGCGCCGCACGACGAGCAGCTGCTGCGCGTCCTTCTCCCCGAAGAGGGCGACGTCGGGCCGCGTGAGATGCATCAGCTTGAGCACCACGGTGAGCACGCCGTCCAGGTGCCCGGGGCGGGACTCGCCCTCGAGCACCTCGCCGATGCGGCCTGCCGACACCCGCACGATCGGGTCGCCGTCCGGGTACACGACGTCGGGGGTGGGCGCGAAGACGAGGTCGGCGCCCGCGGTGGCCAGCTTCGCGACGTCGCTGTCGAGGTCCCGCGGGTAGTGGTCCAGGTCCTCCCCCGCGCCGAACTGCAACGGGTTGACGAAGATCGTCACCACCACCTGACCGGTGGCCCCGGCCGCCTCGCGAGCCTGACGTACCAGCTGCAGGTGCCCGTCGTGCAGGGCACCCATCGTCATGACGACCGCCCGGCGGTCGGTCGGCTCCGGCCCGGACAGCGTCCAGGCGGTCAGCGCGTCGTGCAGCTCACCCCGCGTGCGCACGACGGCGGGCTGCTCCGTCGGCTCCGTCGGCGAGGTCTCGGCGGTCATCGTGGCTCCTGGGGTGGATCGACGCGGTGCGGGTCGTCAGGGCGCGGGTCGTCGCGGTGCGGGTCGTCGGGGTGCGGGTCGTCGGGGTGCGGGTCGTCGGGGTGCGGGTCGTCGGGGTGGGGCGGCGCCGGTGGCGCCAGCGCGTCGAGCAGGGCCCGGGCGGCCGCGTCGTCGATGCGGTGGGCGGCGAGGGCCCGGCTGGTGGCCCCGCGCGCCAGCTCGGTGTACGAGGCCGGGACGTCGGTGGCGCCGGTCGACGCCGCGAGCCCGCGCAGCGCGTCGAGGTGCGCGCGCACGGTGCCGACGTCGCCACGCGACACGGGCCCGGTGAGCGCGGTGATCGCGCCCGGCCCGACGCCGTCGCGCACGTCGGCGGCGCGCGTGGCGCCGTCGAGCGCGGCCGACAGCAGCGGGGCCAGCGCCCGGCCCGGCCGCTCGACCCCGGCGGCCTCGAGCGCCTGCGCGGCCTGCGCCACCAGCACCACCAGGTGGTTCGCGCCGTGCGCGAGGGCCGCGTGATACAGCCCGCGGGCCTCCTCCGCCACGACGACCGGCTCGCCCCCGACCTCGACGACGAGCGCCTGCCCGATGGGCTGGACGGCGGCCGGGGCGGTGACGGCGAAGGTGCTGCCCTCGAGCCGGTGCAGGTCGAGCGACGTGCCGGTGAACGTCATCGCCGGGTGCAGGGCCACCGGAATCGCGCCCGCCCGGCGCGCCGGGTCGAGCACCCCCGCGCCGTACCGGCCGGACGTGTGCACCACGAGCTGGCCGGGCTGCCACGCGCCGAGGGCCGCGAGCCCGGACACGACGTCCGCGAGCGCGTCGTCGGGCACCGCGAGCAGCACCATCTCGGCGCGCTCCACGACCTGTTGCACCTCCAGGTGCGGCACCCCCGGCAGCAGGGTCGCGATGCGCTCCCGGGACTCCTCGCTGACGCCGCTGGCGCCGACCACGATGTGCCCGGCGGCGCGCAGCGCGCTGCCGAGGACGGCCCCCACCCGGCCGGCGCCCACGATGCCGACGCCGAGGCGACCGGGCCGCGCGCCGGGCGGCACCAGGCCGTCGTCCGCGGGCTCGCTCATGGCCGCCCCTCCATCCAGCGCTCCGGCCCGGCGTGCGCGCGCGCCACCCGCGCCCGGTCGGACTGCTCCCCGAGCAGCCGCGCCGCATCGCCCTCGTCCAGGTGGTAGACGACCGGGCTGATCGGGCCGGGCGTCGAATGCAGCGCGAACGACGCGAGCCGCCGGCGGCGCTGCCACGGCCCCTGCACGAGCCCGAGGGACTGCGTCCGCTCGTGCGGCACGACCTCCAGCCGGCGCACGAACCTGCCGCCCCGGGCCAGCAGCGCCCGCCCGGTGACCGCGTACCCGTTGCGGCGCCAGCTCCACGGGTCGAGCAGCCGCGCGCGGCGCGGGCTCGTGACGAACCACCGGTCCGTGCGGGCGTCGCCGGCCAGGGCCTCGTCGAGGAGGGCGAGGGTCTGCTCCGGCTCCGCGAACTCGAGGTCCGGCAGCACCAGCCACAGCGCGGTGAGCGCCTGCTCGCGCGGCCCGACCGGCAGCAGCACGTGCTGCTGCTCCCCCTTGTTGCCGTCGCCGCCGCCGTACCCGGCCACGTTGACCTTGACCCGCCACCAGTCGGGCCCGCGCCACCACGGGCCCTGGGTGAGCGACACGGCCTGCACCCGCCCGGGCGGGATGGTCTGCGCGCGCGTCTCGAGCAGCCCGTGGCGCAGGCGGATCCCGTCCGGCGAGAGCGCGGCGCGGAAACCGAACTCGCCCGCGAAGCGCTGGAAGAGGTAGCCGCCGACGCCGAGCACGGCGGGCAGGGCGGAGAAGAGGATGCTCACCTCACGGGTCAGGAGCACCGCGACGCCCACGCCCAGCAGCGCCAGCACCGCGATCCACACCCCCGGCGTGCGCAGCAGCGAGAGCAGCAGCCGCGACGGCGGCACGTCGTAGACCTGGCGCTCCGGCGCCTCCGGGGCCACATCGTCTTCGCCGTCGGTCGAGACCTGGGACGTGGTTTCGCCAGCAACCACCGAAGCAGCAGGCTCAACCACCGGAGCAGTGCCGGAGCCGCGGGCCTTGACCCCCGCCGCGCGGGCGAGCAGGTCGGCGCGCAGGCGCTGGGCGTCCGCCTCCTTGAGGAAGCCGATCGCGACCCCCGAGTCCGAGCCGCCCGCCACCTCGAGCCGGAGCTCCGCCAGACCGAAGAGCCGGGCGAGCAGTGGCTGGCGCACGTCGATGGCCTGCAACCGGTCGAGCCGCGCGTGCCGCTGCTGGCGGAACAAGATGCCCTTGCGCAGGTGCACGGCGTCGTCGTCCACCGCGTACGCCGTCATGCGCCATGCGAGCGCGGCGTACCCGAAGATGATCCCCACGAGCAGGACCACCCCGAGCAGCACGATCCACCACAGCCCGCGGATCGCGCCGGCGGCCTGGACGGCTCTCGCCACGTCGTCGAGCACCTGCTGGCCGGCGATGACGAGGACGGCGACGATCGCCGCCCAGCCCCGCACGAACGGCGTGACGGGGTGGACACGGCGCCACTGCAGGTCGCGGTGCACCTCCCCGCTGCTGACGTCCCCGCTGATGACGTCCCCGCCGCTGACAACTCCGGCGGCGTCCCCGGGTACGGGCTCCGGCATCTGGGCGCTCACAGGCCCGCCAGCCGCGCCTCGCCCCGCGCGGTGAGCCGGTCGCGCAGCCGCTCGGCCTCGTCGGGCACCAGGCCCGGGATGTCCGCGTCGGTGCCGGGCGACGCGGTGTGCAGCTGCACCTTCGCGATGCCCAGCTTCCGGTCGAGCGGGCCAGCCTCCACGTCCACGTACTGCATGCGGCCGTAGGGGACGACGACGAGCGAGCGGAACATGATGCCCTTGCGGATCAGCAGGTCGTCGTCCCGCTCCGCGTACCCGATGGCGCGCACCTGGCGGGGCACCAGGAGCACCGCCCACAGCAGCAGGGCCGCCGGGACCCCGGCGAGCAGCCAGAACCACGGCGAGAACAGGATGGCGAGCACCGCGCCGGCGACGATCGGCACCGCCAGGGTCACGGACGTCGAGACGAGCCGGGCGGGGACGAGCCGGGGCGAGACGCCCTGCCAGGCGACGTCCGGCGGGTCGAACGGTCCGGTCTGCGGCGCGGCCGACGGGTCGGGGCCCGCGGGGAGGCTGGTCATGGGCCCATCCTTCCATCCCCCCGGGGGAGCGACATCGACCGTCCGTCGCAGCGGCCGGCGCCGCGGGTCGGTCGGAAGGATGACCCGCCCACCGGTCAGGACGGCAACGGGTCGGCCTGCTCCTTGCCCTCGCCCTCGGCGTCGTCCGGCGGCGGCAGCTGGCAGAACTTCTCGACGACGAGGCCCACCACGCACAGCACGACGGCGCACAGGGCCGCGATCCCGGCGGCGACCGCCTGGTCGCGTCGGGCCTCGATGTGCAGCTGCCCGAGCACCACGAGCACGCTCGCGACGTACCGGCCGGCGAGCAGCGCCCCCGTCAGCGCCCCAGCCTTGGCCAGGACGAACGTGCGGGCGGCCCGCAGCGGGTCCAGGCCCGGCCGGTCGCCCTTCTGGTAGGCACGCACCGCCCAGCCGGCCCAGAAGATGCCGACGGCGAGGGCGAGCATCGCGACGTCCTCCACCCACGCGACCGTGGGCAGGTACACGCCGCGCGACTCGAACAGCCGCAGCAGCCCGGCGCCGCCGACCGCCACCACGGTCGCGACGAGGCCGAGCATGCCGACCGAGGTACGACGCATATCAGCGGTCGACCCCCTCGTCCCACGCCTGAGGACGAGTCTCGTCCCGGTACACGGCGGGATACTGCGCGGTGGGGCCGTCGACGGGTCGCGGCGCGAACGGGTCCGGCGCCGTGGTCGGCCCGGCGACGGGGGCCGGCGGCACGGGCTCGTGGAGCACGGGTTCCGGCGAGAGCGGCTCGGGCACGAACTCCGGCACGTACTGCCCGGGGGCGTACGGCTCCGGTGCCTGCGGCTCCGCCTGGTACGACTTGGACGGGTACTGCGACTCCGGCTCGAACGACGACGGCTCGAACGACGACGGCTCGAACGACGACGGCTCGAACGACGACGGCTCGAACGACGACGGCGCCAACGGCGGAGGCGCGAACGGACCCTGGTCAGGCGGCACCGCGGCCGCGCGAGGCTCGGGGGCGGGCGGCTCGGCCGCCCGGGGCTCGACCGCCCGGCGCTCGACCGCCCGGGGCTCAACCGCCCGGGGCTCGACGGCGGGCGACTCGGCCACGGGAGGCTCGTAGGCGCCCGGCTCGACGCCGGGCGCGGCCGGCTCGGCCGCCGACGACTGCGGCACGGGGGCGGACGGCACCGGGTCGGCCGCCTCCGCGGAGACCTGCCCCGTGGTCTGCGTGGGCCCGGTCAGCCAGTCGAGCGCGAGCCAGCGGATGCCGGCGCGGTCCGGCGCGGTCACGGCGAGCTGCGCGACGGGCCCACCGCCCCCGCCGCCGAGCACGGCGTCGGGCGTCACCTCGGCCCAGGGCACGAGCACGAACGCCCGTTCCTTCGCCCTCGGGTGCGGCAGCTCGAGGTCGGGCGCGTGGGCGACCAGCGTGCCGTACTGCACGATGTCGACGTCGAGCGTGCGCGGCCCCCACCGATCCTCGCGGACGCGACCGTGCTGGGCCTCGACCTGCTGGACCCCGCGCAGCAGGTCCCGCGGCGACAGCGTGGTGCGCACCACGAGCACGGCGTTGAGGTAGTCCGGCTGCTCCGGCCCGCCCACGGCCGCAGTGCGGGCCAGCGGCGAGACCTCCATGACCTGGACGCCCGGGACGCGGTCGACGTCCGTCACCGCCTGGCGGAGCGTGACCTGCGCGTCGCCGAGGTTGGCCCCCAGCGCCAGCACGGCGTCGACGGGCTCGGCCGGGCTCGCGTCGAGGGGGTCGGCCGGGGGCGCCGCCGGGCGCTCGGGCTCCGGCTCGAGCGGGGTGGCCGCGGGGACCGGGGCCGACGGCACGGCCGCGGGCACGAGGTCCGGCACGGCGTCGATCATCGACCCGGGGACAGCGACGGCGACCGGCGCCACGGGAGGCGTCTCGACGGGCGGCGCCGGTGCCTGCGGAAGGGCGGGCGTGGCCTCGGCCGGCGGTTCCTGAGCCTGCGCCGTCCTGAGCTCGTCGAAGGGTCGTAGGGCGGCCGGCGGCGCAGCGGGCACGACCGGGGGGCGCGACCGGTCGCGACGCACCACGACCGCCACGTCGTCGAACGGGACCGGGATGGGCGCCTGCGGCTTGTGCACGCGCACGTCGACGGCGTGCACGGCAGGCCGGGACAGCACAACGGCGGCGATCCGCTCCGCGACGGTCTCGATCAGGTCGGCCGGCGACCCGGCGAGCACGTCGTGCACATCCTGCGCGACCTCGGCGTAGCTCACCGTCGCGGCGAGGTCGTCCGACGTGGCTGCCGTCCGCGTGTCCAGGTGCAGCACGACGTCCGCGCTGAAGACCTGGCCCTCCACGCGCTCGTGCGGGAGCACGCCGTGGTGGCCGGTCGCCGTGACGCCTGCGAGGCGGATCTGGTCGAGCGGTTGTCCGTCCGGTCCCGGGACGGCTGCGGCGAACGTCACGAGGGGTCCTCCTCCTCAGCAATAATTCCTGACCCGCCCACGGCGCCGATGCTGCGCGCCGATGCGGTCGTCCCGGCATCCTTCACATCCGACGCCGTCCAGGCGTCCGCGACGCGGACGGCGTCGGCGTTCGCCCGCACGGCGTGCACGCGGACCGCCCAGGCGCCGGCCGCCGCGGCGAGCGCGGAGATCGCCGCGGTCGCGGCGTCGCGCTCCAGGGGCGGGGCAGGTTCGTCGGCCGGCAGGCCGCGCGTCCCCTCGAGCAGGTGCCCCAGGAATCGCTTGCGCGACGCCCCCACGAGGACCGGGCGACCGAGGGTGTGCAGGGCCTCCAGGTGGGCCAGGATCGGCCAGTTCAGCACCCCTGCCTTCGAGAAGCCCAGGCCTGGGTCGAGCACCACCTGGTCCGGGCGCACCCCCGCCGCGACGAGGGAGTCCATGCGCCCCGCGAGCTCGTCGCGCACCTCGGCCACGACGTCGTCGTACACCTCGAGGCCGTCCATGACGTCCGCGTGGCCGCGCCAGTGCATCGCCACGTACGCGACCCCCGCGTCGGCGACGACGTGGCCCATGCGCGGGTCGGCGTAGCTGCCCGAGACGTCGTTCACCATCCGCGCGCCCGCGGCGACGGCGCGCTCGGCGACCGACGCCCGGGTGGTGTCGACCGACACCACGGCGCCGTGCGCCGCCAACCGCTCGATCACGGGGATCACCCGGCGCAGCTCCTCGGCCTCGCTCACGCGGGCGGATCCCGGCCGGGTCGACTCGCCTCCGACGTCCAGGATCTCCGCGCCGTCGGCGAGCAGGTCGAGGCCGTGCTGCACGCCGGCATCCGCGTCGAACCACTGCCCCCCGTCGGAGAACGAGTCGGGCGTGACGTTGACGACGCCCATCACGAGGCAGCGGCCGACGCCGGACAGCTCCGGCAGCCCGGCGACCGCCGCGTCGCGCGGGTGCACGCTCAGCGCCCCGAGATGAGGCCGATGGCCTCGGCTCGGGTGGCCGGGTTCTGCATGATGCCCCGCACGGCCGACGTGACCGTCCGGGAACCGGGCTTGCGCACCCCGCGCATCGACATGCACAGGTGCTCGCACTCCACCACGACCAGCACGCCGCGCGGCTCGAGGATCCGCACCATCGCGTCAGCGATCTGGGTCGTGAGGCGCTCCTGCACCTGCGGGCGCCGGGCGTACATCTCGACGAGGCGCGCGATCTTCGACAACCCCGTGATCCGGCCGTCCGTGCTGGGGATGTACCCCACGTGCGCGACGCCGTGGAACGGCACCAGGTGGTGCTCGCACGTCGAGTACACCTCGATGTCGCGCACCAGCACCATCTCCTCGTGGCCGAGGTCGAAGGTGGTGGTCAGCACGTCCTCCGGCTCCTGACGGAGCCCGGCGAAGATCTCCTGGTAGGCGCGCGCCACGCGCGCCGGCGTCTCGCGCAGCCCCTCGCGGTCCGGCTCCTCGCCGACCGCGAGGAGGAACTCGCGGACGGCCGCCTCCGCGCGGGCGGAGTCGTACGCCGGCACGTCCGCGGCCGCGCGCATGCCCAGGTCCGTCACCGGGTCGGTCACCGGCGGTCTCCCGCCGCCGGGGGCTCCGAGTCGGTGCCGAGGCCGGGCCCCGCCTCCTGCAGGTCCTCTTCGCCGGCGAGCGCGGCCTCGTCCTGCGGCACCACGGGCTGGCCGTTGCCGTTCGCCGCTGCCTTCTCGGCGTCGGTCAGCACGGGCCCGCGGGTGTGCACGGTGCGCTGCTCGCTGGAGAGCCACACGTCGCGCGGCTCGCGCTTGGTGATCGGGGCGAAGATCTCGGCGAGCTCGGACTGGTTCAGCGTCTCCTTTTCCAGCAGGCGCAGCACGAGGTCGTCGAGCACGTCGCGGTACTGGGTGAGCACTTCCCACGCCTCGTCGTGCGCCGACTCGATGAGTTTGCGCACCTCGTGGTCCACCATGCCGGCGACGGCCTCGGAGTACTCGCGCGTGTGCCCCATGTCGCGCCCCATGAACGGCTCGCCCGAGCCGGTGCCGAGCTTGATGGCGCCGACCTTCTCGCTCATGCCGTACTCGGTGACCATCTTGCGGGCGATCGCGCTCGCCTTCTCGATGTCGTTGCTGGCCCCCGTGGTGGGGTCGTGGAAGACGATCTCCTCCGCCACGCGGCCGCCCATCGCGTAGGCGAGCTGGTCCAGCAGCTCGTTGCGGGTGGTGGAGTACTTGTCCTCCATCGGCATCACCATGGTGTAGCCGAGGGCCCGCCCGCGCGGCAGGATCGTCACCTTCGTGACGGGGTCCGTGTAGCGCATCGCGGACGCCACCAGGGCGTGCCCGCCCTCGTGGTACGCGGTGATCTTCTGCTCCTTGAGCTGCATCACGCGGGTGCGCTTCTGCGGGCCCGCGATGACGCGGTCGATCGCCTCGTCCAGAGCGCGGTCGTCGATCAGCTGGGCGCCGCTGCGCGCGGTGAGCAGCGCGGCCTCGTTGAGCACGTTGGCCAGGTCGGCGCCCGTGAAGCCGGGGGTGCGGCGCGCGACGACGGCCAGGTCGATGCTCTCGACCATCGGCTTGCCCTGCGAGTGCACCTGGAGGATGTGCTCGCGGCCCTTGAGGTCCGGCGCCTCCACGGCGACCTGCCGGTCGAAGCGACCCGGGCGCAGCAGCGCGGGGTCCAGGATGTCGGGCCGGTTGGTGGCCGCGATGAGGATGACGTTCGTCTTGACGTCGAAGCCGTCCATCTCGACGAGCATCTGGTTGAGCGTCTGCTCGCGCTCGTCGTGCCCGCCGCCCATGCCGGCGCCGCGGTGGCGGCCGACGGCGTCGATCTCGTCCACGAAGATGATCGCCGGCGAGTTGTTCTTGGCCTGCTCGAACAGGTCGCGCACGCGGGACGCGCCGACGCCGACGAACATCTCGACGAAGTCCGAGCCGGAGATCGAGTAGAACGGCACCCCCGCCTCGCCGGCGACGGCGCGGGCGAGCAGGGTCTTGCCGGTGCCGGGCGGGCCGTACAGCAGCACGCCCTTGGGGATCTTCGCGCCCACGGCCTGGAACTTGGCCGGCTCGGCGAGGAACTCCTTGATCTCCTGCAGCTCCTCGACCGCCTCGTCGACGCCCGCGACGTCCGCGAACGTCACCTGCGGCATGTCCTTGGAGACGAGCTTGGCCTTCGACTTGCCGAAGCCCATGACGCCGCGGCTCCCGCCGCCCTGCATGCGCGACAGGATGAACCAGAAGACCACGCCGATGAGGAGGAACGGAATGATGAAGGAGAGTATCGAGCTCCAGAAGCTCGGCTGCGGCACCTCGGAGTTGAAGCCGTCCGGCGGGTCAGCGGCCTCGACGGCGGTCGCCACGGCGTCGCCCTGCGGCTGGACGTAGAAGAACTCGACCTTCGTCCCGTGGTCCTGCTCGTCGTCCTTGCCCGAGTCGGTGACGTACTTCTCGCTCAGCTCGAGCTCGACGCGCTGCTCACCGTCCACCATCAGGGCGTGGTCGACCGTGTCGCCGGCGAGCAGCTCGAGGCCCTGCGAGGTCTCGATCCGGGACACGCGATCCGTGTTGAACGCGCTGAAGGCCAGCGACACGAGGAGGAGGCCGACCACGATCCAGATGATCGGGCCGCTCAGGATCTTCTTGATGTTCATCGGCGACGGGGACGGCTCCCCGCTTCCCTTCCGTCGGGCAATGTGTGGATCACGACGCTACACGCTGGGTGTGGACGAACTGTGGGTGTTCGCCCAGGGCGCGATGGCCGCGTTCAGCTGTAGACGTGCGGTGCGAGGGTGCCCACGAACGGCAGGTTCCGGTACTTCTCCGCGTAGTCGAGGCCGTAGCCCACGACGAACTCGTTCGGGATGTCGAAACCGACGTACCGGACGTCGACGTCGACCTTCGCCGCGTCGGGCTTGCGGAGCATGGCCGCGATCTCGACGGATGCCGGCCCGCGGGACCGAAGGTTGGTGACCAGCCACGAGAGCGTGAGCCCGGAGTCGATGACGTCCTCGACGACGAGCACGTTGCGCCCGGTGAGGTCGGCGTCGAGGTCCTTGAGGATGCGCACGACCCCGGATGACTTGGTGCCCGACCCGTACGAGGACACCGCCATCCAGTCCATGTGCACCGGGTGGTGCAGGCGGCGGGCGAGGTCCGCCATGACCATGACCGCGCCCTTGAGGACGCCGACCAGCAGCAGGTCCTTGCCTGCGTAGTCGGCGTCGATCCGCGCGGCGATCTCGTCGAGCTTGCTGCCGATCTGCTCCTCGGTGAGCAGGATGTTGGCGAGGTCGCCTGAGACGTCCGACTGGTCCACGGTTCACTCCTCGAAGAGCGGGATGGGGGCTGGGGTGCGGGGCTGGGGGTGCGCCGGCCCTGTCCGGGACGAACCGGGCTCGTCCGGTCCCGGCCCGGCAGGGCGCAGGTAGAGCCTGCCACACGCGCGGAGCGCGCGAGCGTCGCCCGGCAGGTGGACGTCGCCCTGCCCATGCCACGAGACAACGAGGGCCTCCAGGGCGTCCACGTGCCGCGCCGTCGTCGCCCCGGGCGGGCAGCCGACGGCGAGCGCCGCGGCGCGCAGGGCCCGGCGTCGCAGGGCCGGGGGCGCCTCCGCGAGCGGCCCGACGTCGAGCACGATCCCGCCGGTTGAGCCTGCGCCGTCCTGAGCCTGTCGAAGGGTCGAAACCCCGCCGCTGGTTGAGCCTGTCGAAACCCCGCCGCTGGTTGAGCCTGCGCCGTCCTGAGCCTGTCGAAGGGTCGAAACCCCGCCGCTGGTTGAGCCTGTCGAAACCTGGTCCGTGGTCTCGACAGGCTCGCCCGACGAGGTGGTCTCGACAGGCTCGACCGACGAGGGCGTCTCGACAGGCTCGACCGACGAGGGCATCTCGACAGGCTCGACCGACGACGCCTCGAGCAGGTCGGCGGCGAGCGCGTCGAGCAGGTCGGCGTCGTCGCGCAGCTGGCCGGCCGTGCGCGCGAGCGCCTCCACGACGCCCGGCCCGAGCGCGTCCTCGAGCACCGGCACGACGGCGCCGCGCACGCGCGTCCGGGCGGGCGCCGGCCCGCCGTCGGCCGGGAGCAGGTTGGTGGGGTCGGTCCAGTAGTCGAGACCGAGGGCGAGACAGACGGCCTCCGTCTGCGCCCGGCGCAGGCCGAGGAACGGCCGGCGCAGGAGCCCGCGCCGCCGCGGCATCCCCGCGAGCGACCGCGCCCCGCTCCCCCGGGCCAGGCCGAGCAGCACCGACTCCGCCTGGTCGTCCAGGGTGTGGCCGAGCAGGACGGCGGCGGCGGCGGTCTCGCGGGCCACGTCGTCGAGCACGGCGTACCGGGCCTCGCGGGCCGCGGCCTCGGGCCCGCCGGAGCCGGGCGTCCCGGCAACCCGCACCCGGCGCACCAGCACGGGGTCCAGGCCGAGCGCCCGGCACCGCGCGGCGGCGGCGGCGGCCACCTCGGCCGAGCCCGGCTGCATCCCGTGGTCGACGACGACCGCGCCCACCCGCACCTCGTACCCGGGCGAGCGCACCGACCGACCCACGCGCCGCGCCTCGTCCGCGGTCGCCGCGGCCAGCGCGAGGCTGTCCGCACCCCCGGAGCAGGCGACGAGCACCAGCCCTCCCGGCGTCAGGCCGCCCGCATCGGCCAGGTCCGCGAGGTCCGCAAGCTCGGCGCGCACGGCCCCACGGGCCGCCGCGAGCGCCGGGTCGACGCGTGCCATCTCTTCTCGCCCCCGCAACCGGCCTCAGCCGTGGACGCGGCGCACCCAGGCGCGCGGGTCGGCGATCTCGCGGGCGGACGGCAGGTGCGCGGCGTCGGTCCACACGGCGTTGAGCCCCTCGCGCCCCACCCGTTCTTCGACGTCGCGCACGAACGCGGCGCCGTCGCGGTACTGGGCGAGCTTGGCGTCCATGCCGAGCACCCGGCGCAGCACGACGTCCAGGGCGGGCGCGCCCTCGCCGTCTCGACGCTTCTCGAACCGGGCACGGATGGTGCGGACCGTGCGCACGACGCGCGGCCCGACGGCGTCCATCATCACGTCGGCGTGGCCCTCCAGCAGCGCCATCACGGCGGTGATCTCCTCGAGCTCGCGCCGCTGCTCGGGGCCGAGGACGCCGTCGAGCGGGGTGACGAGCTCCCCCCGCACCGCCCGCAGCGCCGTGCGGCCGACCACCGCGAGCTTCTGTCGCAGCGGGGCGCGCGCCATCCGTACGGAGGACTCCGTGACCCCGTGCAGCAGGTCGCCGACCCGCCCCACCAGGTGGCCCGCGAGCCAGGGCGCGGTGGCGAACTGCATCGCGTGCGTCTGCTCGTGGAGGCACACCCAGAGGCGGAAGTCGCGCGGGCGCAGGCCGAGCGCCCGCTCCACCTGCAGCACGTTGGGGGCGACGAGCAGCAGCCTGCCGCGCCCCTCCGCGAGGCCCACCCCGTACGGGTCGAACTGGCCGAGCACCCGGCCCGAGAGCAGCGCCAGCAGGCCGCCGACCTCGGCGGCGCCGGCCAACCGGGCGGCCTGCGACATCGACGGCACGTCGGCGGCCAGCGCCGTCATGACCGGGTCCGTCATCGCACGCATCGACTGCGCGTTCGCGCGCGTCCACCCGACCCGGTCCACGACGTGCACGTCGCCCAGGCCGCCGTCGGCGGCCTGCGGGCCGGCCGGCTGCATGCCGGTGACCTCCAGCACGTGCCCGACGGAGGCGCCGGCGGCCGTGCGCAGCCCGGCCACGAGCTCGTCCAGCTCGTCGCGGGGGGCCGTCGCGCCGGGGCGGGCGAGGCGGCCCGCGATCTGCGCCGCCGCCGTCCAGTCCAGGAGGGGCTCGGCGGCGCGGGCGGGGGTGGTCACGGGACCACGGTAACCACCCTCGGGTCGAGGGCCGCACCCGCCGGCGCAGGCACAGGCACAGGTCAGCGGAGGCACAGGTCGGCGGAGGCATAGGGTTCCGCGATGGACATCGCTCTCGTCGTACGGGGCCCGGTCGACGACGCCGCGCTCTCGGACCTGCACACGCGCGCGTTCGCGAACCCGGGCCAGGCGATCGAGGGCTGGTCGGAGCGACTCGCACGCCACAGCCTCACCTGGGTCACCGCGATCGACCCGGCCGGTGTGCTTGTCGGGTTCGTCAACGTGATCGGCGACGGCGGACAGCACGCGGTGCTGCTCGACACGGTCGTCGAACCCGCACGGCAGGGGCACGGCATCGGGCGAGCCCTGGTGGCCGCCGCCGCCCGCGCCGCCCGTGATCACGGCTGTGCCTGGCTGCACGTCGACTTCGAGGCCGACCGGGCACGGTTCTACCTGGACGCGTGCGGGTTCCGCACGACCGCCGCCGGCCTGCTGCAGCTCACCTAGCAGCAGTCGACGAGCGTCAGCGGCAGCCGCAGTCGGCGAGTTGGCCAGCGAAGTTGTCGAAGATGACCCGCGCGCCGTACGCGCCGCCGTCGGGCACCTTGTCCGCCATGGTGACGAACACGAGGAGGCGGTCGTCCGCCGTCACGACGGTGCCCGCCAGGCTGGTGACGTTCGGCAGGCTGCCGGTCTTGCCGTTCACGTACCCGCGGCCCGGGTTGCCCTGCGCGAAGCGGTCGTGGAGCGTGCCGTTGAGCCCCGCCACGGCGAGCCCGTCGGCGACGTCGCGCAGCGCCGGGCGGTCGGGGTCGACGGCGAGCCCCAGCACGCCCCCCAGCTGCCGCGCCGAGAGCCGCGAGCCACGGCCGAGCCCGGAGAGGTCGACGAGCTTGGCGCCCTCCATGTCGACCCCGAGGTCGTCGTTGCCGGCGAGCACGGCCCGGATCGCGTCCTCGCCGGTGCCCGGCAGGCCAGCGTCGATCGCCACGATCCGCCCCATGACCTCGGTGATCGTGTTGTCGGACCGGCGGAGCATGTCGCCGACGACGTCGCGCAGCGGCGCCGACTCCACCCGGCCGACCTCCCGGGCGGACGACGGCGCGGAGGCGCGGGAGACGTCCCCCCGCACGGACACGCCGCGCTCGGCGAGCGCCTTCGCGAACGTCGCGGCGGCCGCCGCCGCCGGGTCCTCCTCCCGGGGCGCGTACTCCTCGTCGGTGGTCCGCGCGACGTCGACCGCGAGCGCCGCCACGGGCGCGGTGTAGCCGTCCTTGACGTCGGCCTTCGGGATGGACGCGGGCACCGCCGGTCCGGTGAAGAGCGTGTCGTCCAGGCTGAGGGTCACGGTGTCCTGGCCGGTCACGAGCACCTGGCCCGCCACCTGGTCGGCGAGGTCGCCCAGGCCCGCGCGGCCGTTCACGGCGTCCGGGTCGCCGGCGCCGGCGGCGAGCAGCATGTCGCCGCCGCCGACCAGCACCAGGTGGGAGTCGCCGTCGAGCACGACCGTCGTGGGAAGCGTCGTGTCCCCGCCAGGCCCCTCGAGGGTGGCGACGGCGGTGAGCAGCTTCTGGATCGACGCCGGCACCATCGCCTTGTCGGGCGCCGTCGAACCGAGCACCTCGCCCGTGGCCGCGTCGGTCACGAACGCGCTCACCCGCTTGCCCAGACGCTTGTCGCCCGCCAGCTCCTTCACGAGCTTGCCGACGGCCGCCGTCTCCGGCTCGGGGGCGTCGGACGGGAGGTCCGGCAGGGAGCGCTCGAGCTCGGGACCGGTCGTGGCGCCCGGAGCGGAGGGGAAGGGGGCTGGCGCCGCGGGGGGCGCCGCGGTGGTGAGCATGCCGGGGACGACGTCGTAGGCGTCCGCGACGAGGTATCCGCTGAAGAGCACGACCACTGTCGTGACGGTGGCGCCGACGCTCGCCCGCCACCCCATGCGGCCCCTCCTCGTGTCGGTGAGCATCGTCACAGATCGGGTCCCGTGCCGTGCTCAGTGCGTATCATCCCACGTCCCGGGGCGGCTCGGCGCCAGCCCACGAGCCGGTTTGCGGGCCCCTCGTGGCACACTTTGACAGGGCGTCTGCACCGGGCATGCCCGCCACCGAGCATGGAGGAACAGTGGAGTTCGACGTCACGATCGAGATCCCGAAGGGCCAGCGCAACAAGTACGAGGTCGACCACGCGTCCGGTCGCATCCGCCTCGACCGCATGCTCTTCACCTCCACCCGCTACCCGGACGACTACGGGTTCATCGAGGGCACCCTCGGCGAGGACGGCGACCCGCTGGACGCGCTCGTGCTACTCGAGGAGCCGACCTTCCCCGGCTGCCTGATCCGCTGCCGCGCCCTGGGCATGTTCCGCATGCGCGACGAGGCCGGCGGCGACGACAAGGTGCTGTGCGTCCCCACCGGCGACCAGCGCGCGGCGTGGCGCCAGGACATCGACGACGTCTCCGACTTCCACCGCCTGGAGATCCAGCACTTCTTCGAGGTCTACAAGGACCTCGAGCCCGGCAAGTCCGTCGAGGGCGCCCACTGGGTCGGTCGCGAGGACGCCCAGGCCGAGGTCGTGCGCTCCTTCCAGCGCGCCAAGGACACCGGCTACTACGACGGCCACTGATTCACCTCAGGGCCGCCGTCTGCCGACCTGATCTGTTTCAGGCGCTCGCGTACGGCGCCATGACCTCCTCCAGGCGCGCGGCCTCAGCGGCGTCGGCGAACGACGCGACGTCGACGGGGCGGCCGCGGTCGATCGCGGTGAGCGCGTCGGCGGGTGGCACCTCGATCAGGGCGAGGATCGGCTCGATCGCGCGGCTCACCGGCTGCGCGGCGAGCCCCATCACCCGGGACAGGGCGCGCGCCGGCCACGGGAGACCGGTGGCGGCGGTCCGGGTGTACCCCGGGTGCGCCAGCACGTACCGGGCCCGACGGGGCGGGGTCGCGCCCGCGTGAGCGACGGCGAGCAGCTCGGCCGCCCGCCCGCTCTGCTTGGTTGCCTCGGCGACGCGGTAGCCGCGCTCGAGCATGAGGTCGTCCCAGTGCATCCGGCCGTGCACGACCCCGACGCCGTTGAGGCTCACGATCACCGGCCGCTCCGCCCGGTCGAGCTGCGGTGCGAGCCCCTCGCCGAGGATCCGGCGCGCGAGGTAGTACAGGGACAGCGAGACCTCGACGCCCTCGGGGGTGGCGCGCCGACGCAGCTGCGGCGCGTATGCGGTGACGACCAGCGCGTCGACGGCGTCATGCCGCTCCTGCACGCGCTCCACGACGTCCCAGGTCCCCGCGGCGGTCGTGAGGTCTCCCGCCACGAAGCCTGCCCGGTCGTCGGCGCCCGCGGCTCTGGCCCGCGCGAGGAACGCCGCCCCGCGCCGCGGGTCACGACCGACGACGGTCACCGCGTCCCCGGCGTCCAGCCGGGCGAGCGCGATGCCGAGCCCGAGCCCGGCCGTGCCGCCCGCGACGACCGTCGTCCTGCGTGTCCCAGCGGCGTTCGCGCCGTCCGTGCCGGTCGCGCCGTTCGCGCCGTTCGCGCCGTTCGTGCCGGTCGTGCCGGTCGTGTCCCCGCCGCCCTTCGTCGTGCCCATGTGCGCTCCCTCGTCGTGGCCCGGACCGCGGCGGCCCCGGCAGTGCCGTCGACGCTAGGGAGCGCGCCCTCGACAAGTCAACGAGTGATGACTTAGCGTCGTGGGCATGGTCGTACGACGGGACAAGGAAGCCACGCGGGCCCGGCTGCTGCTGGCCGCAAGCCGGCGGTTCGCCGAGCACGGGTACGCGGGCACCAGCGTGCGGGCCGTCGCGGCCGACGCCGGCGTCGACGCCGCGCTCGTCTTCCGGTACTTCGGCTCGAAGGACGGGCTCTTCGTGGCCGCCACCGCGGACGAGGACCCCCAGAGCGCGCTCGGCCTCCCCCCGCAGGAGTTCGTGGACCGGCTCCTGTCCCTCGTCGCCTTCCCGCCCGACGGCGCCCGACCCCTGGCGGCGCTGCTGCGCTCGGGCGGCCGCGCCGCCGGCGAGGCCCGCCTGCAGGCCGCGGTCTGCGGGCCCTACCTCGACGAGCTCGCCGGGGAGCTCGACGGCGAGGACGCAGAGCTGCGCGCCGAGCTCCTCGTCGCCTGGGTGCTGGGCGTCGCGGTCATGCGTGGCATCGTGCCGGGCACGCTGCTCGGCCGCGTCGAGCAGGACGCGCTCGCCCCGCGCTCCGCCGCCGTGGTGCGTGCCCTCGCCGACCCGGAGGCCGGCGGGGCCGATCGCTCCCGCGGACGTCTACGGTGAGCCCATGCTTGCTGCCGTGATCCACGACGCCCGCGACGTCCGCGTCGAGGAGCGCCCGGACCCCCGGATCCTCACCCCTCACGACGCCGTGGTCCGCGTCGTCGCCGCCTGCGTGTGCGGCTCCGACCTCTGGCCGTACCGCGGCGTCACCCCTGTCCGGAAGCCCCGCCCCATCGGGCACGAGCTGGTGGGCGTCGTCGAGGAGCTGGGCGCGGAGGTGACCTCCGCGGAGGTGGGTGACTTCGTGATCCTGCCGTTCACGATGAGCTGTGGCGTCTGCCAGGCATGCCGCGCCGGCTACCCCGCCGCCTGCGACCTGGTGACCGGCTTCGGCTCGACGGACCGCGAGGGTCACCCGGTCGACGGCGCGCAGGGCGAGCGCGTGCGGATCCCCCTCGCGCAGCACTCGCTGTTCCCCGTGGGCCGCACCGAGGCCGAGCTCGAGGCCGCGGGCCTCGTCCCGCACCTGCTGTCCCTCGCCGACGTGATGTCCACCGGCTACCACGCGGCGTTCTCCGCCCACGTCTCCGACGGCGACACCGTCGTCGTGGTGGGCGACGGCGCGGTCGGGCTGTCGGGCGTGATCGCGGCCCGGCTGCTCGGCGCGGAGCGCGTGGTCGCGATGAGCCGGCACGACGACCGCGCCGCGCTCGCCCGGGAGTTCGGCGCGACGGACGTGGTCGCCGAGCGTGGCGAGGAGGGGCTCGCCGCCGTGCGCGACCTGCTGGGCGGGAACCTCGCCGACGCGGCCCTGGAGTGCGTGGGTACCAAGCAGTCGATGGACACCGCGCTCGACGTCGTGCGCGGCGGTGGTCGCATCGGCTTCGTCGGAGTGCCGAACGGCGGGCCGGAGCTGAGCGTGCGGCGGCTCTTCGACCGCAACCTCACCATCGGCGGCGGCATGGCGTCCGCGCGCCGCTACATGGAGACGCTGCTGCCCGAGGTCATGTCCGGCGCGATCCGGCCCGGGAAGGTCTTCGACCTCGAGCTGCCGCTCGCCGACGTCGCCGAGGCGTACGCCGCGATGGACGAGCGCCGCGCCACCAAGGTGCTGCTCCGGCCGTGACGCCCGATGATCGACATCGCCGGCTCATGACCGACGGCGGGCGCGCGCACCAGCAGACGATGGTCCGGCCGGCCCCACGATCGCACCCACAACGGCTCAGGGGCGGCCGGCGTACGGCATGACCTCGGCCCAGCGGATCGGCGTCTCCCGGACGGTGAGGCCGGGGCGCGGGGCCTCGACCATCTTGCCGCCGCCCGCGTAGACCGCGACGTGCCGGATGGTCGACGGGTCGGAGGTGTCGTTCGCGTAGAAGATGAGGTCGCCCGGCCGCATGGTGTCGTACGAGACCTTGCCGACGGTGAGGTACTGGGACCGCGAGGTGCGCGTGATCCACACGCCGGCCGCGTTCCACGCCCCCGAGGTCAGGCCCGAACAGTCGTAACCCGGGTTGCCGTCGCCGCCCCACTGGTACGCGGTGCCGATCTTCGAGCGCGCCCACGACAGCGCCTCGCGCCCCTGCGCCGCGCTGCCCTGCCCGACGCCGCTGACCGGCGGCGTCTCGGTCTCGGGCTCCGGCTCGCGGGTCCGGGTCGGCTCCGGTTCCGGGGTCTCGTCGGCCCGGTCGCCGTCACCCTGCCTGCCGCCCCCGGACGACGACCCCTCGTCCGACCCGCCGGCGTCCCGCTCCGGCTGGGCGGCGGGCTCGTCCGCGGACTCGTCGGCGGGCCCTGACGGCGCGTCGTCCTGCGGCGCGGGCTCGTCGGCGAGGGTCGACGTCGCCGCGTCCTGCGCCGCCTGACGGGCCGCCGCCTCGCGCGCGGCCGCGGCGCGCGCCTGCCGGTCCTCCTCGCGTTGCCGCTCGAGCTCGACGGTCGTGCTGCGCAGGTCGGCGAGGCGCGTGAACAGCCGGTCGCGCTCCTGCTCGACCGTCGCCGTCCGGGCGGCCAGGTCGTCGGCGGTGCGCTGCGCGGTGGCGAACGCGGCCTCGGCGGCCTCGCTGGCCTCCTGCTGCTCGGCGCGGGCGGCCGCCCAGCGCGCGTCGGCGTTGCGCGCCGTGGCGCGGAGGTCCGCCTGGGTGGCCAGGGCGCCGGAGACCTTCCGGTCGACGGCGCGCTGCGCCGACTCGGTGGACACGACGTCCCCGACGTCGCGCGCCCCGGCGACCACGTCGAGCGGCCCCAGCGCGGACTCGCTCGCCCGGGCGGTCGTGCGGTACGCCTCGGCCAGGGAGGTCCGGGCCCGCGTCTCGGCAGCCTGGGCCTGGTCGGCGCGCTCGCGCGCGTCCTCGGTGGCCTGCTTCGCCGTCGCGAGCAGCTCGCGCGCCTCGGAGTAGTCCTCGGCGGCCGTCTGGACTGCCGCCTCGGCTCGCGCGAGCTCGCCCCGGATCGCGTCGAGCCGTGCCTCGGCCCCGTCGACGTCGAGGCGGGCGGCGTCCTCGGCCGCGTGCGCCGTGGCCACGTCGTCGTCGGACGGCGGGTCGGCCCACGCCGCGCCTCCGGCGGGCGACCCCCCGAGCAGCACGACGGCGACCAGCGCCGTCACCGTTCCGGTGCGGCGGGAGCGTGCGGTGCGAGCCATGCTCTGCTCCTCCCCTGGGCAGGCGTGCTGCGGGCAACCTCGCCCAGGCTCACCCACGCCGACCGGCAGCGCCACCCGAAAGCACGGCCCACGACCCTCCCGGCAAGCCGACACGCCGTCCACATCCTGGTCCCACATGGCAAGACGCGGGTATCGCCCTGCCGGCCCCCGGGCTACCGTCGTGGGTATGACCTGCCGAATGTGCCGCTGACCTCCGCGCACGTTCGCCTGCCTGCGGCCGCTCGTCGACCCAGCCATCCGCTCCGCGTGCGCAGCCGACCGCCGCGGCCCGCCCCAGACGCGCAGGCCCCTGGGAGCACCGCGGCCCGATCACCGCCGAACGAGCCGACGAACGAGCCGACATCGAGCCCCGGGAGCACGTCATGACCACGTCGAGCTGGACCTTCGAGACCCGCCAGATCCACGCCGGCCAGTCCCCCGACGCCACCACCGGCGCCCGGGCCCTGCCGATCTACCAGACCACGTCCTTCGAGTTCCCCAGCGCCGACGTCGCCGCCGACCGGTTCGCGCTGGCCGACCTCGGCCCGATCTACACGCGCATCGGCAACCCGACGCAGGAGGCCGTCGAGGCCCGTATCGCGGACCTCGAGGGTGGCGTCGGCGCGCTGCTCGTCGCCTCCGGCCAGGCCGCCGAGACCCTGGCGATCCTCAACGTCGCGCAGGCCGGCGACCACCTCGTGGCCAGCCCGAGCCTGTACGGCGGCACGTACAACCTGCTGCACCACACGCTGCCGCGGCTCGGGATCGAGACCACCTTCGTCGACGACCCGCACGACCTCGACGCCTGGCGCGCCGCCGCGCGGCCGAACACCAAGGCGTTCTTCGGCGAGACCATCCCCAACCCGCGCGCCGACGTGCTGGACATCGCGGGCGTCGCGTCCGTCGCGCACGAGGTCGGCGTCCCCCTGATCGTCGACAACACCGTCGCGACGCCGTACCTGGTGCGGCCCATCGAGCACGGCGCCGACGTCGTGGTGCACTCCGCCACCAAGTACCTGGGCGGGCACGGCGCCGCGATCGGCGGCGTCATCGTCGACGGCGGCACGTTCGACTATGCCGCGCAGCCCGAGCGCTTCCCCGGTTTCAACGAGCCCGACGCCAGCTACCACGGCCTCGTCTACGCCCGCGACCTCGGCGTCGGCTCCGCGCTCGGCGCCAACCTCGCGTTCGTGCTCAAGGCGCGGGTGCAGCTGCTACGCGACCTCGGCCCCGCCATCGCGCCGTTCAACGCCTTCCTGCTCGCGCAGGGCCTCGAGACCCTGTCGCTGCGCGTGGAGCGGCACGTGGCCAACGCCCAGCGCGTCGCGGCGTGGCTGGAGGAGCGCGACGACGTGCGCCTGGTGCACTACGCGGGCCTCCCGTCGTCCCCGTGGTACGAGAACGCGCGGAAGTACGCGCCGAAGGGCGCGGGCGGCGTCGTCGCCTTCGAGCTCGACCTGGCCGACCCGGTGCAGGCCGCCGCCGCCGGACGCGCCTTCGTCTCTGCACTACAGCTGCACTCGCACGTCGCGAACATCGGCGACGTGCGGTCGCTGGTCATCCACCCCGCCTCGACCACCCACTCCCAGCTCACCCCCGCCGAGCAGGCGCTGTCGGGCGTGACGCCCGCGCTGGTGCGGCTCTCCGTCGGGTTGGAGGGGGTGGACGACATCCTCGCCGACCTCGAGCTCGGGTTCGCCGCGGCGGCCGACGCGCTGTCCCCCGCGACGACGGGCAACGACGAGGCGGCCGCGTGACGACGTCCGGGCGCCAGCCCCAGCCCGTGCGGCGCGCCGGCGTGCACGTCGCCCCCACCGTGCGGTCCGTGGGCGGACGACGCGCGGGCACCGCCCCGACGGTGCGCCCGACGCCGGTCACGCGGGCGCGGGCAGAGGCGCCCGTGCCCGCCTCCGGCGCCTGGCGCGCGGGCGACCCCGAGGCGGCCCGCCGGTTCGCCGACGTCGGCGCGGTCGAGCTCGAGGCGGGCGGCGTGCTGCCGGACGTGCGCGTCGCCTACGAGACGTGGGGCGAGCTCGCCCCCGACGGCTCCAACGCCGTCCTCGTGCTGCACGCGCTGACCGGTGACGCGCACGTGGCCGGGCCCGACGGCCCCGGCCAGCCGACGGCCGGGTGGTGGTCGGACATGATCGGCCCGGGCGCGCCCGTCGACACCGACCGGTACTTCGTCGTGGCCCCCAACGTGCTGGGGGGCTGTCAGGGCACCACCGGCCCGGCGTCCGACGCCCCCGACGGCCGGCCGTGGGGCGGCCGCTTCCCCCACATCACGACGCGCGACCAGGTCGCCGCGGAGATCGAGCTCGCCCACCAGCTCGGCGTCGAGCGCTGGTCGCTGGTGGTCGGCGCGTCCATGGGCGGCCTGCGCGTGCTGGAGTGGGCGCTGCTCGGGCCCGACGCGGGGATCGGGGTGGACGGGATCGCCGCCATCGCCACGACGGCGCAGACCTCGGGCGACCAGATCGCCTGGGCGCACCCGCAGCTCGGGGCGATCCGCGCCGACCCGCGCTGGCGCGGCGGCGACTACTACGACGCCGCAGCGGGCGACGGGCCGGACGCCGGGCTCGCGATCGCCCGGCAGATCGCGCACACCACGTACCGCACGTCGGCCGAGCTCGACGTGCGGTTCGGGCGCCTGCCGCAGGGCGGCGAGGACCCGCTGGCCGACGGCCGGTACGCCGTGCAGTCCTACCTCGACCACCACGGCGACAAGCTCGCCCGCCGGTTCGACGCCAACTCCTACCTGGTGCTCACCGAGTCGATGCTGAGCCACGACCTGGGCCGCGACCGCGGCGGCGTGGAGTCGGCGCTGTCGCAGATCACGGCCAGGGCGCTGGTGGTGGCGGTGGACTCGGACCGGCTCTTCCCGCCGGAGCAGGCCGGCCGTATCGCCGCCTGGGTACCCGGAGCGGAGCCGCTGCGCATCGTCACCTCCGACTTCGGGCACGACGGCTTCCTCATCGAGTTTGACCAGCTCGGTCCCATCGTCGCCGACTTCCTCGCGGGGGCGAGCGTCGACGACTGAGCGTTCCCGCCGGTTGAGCCTGTCGAAACCCTCTTGCTGGTCGAGCCTGTCGAAACCCTCTTGCTGGTCGAGCCTGTCGAACCCGAGGGCCTTGGCCTCGACAGGCTCGTCCAGCGAGGGGGCGAGCGTCGACGGGTCTGCCTACGGTGGGAGCGGCCGCCGACCCGCGCGGCCGCCCACTCCGCAGCGTTGCTGGAGGCGACCCCGATGGTCCGGCTCAACCCTTATCTCAGCTTCAAGAACCAGGCCGGCGAGGCCCTCGAGTTCTACCGCTCGGTGCTCGGCGGCGAGCTCGACGTCAGCACGTTCGGGTCCATGCCGGCAGACTCCGGAATGCCCATCGACGATGCCGACAAGGACCTGGTCATGCACGGCCAGCTCGACGCACCGTCGGGCCTCACCCTGATGGCGGCCGACACCGGCTCGATGATGCCGTACGTCGCGCCCACCAGCGGCGTCACCGTGGCGCTCACCGGCGGGCCCGAGGACTACGACTACGTGGCGGGCGCGTACGCGAAGCTCGCCGAGGGCGGCTCCGACGCGATGCCGTTCGACAAGGCGCCCTGGGGCGACTTCTACGGCCAGGTCACCGACCGCTACGGCGTCACCTGGATGTTCGACGTCGGCGCTCCCTGACAGTCCCGTTTCGACCACGGGATTCGTACCGCCATCAACCTGACGGTACGGATCCCAGGGTCGAAGGCGCCGCGGTCATCGCGCGTTAGGTTGGTCCGCATGCTCACCGCCACTGTCGCCCGGTTCTCGCCCGACTCCCCGCTCGACGGGCTGGAGGTGGGCGACCGGCCGGAACCGGAGGCGCGGGAGCACTGGACCACCGTCGAGGTGCGCGCCGCCTCCCTCAACCACCACGACCTGTGGTCGTTGCGTGGCGTCGGCCTGCGGGCCGAGCAGCTGCCGATGATCCTCGGCACGGACGCCGCGGGGACCGCCGCCGACGGCACGCCGGTGCTCCTGCACGGGGTGATCGGCGCCGACGGGCACGGCGTCGGGCCGAACGAGCGCCGCACGCTGCTGTCGGAGAAGTACCCGGGCACGCTCGCGGAGCGCGTCGCCGTGCCCACCCACAACCTGGTGCCGCTCCCCGACGACCTGTCGTTCGAGGAGGCCGCCTGCCTGCCCACGGCCTGGCTCACCGCCTACCGGATGCTGTTCGGCGCCGGCGGGCTCGCCCCGGGCGACCGGGTGCTCGTGCAGGGCGCGGGCGGCGGCGTCGCCACCGCCGCCATCCTGCTGGGCGCGGCCGCCGGCCTGGAGGTCACGGTGACCTCGCGCTCGGCCGAGCGCCGGGAGCACGCCGTGGCCCTGGGTGCGGCGCACGCGGTCGAGACGGGCGCCCGCGTGCCCGGCCGCGTGGATGCGGTGATCGAGTCGGTGGGCCAGGCCACCTGGGCGCACTCGGTGCGCTCGGTGCGGCCCGGCGGCACGATCGTCGTGTGCGGGGCGACGTCCGGGGACGCGCCGCCCGCGGAGCTGACGCGCGTCTTCTTCAACGAGATCCGGGTGCAGGGCGTGACGATGGGGTCGCGCGACGACCTGGTTGCCCTGGTGCGGTTCTGCGCCCGCACCGGCGTGCGGCCCGTCATCGACTCCGAGGTGCGCCTCGCCGACGTCGCGACGGGCCTGGCGCGGCTGGACGCCGGCGAGCAGACCGGCAAGATCGTCGTCCTGCCCTGAGCCCGACGAACCTCGCCGGTTGAGCCTGTCGAAACCCCCGACGAACCTCGCCGGTTGAGCCTGTCGAAACCCCCGACGGCCTTGGTTTCGACAAGCTCAACCAGCGGGGCCGTCAGGCTCAACCAGCGGGGCCTTCAGACTCAACCGGCGAAGCGGGACGCGAGGGTGACCATCGCGGCGCGCAGCTCGGGCGGCCCGACGACGTCGAAGGGCACGTCGAACATCGCCAGGTGCGCGGCGATCCCGACCCACGACCACGACGCGAGGACCACGCGGCACCGAGGCTCGCCGCCGGCATCCTCGAGCGCCTCGACGACGCCCCACCGCCCGACCCACGGCGCGACCCGCTCCGCCGGCGTGTGCAGCACCGCCTCACCGCGCGCCGCGGCCGCCCCGCCCGCGCCGAAGCCGTCCAGCACGTAGCGCGCGACGTCGCCGCCGGGCACCGTGCGCGCGACGAAGCGCGGGCCGCTGCCGGTGCGCAGGGTGAGGCGGTCGATGCGGAACCGGCGCCAGTCGTCGCGGTCGAGGTCGAATGCCACCAGGTACCAACGGCCCTCCACCGTGACGAGATGGTGCGGCTCCACGCGGCGCGGCGGCCGGAACGCATCCGGCCCGGTGCCGATCACCGGCGAGGAGCCCCGCTCATAGTCGAACCGGACGACCTCGCGGGCGCGGATCGCGGTGCCGAGCGCGAGCAGGGTGTCGTGGTCGACCTCGGGCCGCGACGGCGCCTCCGGGTCGCGCGCGGCCGTGATCTCCAGGGCGTCGATGCGCGCGCGCAGGCGCGCGGGCATCACCTGCCGCACGGTGGCCAGCGCCCGCAGCGCGGCGTCCTGCGTCCCGGCCGTCGTGGACGTCTGCAGCGCGACGGCGACGGCTACCGCCTGCTCGTCGTCGAGCAGCAGCGGCGGCAGCTCCGCGCCCGCGACGAGCCGGTAGCCGCCGTCCGGGCCACGCGTGGCCCGCACGGGATACCCGAGCTCGCGCAGCCGGTCGACGTCGCGGCGCACCGTCCGCGGGCTGACCTTGAGCCGGTCGGCGAGCAGGTGCCCCGGCCAGTCCCGACGCGCCTGCAGCAGCGAAAGCAGGGAGAGCAGCCGCCCCGAGGTCTCGATCATGTCCCCAGGCTGGCACGGGTAGAGGACAGAAGCTGACCGCAACCCTTGGCATCGTGGTCCTCGAACCGTTCTCCAAACCGACCAGCCCCTCGAACTTCCAGGAGGTAGATCCATGATCCGCACCCGCGGGCTCACGAAGGACTTCCCCGTGAGCCGTCACGAGACCGTGCACGCCGTGCGCGGCATCGACCTCGACGTCGAGCCCGGCGAGCTCGTCGCCGTGCTCGGCCCCAACGGCGCCGGCAAGACCACGACGATGCGCATGCTCACGACGCTGCTCACCCCGACGTCCGGCACGGCCCAGGTGGCCGGTCACGACGTCGCGACCGAGCCGCACCGCGTGCGGGCCTCGATCGGCTACGTCGGCCAGGGCAACGGCGCCGCATCCGTGCAGCAGGCGCGCGACGAGCTCGTCGTGCAGGGCCGCGTGCACGGGATGGACCGGCGCGCCGCCGGACGCCGTGCCGACGAGCTGCTCGAGGCGCTCGACCTCGCCCCGCTCGCGCGGCGCAAGGTGGACAGCCTGTCCGGCGGCCAGCGCCGCCGGCTCGACGTCGGGCTCGGGCTGGTGCAGGCCCCGCCGCTGCTGTTCCTCGACGAGCCGTCCACCGGCCTGGACCCGCACAACCGGGCCAACCTGTGGGAGCACGTGCTGCGGATGCGCGCCCGCGCCGCGGAGGGCTCCGGCCCGCCGATGACGATCGTGCTCACGACCCACTACCTCGACGAGGCCGACACCATGGCCGAGCGCGTCGTCGTGGTCGACCACGGTCAGGTCATCGCCGACGACACGGCCGACGCGCTCAAGGCCGATCTCGCCGGCGACCACGTGATGCTGGAGGCCGCGACCGAGCACCTGCCCGCCCTCGCGCGGATCGCGGAGCACGACCCGGCGACGCGCGCGGTCGCAGTGACGCAGGACGGCGCCGCGGTGGGCACGGTGTCCGTGCGCTCCGCCGACGGCACCCGCGCCGTGCCGGGGCTGCTGCGGGCCGCCGACACCGCCGGCGCCGAGGTCCTCGGCGTCCACGTGGCCCGCCCGACCCTCGACGACGTCTTCCTCGCCCTCACCGGCCGCAGCCTGCGCGAGACCGCGTTCGCCCCCGGTACGGACGACGTCACCACCGACGCCCTCCCGACCGACGACCGCACCACCGACGACCGCGCCACCGACGACCGCACCACCGACGACCGCAAGGAGGTGGCCTGATGAGCCACGCGACCACCCTGACCGCCCCGCCCGCGACGACGTCCGCCACGACGCCGTCCCCCGCCGGCCGGTTCTGGCGCGACACCGGCCTGGTGCTCACGCGCGAGCTGCGCCCGCTCGTGCGTGACCCGTTCTCGATGATCTTCGGGCTGGTCCAGCCGCTGTTCTTCCTCGCGCTGTTCGGGCCGCTGCTGGTGGGCTCGCTCGGCGGCACGGAGGCGCTGGGCGGCGACGTCTGGCTGTGGTTCGTCCCGTCCATCCTCGTGATGACCACCCTGTTCGGGTGCACCGTGACCGGCTCCAACCTGCAGATGGAGCTCGCGTCGGGCTCGCACGAGCGGCTGCTGGTGACGCCCATGTCGCGCCCCGCGATGCTCGTGGGTCGTGCGCTCAAGGAGGTCGTACCGGTCGTCGTGCAGGCGCTGCTGGTAGTCGTCGTGATGCTGCCCTTCGGGCTGCGCCCCGACCCGCTGGGCGTGGTGCTCACCCTCGGGCAGCTCGCCGTGCTCGGCGTGGGGATCGGCGGGTTCTCCTACGCGCTCGCCCTGGCCGTGCGGAAGCAGGAGTGGATGTTCTGGATCGTGCAGCAGACGGTGATCTTCCCGCTCATGCTGCTGTCGGGGATGCTGCTGCCGCTGGACGGCGGACCGGCATGGATGCGGACGGTCTCGTACGCGGACCCGCTGCGGTACGTCGTCGACTCCGCGCGCGACCTCTTCGCGGGCGACCTCGCGTCGTCGTCCGTCGCGTGGGGCTGGCTCGCCGCGGCGCTCACCGCCGCGGCCGGGCTGGCGGTCGGAGTGCGGGCGATGGACCGCTCCGGCGGCTGATCGCCCGCGCCGAGGCCGGTCAGGCGAAGCGGTGCCGGAAGGCGTCCATGAGCGTCGGGCCGTCGTGACCGAGGCGCCACACGCTCCAGCCGTCGGCCGTGGGCGACCCGGAGGCCGCCGACGCCGCGTGGTCCGGGTGCCGGTACCGCCCGCCGTCGGTCAGCTCGATGGTGCCGTCCGGGTGCAGCACCGCCTCGAAGTGCTGGCGGCGGCGCGGCCGGGACCACACGATCACCGTCGGGTGGCCGAGGGTGCTCGCGAGCGCGACCAGGTCGGGGTCCACCTCGTAGTCCACGGTGACCGTCGGCGCCCAGGGCTCCGGCGGCACGGGCGACGTCAGCGGGTCGTAGCCGCCCTGCAGGTTCGGCGGCGGCGGGACGCTCGACCATCGGCCGTCGTCCAGCGGGACGGGCGGCGGCGTGCTCAGCCGGGGCGGCTCGAGCGGCGGCACCTGCAGGCGCGGCAGGTCGTCCTCGACGCCCGACCACCGGGGCTCGGGGACCGGCAGGTCGAAGGCCGGGGTCGCGGCCTCGCCGAACGCCTCGCCCAGGCCCGGCCGGTGGCCCGCAGGGGCGTACGACTCGGCGTCCTCGAACGACTGCCCGGCGAACCGGTCGGCCCGCGAGCGCCGCCGCACCGTGGGCGCCGCCGCACCGGGCCGATGCTCCGACAGCGGGCGCGGCCTGGTCTCCCGTGTGTCCTCGAGGTCGGGGTCGAGGCCGGAGTACCGGCTGGGCGCCGCGGGGGGCGCAGGAGGCACGGTGGGCTCGGGGGCCGGCACGGGCGGCGGGGGGACGGGGCCCACACCGCGGACCGGCTCGGGAAAGCCTCCCGTCGCGAGGCCCGCGTCGGCGGACGGCGCGGACTCCGGCGACCGCGGGCGGGCCGCACGGCGTCGCGACCGGGTCTGCGTCCCGGCCGGCATCTTGCCCGTGAGCGCCAGCCCGACGGCGACACCCTCCGCGAAGATCTCCGGCTCGAGGCCGGCCGCCTGCTCCGCCGCGCGCCGCGCGGCCGCGTCCGTCGTCGCCCCCGCGACGGCGGGCGCCTGGCCGCCCTCGGGCGCGGACAGCCGCGGGGCCGTGGGCGACGACGCCGGGTGGATCACGAGGGGCGAGACGTCCACGAACCGGCGCCCGTCGGCGCTGTGCACCACGCCCATCTTCAGCACCTCGACGGGCATGGTGGGCTGGCGCAGGAAGTCCACGGCGTTGAGGATCTCCTCGCTCGCCTCCTGGCAGATGATGATGAGCCGCGCGCTGCTGCGCCCGGGCTGGGAGCGGGTGATGGGCACGCTGTCGTAGAACGCCGCGACGTCGCGGTGGAACGCCGACGGGCCGCCGTGGTATCGCTCGGAGAGCGCGCCGCGCGTCAGGCGCCCGGCCGCGCCGGCGTGGTCCAGGGCGCGGGTGAGCGCGGCCCGGTCGAGGTCGGCCACGAGCTCCACGACCACGGGCGAGCCGGTGGCGTCGAGGGCCAGGAGGTGCGGCTCGTCGGGGCCGGCGCCCGGGGCGACGGGGAAGATCTGCTCGCCGAGCAGGCCGTCGATGTGGCTGTCCACCACCCGGTGGGCGGTGGTACCGACGCCCGGTTGAGGTGCCGCCGGCGACTGGCCGGGCTGGACGAGGAGGGGCCGCTGCGCGTCGACCTCGAACAGGGGCATGCACACCACTCCTGGCTCGGATCGCGGCCCGGGTGGCCGGATCCCGGGCCCAGCCTAAGGCCCCTCCCGACGTGGCCTGCAACACAGGCGGCTCCCGGCCTCGTCGCGGTGCGCCGCCGCACCGGCGAGATGTTCCGGGGCTACGCGTGGCCCGCGCCGCCGCCGTCCGCGAGCCGCTCCTCCACCCGCGCGATCTTGGCGTCCAGCTGCCCGGTGTAGCCGGGGCGGATGTCGGCCTTGAGCACGAGCGAGACGCGGTGCCCGCCCGCGCCCACGGCCTCCGTGGCGCGCTGGATCACCGGCATCACCTCGTCCCAGTCCCCCTCGATCTCGGTGAACATCGCGGTGGTGCGCGTCGGGAGCCCCGACTCGCGGACGATGCGGACGGCGGCGGCGACGGAGTCCGCCACGGACTCGCCCGCGCCGAGCGGGGCGACGGAGAAAGCAAAGACAGCCATGGCCCCATCCTGCACACATCCCATGTCGTCGGTTGAGCCTGTCGAGGACCAGGTTTCGACAGGCTCAACCAGCGGAAGACCGGGTTTCGACAGGCTCAACCAGCCGAGGACCAGGTTTCGACAGGCTCAACCTGCGGAAGAGGCGTCGCGGGACCTTAGGCTCGTCGGGTGAGCACACGCGTCACTCTTCTCGCCGGCGGGGTCGGCGGCGCCCGCCTCGCCCACGGCTTCGCCCTCGCCCTGCCCGACGGCGGGTTGCCCGACGGCGGGCTGTCCGTCGTGGTGAACGTCGGCGACGACACCGAACGCCACGGGCTGCAGGTCTCCCCCGACCTCGACACCGTCATGTACACCCTCGCGGGCCTGAACGACGAGGAGCGCGGCTGGGGGCTGCAGGGCGAGTCGTACGCGACGCTCGAGCAGCTCGCGCGCCTCGGCGAGGACACGTGGTTCGCGCTGGGCGACAAGGACCTGGCCACGCACGTCGTGCGCACGGCGGCACTGCGGGACGGCGAGCCGCTCAGCGCGGTGACCGCGCGGCTGACCGCGGCCCTGGGCGTGTCCGCCCGGGTGCTGCCCGTCACCGACGACCGGCTGCGCACCCTCGTCGACACCCCGAAGGGCCGGGTCGCGTTCCAGGAGTACTTCGTGCGCCGCCGGCACGCGGACGCCGTGCTCGGGCTCGCCTTCGACGGTGCCGCCGCCTCCCGCCCCGCACCGGGGGTGCTCGACGCGATCGCCGGCGCCGGGATGCTCGTCGTCGCGCCGTCCAACCCGTTCCTGTCCGTCGAGCCCGTGCTGGCCGTGCCCGGGGTGCGCGACGCCGTGCGTGCGTCGACGGCGCGGCGCGTGGCCGTGAGCCCCATCGTCGGCGGACAGGCGATCAAGGGTCCGGCCGCGCAGATCCTGGAGACGCTCGGGCACGAGGTCTCCGCGCTCGGCGTCGCCCGCCTGTACACGGGCCTCGTGGACGTGATGGTCGTGGACGACGCCGACGCCGCCCTGGCCGCGCCGATCGCCGAGCTCGGGTTCGAGGTGCTCGTCACCGACACCGTCATGGGCGGCCCGGCGGGGCGCGAGCGGCTCGCGCGCGAGCTGCTGTCCGCCGTCGGACCGGCCGCGTGACGGTCGTCGCCGTCGTCCCGCTGCGGGACGGTTTCTCGGGGAAGTCGCGGCTGGCGACCGCCCTGGACCCGGCGGCCCGGCGCCGGCTGGTCGCGGCCCTCGCCCGGCACGTGGTCGGCGTCCTGCTGTCCTCGGACGGCGTCGACCACGTGCTCGTCGTCACCGGCGACGTGCCGTTCACGACCGAGACGCTCGCGCCCGTGGCACGGCGCGGCAGTTGGGGGACGGTGCGGCAGTTCGAACTGCCGCACCGTCCCCCAACTGCCGCATCGTCCGGCGCGCGGCTCGAGGTGGTCGCCCAGCCGCCCGAGCGGCCGGGGCTCAACGCGGCGCTGGACGTCGGGCGCGAGCGGGCCCTCGCGCTCGGGGCGGTGCGGCTGCTCGTGGCCCACGCCGACCTGCCGCTGCTCACGACCGACGACGTCGCGGCGCTGCTCGCCGACGACGCCGCGGTCGTCGTGGCCACCGACCGGCACCTCGCGGGCACGAACCTGCTCGCGCTGCCCGCTCGCCTGCCCGGGGACGCCGCCTTCCGGTTCCGCTTCGGCGAGGGGTCGCGGACGGCGCACGTCGCCGAGGCCGAGCGCGTCGGCCTGCGCCCCGTCGTCGCGCGGCGCCCGGGTACCGCCGTCGACCTCGACACCCTGGACGACTGGGGCGAGCTGCCCGACGCCGTCCGTGACCGCCTTCGCGTCGACGTCGAGCACCCCCTGCCCTGAGCTCCGCGGGCCGCTCAGTTCCGCACCGAGGCCCGGTCCACAGCGCATGAGCACAGAGCCGAGCATCGAGCTGATCGAGCAATCGGGCCTGCCGAGCAGGAACTTCGAGGGCTACCTGCACGGCTCGGCCGTGTCGGTGATCTTCTCGCGCACCGACCGCGACGGCGCCGGCCCCCGTCTGCACCTGCACCCGTACACGGAGACGTTCGTGATCCGCTCCGGGCGTGCCCTGTTCCGGGTAGGCGACGACGAGGTGGTCGCCGTCGGTGGCCAGATCCTCGTGGCGCCACCCCAGACCCCGCACAAGTTCACCGTCATCGGGCCGGAGGTCTATGAGGCCGTGCACGTCCACGCCAGCGACCGCTTCTCGACGGAGTGGTTGGAGTAGCAGCCGGAATAGTGGCCGGAGCAGCCCGTCACACCGCGTCGAGGCGCACGCGCAGCTCGTCGTCGAGGTCGAGCTCGGCCGCGCCGAGCAGCTCGTCGAGCTGCGCGACGGTGCTCGCGCCGACGATCGGCACCACGGGCACGTCGCCGCCCAGGAGCCAGGCGAGCACCACCTGGTTCGGGGTGGCGCCGATCTCCTCGGCGACCTCGCGCAGCACGCGCAGCCGCTCGTGCGTGGTCGGGTGGTCGAAGCCGTCCCACAGGGGCTTGTCGTCGCGCACCAGCGCGCCCTGCATGAGCGGCGAGTAGGCGACGACGGCGAGCGGGCTGCCCGCGTCGGACGACGCGCGGGCGTAGTCGAGCAGCTCGTAGGACGCCCAGTTGTGCCGGCCGACGTCGGGCCGCGGGTACGGGTAGGTGAGCTGCTGCTGCACCAGGCCGTACGGCGCGACGCCCTGGCGGCGGGCCTCCTCGCGGGCCTCGACCACGCGGTGCAGCGCGACGTTGGAGATGCCGGCGATGCCGACCAGCCCCTCGGCCTGCAGCTTGCCGAACGCCCCGACGGTCTCGTCCAGCGGGGTGTCGTAGTCGTCCACGTGGCCGTAGTAGGCGTCGAGGTGGTCGACGCCCAGGTGGCGCATGCTCTCGCGCGCCTCCCAGGCGATGGTCTCGGCCGCGAGCCCCTGGTAGTTCGTGGGCGGGGTGTTCGACAACGGCTGGTTCGGGTCCTTCTTGGCCGCGCCCACCTTGGTGGCGATGCGCAGCTCGTCGCGGTTCCCCCGGTCCGCGAGCCAGCGGCCGAGGACGTCCTCGCTGTCCCGGCCGGTGCCCCCGATCCACGAGCTGTAGTTGTTGGCCGTGTCGAGGAACGTGCCGCCGGCCTCGACGAACCGGTCGAGAATCGCGCGGGACGTCGTCTCGTCGGTCCGGGTGCCGAACCACATGGTGCCGAGGCACAGGGTGCTGACCTCGAAGGAGGTGGTTCCGTCGCCGATGGTGCGGTCACGCATGGGTGCTCCTGTCCGTAGGTGCCGGCGGAGGTCCCGCCGGCTGACATCCACGACGCTACGAGCCGATCGGTCCGGGTGTACCGTCCAATCCCATGGCATCGGCCCAGACCAATCTGCGCCTGGCGTGGGACACCGTGCTCGACCTCGGGGACGACGACGCCCCGTTGGTGGCGCGCCTCGAGCGGGCCGTGCGCGACGCCGTGCGCGGCGGCCGCGTCCCCGGCGGCGCCGCGCTGCCGCCGAGCCGCGCCCTCGCGGAGTCGCTGGGCGTGTCGCGGTGGGTGGTGACCGAGGTCTACGGGCAGCTCGTCGCCGAGGGATTCTGTGAGGCGCGCGTGGGCTCCGGCACCCGGATTGCCGCCGGAGCCGCGGCGCACGCCGTCCCGAAGCGCCCCGTGTCGCCGGCGCCGGGGGCGGCGGACCCGCCCGGGCGCGCGCACCTCGACCTCGCCCCCGGCGTACCCGACCTACGGCACGTGCCCCGCGCCGCCTGGCTGCGGGCGCTGCGCGACGCGCTCGCCGACGCCCCCGACGCCGACCTCGGCGCCCCCGACCCCGCCGGCCACCCGGCGGCCCGCGCCGCCGTCGTCGACTACCTGGCGCGGGCCCGCTCCACCTGCGCGAGCAGCGACGACGTCGTGGTGACGCACGGCGCCGCCGACGGCATGACCCGCCTCGCCCGCGCGCTGCGGTCCGCCGGGCACCGCACCCTGCTGGTCGAAAACCCGAGCTGGGGGCGGCTGCGCGACGTGGCCCGCGACGGCGGCCTGGTCCCCGTGCCCGTTCCCGTCGACGAGCGCGGGGTCGTCGTCGACGCCCTCGTCGCGGCGGCCGGGCGCACCGGCGCCCGCGCAGCCCTCGTCACGCCGGCCCACCAGTTCCCGACCGGCGCGGCGCTGGCCCCCGAGCGGCGCGACGCGCTCGTGTCGTGGGCGCGGGAGGCCGACGGCCTGGTGATCGAGGACGACTACGACGCCGAGTTCCGCTACGACCGGCGGCCGGTCGCCGCGCTCCAGGGTCACGACCCGGGTGGCGTCGCCCTGCTCGGGTCGCTCAGCAAGACGGTCTCGCCGGCGTTCGGCCTCGGCTGGCTGCTGCTGCCGCCGCAGTGGCGCGACCGGCTCGGCGCGCACGCGGGCGGGCACGGCCCGTCGACCATCGACCAGCTCGCGCTCGGCCGCTTCCTCACCGACGGCGCCTACGAACGCCATCTGCGCGCGGCGCGCGGACGCTTCCGGGCGCGGCGGGCGGCGCTGCTCGAAGCGCTCGGCGCCGCCCTGCCCGGGCTGCCGGTGACCGGGCTCGCCGCCGGGCTGCAGGTGGTCCTCGGCCTGCCCGACGGCGTCCCCGCCGCCGCGGTGGTGCGGGCCGCCGCCGACCGCGGCGTCACGGTGGCCGACCTGCGCAGGTACCGCGTCAGCGCGGCGCCGGGCCCCGCCCTGCCGACCGAGGCGCTCGTCGTCGGGTACGGCAACCTCGCCGACGCGAGGGTCGGTTCGGCTGTCGCCCAGCTCGCCGCGGCCGTCCGCGCTGCCGCGAGCTGAGCCGCGACCGACCCTGGCCGCGACACTCGGAGCAAATGCGCGCACGCTCCTCGATGACCTCAAGACGCTCGGCCTGCTGTTCGAATCGCTGTGTGTCCGCGACCTTCGCATCCATGCACAGAAGCTCGGGGGAACGGTCTACCACTACCGCGACGAAGTCGAGCTCGGGGGCACGGCAAACATCGACAGCGCAGCGGCTCATTTGTCCGCCCTTGCTACCAAGGTCTCCGAGAAGCGGGCCGGACAGCTCACGTCGCTCAACGTCCTGACGGCCGGGACCACCAGCTATTCGCGGCCCCGACGGTGTCACTGTGATTGCACTCGGCCACCTCGGCAGCGCCTGAGGACACCCGGCCCGCTCAGCGCGTCGTCCCGCTCGGGCAGACGCCTCACCAACGCCCGCGGTGCACGACCTCGTCCAGCGGCTTGCGGCGGCGTCGCGTCGGCGATCCCTTCGCACCGCCGTCCGCCGGGTGACCCACCGCGACGACGCCGGTCTGGACCCACTCGTCCGGGATGCCGAACACCTCGCGGAACGCCGGCACCTCATCCGCGCCGATGCCGAAGAAGCACGCGCCGAGACCCTCGTCGACGGCCGTCTGCAGCATGATCAGCGACGCCATCCCGGCGTCGACGTGCCAGTACGGCACAGGCCAGCGCGCCTCGTCGCGGTCCGTCCAGCCCTTGTCGGCCTCGGCGTACCGGCCGAGGTAGGCGGCCTTCGAGCACAGCGCGACGACGAGCACCGGCGCGGTGCGCATACCCGTGAGCCACGCGGACATGTCGCGCTCGGACGCTGCGGGGGTGGCCGCCGTCCAGAAGCGCTCCCGGTCCGCCGGCTCCGTCAGCACGAGGAACGACCAGCCCTGCGAGAACCCCGCGCTGGGCGCACGCACGGCGTTGCGCACCAGCCGGTCCACCGCGGCGGGCGCCACCGGCTCGTCCGTGAACCGCCGCACCATCCGCCGGCGTCGCACCACGTCCTGGAAGTCCACGCCCCCCATCCTCTACCGCCGGTCGAGCCCGTCGAGACCAGCGAGGTGGTTTCGACAAGCTCAGCCGTCGTTCCGGTCAGAGGACGAGCTCGGGCTGCAGCTTGGTGATCGTCCAGACCCGTTGGCGGCGGGCGGCGAGCGTCGTGAGCGCCAGCGCGACGACGAACACGCCGACCAGCACGCTGATGTCCCGCACGACGGTGGTGAGGTCGCCGCCGTACAGCAGCTGGCGCAGCCCCTCGACGGCGTACGTCATGGGCAGGAACTGGTGCATCGCCTTGAGCGGCTGCGGGATGGTCTGCCACGGGAACGTGCCGCCGGCGGTGACCAGCTGCACCAGCATGAGCACCAGCCCCAGGAACTGCCCCGCCGCGCCGAGCCAGACGTTCAGCGCCTGCATGATCGCGATGAACGTGGCCGAGACGAGCACCATGAACAGGACCGTCGACAGCCCGTACACCGGCTGGATGTCGAGCGCGAACTTGGTCACCGCGAACATCGCGGCCACCTGCACGACGCCGATGGCCGCCGGGGTCGCCCAGCCGCCCAGCGCGGTGGCGAGCGCCGACCGGCCCGCGGCGAGCGCCCGCGTGGACAGCGGCCGCACCAGCAGGAACAGCACGTACGCCCCGATCCACGTGGCCAGGGACAGGAAGAACGGGGCCAGGCCGGCCCCGTAGGTGCTGGCCTGGGACAGGGCCTCGTTGCGCACCTCGACCGGGTTGCCGATGGTGTCCGCCGTGTCCTCGCGCGTCTTGGCGTCGACGTCGGGGATCTTGCCGAGCCCCTCGGCCAGCCCGTCGTACAGCTCCTTGGTGCCGCTCTTGAGCTCCCCGGCGCCGTCCGCGAGCTTGGTCGTGCCGGTCGCGAGCTTGGCGGCACCGCCAGAGACCTCCTCGGCGCCGTCGGCCAGGCGGTGCACCCCGTCGACGAGGGTGGGGGTCGCGTTCTCGAGCTCCCCCGTGCCGCCCGCCAGCCGGTCCGCGCCGGACGCGGCCGACGCGATGCCCGACGTCAGCTCCGGAGTCGCATCGGCGAGCGTGGACGCGCCGGTCGCCACCTGCCGGGACCCGTCGGCGAGCTCGTCCAGCTTCTCCGACGCGCCCTCCACTGTCTTCACGGCGCCCTGCACGTCCGTGCGCTGGGCGTCGAGCGCCGTGGCGACGTCGTCACGCATGGTGTCCAGCCGGTCGAGGACGTCGGCTCGTAGCTGTCCGCACTGCGCCTCGAGATCCGTGCCCTCGGCCTGCGCGCAGAGGTCGGCGAGCTGCTGGCCGAGGTCCGCCCGCCCCTGGTCGAAGGCCTCGGCCGCATCGGACCGCGCCCCGTCGAGGGTGGGCAGCACCTGCTGGGCGGCGGCGGCTGCGTCCTGGCCGTACTGCGCCACCTCCGCGTTGCCGTCCGCCACCTGATCGGCGCCGTCGGCGAGCTTCTCCGTCTGCGCGGGCAGGTCCGCGGTCTTCGAGCGCAGCTCCCCCAGCCCGGACGCGAGCTCCTTCGCGCCGTCGTCGAGCTGCCCCACGGCGCTGGTGAGCGTGCCGACCTTGTCGTTGAGCGTCGTGGTGCCGTCGGCGACCTCCGCGGCGCCGTCGGCGAGGGTGTGCGCGCCCTTCTCCCCCTCCGCGAGGCCCGAGTCGAGCTCAGTGGCGCCGCCCAGGAGGCGCCTCGCGCCGTCCACCGCGTCGGAAAGGTTGGTGTGGATGGACGCGAAGCCGCGCAGGAACGTGTCGGCTGCCGTGGTTCCGACCTCGGACGCGATCGCGTCGCGCACCCTCCCGACGATCTGGTCGGCGATGGTGCCCGCCAGGTAGTTGTTCGCGGCGTTGGTGATGAGCGTGAGGCTCGCCTTCTTCGGTTTGAACTCGCCCGAGGAGGCGAGGTCGGCCGAGAAGTGGGGCCCGATGACGAGGGCGGCGTCGTAGCGGCCGGACCGCACCCCGGCCTCGGCATCCGCCTGCGACGTCTCCACCCAGCCGAAGCCGCCGTCCTTCAGGAGCTGGTCGGCGACGTCGCGGCCGAAGTCCCGCTCCGTCTTCTTCCCCGTCTCGGCGTCGGTGACCGTGGTGCCCTCGTCCTGCACGACGACCGCCGCCGGCACGTTCTCGAGCGCCCCGTACGGATTGTGGTTGGCGAACAGGTACAGCCCCGAATACAGCGTGGGGATCAGTGCCATCGCGAGGATGGCGAGCCGGGGCAAGCGCCCTGCGGCGAGTCGCTTGAGCTCCGAGAGGGCGAGCCGGATGGCGGTCACCTGTCCTCCTCCTTGGTCGTCTCGAGCGACGTCTCGTCGGTCGTGCCGTCCGCGTCGGTGTGGTGGTGCCCGATCGTGGGCTCGGGCTCGACGACGGATGGGAGCGGCTGTGTGTCGTCCGGCGCGCCGTCCTGCGGCGGCTCGGCGACGGGGTGCTCAGCGACGGGGGGCTCGGCGACGGGGGGCTCGGCGACGGGGTGCTCAGCGACGGGCGGCGCGACGCGCAGCACCACCTGCGGGGGCTCGTGAATGCTCTGCCCGCGGGCGGGCGGCAGGTGGGCGCCGAGCTCGCGCGCCGACGACCGCGTGCACTGCACCAGCACGCCGAGCCCCGCCGCCGCCAGCGTGCGCGCCGTCGCCCACCAGCCCGACGGCTCGCCGCCGTGCCGGTCCGGCAGCGTGAGCACGACGAACCGCACGTCGGGGTTCTCCGTGGCGAGCGCCGCCAGCACGGCGGTACGCACGACGCCGGGCAGCTGGTCCACCCGCAGCCCGCGGTCGCCCGTGAGGTTGTGCTCGTCGAGCCAGCGCGTGACGTCGCCCGGGAGCGAGCCGCACCCCGCGAGCGCGAGGCCCTCGGCGACGACGTCGGACAGCGTCAGCGCGTCGTCCGGCTCATTGATGCCCGACACGTCCACGACGGCGGTGCAGGCGCGCAGCACCCCGGGTGCGACCTCCGCGCCGTCGAGGCGGACCGTACCCGCGGAGGGGACGAAGCGCCCGGTCGCGACGAGGGCGAGCGCCGTGTGCCCGTGGCCCGGCTCGCCGGCCACCAGCAGGCACGCCCCCGACGACCAGGCGAGGTCGGTGGCCTCCAGCATCGGTTCCCGACGCCCGTCGACCCGTACCCCGCTGAGCGTGATCTGCACTGCTGCTCCCCGTCCCCGCCGCACGCGGCGCCTGTCGACGTGCGATCAACAACTCGACGACTGGTATTGAGTGTGGGTGCCCCGTGCCGGCGCCTCGAAGGCGCTGGTCTTCCACTACTTCGGCTCGACCGTTCAGCTGCGGCGGGCGGTCGCGCTGCAGGCGGTCGCCGAGCTGGAAGAAACCTTGCTGGCACCCGACGATCGTCCCCTCGCCGACCGCCCCGCGCACGCCGTGGGACTTTTCGTCGGCTCCGTCACGACGCACCGGCGAGTCTGGGAGGACATCTGGCGCGGCCCGCTCGCCAGCGACGACGTCACGGAGGACGCGCTGGACCGAGTGCGTTCGGCCCTCGTCGCACGCATGACGACGACCGCCGGCGATCGGCTTCACGCCCAGCGGCCCGCTGCAGCTGCTCGCGCGGGGATGGGTAGCCCGCCGGTCCGGCGTCCTCGCCCTCACCGACCGAACAGGGCGGGGGCGGTCAGAGACGCGCGGCGATGACCTCCACGAGCGCCTTGCCCTCGACGCCCTCGAGCTGCAGGGCCTGCGTGCGGCACGAGAAGCCGTCGGCGATGTACTCCGTGCCCTCGGCGCGCTCGCGCAGCGCGGGCAGCAGCGCGTTCTCCGCCACCGCCACGGACACGTCGTAGTGCCCCTTCTGCATGCCGAAGTTGCCGGCCAGGCCGCAGCAGCCGGCCAGCACCTTGATCTCGGCGCCGGCGGCGCGCAGCAGGGCCTCGTCCGCCGAGAAGCCCATCACGGAGTGCTGGTGGCAGTGCGGCTGCACGACGGCGGTCACGTCCGAGAGGTCGGGCACCTGCCAGCGCGCGCCCGGGGCGGTGTCCGGCGAGGTGAGCAGCTCCGCCAGTGTGCGGGTCGCGTCGGCGACGGCCTGGGCGCGGGGGTCGTCGGGGAACAGGTCCAGCAGGTCGGAACGCAGCACCGCGGTGCACGACGGTTCGAGCCCGAGGATCGGGATGCCGTTCACCGCGTACGGGCCGAGCACGGACAGCAGCTGCGACAGGCGGCGCCGGGCGCCGTCGAGCTGGCCCGTCGAGATCCACGTCAGGCCGCAGCACGCCTGCTGCTCCGGAACGACGACGTCGTAGCCCGCGTCGGTGAGGACCGTGACGGCCGCCTGCGGCACGGAGGGCGAGAGGGCGTCGTTGAAGGAGTCGGCCCAGAGCACCACCTTGGGCCGCCGGTCCGCGACCGGGTACCCGGGCCGCTCCCCCGCGCGCAGGCCGGGCACGCCGTGCGACGCCCAGCCCCGCTTCCACCAGGTGCGGAACGGGATCTCCGCGAACTGTGGCACCTGCCGCCGCGTGTCCATGCCGCCCGCCCACAGCACGGCCTTGGCGATCCACGGCACGCCCAGCACGCTGTTGACGAACCGCGGCATCCCGCCGGCGAGCCGGGCCCAACGGGGCAGCCAGCCCAGGGCGTAGTGGTCCACCGGCCGGAGCCGGCCCTTGTATGTACGGTGCAGCACCTCGGACTTGTACTGGGCCATGTCTACGCCGGCCGGGCAGTCCGACGAGCAGGCCTTGCAGCTCAGGCACAGGTCCAGCGACTCGTGCACCTCGGGCGCCGTGAGGCCGCCCACGAGGGTGCCGTTCACGGCCTCCTGCAGCACGCGGGCGCGCCCGCGCGTCACGTCCTTCTCGTCCTTGGTCGCCTGGTAGCTGGGGCACATGAACCCGCCCGAGGCGTGGTCGTCCGCGCGGCACTTGCCCACCCCGACGCAGCGGTGCACGGCGGTGGTGAGGTCGTGGTGGTCGTGGGAGAAGGAGAACCCGGTGTGCCCGGTCTTCTTCGAGATCCCGCGCAGGGGACCCAGGCCCGCGAACCCGCGCTCCCCCGGCGCGGTGCTCGTCGGGACGGCCCGCGCCGCCGGGCGGCGGAGGTCGGCGTCGATCGCGACGGGCCGCACCACGACGCCCGGGTTCAGCAGGTCGTCCGGGTCGAAGAGCGCCTTGAACTGCTCCAGGAGCCGGATCGCCTCCGGCGAGTACATCAGGGGCAGCAGCTCCGAGCGCGCCCGGCCGTCGCCGTGCTCGCCGGACAACGACCCCCCGTGGGAGGCCACGAGCCGGGCCGCGTCGGTCATGAAGGTGCGCAGCACGGAGCCGGAGGTCTCCAGCGGGATGTCGATGCGCAGGTGCACGCAACCGTCCCCGAAGTGGCCGTACGGCAGGCCGTCCACGCCGTAGCGCTTCATGAGGTCCTCGAGGTCGCGCAGGTACGCGCCGAGCCGCTCGGGCGGGACGGCGGAGTCCTCCCAGCCCGGCCAGGCCTGCTCGCCCGCGGGCGTGCGCCCGGCGAGCCCCGCGCCGTCGGCGCGGATCTGCCACATCTTGGTGGCGTCCGGGCCGGCGGGGAGCACCAGCGACGACAGCGCCGACGAGGACGTGACGACCGCCGCGGCGCGCGCGGCCGCTTCGTCCTGGCTCGCGCCGCCCACCTCGATCATCAGCCAGCCCGCGCCGTCAGGGAGCGCCGGCACCGCGGCGTCGCCCTTGGCCCGCCGCACCACGTCCACGAGGCGGGCGTCGAGCCCCTCGACCGCCAGCGGGTGGTGCCCCAGCAGGTGCGGCACGTCGTCGGCCGCGGACGGCATGTCCGGGTACCCGAGCACCACCAGCGTGGGCGCCGTCGGCACCGGCACCATGCGCAGCGTCGCGCCGAGCACGGTGACCACCGTGCCCTCGGTGCCCACCAGCGCCTTGGCCAGGTCGGAGTCGTGCTCCGGCAGCAGGTGCTCCAGGGAGTAGCCCGACACCTGCCGCCCGAACCGGCCGAACTGCGTGCGGATGAGCGCGAGGTTCTCGCGCACCAGCTCCGCCAGCCCGGGGACGGCGGCGAACGTCGGGTCGCCCCGACCGGCGGTGAAGCGCCGGCCGCGCCCGTCGACGACGTCCAGCTCCACCACGTTGTCGGCCGTGCGGCCATAGGCCACGGCGTGCGGGCCGCACGCGTTGTTGCCGATCATCCCGCCGAGGGTCGCGCGGTTCTGCGTGGACGGGTCGGGGCCGAACCGCAGGCCGTGCGCGGCGCCCGCGCGCTGCAGCGACGACATCACCGTGCCGGGCTCGACGACGGCCGTGCGCGCCTGCGGGTCGACCGAGACGACCTGGTCCAGGTGCCGGGAGAAGTCGAGCACCACCCCGGTGCCCACGGCGTTGCCCGCCACCGACGTGCCCGCGCCGCGGGCCGTCACCGGGATCGAGAGCTCGCGGAGCACCTCCAGGCCGCGCACGACGTCGCGCGTGCTGCGCGGGAACGCGACGACATCGGGCACCACGCGGTAGTTCGAGGCGTCCGTCGAGTACTCCGCCCGGCGCCGCGACGACGTGTCGACCTCGCCGGCGACCACCGTCCGCAGCGCGGACGCGACGGCGCCGCGGGCCTCGTCGGCCGCCCGTTGCGCCGCCTGCTCCGCCTCGTCTCGGGTGGGCGCGGTGTCGGCGCCCCGGTCCGGTGTCGGGGAGTTCCGGGTCTGGGCTGGCACCCACCGATTCTGCCATCGGTGCACTCGGACCGCCGACGCGTCCACGCCGTACCGCCTCGTCGGTCGAGCGTGTCGAGACCACGAACCGGGTTTCGACAGGCTCAACCAGCAATCCCGCCGGTCGAGCGTGTCGAGACCACGAACCGGGTTTCGACAGGCTCAACCAGCGATCTCGACGACAGGCTCAACCAGCGATCTCGTCGGTCGAGCCTGTCGAGACCACCAACCGGGTTTCGACAGGCTCAACCAGCGATCCTGTCGACAGGCTCAACCAGCGTGTCGGTTCGCGGCCCGCTCCGCCGCGACGCGCGCCGCCTCCGCCTCGGCCTTGTGGGCGTCCCGGGCCGCCTTCTCCAGCTCGCGGACCCGCTTCTGCGCCTCGCGGACGCGCTTGTCCGCCTCCTTGCGCCTGGCCGCGGCCTTCTTGACCTTCGCGTCGGAGGCATAGGTGCCCACGAGGACGACGGCGGCCTCGACGTCCGGGTCGTCCCTCGTGGGTGCGGCGGGCGCCGACGCGCGCCCGCCGACGTACGCCTCGAGGCCGTCGAGCACGCGCTCCAGGCCCCACGCGACGTCGTCGAGCTCGTCGAGCCCGCCGCTCGCGGGCACGTACGTGCCGCGCTCCACCAGCGGCCGCAGGTACGGGAACCGGATCTCGTCGACCAGGAGGCGCAGGGCGTCGCGGTACGCGGAACCCAGCATGTCGTCGTCGCCCCCGGCGTCGGCGACGGCCCGGTCCAGGTCGCGGCCGATGAGCGCCGCGTTCCGGGCGTACCCGCTGGTGAGGAGGATGGTCGCGATCTTCTCGTCGTCCGTCAGCCCGGTGGAGCGCAGGGCGCGCAGCCCGGCGTCGACGACGCGCAGGTTGGCGGGCGTCATCGGGGCGCCGGTCACGGGGATGTCGAGCACCCAGGAGTGCCCGCGGTAGACCGCGAGGGTGAACAGCGCCCACTCGCGCAGCTCGGCCCGCCAGTCGGCCGGCTCGTGCGCGGGCGGGTACTCGACGTCGATGGCGAACTCCTGCATCAGCAGCAGCAGGTCGTCCTTGCTGGTGACGTACCGGTACAGGGACATCGTGGTGAAGCCGAGGCTCTTGGCCACCCGGGCCATCGAGAGGCCGGCCAGCCCTTCGGCGTCCGCGATCTCGACGGCCGCCTCGACGATGCGCTCGATGCTGAGCTCCCGGCGTGGCACGCGCTCCGGCCGCTCGGCCACGCCCCACGCGAGCGCGAGGCGCGGCGGCAGCTCGGGCAGCTCCTGCTCGGGCAGGTCGGTCTCCGGCTGGTCGGTCTCCGGCGTGTCCGTCATGCCCTCATCATCCCCGAACATCCCCGAACATCCCCGGCGCTCGAGCTTGTCGCAACAACGCATCGGTCGGTCGAGCCTGTCGAGACCTCGGCGGGGTCTCGACAGGATCGACCGACGACCAGCTCTCTCAGCGCGCGGTCCGACGGCGGTACAGGACGCCCCCGACGACGACGCTCGCCGCGAGGAAGCCGACGAGCCACACGACCGCCGTGACGATCGTGCCGCCGTCCGGCGCCCCCATCAGCAGGCCGCGCACGGACTCGATGATCGGGGTGAACGGCTGGTGCTCGGCAAACCCGTGCAGCCAGTCCGGCATGGTCTCCACCGGGACGAACCCCGAGCTGAGGTACGGCACGAAGAGGAAGAGGAAGTTCACGGATTGCGACGCCTCCACGCTCAGCACCAGGCCGAGGGCCGTGCTGAGCCAGGTGAAGGTCAGCACGGCGAGCACCGCGAAGCCGACGAACCCGAGCCAGTCGCCCAGCCCGGCGTCGGGCCGGAAGCCGAGCGCCACCGCCACCAGGACGACGACGGCGGCGGACGCGAGGTTGCGCACGACGCTCGCGATGACGTGCCCCCACAGGACGGACGGCGCGAAGATCGGCAACGTCTTGAACCGGTCGATGGTGCCCGAGGTCATGTCCTGCGCCACGGCGACGGCGGCCGTCGCGGAGCCGAAGCCCAGGCACATGATGAGCACCCCGGGCACGACGTAGTTGATGTAGTCGCCGCTGGTGTCGATCGCGCCACCGAAGATGACGACGAACACGAGCATGATCATCACGGGCAGGGCGAACGCGGTGATGATCCCGTCGACGGAGCGCAGGGAGCGGCGGGCCTCGCGGCGGGCCATGGTGGCGACGTCGCGCAGCGGCGCACCACGCGTGGGCTGCGGGCGGGCTGGCGCGGTGCCGGCGGGCGCCGGCAGGGTGGTGGTCATCGCAGGGCCTCCTCGGGGGACGGGGTGACGGCGGCCGGGCGGGCGGTGGCGCCGCCGGTGGTGGTGAGTGCGAGGAAGACGTCGTCGAGCGTCGGCTTGACCACGCTCACGCCCGCGACGGCGAGGCCGTGGGCCTCCGCCTGCTCGAGCACCTGCCGGATCGCTCGAACGGGCTCGGCGCTGGGGAACGTGAGGGCGAGGCTCTTCTCGTCCGTCTCCGCGGCGTCGAGGCCGGCTACCCCCATGCCGCGCGCGGCCGTCAGGCTCGCCGCGTCGTCGAAGGAGACGCGCACGTGGTCGCCGGAGACGAGCGACTTCAGCTCGGCCGCCGTGCCGCGCGCGGCGATGCGCCCCTCGGACAGGACGGCGATCGTGTCGGCGAGGCGGTCCGCCTCCTCGAGGTACTGGGTGGTGAGCAGGATCGTGGTGCCGTCGGCGGCGAGGCCCCGCACCACCTCCCAGAGCTGGGAGCGGGACGCCGGGTCGAGGCCCGTGGTGGGCTCGTCCAGCACCAGCACGTCCGGGTCGGCGACGAGGCTGATGGCCAGGTCGAGGCGACGTCGCATACCGCCCGAGTAGATGCCCACGCGCCGGCGGGCGGCGGCCGTCAGGTCGAAGCGCTCCAGCAGCTCCTGCGCCCGCCGCCGCACGGCGGCCCGCGGCAGGTGGGCGAGGTCCGCCATCATGACGAGGTTCTCCTCCCCCGTCTGGAACTCGTCCACCGACGCGTACTGGCCGGTCAGGGCAATGCTGCGGCGCACCCGCGCCGCCTCACGCACCACGTCCGCCCCGGCGATCGTCGCCGTGCCGCCGTCCGGGTGCACGAGCGTGGTGAGGATGTTGACGGCGGTCGTCTTGCCGGCGCCGTTCGGGCCTAGCAGCGCGTAGATCTCGCCGCGCCGCACGGTGAGGTCCACGCCGCGCAGCACGGCGGTGCGCCCGTAGGACTTGCGCAGCCCCCGCACCGCGATCATCGGGTCGTTCATGGCCGTTCCCCTCGTGGTTGGTCGTCGCCCGAGTGGGCCGTGTGTGTATGGCGTACACGAGCGTACGTCATACACGCGGTGTTGACCATAGACTTCGTGTGTTCGATACACGCGCACTCCTGCACGCGCGCCCCGCGACGCTCCCGGCTACGGTCGGAGCGTGCGCGTCGTCGTCGTAGGTGCCAGCGGGAACGTCGGAACGGCCGTGCTGCGTGCGCTCGTCCAGGAACCCGCCGTGACCTCGGTCGTCGGCGTCGCCCGACGGGTGCCGCGCGCCGACGGCAGCAGCACCGTGGCCTACCCGCACGACGCCGCCGAATGGGTCCGCGTCGACCTCACCGACACCGTCGACGCCGTCGTCCGCGGTCTCGACGAGGCGTTCCTCGGTGCCGACGCCGTCGTGCACCTCGCGTGGGCATCGCCGGCCACCCGCAGCCTCGAGGCGCAGCGCCGCCTGAACCTCCGGGGCACGCGCACCGTGATCGACGCCGTCCTGCGCCAGCACGTGCCGCACCTGGTGATCGGCTCGACGTCCGGCGTCTACTCCCCCGGACCCGCCGACGGCTCGGCCGTGGACGAGTCGTGGCCGGCGCGCGGCGTGCCGACCTCGAACTACTCGGTGCAGAAGGTGGCGGTCGAGCGGATGCTCGACGACGTCTCCGCGGCGCGACCCCGGCTGGTCGTGACGCGGATGCGGCCCGCCCTGATGTTCCAGCGCGAGGCCGGCGCCGAGCTCTCCCGGTACTTCCTCGGCCGGCTGGGCACCTTCGCCCTGCGCACGGCCGCGCGACGGGCGCCGGAGGGCGCGCTTCTGCCGGTGGTCCCGTTCCCGGCGGGCCTGCGGCTGCAGGTGCTGCACGCCGACGACGCGGCCGACGCGTACCGGGCCGTGGTCGTGGGGCGGCACCCAGGGGCGTTCAACCTCGCCCCGACGGGCTGGCTCGACGGCGAGGCGATCGCCCGCCTGCTCAGCGGCGGCCGCACGGTCAGCGTGTCGCCCGACCTGGTGCGCACCGGCCTGTCGGTCGCCTCCGCGGCGCGGCTCGTGCCGATCGACGTGGGCTGGTTCGACATGGCGCGCGCCGACGTCGTCATGGACGCCTCCCGGGCGCGCGACCTGCTGCACTGGCGACCGACCCTCGACCAGGGCGACGTGCTGCGCGAGGCCGTCGAGGGCGTCCTCGCCGGCACCGGCGCCGACACGCCCCCGCTCACCGCGAGATAGAGAACCCCCGACCGCTGGTTCTCTATCTCGCGGTCGGGGGTTCTCTATCTCGCCGAGCTCAGCCCTGGAACGTGACGTCCAGCGTGATCTCGCCGACGCCCGCGAGCGCCTTCGAGACCGGGCAGCCGGCCTTCGCGGCCTCGGCGGCGGCGCGGAAGCCGTCGGCGTCGAGGCCCTCGGCCGAGCCGACCACGGTCAGCTTGATCCGCGAGATCTCGAAGCCGCCACCGTGCGCGGGGCTCAGGGTGACGTCGGCGGTCACGTCGGTCTTGCCGGGCGTCCCGCCGGCGTTCGCGACCTCGAGCGAGAACGCCATCGCGAAGCACGACGAGTGCGCGGCCGCGAGGAGCTCCTCCGGGCTGGTGACGCCCTCGGCGTTGTCGGCGGCCCGCCGGGGGAAGGAGACGTCGAACGCGGCGGCGCCGGAGCTGGCCAGCTCGATCCGGCCTGAACCCTGCTGGATGTCGCCGTTCCAGGCGGTGCGTGCGGTACGAGTAGGCATGGGGTGCTCCTTCGTGCTCCGGGACAGGTCACGACGACCGTAACCCGCTCATCGAGGCGCGGCGAAGTCCATGGCGTCGTCGGCGACGGCGATCACCGACCAGGCGTTGCCGTCGACGTCGGACAGCTCGTACGCCGGGACGAGCACGACCGACCCGGCGTCCTGGTGCTGCTGCGCGAGCTCGGCCTCCTCGGCGTAGACGACCGGCCAGGCGGACCCGGAGAACCACGGGTCGCCGAGGCGCTCCACCGCGTCGGCCGCGCTGATCACGGGGTACGTCCCGAGGTCGGTGGTGGGGGCGAGAAAGCCGACGGGGGTGGCGACGTCCTCGCGCCGCCACGGGTCGGCGGCCGGGTCGTTGAAGCCGAACGACGCGCTCCCGTCGACCGACAGCCAGACGCTCGGCGACGTGGCGTCTCCGGCGAGCAGCGATCCCGCGCTGCCCCCGGCGGCCTGGTCGGCGCACCAGGTACCGCACCGACATCACCCGCAGATTCATCCCTCCGCCGGGCCCGGGCGGACCTACGGTGCGGGCATGACTGTCGACACCGACCCGGCTCCCACCAGCGCGGACGCCGCCACGCCCCCGCGCCGGCGTCGTGGTCGGGTGGGGCGGTGGGTGGTGCTGGGCGTGTGCCTGGCGGTGCTCGCCGCGCTCGTGTGCGCACTGCTGCTGGTGCGGGACGCACTCGTGGCGCGGACGGCGCTCACCGCGGCCGCCGCGCAGGTCCCGGCCGTCGCGGAGGAGCTGCGCGCCGGCGTCCGCGACGGGTCGGACGACGGGGAGCCGGCGACCCTGGCGTCCTCGCCCGCCCTCGCCGAGCTGCGCCGCCAGACCAGCGCGGCGCGCGCGGCGACCGACGGCCCGCTGTGGTGGCTCGCCACCCGCGTGCCCGTGGTCGGCCCGTCCGCGGGCGCGACGGCCGACGTCGCCGTCGTCCTCGACGACGTGACCGACGACGTGCTGCCCCCCCTCGCCGAGCTGGCCGACGCCGTCGCGGCCACCACGCGCACGCCGGACGGCGGCCTCGACCTGGCGCCGTTACGCGCCGCCGCGCCGGGGGCCGCCGTCGCGCACCGTTCGATCGACGCCGCGCAGGCTCGACTCGACGCGGTCGACCCCGACGCGCTGCTGCCGGAGCTCGCCGCCCCCGTGACGACGCTGCGCGACCGGGTCGACGAGCTCGCCGCCACCGTGGCGACGGCGGACGGGGCGGCCGCGCTCGGCCCGCCGATGCTCGGCGCCGACGGCCCGCGCACCTACCTGCTGCTGAGCATGAGCACGGCCGAGCTGCGCCAGGGCGGGGGCATCCCGGGCGCCCTGCTTCTGCTCCGCGTCGACGAGGGCCGCGTGGAGGTGGTGCGCCAGGTCCCGGCGTCCGCCGTCGGCCCGTTCCGCGAGCCCGTGCTGCCGCTGTCGCCCGACGACGACGACGCATACACCGGGCGGCTCGGGACGTTCGTCCAGGACGTCACCGCCACCCCGGACTTCCCGACGACGGCGCGCCTGGCCGCCGAGATGTGGGCCCGCGCCCAGGGCGAGCGGGTGGACGGCGTGCTCGCGACCGACCCCGTCGCCCTGTCGTACCTGCTCGCCGAGACGGGCCCGGTGCAGGTGCCGGTGTCCGCGCCGGTCGCGGAGGACCTCGGCCGCGACACCGTCGAGGTGAGCGCCGAGAACGCGGTCGACGTGCTGCTGCGCCGTGCCTACGACGTGCTCGACCCCGAGACCGCCGACCTGTTCTTCGCCGACGTCGCAGGCGCCGTCCTCGACCGGGTGACGACCGACGACGTCCCGCCCGCCGCCCTGCTCGCCGGCCTGCAGCGCGGCGCCGACGAGCACCGGGTACGTGTCTGGTCGGCGAGCGAGCGGGAGCAGGAGCGTCTGGCGGGCACCGTCCTCGCCGGCACGTACGCCCAGGCGCCGCGGGCGGCCGACGCGGTGGGCGTGTTCCTCACGGACCACGTGTCAGGGAAGATGTCGTCCTACCTGGACTCCTCGCTGAGCCTCGTGGGCTCGGAGTGCACCGACGCGGGGCGGGTGGACACCCTCGAGCTGACCCTCGCCTCGACGGCGCCCGGGGACGCGGCCACCTCGCTGCCCTGGTACGTCGCGGGGCTGCCCGGCGGGGCGAGCCCACCCGGCACGCTGCGGCTCGGGGTGACCGTGTCAGGGCCGCGCGGCGGCGAGGAGCCTCGGCTCGAACGGGACGGCGAGCCGTTCGGCGGCGAGTCCCGCACGACGCACGACCGGCCGACGCTGTCGGCGACGGTGGCGCTCGCGCCGGGCGAGAGCACCACGCTGCGCCTCGTCGTCCCGTCGGGCGCGTCGGGCGACGACGGCGGCACCCCGGCCGGACGGCTCGAGGTCTGGTCCACCCCGACCACGACCATGGGCGGCCTGCACGACCTCGAGGTGCCCGTCTGCGGCTGAGCAGCGAGCGGGTGAATGCGGCTCCGGCCAGCGGTTTCACCCGGGTGAGCCGGGGTCCGACGGGCCGCGGCGCGGCTAGCGTGAACGCTCGAGGAAGCCCACGCCAGCCCGACCGAGGAGCCGACATGGCCCATGCACGACGCGCCCGCACCGGTACCCCGGTCGCGCCCGGCTCGACGGGCGGGCGTGCCGCCCGCGCTGCGGCGGGCGTGATCCTCGGCCTCCTGCTGGGCGCCGGCGCCGGCCTCGTCGGGGCCACCTCCGCCGCGGCGGACGTCGCCCCGACCCCGACGCCGAGCGGCTCCGAGTACCCGCCGCCGGAGGAGCCCACGCTCACGGCGGAGACGCTGCAGCCCGTGTGCGACGGCGGCGTGCCCTACCTGGTCTACGCGGTGAAGGCCACCGGCACCGACAACGACACCGTGACGATCACCTGGCTCAACCCCTCCGGCGACGACGTCGTGCAGGCCGGCCTGCCGTTGTCCGGACGGGTGCTGTGGCCGGGTGCCGTGACGGACGCGTCGGGCGCCCCGCTCGACTGGCCGGGCTGGCGCCTGGAGGACGGCGTCTGGGTGGAGGGCGACGAGTTCGACTGGGTGCGCCCGTCCGTGGACGTGAAGTTCGAGGTCAACCCCCAGCTCACGGTCACGGCCGCCTACCCGCCCTCGTCCCCGAGCTGCGCGACCGACCCGCCCGGCACCTTGCTGGCCCCCGGCACCACCCCGAACCCCGGCACGACGGTTCCCGCCGCCGTGCCGGCCGACGGCGCGCCGCCGGCAGCCTCCTCGCCCGAGTCGGGCTTCCTGCCCCAGACCGGGGCCGGGGTGGTGGCGCTTGTCGCGGCCTCTGCCGGGCTGCTGGCCGCGGGCGGAGTCGCCCTCGCTGTCGCGCGGCGCCGACGCACCGAGCACTGACCCGTTGTGGGTGGGAGCGGTCAGGACGCGGGGCGCAGGGCGACCACCGTCAGCTCGGCGCGCGAGCGCACGCCCACCTTGCGAAAGACGCGCCCCAGGTGCACCTCCACCGTACGCACAGAGACGCAGAGGCGGTCGGCCACCCGCTTGTTCGCCAGCCCGTCGGCCACGAGCCGGGCGACGTCGAGCTCCCGCGCGGTGAGGAGGTCGGCCCAGCGGACCCACACCTCCGCCTCCTCGCGTCCGGCCGCTCCCGCGCCCGGTCGCCGGCTGGTCCGGACGGCGCTGACCACCAGCGACGGCCTCGCCGCCGGCCGGGCGTAGGCGAGGTTGCGGCACACCGCCAGCGCCGCGGGCGCGGGGGCGGGCCCGACCGCGCGGAGCCCGGCCGTGAGCGTGTCCGACCGCGCGGCGCACCGCGCCACCACCGCGGCCAGCCCGCCGGCGACGTGCGCCACCGGCAGCCGACCGGCCGCGTCGTCGAGCACCCGGGCCGCCTGGGCGGCGTCGCCGCCGCGCAACAGCACCAGGGCCTGCACCACGCGCAGGTGCGCCTCCGCGAGCGGGGACAGCCCGTCCGAGCCGGTCACCCACGTCTCCTGCTCGCACGTAGGCACCGCCGTGACGAGTGCGCGAGCGAGCACCTCGTCCGCGTCGCGGGGGCGCAGGTCGAGCCGGGCGAGCGCCTCGACGACGGCGGCGAGCACCGCCCGGTCCGCGCCGGACACGACGGCCCTGGCGACAGGCACGATCAGCCGCGCGAGGCGGATGCCGGGCGGGTCTTCGTCGGTCCCGTCGGGCCCGCCCGGGCCTGTCGACGGGTCGGCCAGGGCGTGCACCGCCTCGCGCGCCTGCTCGGCGTCGTCCTGCACCGCGGCGACGCCGGTGCTCGCCACCCGGTCGAGCCACCCGGCGGCGTCGTGCAGGTGCCCGGCGAGCAGCGCCGCCCGCCCGGCCACGAGGAACGCCCGCGCCCGTACCTCGCCGGCCCCGTGGCTCGCCGCCTCCCGCGCGACGGCGTGCGCCCCGACCGCGCAGCCCTGCGCCAGCCGGTGCTCCGCCAGGTGCACGAGCCCTTCCGCGAGCGCCGGGTCGCCGGCGAGGGTCGCGAGCGCCTCGTGCCAGCGCGCCGCCTCCGGCTCGCCCGCCCGGTCGAGCTCGGCGGCCAGGGCCGCGTGCACGGCCGTGCGCTCGGCAAGGTCGGCATCCTCGTGCACGATGGCGCGCACCCGCGGGTCGGCCACCCGGAACCGGCCGTCGGCGAGGCGCAGGTGCTCCGACAGCGGCGGGGCGAGCAGCCGGTCGACGGGGGCGCCCGTCGCGCCGAGCAGCAGTTCGACCCGGTCCAGCACCAGCACGCCGGCGGCCAGGAGGACGCGCCGGTCCACGCCGTCGAGCACGTTGTGCCCGTCGAGCAGCCCGGTGTCGGACCCGTCGTCGAACCCGTCGTCGAACCCGGTGTCGAACCCGTCGTCGGGCGCGCCCCTCGGGCCGACGCCGGTCGCGGCGCGCACCGCCGGCGTCGCCGGCAGCGGGTCAGGCAGCGCCGCGGCGCCCGCGAGCTGCTCGGGCGTCAGCAGGCCGAGCGTCTGGGCGAGCGCCTCGCGGTCGGCGCCCACGAGTCCGGACACGCGGCGCACGACGTGCGGCGCGACCGGGCGGGCGGGGTCGGCGGGCGGCGGCGGCCAGGGCGCGATCGAGTCCCGGGTCGAGGTCATCGTCGGCCTCCCGTGTCGTGCCGGGCGTCGGTGCCCGGCGGCGTCGACCTATCGCACCGCCCGATCCCCCCCCGCGAAGCCGCAGGTCAGAGATTTGTCAGGTCTCCACCAATATAGTCACGGGCCCGTCGTTCACCAGCTCGACGGCCATGTCGGCGCCGAACCGCCCCGTCGCGACCTCGAGCCCTCGGGCCCGTAGGTCCGCCACCACCGCGTCGACCAGGGGCTCGGCCACGGGGCCGGGGGCGGCCGCGTGCCACGTGGGACGGCGCCCCTTGCGTGCGTCGCCGTAGAGCGTGAACTGGCTGACGACCAGCACCGGAGCGCCCGCGTCGGTCGCCGAACGCTCGTCGTGCAGGATGCGCAGCTCGGCGATCTTGCGGGCCACGGTCGCCACCTCGTCGGGGCCGTCGTCGTGGGTCACGCCGACCAGCGCGAGCAGCCCGGGCCGGTCGATCGACCCCACCACCTCGCCGTCCACCGACACGCTGGCCCGCGTGACGCGCTGCAGCACGGCCCTCATCCCGCACCGCCCGCGCCGACCGCGCCGACCGCGGCCGCGAACGCCGGGCGCACGGCGCCCACCGGCACGCCGCCGCCCAGCACCGGAGTCTCGCCGACCGCCACGAGGGCGGCGACGTCGACGCCCGGCACGGCGGCGGCACCCGCCGCGAGGACGGCCGCCGCGAGGATCGCCGGGCGCGGCCGGTCGCCGCCGTCCAGGATCTTGAACGCCACCGCCGAGCCGTCGGGCAGCCCGGCCGCACACACGCCGTCGGCCCCGATCTTGGCGATCGCCCCGGGCACGGCGGCCATGACGAGGGTGTCCTCCCGCCCGTGGCCCGCCACCAGCTCGGGGAACGCGGCCATCGCCCGGCCCACCCGCGCGGCGGTGCGCATCAGCGCCTCGTCGTCAGCGGCCGAGCCGGGAGTGCCGGAAGCGCCCGCCGCGACCCGCGCGAACGACCGTGCGAGCCCCAGCACCGACGTGGTGAACAGGGGCGCGCCGCAGCCGTCGACGGTGCGGTGCTGTGGCTCGTCGCCCGTCAGCTCGCCGACCGCGGCGCGCACGGCCTGCTGCAGCGGATGCGCCGGGTCCAGGTACGACGAGGTGTCCCAACCGGCCGCGACGCACGTGGCGAGCATGCCCGCGTGCTTGCCCGAGCAGTTCTGCGCGATCCGCTCGGGGCCGTGGCCGGCCAGCTGCCAGGCGAGCGCCTCGGCCCGGCCGAAGGGCAGGTCGGCGGTGTTCCGCAGCGCGGACTCGTCGAGCCCGGCACCCGCGAGGATCTCGCGCACCCCGGCGAGGTGCTCGGGCGCGCCGCTGTGGCTGGCGGCGGCGAGCGCGAGCAGCCGGTCCGGCAGGTCGAGGCCGGAGCGCAGCATCGCGACGGCCTGCAGGGGCTTCACCGAGGACCGCGGCCAGATCGTCGTCGCCGGGTCGCCCACGGCGAGCCGCACGCCGCCGTCCGGGCCGAGTACCACGAGGTGCCCCAGGTGCACCGACTCCACGAGGCCGCCGCGCACCACCTCCGCCAGGGGCGCGGCGCCCCGCGCGACGTCGGCCGTCACCGTCACCACCCGCCCGTCGGGCCCTGCGGGCGACGCCCCCCGCCCGTGCCGTACGACTGGATCTTCGGGCGAACGTCCACCCAGTAGATGATCGCGGGCGCCACGGCGATGACGTTGAAGAACGAGCCCGCCGTCATGAGCATGGGCGGCAGCCCGAACAGGCCGATCAGCGCGGCGATGCCGAGGATGATCAGCCAGATGTTCTTGGTCAGCTTCCCCTCGGACACGTAGGCGCGGGCAGGGCGGCGCGCGGCGTCGATGAACGCGACGAGCTGCACGACGAACACCACGATCGCGAGCACGACGAGCATGAAGTATTGGAAGGACCCGATGGCGGCGGAGATCACTCGCCCGAGCCTACGGGAGGACGGTGAGCCGGCGGGAGCGCGCGGCCCCGGCCACGTGCTCGTCCCACGCAGCGACCACCGTGTCCTCGTGCGCGACGGCGAGCGCGCTCGCCACGTGCAGGGCGTCGGCGCCCCGCAGCGGCACGGGACACGACGCGAGGAGGTCCGCCGCCCGCTCGGAGACCTCGCGGGTCACCTCGATCGTGTGCAGCGCGGGGCTCAGCTCGTCCCACAGCGCGGCGCCTCGACGCCGCGCGAGCGGGTCGAGCAGCCCGGCCCGCTCGCCCGCCGCGAGCGCCGCCCGCACCTCGGCGTCGGCGATGCGCGAGCTGACGACGACGTCGGCGCGGTTCCACAGGGCGCACGCCAGCTCGGAGCCCTGCTCGCGGACGCACAACTTCACCAGCGCGCTCGCGTCGAAGTAGACGAGGGCCATGCTGCTCCGTTCTCGTTCACGGCGGTCGAGCTTGCGTCAGCGTCGGATGCGGCGCACCAGGTCGGACATGCGCGACGGCGACCTCGCGGGGGTGCGGGCGACGCCGGGACGAGCGGCGGGCGACCCCTCGTCGTCGGGCACGACGTGCACCTGACGCTCGGTCTCGGCGGGCGTGAGCAGCCCGTCGCGCACCAGGCCGGCGACGAGATCCGCCGTCTGCACCGCCGACAGGCGGGCGACGGGCACCCCCCGCTCGGTGATGACGACCTCCTCGCCCTCCCGAGCCCTCTCGATCCACGACTTCAGCTCGGCCCGCAGGGCACTGACGGAGACCTCCATGACCGACGACCGTACCGTCCCGGCGCCCCACCGGACAGAGCAAGTTGGACGACACCGCGAGAAGGGACGAGCGCGGGCCGGGGACGTCTGTGTCGCGAGGCTGGTCGGGCCTGGCGGGAGCCGCGAGGAACGAGCGGCGGATGGCGCGCCTCGCGACACAGACGTCCCCGGCTCGCGCGGCAGCGACCCGGCCCGGCCCGGCCCGGCCCGACGGTGAGAGTCAGATCGCCCGGCGGTAGGCGCGGAAGGCCAGCGTCGCGAGCCACCACATCGCGCCCACGGCAACGACGAGCAGCCCCAGGTGCAACCACACGGTGCCGGGGTCGGCGAAGCCCTGCAGCGCGTCGCGGGCCACGACGACCGCCCAGTCGAACGGGTTGAACCGCGCGACGTCGGCGATCCAGCCCGGCGCAAGGGCCGGGTCCATCACCGCGGACGACAGGAACATCAGCGGGATGGTGAGCAGCTGCGAGACGCCGATGAGCGCCTCCTGCTGGCGGGTGAGCAGCGCGACCGCCCCGGAGAGCGCCGCGAACAGGCAGCTCAGCAGGGCCACGGCCACGAGCATCACCAGCACGCCGGCCCAGCCGCCGGGGAACCGCGCCCCGCCGAGCCACGCGACGCCCACGACCACCAGCGCCTGCACGCACGCGAGCAGCGAGTACCAGGCCATCGTCGCCGCGAGCAGCGCGCCCCGGCTGGTCGGGGATGCGAGGAAGCGGTCCATGACGCCGCGGTCCATGTCCTGCACGAAGGTCGTGCCGGCCCACGCCGCGCCGCCCATGGCCGTCATCATCACGACGCCGGGGGTGAGGTACTCGAGGTAGCTGACGTCCGCGCCCCCGGCGAACCCGGGGATCTCGATGACGGACCGGAACAGCTGGCCGAACAGCAGCAGCCAGACCATCGGCTGCAGCAGGTTCATCACGATGAACACGGGGATGCGCATGCCCTGCCGGGCCTGGCGGCCGGTGAGGAGGGCGGCCTGCGTCACGGCGCTCATGCCGCCACCTCCTCGGCGGGGGCGCCCGCAGTGCCGGCCCGGTGGGCCTCCTCCAGGCTGCGGCCGGTGCGGGCCAGGTAGACGTCGTCGAGCGTGGGCCGGGACAGCCCGGCCGCCCGCACGCCCAGGCCCGCGGCGTCGAGCGCGGCGAGCAGCGCCGGCAGCGCGGTGGCGCCGGCCTCGGCGCGCGCCCGCAGGCCGCGTCCGTCGGCCGCGACGTCGACGACGCCAGGCACGCCCGCGGCGACCCGGGCCGCCGCGACGGTCGCGGCGGCGTCGTCCAGCTCGACCATGACCCCGTCGCCGCGCAGCTCGTCCTTCAGCGCGTCGGGGGTGCCGGCGGTGACGACTCGGCCCGCGTCCACGATGACGACCTGGTCGGCGAGCCGGTCGGCCTCGTCCAGGTAGTGCGTGGTGAGCAGGATCGTCATGCCGTCACCCGTCGCCATCCGCTCGATCTCGGCCCACATCGCGGCGCGCGCCTCGGGGTCGAGGCCCGTGGTGGGCTCGTCGAGGAACAGCACCTGCGGGCGATGCACGAGGCCGACGGCGACGTCGAGCTTGCGCGCCATCCCGCCCGACCACGTCTTCACGAGCCGGCCGGCGGCGTGCGCGACGCCGAAGCGCTCGAGCAGCTCGTCGGCCCGGGTCCGGGCGTCGCGGGCGCCGAGGCCCTGCAGCCGACCGGCGAGCACGAGGTTCTCGCGACCCGTGCCCATGGGGTCGGTCACGGGGCGCTGCGCCACGTAGCCGATGGCGCGCCGCACCGCGGACGGATCCCGGACGACGTCGTGCCCGGCCACGCGGGCCGTACCCGAGTCGGGCCGCGACAGCGTGGCGAGGATCTTCACGGTGGTGGACTTGCCGGCGCCGTTGGGGCCGAGCAGGCCCAGCACGCTGCCGGGCACGGCGGTGAGGTCGAGGCCGTCGAGCGCGCGCACGTCGTGCGCGCCCCGGCCGGGGCGGTAGGTCTTGGTCAGGCCGGCGACGTCGATCGCCGGCGCTTGCGGGTGTGCGGACATGTTTCCTCCAGTGAGGTCGGAGGGTCCGGCGCACGCCCTAGGGTGGGAGCGCGTCTCGTGGTGCGGTGTGCACCGGACCCGAGCCACCGGTCCCGGGCGATGGCAGTCGCCCGGGACCGTTCTTGCGTCAGTGCTGCTTCTCCTGCGGCTCGTCCCGCGAGACGAAGAGCATCCGCGCGAGGACGAGCATCATCACCGCGAGGGCGACGACGAAGGTCAGCCAGGACCAGGCCCAGCCGACGGTGAGGCCAAGGACGACGAACACGACGAACGCCGTCAGCCAGATCACGGCCGTGTAGACGCCGAACCGCGCGGCGGCGGCCGGGTCCTGGTCGAAGCGGCCGAACTGGTTGTCGGTCGCCTGCGCCCGCGCGACGTCCCGCACCCAGGCCTTCTTCCGGTTGGTCTGGGTGACGCCGAGCAGGACGAGCAGGGTCACGCCCACGACGAGCACGGCGCCCGCCACGACGTACACCCACGGGGCGAACGTCCCGAGGAGCACGAACGCGACCAGGAACAGCCCGAAGGCCGCGAGGCCGGTGGCCAGGTAGTAGCCCCCGGCGCGGCGGGACGGCATCGGGTGGTTCGTCGTCGTCTCCTGCGAGACGGAGAACCCGACGACGAACCCGGCCGCGCTGGCCGCCGTCAGCAGCAGCGCGGCGACCGCGACGGCGGGCAGGGTGAAGACGCCCGCCGCGGACACCCCCGCGACGGCGAGCGTGCCGACTCCCGCCAGCGCCGCGACCACGACGCCGACGACGAAGCCCGGCTTGGGGCGCACGCGCTGCTGCTGGGCGGCCGCAAGCGCCTCCTGCAGGGGGGTGCGCGGCACGCCGCCGGTCTGGGCGTCGGCGTCCGCCTGCGCGTCGGCGACGAGCTCGCGCACGTCGCCCAGCTCGTCGAAGGCGCGGCGGGCGGCGGGGTCGGGCGGGGTGCCGCCGGCCTGCAGCTCGGCGGCCCGGGCCTCAAGGTTCGCCCGGATCTCCTCCTTGAGGTCCTGGACCTCAAGGGTCGGCTCGATGCCGGCGAACGCCTCGTCGAGGAGTCGGTGGACGGTGGTCATCGGTCGGTGTCCTTGTCTGTGCTGAGGAGGGCGTCGATGACGTCGCGGGTGGCGATCCACGCCGCGACGTTGCGCTGGTAGACGGCGCGGCCGGCGTCCGTGATCCGGTAGTACTTGCGGCGCCCGCCCTGGGACTCGTCGCCCCAGTAGGCCTCGACCAGCCCGTCCTTGGTCAGACGGCGGTACGTCGCGTAGAGCGTGGCCTCCTTGATCTCGTGCGCCCCGCCCGTGGCGTGGCGGATCGCCTTGTAGATCTCGAATCCGTAGCGGTCCCCGCGACGCAGCGTCGCGAGCACGATCGTGTCGGTGTGACCACGCAGCAGGTCGGCGGAGAACGCGTCGTCCGCCGTCGAAGCCTCATCTCGCTGCATCACGACAGGTACTGTATCTCGTCAACTACTCGATGACAACAGGTGCTGGACGTGCCCCACCTCCGCCGAGGTAGTCCGAGATCCCGCGAGGTAGTCCGGAGTCCCGCGAGGTAGCTCGAGATCGCGCGAGGTAGTCCGGGTACAACCTCGGCCTTCACCGTGCCGTCGTCGGGAGTCCGTGCGAGCCTGCGAAGCAGGACGGGGTGGTTCGACCCTTCGACAAGCTCAGGACGACGCAGGCTCAAGCACCGGGGCGGTGAGATCCGCCCGACGCCGGGAGGGCACAGCATGACCGCACAGAGCGCGCCGCCCGCCGATCCCCCGGCGCTGCCGCAGGGCCGGGTCTGGGCCATCTTCGGCGGCCTCATGCTCGCGATGCTCCTCGCTGCCCTCGACCAGACGATCGTCGCGACGGCACTCCCGACGATCACGTCGGACCTCGGCGGGGCGGAGCACCTGTCGTGGGTGGTGACGGCCTACATGCTCGCGAGCACCGCCACCACGGTGCTGTGGGGAAAGCTCGGCGACCTGTTCGGGCGCAAGGGGCTGTTCATCACCTGCATCGTGATCTTCCTGGTCGGCTCGATCCTGGCCGGCACGTCGCAGACGATGGTGCAGCTCATCGCATGGCGCGCACTGCAGGGCATCGGTGGCGGCGGCCTCATGGTGCTCTCGCAGGCGATCATCGGCGACGTCGTGCCGCCTCGGCAGCGCGGCCGGTACCAGGGGCTCTTCGGCGCGGTGTTCGGCGTCTCGTCCGTCGCCGGCCCGCTGCTCGGCGGGTTCTTCGTCGACAGCCTCAGCTGGCGCTGGGTCTTCTACATCAACATCCCGATCGGCGTGATCGCGCTTCTGGTCGTCGCAGCGGTGCTGCCGCACATCGACACCGGCCGCAAGCCGCGCGTCGACTACGCCGGCATCATCCTGCTGGGCACCGTCTCGACGTCGATCGTGCTGGTGACGAGCCTGGGCGGCACCACCTGGGGGTGGAGCTCTGCGCCCGTCTACGCCATGGTGGCGCTCGCCGTGGCCTCGCTCATCGGGTTCGTCGTCGTCGAGCGACGGGCGCCGGAACCCGTGCTGCCACTGCGCCTGTTCCACAGCAAGGTCTTCTCGGTCACGGCCGTCGTCGGATTCGTCGTCGGGTTCGCGATGTTCGGCGCGATCACCTACCTGCCGCTGTACCTGCAGACCGTCAAGGGCTCCACGCCCACCGAGTCCGGCCTCGAGATGACGCCGATGATGCTCGGCATGCTGATCACGTCCATCGGTTCCGGTCAGCTCATCTCCCGTACGGGCAGGTACAAGATCTTTCCGATCCTCGGCACCGCGACCACGTCGGTCGGTCTCTACCTGCTCTCTCTCATGGGTCGGGACACGACGTCGCTCCAGGCCGGGCTGAGCATGTTCGTGCTCGGCGCGGGGCTGGGCATGGTGACCCAGGTGCTCGTCATCGCGGTGCAGAATGCCGTCAGCTACCGCGACCTCGGCACCGCGACGTCGGGCGCCACGTACTTCCGCACCATCGGCTCGTCGGTGGGGGTCGCCGTCTTCGGCACGATCTTCTCGGGCCGCCTGACGGCCGAGCTCCGCACGTCCGTGCCGTCGTCTGCGCAGGGTGCGTGCGCCCCGGACGCGCTCGCCGCGTCCACGGACACGCTCAGGCAGTGCACGCCCGAGGTACAGAACTGGTTCCTCGACGCCTACGCCGGGGCCCTGCACGTGGTGTTCCTGTGGGCCGTGCCGGTGGCGGCGCTCGGCTTCCTGCTGACGTGGCTGCTCCCCGAGGTCGAGCTGCGCACCTCCACCCGCGGCGGCGGCCCCGCGAGCGCCGGGCAGGCCGCGGGCGCGTCGTTCGCCCTCGGCTCGGGGCGCACGTCCCTCGACGAGCTGCGACTGATCCTGTGGCGTCGCGTGGGCAAGCTGGACCCGCTGCGCGTCTACGAGCTGGTCGATTCCGACTCGGGCCTCACGCCCGCGGAGGCCTGGATGGTCACGCGCGTCTCCCTCAAACGGAAGCGCTCGGTGAAGCTCATGGCGGAACACACCGCGCGTTCAGAGGACACCGTGCGCCAGGTCGCTGAAGGGCTCAGGGCACGCGGGCTCGTCGAGATCGACGGCGACACCGTCGTGGCCACACCAGCCGGCGACGCCGCCGCCGAGGCGATCCGCGACGCCGAACGGCGACGGCTGCAGCGCTACGTGGCCGAATGGCCCGGCGGCGACGAGCCCGAGGTCGACGAGCTCGTGGAGCAGCTCACCCACCAGCTCCTGGCCGACAAGACGGACCTCGTCGAGACGCGCTGAGCGCCCGAACTACCTCGCGCGATCCCGGACTACCCGCGGAGATCCGCACTACCTCGCGAGGTTTCGGACTACCTCGCGAGGTTTCGGACTACCTCGCGAGGTTTCGGACTACCTCGCGAGGTTTCGGACTACCTCGCGAGGTTTCGGACTACCTCGCGAGGTTTCGGACTACCTCGCGGAGATCCGCACTACCCCGCCGGGGGTCTGGGCTCCTCGGCGTCAGAGCTCGGGGAGGGTGGCGCGGGCGGCCTCGGGCGTCATGCCGGCGGCCTCGAGGGTGTCGACCAGCGGCGACCGCAGCAGCAGCGCGAGGGACTGCACCTGCCAGTACCCCTCCCCGAGGACGCGGGGGTCGGCGTCGGCGGCGACGGCCGACAGCGCCTCGCGCGCCCGGGCCGGGTCGATGCCGGCCCCCAGCGCGCTCGCGAGCAGCCGCGCCCCGCCCGCGTACCGATCCACGAGGTCCGCGACCGGATGGCGGACCTCCGCGCCGGCGTCGACGCCCCCGTCGTCGGAGCCATGGTCGACCCTGTCCGTGCCGCCGTCCGGTGCGGGCCCCGTCGACTGGAGCGCCGCCGGGGCGCGGCGGGCCAGCACGCGCACGCTGCGCATCGCCCGGTCGATCAGCACGGCCTGGGAGGCGAGACGGGTGATCTCGCCCCGGTGCACGCGGTTGACGCTCACGCGCGCAATCTCCCGCGACTTGCGCGCGAGCTCGCGCCAGTCCGCGAGCACGGTCTCGGCCGCCCGACCGCGCACGAGCGCGCCGGCGATGTCGTCCTCGTCGGCGTCGCGCAGCCCGCGGGCGACGGCCTCCAGCACGATGGCGAGCTCGTCCGTCGCCTCCTCGGCGAGGGCCCGCAGGCGCCGACGCGGGTCGCCCGGGGTCAGCAGGGCGACGAGCAGCGCGATCGCGCCCCCGACCAGCGCGTCCGTCCACCGACCGATCGCTCCCCCCGTGGCGACCGCGGCCGGGAGCCCGACGACGACGATCGCCTGCACGCCGGCCTGCGTGGCCAGCAGCGCGCCGCGGTCGATGAACCGGGCGAGCAGAGCGGAGATCGCCATGACCACCGTCAGCTGCCACCAGCCCGACCCGATGAGGTGCACCAGCAGGTCGCCCAGGCCGACGCCGAGCGCGACGCCGACCGCCACCTCCGCCACGCGGCGCAGGTCGCGGTCGAAACTGAACCCGAGGCAGACCCACGCGGCGACGGCAGCGAAGAACGGCTGCTGATGGCCCAGTACGTAGGACGCGAACCCGTAGGCGACGCCGGCGGCCAGCGACGCCTGGACGATCGGCCAGAAGGAGGTCCGGGCACGTCGCCAGCCCTGGCGCACCCGGATGCGGCGCCGCATGGTGCGCAGCGCCGCCCGGGCGAGCTCGCCCGCGGGACGCGCCGCCGGCTCGTCGCTCACGGGCGTCCGCTCACAGCAGGCTCTGCGGCGCGTCCGGTCCGCGTGGGGTGAGGCCACGGGCGAGCGGCCCGTGCGCCTCGGGACGGTCGGCCGAGACCCCGTCGCCGGGGACGACCAGCTCCTGCGCCGCAGCGACCCGGAGCTCCTGCCCGCCGACGTCGCCGGCCACGGTCAGCTCGGCGTCGTCGGGGACGGACCGCTTGACGACGGCGAGCGCGACCGGCCCCAGCTCGTGGTGCCGGGCGACCGTGGTCACGGTCCCGACGGCACGCCCGTCGGTGCCGTCCAGGAACACCTGTGCGCCGGCCTCGGGGACCACGTGCTGGGAGCCGTCGAGATGCAGCAGCACCAGGCGCCGCGGCGGGCGGCCGAGGTTGTGCACCCGCGCGATGGTCTCCTGTCCGCGGTAGCAGCCCTTGTGCAGGTGAACGGCGGTGCGCAGCCAGTCGAGCTCGTGCGGCACGCTGCGGTGGTCGACCTCGTGGGCCAGCCGAGGACGCCAGGCCTCGACGCGCAGGGCTTCGGTGGCCCAGGTGCCGGCGAGCTTCCAACCCGCAGCCTCGCGCTCGGCGACGGCGGTCTCGAGCTCCGCGCGCGGCACGAGGACGAGCCGCCACGGGCGGTCCGCGCCGGGGTGCTCCGACTCGGGCGGGCCGTAGCGGGTGCCGCCGTCGGCGACGCGCGGCCAGGTGTCCCACCAGGTCACGGGCTCGCCCTCGGCCGCCTCGGCGGCGACGGGCTCGCCGATCGCCGCGTACTCGCCCGAGACGTCGGCGATCTCCACCCGCATCATGAACTTCATCCGGTCGAGCCAGGCCGCGAGCGGGGCGGCGTGGTCACCCTCGGTGATCAGCCAGGTGGCCTCGCCGTCGTCGACGACGCCCGCGGCGTGCTCCACGTGCCCCTGGGGCGAGAGCACCAGCAGCTCCGTGGAGGTGCGCGGCGGCAGCGCCTGCACGTCCTGCGACGTGATCGAGTGCAGCCAGGACAGGCGGTCGGGCCCGGCCACCCGCACGACGCCGAGGTGGGACTGGTCCACGACCGCCCCGCCGCGGGCGAGCGCGCGCTGCTCGGCCACAGGGTCGCCGTAGTGCCAGGCCACGCCGGCGTCGGGGCCGGACGCGGGCACCGCGCCGTGGCGGTTGAGCAGGGGGCTGTTGTCCATCAGGACTCCTCGGTGACGCGGTCCAGCTGGGCGGAGGCGTACGAGCCGAGGGGGTGGCCGAACGCGGCCAGCTCCTCGACCCACATGAGCCGGCCCTCGACCAGGCCGTAGAGCCGCTTGGCAGCGGTGACCTCGGCGGCGGTGGAGGTGCGGGCGACGAAGTCGGTGGCGAGGTCGATGCGGCCGTTGCCGGCGACCCCCAGGAAGAGCGACAGCCGGCCCGACGCGTCGGTGACGAGCACCTCAAGCGCGTGCCGGTCGTCCTCGAGCCCCTCGGGGCGCTCGCTGGAGACGCGCCAGTAGCCGGTCTCCGTCGACCAGACGGTGTCGGGCTCGTCGTCGCCCGGCTCGTCGTCGCCCGGCTCGCCCTCGCCGTCGGCGGCCGCGGCCGCGGCCGACCGCACGCGCAGGGTGGACTCGAAGCGCAGGTACGGGCCGCCGTCGTGGTCGAAGACGAGCTCGTGGACGAACGGCGTCTCGTCGATGCCGGGGTACTCGACGACGCCCTCGCCCTGCCACCGGCCCACGAGCCACGCGAGCGGATAGACCTCGGGCGCGAGGCCCTCGGGGAAGGCGAAGGGCATCAGCGCTGGCCCTGGAACAGCTTGTAGACGACGTACCCGGAGAACCAGATGATCGCGATCGTCACGACGACCAGCAGACCGGTAAACACTGCCTCGAGAGCATGGATCGACATGCGGCGATCCTACCCAGCCCCTCCCCTTATCACCCACCGCCAAGGTGGCGTGAGTAGGGTCGCCGGTCATGACGTCCACCACCTCGAGCGCGTCCACACGCTCTCTCGTGATCAAGACCACGTCCGGGCGGGACCGGCCGGAGGCCGCGAACCAGGCCCTGACGGTGGCGGCCACGGCCGCCGCGGCGGGCGCGGAGGTGAGCCTGTGGCTCACCGGCGAGGCCGCGTGGTTCGCCGTCCCCGGCCGCGCCGCCGAGCTGGCCCTGGACCACGCCGCCCCGGCGGCGGACCTGCTCGACGCCGTCCTCGCCGCAGGTTCCGTCACCCTGTGCACCCAGTGCGCCGCGCGTCGCGACCTCACGGCCGACGACGTCCTGCCCGGCGTGCGCATCGCCGGGGCCGCCGTCTTCACCGAGGAGGTGCTGCGCCCCGGCGCACAGGCCCTCGTCTACTGAGCCCACCGACGGGCCCCGCTCTGCCCCTTGTGACCCCCGCCACCAACGCCAGGAAACACTCCGGTCAGGCACCCCTGGTGCCGTAGCTTGAACGTTGAAGCATCCCGTGACGCCCTGCCGCACGAGCCGCAGGGACGCACATGCCCGAGGCCCCCCTGCCGCTGCGCGGGCGCGGGCCGACCGCCGTCGCGATTCCGGAGAACTACCCATGACTGCGCCCACCCGGACCTGGAACGACCTCGTCATCCCTGCGGCGGGGACGTACCTGCTCGACGAGGCGCACAAGCGCCTGGGCTTCCTTGCGATGCACATGATGGTCAGCCCTGTGCGGGGCGAGTTCCCCGTCGGCACCGCCACGATCCACGTCGCGGAGGACCCGCTGCAGTCGTCGGTCTCAGCGACGCTCGAGACCGCGACGATCACCACGCACAGCCCGGACCGGGACACGCACCTGCGCAGCCCCGACTTCCTCGACGTCGAGAACTACCCGACCATCGAATTCCGCAGCACCGGGATCGCGTGGCGCACCGAGGAGGACCCGATGTTCTCGTGGGCCCGGCTCAAGGGGCGCGCGCCCGGTCGCGGCGCCCTCCCCCGCACGGTCGACCGCACGTCGGCGAAGTTCGTGCTGCACGGGAACCTCACGATCCGCGGGGTCACGCACCCCATCGCTCTCGACGCCGAGTTCGGCGGCGCACGTCGTGACCCGTTCGGCAACGACATCTTCGGCTTCAACGCGAGCGCCGACTTCGAGCGCGAGAAGTACGGCCTGACCTGGAACGTCGCCCTCGAGGCCGGCGGCGTCCTCGTGTCCAAGACCGTGCGGATCGAACTCGCCGGCGAGGCCGTCCGGCAGACTCCGCCCGAGCCGCAGGCCTGACGCCGGCCCGCCCTCGTGGTGAGCGGTCAGGCGACGACGAGCCGCCCGACGACGAACACGAGGATGCCGGCGACGGCGACGGGGGTCGTCACGGCCGCGAGCACGGCGCGACGGCTGGTCAGCGCGGGCTGACGCTCGAACAGCAGGCGCAGCACCGCGACCACGAGCCCGGTCACGACCCCCGCGACGAGACCGCTCACCGGGTCGATGGACGGGACGAGGAAGCCCGCTCCCCCGGCGGCCACGCCGCCGAGCACCACGCCCACGAGCGACCCCGCCCACCCGCGCGCCACCGGCAGCGCGGACACGGCTGCCGCGACCGCCAGGCCCGCGGCGGCGACCACGACGAGCGAGGCGCCCGCCTCCGAGCGGCCCACGGCCACCCATCCACAGGAGCAGACGGCGACGACGGCGCCGCTGACGGTGCCGCTCACCGACTCCACGAGCCGGGGCCGCCCCCCGCGGCGCAGCATCTCCGCGACGAACGCCAGCACGAGGGCCATCGCGAGCACGATCGGCACGTTGCGCAGCACCGGTTCGCCGCTGGTGGCCCAGGCCACCGCGACGGCCCCGAGCCCCGCAGCTCCGACCACCACGGTCGTCCCCCCGGGGGCGGGCAGCCGCAGCAGCGGCGCCCAGCCGATCGCGAGCAGCAGCACCAGGGCCGCCGCAACGGCGGTCAGGGGCAGGATCCCGAGGGACCCGAGCGAGGCCGCGGCCGCGACGACGGCAGAGAGGACGGCCGTCCAGACGGCACGGGTGGTCACGGTCACGACGACGAGTGTCCCAGACCGCGCGGCACGCCTCGTGCCCGGATCTCCACGACCGGGCGTCCCGTGACCCGGATCTCCCACGACACAGTCCGGTCGCCGGCCCTTAACGCGCCCGCAACATGGTTCGAGGCACACTTCGGGGACCTGGTCGGTCGACCGGGTCGGATGTGGTGTGACCAACACCCCAGCCGCGGTACGTTGGCGGACGCACCTCGTCGGACGCTGTCGAACGAACCGTCCGACGACCCGGGAGGAGGTGCCGGTGGCCCAGCTGCTGATCCTCACCCCCGCGGCGGGCGGGTCCGTCGAGGTGCTGCCCGCGCTGGGCCTGCTGAACCACAAGGTCCGTGTGCTGCCCATGGAACCGTCCGCGCTGGTGGACGCCCCCGACTCTGACATCGTCCTGCTCGACGCGCGGCGCGACCTCGTCGCGGCGCGCACCACGTGCCGCCTGCTGCACGCCACGGGCCTCACGGTGCCCCTCGTGCTCGTCCTCACCGAGGGCGGCCTGACCGTCGTCACGCACGAGTGGGGTGTCGACGACCTGCTGCTGGAGACGGCGTCTCCCGCCGAGGTCGAGGCGCGGCTGCGGCTCGTGATCGAGCGCTCGGCCCACGGGCCCGTGGACGACGGCCCGCAGGAGATCGCCGCGGGCGAGCTCGCCATCGACGCCGGCGGTTACACCGCGCGGCTGCGCGGTCGCCCGATCGACCTCACGTACAAGGAGTTCGAGCTCATCAAGTACCTCGTGCAGCACCCAGGCCGCGTGTTCACCCGCGCCCAGCTGCTGCAGGAGGTCTGGGGGTACGACTACTACGGCGGCACCCGCACGGTGGACGTGCACGTGCGGCGCCTGCGCGCCAAGCTCGGCCCCGAGCACGAGCAGCTCATCGGCACCGTCCGCAACGTGGGCTACCGGTTCGACCCGCCCAAGGAGCCTCGTCCCGCCGAGAACCCGGACGGGGTCGGCACCTCGGCGGACAACGCCGGCGACGGCGCCGCCGGGCGCGCCCCGGCCCGCTGACCGCCGCGCGCCCTCCCCGGCCCCGGCGCCGCACAGCGGGTAGGTTCGTCCGGTGACCGCGATGTCGGACTCCAGCGACTTCTCCAGCGCCCTCGTGGACGGGCCCTGGCGGCACGAGCTCGTGCCCGCCAACGGGGCGCGCTTCCACGTGGCGCTCGCCGGCCCCGACCGGTCGAACGGCGACCGCCGCCCTCTTGTCGTCCTGCTGCACGGCTACCCGCAGTTCTGGTGGGCGTGGCGCCACCAGGTCGAGAGCCTCGCCGCCGCCGGCTTCCGGGTCGCGGCGATGGACCTGCGCGGCGTCGGCGCCTCCGACAAGCCGCCGTCGGGCTACGACGTCCTCACCAGCACCAGTGACGTCGCGGGCGTGGTGCGCTCGCTGGGCCACGCCCGGGCCGTCGTGATCGGGCACGGCACGGGGGGCGTGATCGCCTGGTCGATGGCGCGGCTGCAGCCGGCCGTCACCGCCGGGGTGGCCGCCGTGTCGTCGCCCCACCCGGGGCGACTCCACGTGTCGGGCCGCCAGCTCCTGACCCCGGTGGCGCGCCGACAGCTCGCGCTCTACCAGCTGCCCACCCTGCCCGAGCGCCGGCTCACGGACGGCGACATGGTGGCGCGCGTGCTGCGCGACGGCGCCGCCCGCCCCCTCGGCGCCGACGCGCTCGAGCTCTACCGGACGGTGATGCGGATCCCGTTCGCCGCGCACACCGTGATGGAGTCGCTGCGCTGGATGGTGCGCTCCACCCCGCGCCCGGACGGGCGGCGGTACCTGGCCGCCGTCCGGCAGCCGGTCGACGTCCCGGTGCTCCAGGTGCACGGCCGGCTCGACGGGTTCCTCGATCCGCAGCACGCGGGCGTCGACGGCGCGGCGCTCGCGCGCGACTTCCGGTTCGAGCTGCTGGAAGGCGCCGGGCACTACCTGCCCGAGGAGGCCCCCGACGAGCTCGGCGCGCTGCTGGCCGACTGGCTGCAGCACGCCGTCTCCCCCACCGCCGGTTGAGCTCGTCGAAACCGCGCCGGGTTTCGACAGGCTCAACCAGCAGCGGATCAGCCGCGCGGGCCGGGCTTGACCAGCTTCGCGGCCGCGACCGGGTCCACCTCGCCCACGCCGAACGACGGGCACCACCGAGCCACCGGGCACGCCCCGCACGCCGGCCGGCGCGCGTGGCAGCGCCGGCGCCCGTGCCACACGAGGTGGTGGCTGAGCATCGTCCAGTCCTTCTTCGGGAACAACGCACCCACCTCGTGCTCGACCTTGACCGGGTCCTCTGACGTGGTCCAGCCGAAGCGCCGCGCCAGGCGGCCGAAGTGCGTGTCCACGGTGATGCCCGGCACCCCGAAGGCGTTGCCGAGCACCACGTTCGCCGTCTTACGACCCACCCCGGGCAGCGTCACCAGGTCGTCCAGCCGCGCCGGGACCTCGCCGTCGAACCTCTCGACCAGCGCCTGCCCCAGCCCGATGACCGACCGCGTCTTGGCCCGGAAGAAGCCGAGGGGCTTGAACAGCTCCTCCATCTCCGCCGGGTCGGCGCCCGCGTAGGCCGCGGCGTCCGGGTACCGGGCGAAGATGGCGGGCGTGGTCGCGTTGACGCGCACGTCCGTGGTCTGGGCCGAGAGCACCGTCGCCACCAGCAGCTCCAGGGGCGTGGTGAAGTCCAGCTCCGCTCGGGCGTCCGGATACGTGGCCGCCAGCTCGCGGTCGATCCTGCGAGCCCGGCGCACGAGCGCCACCCGGGACTCACCGGTCGGGGTCTCGTCACTGGCGGGCGTGGTCGTGGGCTTCGTCGGCACGTCTTGGAGCCTAGCCACCCCGTCCGACGGCCGTCGGTCGAGCGGCGACGGGCCCAGGACCGCGCGGTCAGGACCCCACCGAGGCGACGCGATTTGGTGTGGTGAGGCAGACTGAGAACCGGAACACATCCTCTTGACAACCCCCGGACGACCCGCCCCACCCCGGGAAAGGCCGCCCCTGAACCACGTGAGGAATCCTGTGGACGACACCGTCGTGCTCTCCGCCCCTCTCTTCGCGGACATGGAATCCGAGGAGACGAAGGCGCTCTTCGAGTCCATGGTCCCGGTCGAGCTCACCCGTGGGGACGTTCTCTTCCGCGAGGGCGAGCCCGGCGACCGGCTCTACGTCATCGCGCAGGGAAAGATCAAGCTCGGCCGCCGGTCGAGCGACGGCCGGGAGAACCTGCTGTCGATCCTCGGTCCCGGTGAGATGTTCGGCGAGCTGTCGCTGTTCGACCCGGGCCCCCGCACGGCGACGGCGTCGTCCGTGTCCGACGCGCTCGTCTACGAGCTGCGGCACCACGCGCTCGTGCACTGGATCGCCGCGCACCCCAGCGTCGCCACGACGCTGCTGGGAGCGCTGGCCCGCCGCCTGCGCCGCACCAACGAGACCCTGGCCGACCTCGTCTTCTCCGACGTGCCCGGCCGCGTCGCCAAGGCGCTGCTCGACCTCTCGTCCCGCTTCGGCGAGCCGAACGACGACGGCATCCGCGTGGCGCACGACCTCACGCAGGAGGAGCTCGCCCAGCTCGTCGGCGCCTCCCGCGAGACCGTCAACAAGGCGCTGGCCGACTTCGCCACCCGCGGCTGGGTCCGCCGCGAGGGCCGCGCCGTCGTGCTGCTCGACATCGACCGCCTGGAGCGTCGGGCTCGCTGAGCCGCTGGTCGGGCGCTGGTTGAGCCTGTCACTGATCGCTGGTTGAGCCTGTCACTAATCGCTGGTTGAGCCTGTCGAAACCACCGGTCCGTCACCTCGGTTTCGGCCGCAGGCGGAAGGGGCGTTCTTCGCCCGGTCGTGTTCACGCGCCCCAAGGGGCGATCCACTTCGGGAAATCTACGACCGGGCGAAGAACGCCCCTTCCGCCTGCTCGGACTGTCGGCTCGCAGTCGCGATGCCCGACGACGACGCGGCGCCCGCCTCGCCTTCGGCCCGCCACGCGACCTGCGGGCTAGGCGCCAGGACTGACGTCCCTCCGCGGCCGCTACCTCGCCGTCATCGGCGACGCCCAGGGACAGAGGTCGACCGGCGGCCGCGACGTCCGTCCCTGGAAGTCGCCTACCGCGACGTCTTCCGCGACGCCTGGGGACACAAGAGGACCTGACGCGGCGCGGAAGATGATGTAGGAGCGGGTGGGGACGAGGTTCTTCGCCCGGTCGTAGATCTCCCGAAGTGGAGCGCCCCTTGGGGCGCGTGAACGCGACCGGGCGAAGAACCTCGTCCCCACCCGCGGCCGTAACCCGAGAGTTACGGCCGCAACCAGAGAATCAGGCGAGCTCCACGATCAGCTCCACCTCGACAGGAGCATCCAGCGGCAGCACCGCGACGCCGACGGCCGAACGCGCGTGCACGCCCGCGTCGCCGAAGATCTCGCCGAGCACGGTGGACGCGCCGTTGAGGACGCCCGGCTGGCCGGTGAACGACGGGTCGGAGGCGACGAAACCCACGACCTTCACGACGCGGGCGACGGCGTCCAGCGAGCCCACCAGCGACCGCACCGCGGCCAGGGCGTTGAGCGCGCTGGTGCGTGCCAGGTCCGCGGCGACGTCCGGCGAGACGAGCCCGTCGCCGGCGCCGACCTTGCCGGTGACGGGCAGCGCGCCGTCGACGAAGGGCAGCTGGCCCGCCGTGTAGACGTAGTGCCCGGACCGGACGGCCGGGACGTAGCTCGCGACGGGCGCGGCGACGTCGGGCAGCGAGATGCCGAGCTCGGCGAGGCGGGCCTCGGGTCCTGAGGTGCTCATCACTGCTCGCCGGAGGGTCGCTTGAGGTAGGCGACCAGGTTGGTGCTGTCGGGGCCGGGGACGACCTGGACGAGCTCCCAGCCGTCTGCCCCCCATTGGTCCAGGATCGCCTTGGTGTTGTGGATCAGCAGGGGGATGGTCGCGTACTCCCACGTGGTAGCCATGCGGCGATCGTAACCACCACCGGTCCACAGAACCTGCACAGCGGGACGCGGCCGCCCGGCCGTGCTGAGACAGCCCCAACCCTTACCCTGGTGGGCATGGCCAAATCCGACCCTCGTCGCATCACCCGCACGATGCCCGCGACGCAGCTCGTGGCGCTGCTGCTCGCGTTCGTCCTCGCGGCAGGTGTAGGCGGTGTGCTCGCCGCCGGACTCGTCATCCCGGTGGTCGCCGGGGCCGATGCCGCGGCGGACAGCACCATCGCCATCTACGACGAGGTCCCCGCGGAGCTCGAGCCGCGGCCGATGTCGCAGCAGTCGCGGATCTACGCGGCCGACGGCAAGCTGCTCGCCACGTTCTACGCGCAGAACCGCATCGTGGTGCCGCTGGCCGAGATCGCAGAGCCGATGCAGAAAGCCGTCATCTCGATCGAGGACGAGCGCTTCTACGAGCACGGCGGCATCGACGTGCAGGGCATGACTCGCGCGCTCGCGAACAACTTCGCCGGGCACGCGACGCAGGGCGCGTCGACGCTGACGCAGCAGTATGTGAAGAACATGCTCATCGACCAGGCCCTGCAGGACGACGACCCGTTCGGCGTCATCCAGGCCAGCGAGGACTCGATCGCCCGCAAGCTCACCGAGGCCAAGATGGCCATCGCGATCGAGAAGTCGATGAGCAAGGACGAGGTCCTCCAGGGCTACCTCAACGCCGCCCAGTTCGGTTCGCGCAGCGTCTACGGCGTCGAGGCCGCGGCCCGCTACTACTTCTCCAAGAGCGCCTCCGAGCTGAGCGTCGTCGAGGCGGCCACCATCGCCGGCATCACCAAGTCCCCGGGCCGCTTCGACCCGACGGTCAACCCGGACGAGGCCAAGGAGCGCCGCGACCTGGTGCTGCAGAACATGTGGAAGCTGGGCTATATCTCCACGGAAGAGCGCGACGAGGCGAAGGCCAAGACGATCAAGGAGACGCTCGACGTCAACCCGGTCGAGATCGGCTGCAGCGCCGCGAAGGACTCCGCGTTCTTCTGCGACTACGTCACCAAGGAGATCGTCACCAACCCGGTGTTCGGCGAGACCAAGGCAGAGCGCCAGGCGCTGCTCTACCGCGGCGGCCTGGAGATCCACACCACGCTGGACCCCAAGAAGCAGAAGGCCGCCGCCGCGGCGGTCAAGGACGCCGTCCCGGCCGACGACTCCAGCAAGCTGCAGTCCGCCGTCGTCTCCGTGGAGCCCGGCACGGGCGAGATCAGGGCCATGGCGCAGAACATCCCCTACACCCCGTCGGCGGGCAGCGAGGGGCGCACCACGCGCGTGAACTACTCGGCCGACCCGACGCACGGCGCGTCCGGCGGCTTCCAGGTGGGCTCGAACTTCAAGCCGTTCGTGCTGGCCCAGTGGCTCAAGGAGGGCCACACCCTGAGCGAGCGCGTGAACGCGACGAAGACGGCGCGCTGGCCGCAGGACTTCCAGACGCCGTGCGTCGGGAATCTCCAGGCGGCAGAGCCGTGGGCTCCGGCGAACTCGGAGGGCGTCGAGGTCGGCTACATCTCTGCCCTCGAGGCGACCTACGAGTCTGTCAACACCGCCTACGCGGCGATGGGGTTCCAGCTCAACCTGTGCGACCTGCGCAGCACCGCCTGGGACATCGGCTTCCGGCCCACCCGTTCGGTCCACAACGGGGGCAGCGGCGGGGTGGTGACCGCTCCGGAGGAGGATGACATCGACATCCTGGCACCGATGATCATCGGCACGCAGGAGTCCACGCCGCTGTACCAGGCCGCCGCCTACGCCACGCTCGCCAGCGGCGGCACCTACTGCTCGCCGATCGCCATCACGGGCATCACCGGCCCCGGGGACAAGGACTACGACGTCCCGGACGCGAACTGCGACAAGGACGCCCTGCCGGCGAACATCGCCAACACCGTCGTGTACGCGATGGAGAAGGTCTTCTCCGGTTCGGGCACCGCCCGCGAGCTCGGCGGCCTGTCCGACGGGCGCCCGGTGGCCGGCAAGACCGGTACTTCCCAGCTGTCCGCGCAGACGTGGTTCACCGGCTTCACGCCCAACCTGTCCACATCGGTGTGGGTGGGCAACGCGGACAAGGTGAACGACAACCATACGGATGGCAACGTCGTGAACGGCAAGTACTACCGCGTGCTGTACGGCTCCACGATCGCGGCGCCCGCCTGGAAGACCTACATGGACAAGGCGGTCGCCGGACTGCCCGCCGAGGACTTCGGCGCCCCCGACTCGAAGCTGATCGGCGCCGCCCCGAAGACGACCACGCCCGACGACGGCGGGGACGACAAGGGGGACGACCAGGGCGACGACAAAGGCGAAGAGGACCGCGACGACGACAAGGGCGACAACGGCAAGGGCAACGACAAGGGCAACGGCAAGGACGGCCGGACGGACGCCGACGCCGCGTGGGACGCCATCACCGAGGGCGACTGGGACTCGCTCGGCGACGCGTGGAGCGACAACTGACCGGGGTGCGGGGCTGGCAGGTGGCCGGCGGGGTCGTCGCGGCCGGACTCGCGGGGCTCGCGTACGCCCACCTGGAGACCAAGCTCTTCACCGTGCGCCGGGTGACCGTGCCCGTACTGCCGGCGGGCGAGCCTGACCTGCGGGTGCTGCACCTGTCGGACCTGCATCTCACGCCGTCCCAGCACCGGAAGATCGCGTGGGTGCGGTCCCTCGCGGAGCTCGAGCCGCACCTCGTGGTGAACACGGGCGACAACCTCGCCCACCGCGACTCGCTCGGACCGCTGCTGCACGCGCTCTCCCCGCTGCTCATCTCCGCGTCCGGGGCGTTCGTCATGGGCTCGAACGACTACTACTCCCCCGTGCCGAAGAACCCGGTGCGCTATCTGCTGCCCGACGCCCGCGTCGCGCCGTCGCGCCCCCCGGAGCTGCCGGCCGGCGAGCTGGCCGACGCAATGCTCGCCGCCGGATGGAAGGACCTCACCAACCGGCGCGACGTCGTCGAGGCCGACGGCCGGCTGCTGTCGCTGGTGGGCGTCGACGACCCGCACCTGGACCGCGACGAGTTCCCCGGCCCGCCCGTTGAGCCTGTCGAAACCCGGGTTTCGACAGGCTCAACCAGCGAGGCTTCGACAGGCTCAACCCGCGACGCCGTGCTGCACCTGGGCGTCTCCCACGCCCCGTACCGCCGCGTGCTCGACCGGATGCACGCCGACGGCGCGGACGTCGTCCTGGCCGGGCACACGCACGGCGGCCAGCTGCGGGTGCCGGGGTTCGGCGCGCTCGTCACCAACTGCGATATCGACCGCCGACGGGCCAGCGGCCTGCACGGCTGGCCGGGCCCGCGGCCCGACGAGACGGGCGGGAACGGCTCCACGTGGCTGCACGTCTCGGCCGGCGCGGGCACCTCGCCGTACGCGCCCGTGCGGTTCGCATGCCGCCCCGAGGCGACGTTGCTCACCTTCACCGCCCGGTAGCCGGATCTCGTTTTCGTCCAGGCCGGATCGTCGGCTATTCTGAGCAGGCTTCCGCACGAGGACGAGGTTCTTGATGCGTGGGGCAAGTCCTTCGGGGTGTGGCGCAGCTTGGTAGCGCGCTTCGTTCGGGACGAAGAGGTCGCAGGTTCAAATCCTGTCACCCCGACCAGCCGAGAGGCCCTCTGACCAGCAGCAATGCTGGGCGGAGGGCCTCTTGTCGTTCTCGGTCGCTCCCGCCCGGCACCGCGCTGTTCGAGGAGCAGAGCGTCCGGGCCGGTGGCGACGACCTGCCCGCGACGTTCGGCACGGGACGCCCCCACCTGCAGCGGATCCTCTCCGACGCGGTCCGGGCGGCCGGGACTCGCGTGCGCCTCGTCGTCCGCGCGCACGTGCTGGGCCAGGACGAGGACGGCGACCGGGTGCGGCTCGAGCACGTGCGCGGGCTCGCCGCGTCGTACGGCGGACATACGAGCGTCGCGCCCCGCGCGCCCGGCCTCATGACCCGCACCATGGCGACCGTGCACGAGCAGCCCTGAGGATCGCCAGCGCAGGCGAACTGTGGCACCGTCAGGGACGGCAGCCATCGTCCCCGCTGGTCAGGAGTCACCATGCCCACGTCGTCGCCCACCGAGCCCATCGTCGTCGTCGGAGGAGGGCTGGCCGCGGCCCGGGCCGTCGAGGCGGTGCGGGACAAGGACAAGACCGTCGACGTCGTCGTCGTCACCTCCGAGGGACACCGCCCGTACGAGCGCCCGCCACTGTCCAAGGACTACCTGCGGGGGCAGGCCGAGGCGGACGTGATCTACCCGCTCAAGGCGGGCTGGTACGACGACCACGGCATCGACCTGCGCACGCTCACCACCGTGGTCGACGTCGCACCGGGCGACCACGAGGTCACGTTCGCCGACGGGTCGACGCTCGGGTACTCGCGGCTGCTGCTCGCGACCGGCTCCACCCCGCGCGCCCTCAAGGTGCCGGGGCGCAGCCTCATCGGGGTGCACAAGCTGCGCACGGTCGACGACGCCGACCTGCTCACGGCGGTCCTGCTCCCCGCGTCGCTCGAGGGCGAGGGCAAGCTGGTCGTCGTCGGGGACGGCTGGATCGGCACCGAGGTGGCGGCGTCCGCGCGGATGCTCGGGCTCGACGTGTGCCTCGTGGGCCAGACGGCGCATCCGCTGGAGCGGACGCTCGGGCCGGAGCTCGGGGCGCTGTACGGGCGCCTGCACGACGACCGGGGCGTGGTGCGGCACCGGGGTGACGTCGTGCGGTTCAGCGGCGAGTCGGGCCGGGTCACCGGCGTGGACCTCGCCGACGGTACGCACCTGGAGGCCGACCTCGTGGTGGTCGGCGTGGGCGTCACGCCGAACGTGGGCATCGCCTCGGCGGCGGGGCTGGAGCTGCGCTCGCGCGACCTCGGCGGCGGGATCGTCGTGGACGGCGCGCTGCGCACGTCCGCGCCCGACGTCCTCGCCGCCGGGGACATCGCGTCCGTCCCGTCCGTGCACTACCGCCGCCCGCTGCGCGTGGAGCACTGGGCGGTGGCGCAGGACACCGGCGCGCACGCCGGCCGCACCCTGCTCGGCGACGACGCCACGTTCGACGTGCTCCCCTACTTCTTCAGCGACCAGTACGAGGTCGGCATGGAGTACAAGGGCTTCGTCGACCCGCGCGCCGACCACGAGATCCTCATCAGCGGTTCGACCGAGGACCGCGAGCTCGTCGCGTTCTGGCTGCGCGACGGCGAGGTGCAGGCCGGCATGGCCGTGAACGTCTGGGAGCGCATGGACGACGTCGAGGAGCTCGTCCGCTCCCGTCGCCAGGTGCCGCGCGCCGAGCTCGAGGCGTTCGTCGGTTGAGCTTGTCGAAACCTCGCGGGTTCTAGCGCCGCCGGGTCGAGGGCGCGGAACTCCTCCCACTCGGTGAGGTGGAGCACCAGGTCGGTGTCGTGGGAGTAGCACGCGACCCGTCATGTGGACGTTCTCATCCGCCCCGGGAAAGGCCCTCCCCGGGGCGCGCACGGCGCGCGCACCCGTGACCGCCCGGCGTCTGGCACCATCACGCCGTGACCCGCACTCGCGCCCTCGTCCTCACAGTGCTCGCGGTGCTCGTCGTCGGCGGGCTCGTCTGGCGGCCGTGGGACGGCCTGCGCCAGCCGGTGCGCGGCATCGTCGAGCAGATGGAGGCCGTCCCCGGCGTCCTGGAGGTGCAGGCCGAGGGCGACCTGCCGCTGGGGTGGCGGTCCGCGGACGAGTCCACGTACGTACAGCTCGTAGTGCAGCTCGACCCGGCGCTGGCCCCCGCCGACGCGCAGCGGGCCGCCGACGCGGCCGCGGTCGCCGCCCGCCTGCCCGAGCCGGACGAGGGCGCGCCGCTCGTGCTCGACGTCACGGTCACCGCCGGCGGTGACGGTGGCGGTGACGACGCCCCCGTCCGCCTGCACGTCGCCGCCGGGGGCGACGGCGCGACGGCGGACGGCTCGTCCCCCGGCGCCGGCCCGGTCGCGACGGCGTTCGAGCTCCGCGCGGCGGGCGCGACATCGGTCGACGACACGGCCGTCGTCGTCCCGGACGGGCGCACGCTGGTCGCAGCGGCCGCGCTGCTCGAGGAGCGCGACGACGCCTCTGCTGGTGCCGGGCAGAGCCTGCGCACCGCGGACGGCGCGATCGCCTACGAGTTCGGCCTGGTGCCGCGGGAGGCGACCGCCCGGCTCCTGGCGGACACCGTCGAGATGCCCGGCGTGACCGGCGTCGTCTTCACCTGGAACCAGGCGTCGCCGAGCGCGCTCGACGTCACCCTCGCGCAGGACGCGGCCGGCCCCGGCGACGTGGGCGCCGGGCTCGAGTCCGCCGACGAGGCGTCGGTCGTGACGCCGACGGGGTTCACCGTCACCGGCGGCGGGGAGCCCCTCACCGGGTGGGTCGCGGGGCTGGAGCCGCCGAGGACCGTGCCGCACACCGTGCCGCTGCCCGACGGCGCCGAGCCCTGGCCCGCCGACCACGACGCCCCCGCCTGCACGGGCGACGACCTGCGCCTGACGCTCGGCACCCCCGACGCCGCGGCCGGCAGCCGGTACCTCGCCGTGCGCGCGGAGAACGTGTCCGGCGACCCGTGCGCCCTCGAGGGCGTGCCGCTGCTCGTGTTCCGCAACGCCGACGGCAAGCCGCAGGAGGACGTGCGCGTGGTCGCCGCGGCGCCCGGCGTCGTGCCCGGCCGGGTCGTCGTGCCCGCCGGCGAGCGGGCACTGGCCACCGTGCAGTGGCGCGCCATGTCGACCGCGAACGACCCCGACGTCACGACCGCCGTCGACGTCACCGCCGTGCCCGGCGCCGCGCCCGTCCCGCTGCAGCCGGCGTACCCGGACGATTCGCCGGGAGCCGGCGGTCCCGCCGGGCTGGACGTCGAGCTCGACGTGCTCGACGGTGCCGAGGTCCGCGTCGGGCCTTGGGCGCAGGCCGCCGACGGCTGGTCGTGAACGGACAGCCGGAACTCCTCCGTCCCTACGCGACGCCCATCTGCTGTCGATAGGCGACGCCCAGGGACACAGGACGAGGTCCCCGGACGCACTCCCGTCCCTTCGCGTCGTCGATGGACGAGGGGAGAGTGACGCGCAGGGACGACTGTCGTGAAAGCCTGTGGACGGCGCGAGCGCGGATGCCGTCCGCCCTGCTGGGATCGAGCCGTGCCCCGTCGCCCACCAGCCGTCCCCACCCCCCTGCTCGCACTCGCCGCAGCGCAGGAGGGACTGGTGTCCGCGCGCCAGTGCACCGCGCACGGCCTGACCCGCCAGCAGGTGGCCGGGTTCTTGCGGCGCAAGGAATGGAACGTCGCGGCCCGCAGCGTCTACGACACCGGCCAGAGGCCGGCCGACGACATCCATCCACTCGACCACCGGCGACGGCGGTCCGCGATCCTCGCCCCGCTCGCGCATCCGGGCGCGGTCGTGACCGGAGTCTGTGCCCTGGTGCTGCGGGGCGTTCAGGGCGCACCTGTCGACGTCGCCCCCGAGGCCACCATGCCCACCGGGGCACCGCGGGACGCACGACCGCCTGTCCGGCTGCGACGCACCGTCCCGAACGGCTGGGACGACCTCGACGGGTTCCGGTGTGCGACGGTCGCGGACGCGCTCGTCCAGGCGGTGCCCGGACTCGGGCGTCGCCATGCCGTCGCGCTCATGGACTCGGCCCTGCAGCGGGACCTGATCACACCTGACGAGCTGGCTGCCGCGCACGCATCGGCCGCGCACCGGCCCGGCATCGCGCGGACTCATCCGTGGTGGGACGAGGCCGACGGACGCGCCCAATCGCCGGCCGAGACGTGGGCCCGGCTGTCCTGCTTCGACTCGGGATGCCCTCCAGACGTGCTCCAGCTGCCGGTGGCGGCCGGCCGTTCCGACCCGTTCGCCCACGTCGACCTCGCCTGGCTGCTGCCCGACGGCGGGGTCTGGTCGAGATCGACGGGCAGGAGGATCACTCCACCCCATCGGCCGTCGTCCACGACCGAGCCCGCCAGAACCGCATCGACTCCCGCCGCACGATCGTGCGGCGCTACACAGGGCGCGATGCCTGGCGAGGCACCGTCGGCGCCGAGGTACGCGACGAGCTCCATACCGCCGGGTGGATTCGTCGCCTGGTGCGGCCGGACGCCGTCCTTCGCCTCGACATCTGACGCGCTGACCTGCGTCCCTGACCGTCACTCATCGGTCGTGAGTAGACGACGGAGAGGGACGCAAGATGACGGCACCGGCCGTCTGCCGTCCCTCCGCGTCGTCTTCCGACGAGGGGATGACGACGTCCAGGGACGGGAGTCGGGAGCTCGTCAGCTGTCCCGACGCTCCCGCACGGCGGCGGCGAGCGTGCCCAGCAGCTCGGCGGTGGTGTCCCAGTCCAGGCACCCGTCGGTGACGGACTGCCCGTACACGAGCCCATCGAGCGGGCCGGGCTTCTGCGCGCCGGCCACGAGGAAGCTTTCCATCATGAGGCCGGTGATGCCCTGCTCACCGTCGGCCAGGCGCGCGGCGATCTCGCGCACCACCTCGCCCTGGCGCACGTGGTCCTTGCCGGAGTTGCCGTGCGAGGCGTCCACCACGACGCCCGCCTCGACGGCGCCACCGAGGCCGGACTGGCGCGCGACGGCCAGCGCGTCCGCCACGTCGGCCGCGGAGTAGTTCGGGCCACCGCGCCCGCCGCGCAGGATGACGTGGCAGTCCGGGTTGCCGGTGGTCTCGACGGCGGCCGCGCGCCCCTCGGCGTCCGCCCCGAAGAAGGTGTGCTCGCTCGCGGCGGTGATGCAGCCGTCGACGGCGATCTGGATGTCGCCGTCCGTCGCGTTCTTGAAGCCCACGGGCATCGACAAGCCCGACGCGAGCTGGCGGTGCACCTGCGACTCCGCGTTGCGCGCGCCGATCGCGCCCCAGGTCACGGCGTCGGCGATGTACTGCGGGCTGGTGGGCTCGAGGAACTCGCACGCGGCGGGCACGCCGGCGTCGAGCACGCCCAGCAGCACCTCGCGCGCGAGCCGCAGCCCGTGGTGCACGTCGTGGGTGCCGTCCAGGTGCGGGTCGTTGATGAGGCCCTTCCAGCCCACCGTGGTGCGCGGCTTCTCGAAGTACACGCGCATCACGACGACCAGGTCGTCGGACAGCTCCCGGGCCACCGGGGCCAGTCGGCGGGCGTACTCCAGGGCGGCTGCCGGGTCGTGCACGGAGCAGGGGCCGACGATGACGAGCAGGCGGTCGTCCTCGCCGCGCAGCACGTCGCGCACCTCGCGGCGCGACGTCGTGACGAGGTCGCTGCGGGGGGTGCCCAGCGGCAGCTCCACCCGCAGCGCGCCCGGCGCGGGCAGCGGGTCGAGCGCGCGGACCCGCAGGTCGGAGGTCTCTGCCATCAGGTCAGTATGCGACCGGCCGGGTTCGGACGGCGCGGTGCGGGGGGTGGCGGCGGTGGTCATCGCGGGGCTCCTGGTCAGTCGGGCGATCGGTGGCTGTCGGTCGGGGGGCGGTGGCTCGGCGTCGTCGTCGAACCGTGGCCCATGCCCGACCGGAGCGGCCCGTCTGACGACGAAGGGCCCCGGACGCGTGCAGCGTCCCAGGCCCTGTGCTGGCTCCGGAGTGGGTGTCGGTCAGGCGTCAGCCCGCCGAGCTCCTACCGGAGCCGGCGTAAAGCGCCAATACCAACGGGGGTTCACGTCGACGACGGTACGACGCCGGCACTCCGCCCGTCCACCCGCGTCCAGCATCCGGGCCGGCATCCTGGTCCAGCCCGCCGTAGGGTCGACGCATGCCGATCCCCCCGTTCGTCGCCGCGCTGCGCGCCCACGTCGGTCACGACCTGCTGTGGCTGCCCGGCGTCTCGGGCGTCGTGCTCGACGACGAGGGCCGGCTGCTGCTCGGCCGCCGCGCCGACAACGGGCTGTGGGCCGTCGTGTCCGGCATCCTCGACCCGGGCGAGGACCCGGCCGTCGGGCTGGCCCGGGAGGTACTCGAGGAGACCGGGGTGGACGCGCTGGTCGACGCGCTCGTCGCGGTGACCGTCACCCCGCCGGTCGACTACCCCGACGGGGACCGGTCGCAGTACCTCGACCTGTGCTTCCTGTGCCGAGCCGCCAGCCCCGAGGCCGCCGCGCGGGCGCACGTGGCGGACGACGAGTCGACCGACGTCGCCTGGTTCGCCCCCGACGACCTGCCGCCCGACCTCGCGCCGTCGTCGGCCGAACGCGTCGGCCACGCGCTGGGATGGCTCGCGGGCCCGTCCGACGCGCCGTTCTTCGTGCGCTGAGCCGTCGAGACGCCGAGGACAGCCGAGAGGACCGCCATGCCGACCCCCGCCACGCCGTCCACCCCCGAGGAGCTCTTCGCCCACTCCCCCGAGGGGATGGCGATCTGCGAGGCGCTCACGCGCCTCGTCGCCGAGACCACCGGGGACGACGTCACCACCCGCACCACCAAGACGCAGGTCGCATTCCGCCGACGCCGCGGCTTCGCCTTCGTGTGGCCACCCTGGGTGGGCGCGCGCGACCACGTCGACGCGCCCGCCATCGTGTCGTTCGGGCTCGACCGGGAGCTCGACTCGCCGCGCGTCAAGCAGGTCGTGCACCCCACGTCGCGGATGTGGATGCACCACGTGGAGGTGCACGACCCGGCCGATCTGGACGACGAGATCGCCGGCTGGCTGCGCGAGGCCTACGACGCCGCCGGCTGAGCCGCTACGGGCAGTCACGGGCCCGGCCGCGTTTCGTCGCGCGGGTGAAACATGATTCTGGTTATGTGAGCGTCGCCACAGTTGCCCGGCTCGCCCGGGCACGACGGTGCTCGGCCCCGACGGCCGGGTCACTCCGACATCAATGGAGGAAAACCGTGAGAGCACGCATCACCAGTGCGTTCGGCGCTGCGGGAGCCTTGCTCACCGCCGCCGTCCTCGCGCCCGGCATCGCCGCCGCGGCGCCGGCGGACGACGCACCACCGAACGATCCCGCGTCCGCGCACGTCAAGGAAGACGACCGCGCGGACCCGCTGAGCGACAAGCGCCGAGCCCTCAAGCAGGAGGCGGTCGACCGCGTCGCCATGGGCGACGCCAAGGTCACCACCCGCGGCAAGGGCGACAACACCTCGAAGTCGGTCAAGGTCGGCAAGAACCAGTGGGTCGAGTACGAGACGGAGGAGACGGCGCAGCTGCTGACGTTCCTCGTCGACTTCGGCGACCAGACCGACCCCCGCTTCCCCGACGCGCCGGCCACCGGACCCGCGCACAACGAGATCCCCGAGCCCACCCGCAGCGACAACTCCACGTACTGGGAGCGCGACTTCTCCCAGGAGCACTACGAGGAGATGTTCTTCACCGGGCTCGAGGACCAGGACGGCGAGTCCTTCGCCGACGTCTACGACGAGATGTCCTCCGGCCGGTTCGACCTGCAGGGCGACGTCTCCGACTGGGTGACGGTGCCCTACAACTCGGCGTCCTACGGGCAGACCGAGTCCAACGTGGACATGACGCGGTTCGTGCAGGACTCCGCGGACGCCTGGTACGCCGACCAGGTGGCCCAGGGCAAGACGGACGCGGAGATCACCGAGTACCTCCAGTCGTTCGACGTCTGGGACCGCTACGACCTGGACGCCGACGGGATCTTCGACGAGTCCGACGGCTACATCGACCACTTCCAGGCGATCCACGCCGGGGAGGGCGAGGAGGCCGGCGCGCCCGAGTCGGCGATCTGGTCGCACCGGTGGGCGGTCAACCCGCTGGGCCAGGACGGGCCCACGGACTACGACAAGGTCGGCGGCATCAAGATCGGCGACTCCGACATCTGGATCCGCGACTACACCACGGAGCCGGAGAACGGCGGCCTCGGCGTCTTCGCGCACGAGTTCGGCCACGACCTCGGCCTCCCCGACTACTACGACACGGAGGGCGGCGAGAACGGCACCGGCTTCTGGAACCTCATGAGCTCCGGCTCGTGGATGGGTCACGGCGACGGCACCATCGGCACCACGCCGAACCACATGGGCGCCACCGAGAAGATGTTCCTGGGCTGGCTCGACTACGAGACGGTCGACCAGGGCGAACGGGCCACGGTCAAGCTCGGCCCGTCGTACCACGCCACGACGAATCCCCAGGCCGTGGTGGTGAACCTGCCGGACGGCGTCAAGGACGTCGATCTCGGCGTCGAGCCGTACGACGGGCAGTTCGCCTACTCCGGCACGGGCAGCAACGCGAGCTACACGCTCGCGTCGCCGTCATTCACCGTGCCCGACGCGGCGTCGCTGACCGCCAAGGTGCAGTACGAGATCGAGCCGGGCTACGACCATGCCTTCGCCGAGATCTCGACCGACGGCGGCACGGAGTGGACGTCGCTCGCGACGAACCTCTCCGACGCCGACGCGAACGGCGGCTTCTCCGGCGACTCGGGCGAGGCGTGGGTCGACCTGACCGCCGACCTGGCCGAGTACGCCGGGCAGGACGCCCAGATCCGGTTCCGGTACGCCAGCGACGGCGGCCTCAACCTCAAGGGCCTCATGGTCGACGACGTCGCCGTGGGCGACGCGCTGACCGAGGACTTCAGCGACGGCTTCGACGGCTGGACGAACGACGAGTTCAGCGTCATCGCGGACGACGGCACCTACGAGGTCGAGTTCTCGCACTACTACGTGGCGGAGAACCGGCAGTACGCCGGCTACGACACGACCCTGAAGGAGGGTCCGTACAACTTCGGCTGGACCCTCACCAAGCCGAACACCGTGGAGCACTACCCGTACCAGGACGGCCTGCTGGTCTGGTACTCGAACTCGTTCTACGGCGACAACAACACCTCGCAGCACCCGGGCGGCGGCCAGGCCCTGCCGGTCGACGCGAACGCGCAGGCCCTGCGGTGGTCGGACGGCACGCTCGCCCGCAACCGCATCCAGTCGTTCGACGCGACGTTCGGCGTCGGGAAGTCCGACGCGTTCACCCTGCACCGGGAGACCGAGGCCGGGCTGACGACGCTGCGCACCTGGAAGGAGAAAGCGGAGAAGGTCTTCAACGACTCCGACCCGTACGAGTACTACGACGAGTCCAACCCCGGTGGGTCGGTCATCGTCGCGGGATCGGGCACGAAGATCAAGGTCACCAAGGTGAACGCCAAGAACGGTGTGATGACGTTGAACGTCACCACGCCCCGCATCCACAAGTGACCCACCCGTGAGTTGTCAGGGCCAGGCGCGCGTATTCATGCTCCTGGTCCTGACAACTCACCGGCTCGCACACCTGTCAGGGCCACGTGCACGGCAACGTGCGCGTGGCCCTGACAACTCGGGGTCAACGGGCGTAGCGGGACACGAAGTTCCGCAGGATCCGCATCGGTTCGGTGACGCGGTGCTCGCGCGAGCGGGCCACGATCCGCTCGCCCTCCTCGGGCGGGAAGTACCCGTACGACCGGTACACCTCAACCCGCTGCTCGATGCCGGCGAGGTCGAGCTCGGGGTGGAACTGGGTGGCGTACAGGTGGTGCCGCACCCGGAACATCTGCACCGGCGCGTCGGCGGACCTGGCGAGCAGAGTGGCGGACGGCGGCAGCTCGCGGACCGCCTCCTTGTGCCCCAGGTAGGCGGTGAACCGGCGGGGCAGGCCCGCGAGCAGCGGGTCGGCGAGCCCCTCGTCGGTCAGCTCGATCTCGGCGGGGCCCACCGGTTCGGCGTACGTGCGGTCGACGACGCCGCCCTGGTGGGTGCCGAGGGTCCCGACGCCGTAGCAGGCGCCGAGGAACGGGAAGTCGCGGTCGACCAGCTCGTCGAGCAGGGCGGCCATCTCGCGCTCGACCCGCACCTGGACGGCCGACTTCTCGTCGTCGGGGTCGGAGGAGTTGAACGGGCCTCCGCCCACGATCACGCCGGAGAACGCGTCGAGGTCGACGCGCGGCATCGGATCGCGCTCGAGGCGGTGCCGTCGCAGCGCCTCGGCGGGGAGCCCCGAGTACCGGAGCACGGCGTCGTGCTCCCCGTCGGCGGCGACGTCCTCGGCCCGCGTGCCGAGAAACAGGAACGGCCTCACGACTGCAGGCTAGACGGCTCCTGCTCGGCACGCCGCTCGCTCGCGGCCACGGGCCGGCGCGCCCAGAACGACGCGAGAACCGAGCCCGACACGTTGTGCCACACGGAGAACAGCGCCGCGGGCAGGGCGGCGGCCGGCGTGAAGTAGGTCGTGGCGAGGCTGGCCGCGAGGCCCGAGTTCTGCATCCCGACCTCGACGCTCACCGCGCGGCGCGCCCCCTCGTCCAGGCGCGCGAGGCTCGCGGCCCCGTAGCCGAGCATCAGCCCGAGGCCGTTGTGCAGGATGACGGCCAGCGCGACGAGCAGCCCCGTGCTGAGCACGGCGTCGGCGTTGGCGGCGACGATGCCCGCGACCACGACGACGATGCCCGCCACGGACACCAGCGGCAGGTACGGCAGCATGTACCGCTCGACGAGCCCACCCGCGAAGGTCCGCACCAGCAGGCCCGCCAGCACCGGGAACAGCACGATCTGCATGATCGACGTGACCAACGCCCCGTAGGTGACGTCGAGCTGGGACCCCGCGAGCCACAGCACCAGCGCCGGCGTGAGCAACGGGGCGAGCAGCGTCGACACGGACGTGAGCGTCACGGACAGCGCCGTGTCCCCCTTGGCGAGATACACGATGACGTTCGACGCCGTCCCGCCGGGCGCGGAGCCCACGAGGATCATGCCGATCATCGCCTCGCCCTCGAGCCCGAAGAGGTGCCCGATCCCCCACGCCAGCATCGGCATGATCGTGAACTGCGCGACGACGCCGAGCGCCACCGCCCACGGGCGCCGCACCACGAGCCCGAAGTCGGACCCACGCAGTGTGAGCCCCATCCCGAACATGATGATCCCGAGGAACAGCGGCGTCTGTGCCGCGATCGGCGCGAGCGCCGTCGGGGCGAGCAGCCCCGCGACCCCGCCCAGCACCACGAGCACCGCGAACCACCGGCCGGCCAGCTCCGCTACTTTGCGCATGGAGCGGCACACTACCTGCAACAGCGTCGGGCGTGACGACGAGTCCTTGTCGCGAGGCTGGATGGGCCTGGCGGGAGGTCGCGAGGAACGAGCGACCGGATGGACGCCTTGCGACAAGGGCTCGTCGTCACGCCCGACCACCGATCGGGCACGGGGCAGCGCTCAGGTCACGTCCAGCGGAACAGCCGGACCGCGAGGGGCAGGAGCACCACCGTCCACACCACCATGACGATGCACTGCAGCAGCGGGAACCCGGACTCGAACCAGCCCGTGGTCAACGCCTGGGCGGCGGCGCCCAGGGGCGTGAACTGCCCGATCTGGCGCAGGAGGTCGGGCATGATCGGACCCGGTGTCCACAGCCCGGCGAGGAGCAGCATCGGGAAGTAGAGGGACATCGCGATGGCGTTCGCCGCGGACGCGCGGGGGGCGACGGCCGCGACGAGCATGCCGAGCGAGAACATCGCGCCGAGCCCGAGCACGAAGGCCAGCAGCACGACGCCGACGTTCACGGGGACGGGGACGCCGAACGCGAGCTGGGCGACCACGAGGGCCAGCAACACCCCGACCACGGTGGTGGCGATGTTGATGAGCAGGTGGCTCAGCACGATCCCCTGCGGCCGCATGGGCGTGGTCGACAGCCGCCGCAGCACGCCCTTCTCGCGGTAGGTCGCGATCGTCACGGGCATGACGGTCAGGGCCGCGGTGCCCACCGCCATCGCGAGCACCGTGGGCAGGAAGGTCGCGACCGGCGTCAGCCCGTACCAGATGGAGTCCGGCGGGGCGTCGGTGATGGGGTCCCGCATGCCCGGGATGGCGAACCCGACGCCGACGAGGATGATGCTCGGGAAGAGGATCCCGAAGAACGGGGCGGCGAAGTCGCGCAGCCAGACCCGGGTCTCGGTGGTCAGCAGGCGCCCGAACCCGCGCCAGCCGCGCCCTGCGGCGCGGGCCGGGACGGCGGCTGTGGTGGTGGCGGTCATGACCGGTCTCCTTCGGTGACGAGGTCGGACTCGGGCTGGTAGGTGCGCCCGGTGACGGCGAGGAACACGTCCTCGAGCGAGCGGGTGACGGTGCGGACGTCGTCGGGGACGAGGTCCGCCTCGGCGAGGGCCGGCACGACGGCGAACAGGACGCGGTGCGAACCGGTGACGGCCACCTCGGCGGCCGCGCCGGGGAGCACCTCGGTGCGGGTGACGTCGGGGTGCCGGTTGGCGAGGCCGGCCAGCATCTGGCGGCCGTGCTCCGCGTCGTCGGGGGCGAAGCGGACCACCACGGTGCGGCCGTCCTCCAGCCCGTCGATCAGGGAGGTCGGCGTGCCCTCGGCGACGACGCGCCCTGCGTCGATGACGACGAGCCGGTCGCAGAGGCGTTCCGCCTCCTCCATGAAGTGCGTAACGAGCAGGATCGTGACGCCGGTGTCGCGGACGCGCTCCACGAGGTCCCAGGTGGCGCGCCGGGCCTGCGGGTCGAGGCCCGTGGTGAGCTCGTCGAGGACGGCGATCTTCGGGTTCCCGACGAGTGCGAGCGCGATGGACAGCCGCTGCTTCTGGCCGCCCGAGAGGCGGGCGAACTGTTTGTCGGCGTGCGCGGTCAGGTCGAGCAGCGCCAGGAGCTCGGCCGGGTCGGCGGGGTTCGCGTAGAACCCGGCGAACAAGTTCAGGGCCTCGCCCACGGTGATCTTGTCGTGCAGCGCTGCCTCCTGGAGCTGCACTCCCAGGATGTCGCGGACGGCGGACGGGTCGCGCTGGGTGTCGACGCCCTGCACGCGCACGGTGCCGCCGTCGGCGGTGCGCAGGCCGGCGAGCGTCTCGACGGTCGTGGTCTTGCCGGCCCCGTTGGGGCCGAGGATCCCGAAGATCTCGCCGGGCTGGACGGCGAACGAGACGCCGTCGACGGCCACCTTCGGTCCGTACGTCTTGCGGAGGTTCGTTACCTCCACGATGGGGTCGGCCATGAAAGGCCTCCTTCCGGTCGGTGTTGCGGGGTCGTCTGGTGGGTAGGGAGTGGCGAGCGTGAGGTCGGGGACACGGGATCGGTCATGGTCGATCGCTGCCCGTCATGGTCGGAGCGGGACGGTCCGGAGCAGGCGGTGCGCGACGACGGCGGCGAGCGCCGCGGCCGCGATCCCGCCGGCGACGGTGAGGACGGCGGCGGGTGCGACGTCTTCGTACCCGCCGCGCAGGGGGATGCCGAACAGGCCGGTGCGGGTGGCGACGTCGGCGAGCGCGCACGGGACCATCTGCAGCGGGATCAGGAGCGTGGCACGCACGGCCCCGAACCGCCGGTACCCGGCAATGACGGCGACGCCCGCGAGCATGTACGTCATCACGACGAGCGCCTCGCCCACGACCGTGACGACGACCCCGGCGACGGTGTCCAGCGGCAGCGGCGTAGCGCCGCCCTGCCAGTACCGGTCGAGCGCTCCGTAGATGCGCTCCTCGCCGAGTGTGAGCAGCACCGTCGCCGCCCCGAATATCGGTCCGGCCACCGCGGCCGCCTGGGCGACGCCCGCGACGACCGACCGGCGGGTCCCGCCGGCGGCGATGTGCAGGCGCAGCACGCTGCCGGAGACGACCGCGCCGACCGCGAACGCGACCCAGCGCGGCGGCGATCCCGCCATGTCGTACGTGAGGCCCGCCGCTTCCCCGCCCCAGCGGTCCACAGCCGCGGGCACGCCCGCGACGAGCACCGCCCAGATCGCCCAGAACCAGGCGCCTACGACGAGCAGTGCCACCCGCAGGCACCTGCGGCGAAGGGCGGCGGTCGCGACCCGGTGATGGTGTGCGCGGGGAGACGCGGTCGTCGGGGCCGGGGCAGCGTGTGTCGTGGTCATGACGCTCACCGCGCCGGCCGGAGTCGCAGGAAGCGCAGCTGCCACCACAGCCAGGCCGCTACGAGAGCCAGCAGCCCGAGGGCCACGGGGAGGCCGACGACGGTGGAGAGGCCGCCGTCGCCCGGGAGCAGACCGCTGAAGGCGTCGTCGAACGCGCCGCTGCCGGTCGCGACGTCCACCAGGACGAGCAGCGCCAGGCCGGGCAGCATGAGAAGCCCGCCCCGCCAGAGCCCGGACGTCTGGAAGCTCGCGACGACGGCCATCCCGACCAGCATGTACACGGCGACGTAGATCGCCGTGGCCGCGCCGGTCACGACGACCCACGAGCCGCCGGACTCCAGGCTGCTGCCGAGCTGGTCCCACTCCCAGCCGAGGGCCTCGAAGAGGGCGCGCTCGGCGAGCAGCAGCAGCACGTGAAGCACGCCGTATGCGACGCCGGCGACCAGGACCGCGCCGAGCGCGCCGACATACATCGCCCGGCGGGTGCCGCCGGCGGCGACGTGCGTGGTGAGGATCGCGACGAGGGAGCCGGTCCCGAGGGACAGGGCGAACCAGGGCACGGCGTACTCGGCGCCGGTCATGACGCCCCCGCCCATCACGCCGCCCGCCTGGTCCACGATCAGGGGCACGGCGACCATGGCGACGAGGAAGAGGCCCCAGAACGCGGCCCCGATCGCGAGCGTCACCGTGCCGACGGACCGCGCGACCCTGCGGACCGCCCGGGCGTGCGCCTGCGCGGCGAACGCGTCACGGTCCTCGCGGGTGGTGACGGCGCTCATCGTCCCGTCTCCGTCCGGCTCTCCTGCCGGGACGCCGCGGCCGAGGAGCGGCCGTCGGCGTGCCGCGGCTGGGTGAGGCGCACGAACAGGTCCTGCAGGGGCAGCGACCCGAGCGCGACGCCGGCGGCACGCGCCGCGGCGGCCTCGCCGTCGTCGGGCGCGCCCTCGAGGGTGACCTGCACGGTGGCGCCGAGCTGCTGGCGGTGCAGCACGCGCCGCCCGCCGGTGAGCTCCTCGACGGCGGCGACCGGCCCGGTGAAGCTGAAGCCGCGCGCCTGCATCTCCTCGGCCGTCTCGGCGAGGAGCACCGAGCCGCGGTCCAGGACGACGACGTCCTCGAAGAGCCGTTCGACCTCCTCGACCAGGTGGCTGGACAGCAGGATGGTGCGCGGGTGCTCGGCGTAGTCGGCGAGGATCTCGTCGTAGAACGCGTACCGGGTGGGGGCGTCCATGCCGAGGTAGACCTCGTCGAGGATCGTCATCGGGGCCCGCGCCGCCAGGCCGATGGTGGCGCCGACGGCCGACCGCTTGCCGCGTGACAGGGCCGCGGGCTTCTTGCGCACGTCGACCTCGAACAGGTCGAGCAGCCGGCCCGCGAGGTCGGCGTCCCAGTAGGGGCGCAGGTCCGCGTAGTACCTCAACGACGCCGCGACCTTTTCCTCGTCCTGGAGGTCGCCGCTCTCGCGCACGAGCTGGACGTTGGCCGTGATCCACGGGTTCTCCCACGGGTCCTCGAGCGCGCCGTCGAGGCCGACCCGCACGCTGCCGCTGGTCGGTCGCGTGAACGCCGCGAGCAACGACAGGAGGGTCGACTTCCCGGCGCCGTTGCGGCCCAGGACCCCGGTGATCACGCCGGGACGGATCGTCAGGTCCGCGCCGCGCAGGGCGGTCCCGGCGTCGTCCGTGATGGGGGTCCCGGCAACGGACATGCGGTGCTGCTTGCCGAACCGGACGACGACGTCGTCCAGACGCGCGCCGAAGGGTGCGGGGGTCATGATGCCTCCGTGGTGGTGGGGTTTCCGTGGCCGTTCGTCCCGAGCACGTAGGCCACGAGCTCGTCGGTCGGGATGCCGAGGATGTCGGCCTGCGCGAGGGCGGGGGCGAGCACGTCGTCGAAGTAGGCCTTGCGGTGCTGGTCGAGCAGGCGCTCCCGCGCGCCGGGGGCGACGAACATGCCCAGGCCGCGGCGCTTGTAGAGCACGCCCTCGTCGACGAGGCCGGTGAAGGCCTTCGCCGCCGTGGCGGGGTTGATGCGGAACGTCGTCGCGAACTGGGTGGTGGACATGACCTGCTCCTCCTCCGCGAGCTCTCCGGCGAGCACCTGCGCGCGGATCATCTGGGCGATCTGCACGTAGATGGGCTCCGGTCCGTCGAACACGCGGGGCCTCCTTCAGCCGATCGGGGTTAGGTGGTTCATTACTCGACTAATGAACCATAGGACCACGGTCGCGCGCAACCCCTCCCGCCGAGGTAGTCCGGATCTCGCCGAGGTAGTGGCTCGGACGCGCGAGGTAGTGGCTCGGATGCGCGAGGTAGTTTCCGGTCCCCGAGAGGTCGCGCGGAGGCACGGCCGGCGTCGTTCACTGGAGGCATGGCGTGGACCAGCGACGTGTGGTCGAGCCTCGCGTTCGTCGTGGCGGGGGCCTGGATCCTGGTGACCGCCGGCCGAGGTCGGGGCGACGACGGCGCCAGGTCCCGCGCCGCGCTCGGCGTGCTGGCCGTGCTGGTCGGCGTCGGATCGGTGGTGCAGCACGGCCCTGCGCCGTCGTGGAACCCGGTGCTGCACGACCCCCCGCTCCTCGGCGCCTACGCGCTCGTGGCCGCCGACAGCGCGGCCGACCTCACCGGACGGCGGATGCGCACCTGGTGGTGGCTCGCGCCGACGCTCGCCGACGTCGTGCTGGCGGCGGCGTGGCCGGAGGCGTCGATGGTCGCCCAGGGAGCGGCGGCGGCCGTGGCGGTCGTCCTCGTGCTCGCCCGGGCCGTCCGCCGTCCCGTGCTACGGGCGCGCCTGCTCGCCGCGCTGGGAGTGCTCGCCGTCGGGAGCGCGGTCGGGGAGGTCTCGCGCCCCGGACGCCCGTGGGCCGCTTGGGCCGGCGTGGACGCCGGGGCGCTCGGCGTCCTCACCGGTCACGCGGTGTGGCACGTGCTCGCTGCCGTCGCGATCGCCGTCGTCGCGCAAACGCTGGGCTCCCGTCCAGGGCCAGAACAGCACGAGGCCCGACGGCGATCCATCCGCCGTCGGGCCTCGTCACGGTCACGACCCGAGTAGCTCCCCCGGCAGATCTCGGACTATCTCGCCGAGATCTGAACTACCTCGGCGAGACTCGAACTACCTCGGCGAGATTGGAACCACCTCGCGGTCACGCGGGTGCCGCCTCTGCGGCGGCGTCCGCGGCGTCGACGTCGTCGAGCGCTTCCAGCTCGGCCAGGTCGGCCGCGACGATCTCCGCGATCTGCACGGCGTTGAGCGCCGCGCCCTTGCGCAGGTTGTCGTTGGCGACGAAGAGCACGAGGCCGCGCCCGCCGGGCACGGACTGGTCGGTGCGGATCCGCCCGACGAACGACGGGTCGGCGCCGGCGGCGGCGAGCGGCGTCGGGACGTCGGCCAGCTCGACGCCGGGAGCCGCGGCGAGCAGCGCCCGCGCCCGCTCGGGCGTGATCGCGGCGCCGAACTCGGCGTGGATCGCCAGCGAGTGCCCGGTGAACACCGGCACGCGCACGCAGGTGCCGGCCACGGCGAGGTCGGGCAGGCCGAGGATCTTGCGCGACTCGTTGCGGAGCTTCTGCTCCTCGTCGGTCTCGCCCGAGCCGTCGTCCACGAGGTTCCCGGCCAGCGGCAGCACGTCGAACGCGATGGGCGCGACGTACTTGTCCGGCTCGGGGAGCTCCACGGCCGACCCGTCGTGCACGAGCCCCTCGAGGTTCCCGGCGACGGCGGCCCGCGCCTGGTCAGCGAGCTCCTTGACCCCGCCGAGCCCGGAACCGGAGACGGCCTGGTAGGTCGCGACCCGCAGCCGCTCCAGCCCGGCCTCGTCGGCCAGCGGCTTGAGCACCGGCATCGCTGCCATCGTGGTGCAGTTCGGGTTGGCGACGATGCCCTTGACAGCGTCGGCGATCGCGTCCGGGTTCACCTCGGACACGACGAGCGGCACCTCGGGGTCGAGCCGCCACGCGGACGAGTTGTCGATGACGACAGCGCCCGCCTCTGCGAACCGGGGTGCGTGCTCGCGCGCCGTGCCGCCGCCGGCCGAGAAGAGCGCGACGTCGACGTCAGCGAGGTCGTCGGTGGCCGTGGCCGCGACGTCCTCCACGACGACGTCCACGCCCTCGAACGGCAGCGTGGAGCCCGCCGACCGCGCGGAGGCGAAGAAGCGGAGCCCCTTGACGGGGAAGGCGCGCTCCGCGAGCAGGCGGCGCATCACGGCGCCGACCTGGCCGGTGGCGCCCACCACGGCGACGTTCACGCCGGTGTCGTTGATCTGGACCACCAGCGCGTCACCGCCCCGAGCCGGCGTAGACGACGGCCTCGCCGTCGGCGGAGTCCAGCCCGAACGCGGTGTGGATGGCCCGCACCGCGTCGTCGAGGGCGTCCTCGCGCGTGACCACCGAGATGCGGATCTCCGAGGTGGAGATCATCTCGATGTTGATGCCGGCGTCGCGCAGCGCGCCGAACAGCCGCGCGGAGACGCCGGGGTGCGACTTCATGCCCGCGCCGACCAGCGACAGCTTGCCGATCTGGTCGTCGTACTGCAGCGACGCGAACCCGAGCTCCGCCTGGAGGGCGTTGAGCGCGGCCAGCGTCCTGGGGCTGTCGGCGTGCGGCAGCGTGAACGAGATGTCCGTGAGCCCGGTGTGCGCGGCCGAGACGTTCTGCACGATCATGTCGATGTTCGCGCCGGTGCCGGCCACGACCTCGAAGATGCGGGCGGCGGTGCCGGGCTTGTCCGGCACGCCGACGACGGTGATCTTGGCCTCGCTGCGGTCGTGCGCGACGCCGGAGATGATCGGGGCTTCCATCTCGGTGTTCTCCTCACTGTCCCCCTGCACGCCCGAGGGGGCGTTCGGGTCGATCGCGTCGCCGTGCGTGCCGGTGACGAGGGTGCCGGTGGTGTTGCTGAACGAGCTGCGCACGTGCACGGGCACGTCGTAGCGGCGCGCGTACTCCACGGCGCGCAGGGCCAGGACCTTCGCGCCCGATGCGGCGAGCTCGAGCATCTCCTCGTAGGTGACGCGGTCGATCTTGCGCGCGGTCGGGACGATGCGCGGGTCGGCGGTGAACACGCCGTCGACGTCCGTGTAGATCTCGCAGACGTCGGCGGCGAGGCCGGCGGCCAGCGCGACCGCCGTCGTGTCGGAGCCGCCGCGGCCGAGCGTCGTCACGTCGTCGTCGGAGCTCACGCCCTGGAATCCCGCGACGATCGCGACCTGCCCGCGCCCCACCGTCTCGCGGATGCGGTGCGGCACCACGTCCAGGAGGCGGGCGTGGCCGTGCACCGCGTCGGTCATGAGGCCGGCCTGCTGGCCGGTGAAGGACTTCGCCTTGACCCCGAGGTTCGTGATCGCCATCGCGAGGAGGGACATCGAGATGCGCTCACCGGAGGTGAGGAGGATATCGAGCTCGCGCTGCGGGGGCAGAGGGGTGATCTGTCCGGCGAGGTCGAGGAGCTCGTCCGTGGTGTCGCCCATGGCGCTCACCACGACGACGACGTCGTTCCCCGCCCGCTTGGCCGCCGCGATCCGCTTGGCCACCCGCTTGATGCTGTGGGCGTCCGAGACCGATGATCCGCCGTACTTCTGTACGACAAGTGCCATTGTCACAACCTTCTGTCAACCGGCCTCCGTCTCTCTCAACGGCCCGCCGGGTGCTTGTGCTTCCTCGTCGATGGTAAACGGCGTCCGCGGCTCGGACGAGGGCCGTCTCAGGTCGTGGCGGCCGGGCCCGCCGCGAGGAACGCGTCGAGCGCCGCGAGGTGGTCGGCGACCCGGCCGGCGGCGACGAGCCCGCTGCCCGCGGCGAGCTCGCCCGCAGCCGGCGCCAGCGCCGCCCGCGCCCGCTCGGCGACCCGTCGGTCGCCGAGCCGGACGGCGGCCCGCCCCGCCAGCACCCACAGCGCCTCGATCAGCAGCCCCGGCGGCGCCTCCGGGACGCGGGCGAGCGCCCGCCGGGCCGCGTCCGCGCGGCCGGCGGCGAGCAACGTCCAGGGGCTGACCCACGCCGCGTAGGGTCCCGGGGGGGGGGAAGAACGGACTTCGCCCACCCCCACGCCGGCTGGCCCCCCCCATAAGGCACAGCAAGACGACGAACCCCA
>NZ_JCAIUK010000001.1:0-59295 GCF_059445475.1 Isoptericola sp. Y581 | reverse complement strand
CATGCTGTGGGGGGTCCAGTGGTGGGGGACACCAGTCCTCCTCCCCCCCCCCCGCGGCCGCGCCCCACCCGCAGGCACAGCAGCGCCAGCGCCTCCAGCCCGGACTCGAGGCCGGTCATGCCGGTGCCCGCCAGCCCGGTGGCGGCCGCCCGCACGGCGTCCTCGACCTCGGCGTCGGGCACGCGCTCGACCGCGGCGCGCACCGTGTCCGACCACGACGTGAGCACCTCGACCAGCGGGCGCTCGTGGTCGGCCGCAAGCCGCCGCGCGGAGGCGGCGTGCCCGCCGGCGCCCGCCACGTCCCCGAGCGCGGAGCGGGCCTGCACAAGCACCAGGTGGCCCAGGATCTCGTCCGTCGCCAACCCCGCCCGGGCGGCCACGTCCACGAGCTCGGCGCCGAGGGCGTCCCGCACCGGCGCGAGCCCGGCGCGCCCGCAGGCGTGCAGGGCCGCCGCACCCAGCGCCCGCGCGAGCGTGGCGGGGTCGCCGGCCCGGCGCGCGAGCTCGACGGCCTCCTGGGCCGCCGCGTGCCCGACGCTCCCCCGCGCGCCGCGCAGCTCCGTGGCGAGGACGGCGAGCAGCCGCGAGCGCGTGCGGTCCGAGGCGCCGGCCCCGAGCTCCCGCAGGGTGTGGTCCGCGACTCGCGCCAGGGCCGCCGACTCGGCGGGGTCGTCGGGGACCGGCCAGACGCTCGGCACGTGGAACGCGTCGAGCACGCGGGCGGTGAGCGCCGGGTCCCCGCGCCGCTCGGCGGCCTGCACCACGGCGAGGCGCTGGTCGCGGGCCTCGGCGAGCCCGCCCGTCACGGCCGCCGACCCGAGCAGCGCGGCCGACTGCTCGAGCCGGGCACCGCCGCCGGACGTCGTCCGCGCGAACGTGTCGGCGGCCTGCGCCCACAGGTCGGGGCCGTCGCCGGCCTCCTGGCGCAGGATCCGCGCCTCGGCCTCCGCCAGCCGCGGGCCCGGGTCCAGACCGAGCTCATCGGCGAGCGCCCGCCGCGCCCGACGCAGCACGGCCAGGGCGTCGGCCTGCCGGCCCTCGGCGCGCAGGGCCAGGGCGAGCAGCCGCCAGCCCTCCTCGCGCCAGGGCTGGGTCGCGACGTGCCGCTCCAGCCCCGCGACCGCGTCGGCCGCACGATCCAGCGCGAGCAGCGCCTCCCCGCGACGTTCGACGGCCCCGAGCCGCAGGTCCTCGAGCCGCGCGCGCTCGGCGGCCGCCCACGGAGCGTCGATCCCCGCGTACGCCTCGCCCCGCCACCGCCCGAGCGCGGCATCCAGCCGGCCGAGGGCCGCGGCGGCGGGCAGCCGCGCGGCCTCCCCGGCGAGGCGCTCGAAGGCGTCGGCGTCGACCGCGCCGGCGGGCGGTCGCAGGGCGTAACCGGGCCCCTGCGTCACGAGAAGCCGGGCCGCCGCGCGCGGCGCACGGTCCGGCTCGAGCGCGCGGCGCAGCGCCGCGACGAACGTGCGCACCGCCCCCACAGCGCCGTCGGGCGGGTCCGCCCAGAGGTCGTCGACCAGCGTGGCGAGGCCGACCACCCGGCCCCGGGCGACGACGAGCCGCGCGAGCAGCTCACGGTGCCGCGGCCCGCGCAGCGCGAGCTCCGCGCCGTCGTCGCCCCAGGCCGTCACGGGCCCCAGGACGCCGATCGTCAGCATCCGCCCCCCCTGCTCCACCGCTGCTCGTCCGGTTGCTCATCCAGCGCTCATCGGCACCGTCGAGTCTGAGCGTGTCACCCCGAACACCACTCCCGAGAACGACGGAGCAGCCATGACCCCCTCTCCCACCATCCCCGGCTTCGACGACGTGCGCGTCACCGTCGACGACGGCGTCGCGCTGCACGCGGCCGTCGGCGGCTCCGGGCGCAGCTCCGGCCCGGCAGTCGTGCTGCTGCACGGCTTCCCGCAGACCCACCTGTGCTGGCGCCACGTGGCGCCCGCGCTCGCCGCCGACCACACGGTGATCGTCCCCGACCTGCGGGGTTACGGCGCCAGCGACAAGCCCGCCGAGGCCTCTCGTGACACGTACTCCAAGCGGACCATGGCCCGCGACGTCGTGCGGCTCGCGGCGGAGCTCGGCGTCGACCGGTTCGCCCTCGCGGGTCACGACCGCGGCGCGCTGGTCGCCGTCCGCGCGGGCCTCGACCACCCCGGCGTCGTGACGCACCTGGCGACGCTCGACGTGCTGCCCACCCTCGACATGTGGGACGTGCTGCACGGCGCGGACGCCGCGGTCGCGTTCCACCTGTACCTCATGGCGCAGCCCCCGGGCCTCCCGGAGGCCATGATCGCCGCCACCGCCGACCGGTTCTTCGGCCACTTCCTCGACGCGTGGACCGCGCCCGGCACCCCGGCACCGTTCGACGACGAGGTGCGCGCCGAGTACCTGCGCCGGTCGCGGGAGGCGGTGCCGTCGATCGTCGCCGACTACCGGGCGTCGGCCGGCATCGACGTCGAGCACGACCGCGCCGACCGCGACACGGGGCGCCGCCTGGCCATGCCCGTCACCGTCGTGCAGCAGGACTGGGGCGCGATGCTCCGCTACGACGCCGCCGGTCTGTGGCGCGCGTGGGCGCCCGACCTCGACCACCGCACCACGACGGCCGGGCACTTCATGGCCGAGAGCGCGCCCGAGGAGGTGCTGGCCACCCTGCGCGACCTGCTCGCCCGTTGACGGCCGGCGGCGCTCACGCCCCGTGGACGGTGAGCACGTACCCCTCGGGGCCGACGAAGGAGAACGTGGGGCCGAAGGGCGTGTCCGCGACGGGTGTGAGCACCTCGACACCGGCCGCCAAGAGTCCGTCGCGCAGCGCGACGGCGTCGGACGTGGCGAACCAGAGCGCGACGCCGAGGCCGGGCCGGCCGGCGTCGAGGTCGGTGCCGGGCAGCGGCTCGCGGACCGCGATCGGGACTGGCTCGGTGGCGAAGACGACGGCGCCGGGCGGGGCGGCCGGTGTGCGGCGCAGCCCGAGGTGCTGCTCAAGGAAGGCCGCGGCCGCGTCGACGTCGCGGACCTGCAGCGCCAGGAAGTCGAGGCCGGTCACGGTGGGGGCGCTGGCGGACATGATGTTCCTCCGTCGATCTCAGGACGGTGCTCTCGGAGCACCGATGTCAGGATGCTGACACCCACGACGTTACGACCGGCGCGGTCATGTGTCAATATGTTGACATGCCATCGCCGCAGCCGGTCTCCCCGCACCCCGCCCCCGACGTCACCGAGTACGTCGGCTACCGCCTCAAGCGCGCGCACTCCGCACTGCGCGGCGCCCTCGACGCCGCGCTGCGCGAGCACGACCTGACCGTGCCCCAGTACTCGTGCCTCGAGGTCCTCGCGCTGCGCCCGGGGCTGTCCAACGCCGAGCTCGGCCGCGCCACCTTCGTCACCCGGCAGTCGATGAACCTCGTGCTCCGCGGGCTCCAGGAGGCCGGGCTGACGACGCGTCCCGACGTCGTCGACCACGGCCGCGCCCGCCCGGTGCGCCTCACCGACGCCGGCGAGCGCCGGCTGAGGTCCGCTCAGGAGTCCGTGTATGCCGTCGAGGCCCGCATGGTCGCCGGCATCCCCGGGACGCGGCTGGCCGCCCTGCTCGACGACCTCGACCGGATCGTGCGCGCGCTCGACGCCTGACCGGCGGAGGGCTCAGGCGGTCCACTCGTGCACGACGTCGTACCCGAGCTTGACGATGAGCGCGCCGACCACGACGACGAAGACGACGCGCACGAACGCGCTGCCCTTGGCCACGGCCATGCGGGCGCCGATGTACGCGCCCACGAGGTTGGCGGCGCCGATCATCAGGCCCAGCCCCCAGATGACCGCGCCGTGCGGCACGAAGAAGAGCAGGGCGCCGAGGTTGGTCGCGAAGTTGGTGATCTTCGCGAGCGCGGACGCCGGCAGGAACGCGTAGCCCAGCACGCTCACCAGCGCGATCACGAGGAACGTGCCGGTGCCCGGGCCGAGCAGCCCGTCGTAGGCGCCGATGATCAGCCCGATGCCGGCGGCGGTCCAGCGGTGCCGGTTACCCTCCCAGCGCAGGTTGTCGTGCGCGCCGAGCTTCGGCTTCAGCACCGTGTAGGTGGCCACCACGACGAGGACGACGAGGATGATCGGCTTGAACAGGTCGGCGGGGATGCGGCTCGCCAGCGCCGCCCCGCCGAACGCCCCGACCAGCGCCGCGATCGCCATCGGCCCCGCGGTGGTGAGGTCCGGCCCCACCCGCCGGTAGTACGTGATCGAGCTGGTCGACGTGCCCATGATCGAGCCGAGCTTGTTCGTCGCGAGCGCCTGCACCGGCGAGATCCCCGGCACCAGCAGCAGCGCCGGCAGCTGGATCAGCCCGCCGCCGCCCACCACCGCGTCGACCCAGCCGGCGGTCAGTCCGGCGAGGACGAGCAGGACGATCGTCAGGACGTCGAGGTCAGGCACGCGCGAATTTTGCCACGCCGCTCAAGAGTGCAGCGCGTCGTACTCCGCCTCGGCGGCGACGTCGTCCTCGACGTCGAGCCGCAGGTGCGCGAGCACGCCCTGGAGCACGCGCAACGCCGACGACGCACGCTCACCCCACGACGACAGGTAGCTGAACTGCCACCACCACAGCCCCTCGAGCTCGTGCCCGTCGTCGAAGTGCTGCAGCCCCTTGGCGAGCTCCTCGGCCACGCAGGCCAGGTCGCCGGAGATCGTGGCCGGGGTGACCTCGGCGTTCAGCGCCGGGTCGGACACCTCGACGTAGTCGTCGAAGCCGTCGAACATCTTCGCGAGCGCGTCGCGCAGCGGGTCGACGTCGGTCTCTGGGCCGGCGTCGGGCTCGAAGCGTTCGGCGGGCACGACGTCGACGATCGCCGCGAGGCGCGCGCCCGCGGCCAGCAGGTCCGACGTCGCGAGGATGAGCAGGGAGAGCTCGGCCCCCGGCGCGGCACCGGACGCCACCTGCGTCGTCGTCGACAGGAACACGCGTGCCTGCGCCGACATCTGCTCGGCGACGTCCCGGAACTCCGAGCTGGCCTCGATCTCGCCCACGATGCTGCCTCCTTCGTCGTGCCGGCGGCCGTCGGGTCTCGACAGGCTCGACCAGCGGGGAATCAGCCGCCGACGACCCGCCGGCCCTCGAAAGCACGTCCGAGAGTGACCTCGTCCGCGTACTCCAAGTCTCCCCCGACGGGCAGGCCCGACGCGAGACGAGAGACGGTCACACCCATCGGCGCGATGAGGCGCGACAGGTACGTGGCCGTGGCCTCGCCCTCGACGTTCGGGTCGGTGGCGAGGATGACCTCGGTGACCGTGTTGTCGGCCAGACGGGACATGAGCTGGCTGATGCGCAGGTCGTCGGGGCCGACGTTGTCGATCGGGTTGATGGCGCCGCCGAGCACGTGGTACTTGCCGCGGAACTCGCGCGTGCGCTCGATCGCGACCACGTCCTTGGGCTCCTCGACGACGCAGATCACGTCGACGCTGCGGCGCGGGTCGGCGCAGATGCGGCACATCGCGGACTCCGCGACGTTGCCGCACGTCTCGCAGAACTGCACGCGCGCCTTGACCTCGGTGAGCGCGTCGGCCAGCCGGCGCACGTCCGAGGTGTCGGCCGCGAGCAGGTGGAACGCGATGCGCTGCGCGCTCTTGGGCCCGACGCCGGGAAGGCGGCCGAGCTCGTCGATCAGGTCCTGGACTGCGCCCTCGTACACAAGGGGTCAGCCTACGGGCTCAGACCCATCCCTTGGCCCGCGCGAGCCGCACGGCCTCGTGCCGGTTCGCCACCCCCAGCTTCGCCACCGCGGAGGAGAGGTAGTTGCGCACCGTCCCGGGAGCCAGCGAGGCGCGCTCGGCGATCTCCTCGACCGGAGCGCCGTCGGCGGCGAGCTCGAGCACGTCCGCCTCCCGCGGGGTCAGCGGCGAGTCGCCGGCGGAGATCGCGTCGGCGGCCAGCTCGGGGTCCACGTACCGCCCGCCGCCCGCGACCTGCCGCACCGCGCCGGCCAGCACTGCCGCGGAGACCGACTTCGGCAGGAAGCCGCACACCCCGGCCGCGAGCGCCTTCTTGAGGTAGCCGGGCCGTCCGTGGCTCGTGACGATCACGACGCCGCACTCGGGCACGGAGGAACGCACGGTCTCGGCGACCTCGATTCCGTTGGCGCCCGGCATCTGCAGGTCGAGGACCGCGACGTCGGGCCGGTGCCGCTCGATCGTCGCCACGGCCTCCGGCCCGTCGCCCGCCACCGCCACGATCTCCAGGTCGTCCTCGAGGTCCAGGAGCTGCGCGACCGCGTCGCGGATCAGCGCCTCGTCGTCGGCGAGCACCACGCGGATCATGCGGCCTCCCCGCCGGCGGGCACCCGGGCCGTGAGGACGAAACGGTCGTCGTCGGCCGCGACGTCGAGCGCACCCCCGACGCCGGCGAGCCGCTCACGCAGCCCGACGAGCCCGGCGCCGCCCTCCAGCCCGGCGACCCCGGCGACTCCCGCCCGGGCGCCGTCGTTGCTCACCCTCAGCACCATCTCTCCCGTCCCCTCCTGCACACTCAGATCGATCCGGCTCTCCCGGGCGGCCGAGTGCCGCACGATGTTCGTCACGGCCTCGCGCACGGTCCACGCGAGCGCGTCGGCCTGCGGGGCCGCGAGGTCCGGCACGTCGCCCACCACCCGCACGGACACCCCGGCGGCGCGCAGCACGGACCGGGCGCCGTCGAGCTCGGTCGCCAGGTCGGCGGCACGATAGCCAGCGACGACGCCGCGCACCTCGCGGAGCGAGTCGTGCGCGAGGGTGCGCACCTCGTCCATCTCGTCGGCGCCCCGCGGGTCCCCCCTGCGCGCGAGCGCGGCGGCGAGCTCGGACTTCACCGCGACGGCGGACAGTGCGCGGCCGACGACGTCGTGCATGTCCCGGGCGATGCGCAGCCGCTCCTCCGCGACCGCGAGCCGTGCCGACGTCTGCCGCGCGGCGTCGAGCTCGCGCACCACCTCGAGTATCCACATGGACAGTCGCAACGTACCGGCCCAGAACAGGACGAAGAGGTACGTCAGCACCGCGAAGGCGACGGCCCCGGGGGCCTGCCCGGCGCCGGTACCGGTGGCGAGCCGCACCACAACCACGACGAGCGGCACCGCGAGCCCCGCCAGCGCCACCGCGCGGATCCGGAGCGCGACGGCAAGCGCCCCGAGGGTGGCGCCCCCGCACACGGCGATCATCGCGGTGCGCGGGTCGTCGATGATCCCACCGCCGGCGGACGGCGGCAGCACCACGACCGCGGTCACCACCACGGCGCACGTCGCCAGGAGCAGGCCGACGACGACGGGCCGCGGCCGTCGCCCGGTCACCAGCGGCCCGTCGAACCCCGCGTGCACGGTCGCGAGGCAGAGCCCGACGTGTGCCGCGGCGAGGGCCACCAGGGTGATCGTCGCGCCGGTGCCGGGCAGCTCCGCCTCGGTGTTCGACACCGCCACGACCGCGTAGAGGTAGAAGAACGGCTCGAGCAGCACGAACAGGTACAGGCTGACGCGGGTGTACATCTCGACCCCGCGCGCGCCTCCGGCCAGGAGCGCGGTAGGCGGGTGGGCGGTCTTCACGGGCACAGCCTGCCACGACGCGCCCCGGCCGGGTTGGCTCGTCACCGACGCGGCTCCCAGCGCATCCACCGGCGCGCCGCGAGCAGGCCGAGCACGGTCCAGGCGGCCAGGACGGCGACGGGGAGGCCCGCCGCGGCGAACGTCTCGCCGAAGGTCAGCACCCGGCCGTCCGGGTCGATGCCGCCCGCCCCGAGCAGCATGAGGTCGGTGATCGGGCGCAGTGGCGTGAACGTGCCGACGGTGGTCAGCACCCCGCTGGAAGCGCCGGGCCCGCCGAACAGGCCGGCGAACGGCATCGCCACGATCAGCAGCGGGAGGGTCGTGAGCTGCGCGGACTCGACCGTCCGCGACAGGCCCGACGTCGCGGCCGCGAGCACCGTGAGCATCGCGGCCCCGCCCAGCACGGCCACCACGATCAGCAGCGGGTTCACGAACGGGGGCGGCTCGAGGAACACCGACACCGCGACGATGCCCAGCACGGTCTGCGCCAGCGCGACCGCGAGGGCCGGGACGGCGGCGCCGGCGAGGATCTCCGCCTTCGAGCACTCGCCCACGAGGTAGCGCTTGAGCACCAGCTCCTCGCGGCGCGCCACGTACGCGACCGTGAGGTTGTAGTAGACGACGAACGCGAGCGCCATGAACACCAGGAGATTCAGGAGCACCGCGCCCTGGACCCCCGAACCTGCGTCCGTCCCGCCACCGATGCCGCCGAGCGCGCTGGCCAGCGCGACGGTCAGGGGCGGCAGGGCGAGCGCGTTGAACAGGGCCGTGCGGTTGCGCACGAGCAGGCGGAGCTCCGCGCGGGCCAGCGTCGAAACCCGGCGCAGGCTGACGCGCCGTGCCGGGGGCGGGGTCGCCCGCCGGGACGCGGTCGGGGTCGTCGTGGTCATGCCGCCACCTCCGAGGTGTCGATCCGGTCGGTGCCGGCGTCGTCCATGGCGAGGAACGCCTGCTCGAGCGACGCGGACCGGGCATCCAGGTCGTCAAGGCGCAGCTGCCGGGCGTCGGCCCACTGCAGCAGGGTGAACAGGTCGTCCTGCAGGCTCGTGGTGCGCAGCCGCAGGCGGCCCGTGTGGTCGACGTCGGGCGTGCCGACGGCGCCGGCGAGCGCCGGCAGGTCGGCCGCCGTGGGCACGACCGCGCGGCCGCCGGTGTTCCGCACCACGAACTCCAGCCGGGCGGGCTCGCCGGCGACGATGTCGGCCACGGCCCCGGTCCGCACGATGCGGCCGTCCTGGAGTATCGCGATGCGGTCCGCGAGCTCCTCCGCCTCCTCGAGGTAGTGGGTGGTGAGCAGCACGGTGGTGCCCGCGGCGAGCATGTCCTGCACCAGGCGCCAGGTGGCGCGGCGGCTCTCCGGGTCGAGGCCGGTGGTGGGCTCGTCGAGGAACAGCACCTCGGGGTCGCCCATGGTCGCGAGGGCCAGGTCGAGGCGACGCTTCTCGCCGCCCGACAGGCTCGCGACCCGCACGTCGGCGCGGTGGGAGAGGTTGACGGCGGCGAGCACGTCGTCGACCGGGCGCGGCCGGGTGAGCGTGCCGGCCCAGGTGCGGGCGGTCTCCACGACGGTGAGGTCGCCGGAGAAGCCCGCGCTCTGCAGCATGATCCCGAGCGAGCCGACGACCTTGCGCCGCTCGCGGTAGGGGTCATGGCCCAGCACGCGGACCGTCCCGCCGTCGGACGGGGCGAGCCCCTCCACGAGCTCGACGAACGACGTCTTGCCGGCGCCGTTGGAGCCCAGCAGCGCGACGAGCTCGCCGCGACGGACGTCGAGGTCGACCCCGCGGACGGCCTCGAAGGTGCCGTACCGCCGCCGCGCCCCGCGGACGTTGATGATGGGTTCCGAAGTCATGACCCCAGCCTCGTGGGGGCGCGTCGCCGCAGGTAGTGCCGCCGCTCACCGGTTCCCGTGAACCGCGCACGGGGGGGCCATGACATCTGTCACGACGCCCCGTGCTTCGCGACGTCGGACGGCAAGCCGACCAGCCACGTGGTGCCCGGGGAACGGAGATCGTTCACGAGCGCGTGCATGGCGGGGAAGTGAGGAACGCTCGGCGGGGATGGCGAGGGCCAGCCGGGAAGTCTCACCTTCCGGGACGCGGGGGTGCACACACCCCGCGAGGTAGTCCCGATCTCGGCGAGGTAGTTCGAGACGGCGCGAGGTAGTTCGAGCCTGCCGCGGGGCAGGATGTCCGCATGGCACCCGGAGAAGACACCGACGAGATCGTCGCCCTGTACGACCAGGCCGGGAACGTGACGGGCAGCGCCCGCCGGTCGCGGGTACGCACGGAGAACCTGCGGCACGCCGCGACTGCCGTCGTCGTGCGCAACACCGCCGGCGACGTCTATGTGCACCGCCGCACCGACACCAAGGACCTCTACCCCGGCCGGTACGACTTCTGCGCCGGCGGCGTGCTGCGCGCCGGGGAGGACCCTCTCGAGTCCGCGCGGCGCGAGCTGGCCGAGGAGCTCGGCGCCACCGGCGTCGAGCTCGTACCCCTCGGCGTGGCCGACTACGCGGACGAGCACACGCGGATGCACGGCTTCATCTACGAGTGCACCTACGACGGGCCGATCACCTGGCAGCCGAAGGAGGTCGCCTGGGGCGCGTGGGTCACCCCGGCCCGCCTGCTCGAGATGCTGGATGAGTTGCCGTTCATGCCCGACAGCGTCGCCAACCTCTCGATCTGGCTCGACACCCTGCCGAGGTAGAGCCACCGTCGACGGAGAGGTGCTGGCGACCCTGCTCGAGGTGGTGCAGGACAGCGCGAGGTAGCTCGGCAGGTTCACCGTGCGACGAGCTCGACCTCGAAGCCGTCCTCGTCGACGAGGTAGGCCGCGCAATGCTCGGGGCCGCCGGCGAACGGGTGCCGGTCGGCGAAGAGCAGGCTCCAGCCGTGGGCGGAGGCCGCGTCGACGAGCGCGTCCAGCTGCTCGCGGGTGCCGGCGTGCAGGGCGAGGTGGTTGAGCCCCGGACGACGGCGGTCGTGCGCGTCGGCGGTCATCGCCGGGCTCTGCTCGACGACGACGTAGGCCGCGCCGAGCCGCCAGGAGCGGCCGTGCTCCCAGGTCTGGAACGGCTGGTATCCGAGGGCTCCGAGGAGCCAGCCCCACGACCGTTCCGCGCGGGCGAGGTCCGGCACCCACAGCTCGACGTGGTGGACGGCGCCGCGGTGCGCGCCGACGGTCACGCGGCTCCCGAGGCGTCGTCCCCGGTCGGTGCGACGAGCTCTGCCAGCAGGTCGACGGACAGCGGCGCGATCGGGTGGGTCGTGACCGGGCGGGCCGGGTCCACCCACACGTGCTCGGCGAGCTCCGCCTGCACCCGCAGGTCGAAGCCGGCGGGCAGGTCGAGCGTGAAGACGTGGGCGTCGACGACGTGGTCGGGCTCGTTGGCGGCGACGGCGGCGCGTCGGCCCAGCGGGCGGACGCCGGCCGGGTCGACGGCGAGGGCGATCTCCTCGGCGCACTCGCGCACCAGCGCGGCGACCGGGTCCTCACCGGGCTCGATCTTGCCGCCCACCTGCATGAACGCGCTGGTGCCCCGCTTGCGTACGAGCAGCGCGCGGCCGTCGCCGCGCACGATGACGGCCGCGACGATGTGCAGCGTCGTGGTGGTTCGCGCGGTCATGTCAGGGCTGCTCCGAGATCTCGTCGATGACCTTGCCCCCGAGCACCTGGACCACGAGCGGGACCCCCATCAGCCCGGACGACGTGATGTCCGGGTCGTCGGCGGACCGCTCGTCGTCCATCGGCGCGACGTCGGCGGCGGACCCGCGGGCACGGGTGGACGGCCGTCCACCCGACTGCTGCGCCTCGCGCACCCGACGCTCGGCCGCCTGGCGCGGCGTCTCCCGGACGGCCGGGCCGCTCGGCGCCGCCGGGGCGGCGGGCGCCGACGGCGCGCTGACCGCCGGCTCCTGCGCCCACGGCGGCGGCGGGCCGGCCGACTCGTCCGGGGCGTGCGCGGCGTCGGGCGTCGAGCCGGTGTCGGGCTGGGCCTCCGGGATCGACTCGGGGATTGCGTCAGGCATCGAGCCGGGCGCGGGCTCGCGCGCCCACTCCACGGGCTCGGCGGTGGGCGTGCCTGCGAGCCAGGCGGCGTCCGCCTCGTCGACGTCCGCCCGCGCGGGCGGGGCCGGGCGCTCGACGACGGCCACTCCCCCGCCGCCCTGGGCGACGCTCGCCGACGCGCGCGGTCCGGCGTCGGGCGCGCTGGCGGCCGAGACGGTGCCGACGGGCGTCGTTCCGGATCCCGCGCTCGACCCCCTGGGTGCCACGTCGGGCCAGCCACCGTCGTCCGGGGCATCGGACGCTCCCGGGCCGGGCCAGGCCGGCGGAGCCGTCGGAGCCGGCGGGGCGGACCCCGCGGCGGGCGGGGCGGTCGGCGGGGCGGTGGGCGGCGGGCCGCCCTGTCCGCCGAAGGACGGTGTGGCGCCGCCGCCGTCGCGCCCCTCGTCGACGGTGGCCTCGACGCGCACCTGCACGCCGAGGGTCTGGTAGACGGAGTCGCTCACGGCGTCGACGTGCCGGGGCTGCGAGAACGTGCGGGCCATCCCGGAGGCCGCGAAGCCGAGCCGCAGGACGCCGCCGTCGAGGGACACCACCTGCGCGTTGGGCCCCACCAGCGCCCGCGTCACCGGGCTGCCGATGTTGGCGACGACCTCGTCCCACCGGCGGCGGACCATCTCGGCCGTCGTGCCCTGATCGGACGCCGCGGGCGTCGTGGAAGCAGCAGGGGGCTCGGCCGCCGCGTCGGCCGGGGCGCTCGGCGCCGAGGCGGCGGGCGGCGTGTCGGACCGGTCGTCGGCGGGCTCCGCGCCTGTGCTCGCGGCAGGGTCAGCGTCAGCCAGGGTCTCTTCCGCGGCCGCCGGTTCGGCGCTGGGCTCGCGCGGTTCCGGCGCGTCCTCGACCGGCGCAGCGTCGCCGTCAGCCGCGTGGTCGACCGAAGCAGCGTCATCGACCGGCGCGGCGTCATCGTCCGGCGCACTCGCCCCGGGAGGCACCCGCGGGGCGGGCTCCTCGGTCACCGGGGCGGCGGGGGCGGCGTCAGGAGCAGGCGCCGGCGCCAGGGCGCTCTCCGCTGCGGCGTCCGTGCGACGGCTGGCCTCCAGCGCCGCGCGCGCGGCGGCGGCGCCGTTGAGGCCGCCGGCCGTCGGGGCGGACGGCGCGGGGTCGCGCGGACCCCCCGCCGAGTCCGAGCCGCCGCCGGGCGACGCTGTCGCCAGACCGCCGCCAGCCGCGGCGCCACGCTCGAGCCGGTCGATCCGCGCGGCCAGGCCCAGCGCGCCGTCGTCGGCCCCGGGCAGCAGCAGCCGGGCGCACAGGAGCTCCAGGTGCAGCCTGGGCGACGTGGCACCCGTCATCTCCGTGAGCGCGCCGTTGACCAGGTCCGCGGCCCGCGACAGCTCGGCCACGCCGAGGCGCCCGGCCTGCGTGCGCATCCGCTCGAGCTGGTCAGCCGGCAGCCCGCGCAGCACGGCCTCGGCCGCGTCGCCGGAGACGGCGATGACGATGAGGTCGCGCAGCCGCTCCAGCACGTCCTCCACGAACCGGCGCGGCTCGTGCCCCGTCGCGACCACCTGGTCCACGACGCGGAATATCGAGGCGCCGTCGCGCGCCGCGAGGGCGTCGACGACGTCGTCGAGCAGCGTGGCGTGCGTGAAGCCGAGCAGCCCGACGGCGGCGTCGTACCCCACCACGCCGCCCGTCGCGCCCGCGATGAGCTGGTCCAGCACCGACAGCGAGTCGCGCACGGAGCCGCCGCCGGCGCGGGTCACGAGCGGCACCACGCCGGCGGCGAGCTCGACCCCCTCGGCCGCGGTGAGCTGCTCGAGGTACGGGCCCAGCACGTCCGGCGGGACGAGCCGGAACGGGTAGTGGTGGGTGCGGGAGCGGATGGTGCCGATCACCTTGTCCGGCTCCGTCGTCGCGAAGATGAACTTCACGTGCGAGGGCGGCTCCTCGACGATCTTGAGCAGGGCGTTGAAGCCCTGCGGCGTCACCATGTGCGCCTCGTCGAGGATGAAGATCTTGTACCGGTCGCGCGCGGGGGCGAAGGTGGCGCGCTCGCGCAGGTCGCGCGCGTCGTCGACGCCGTTGTGGCTGGCCGCGTCGATCTCGACCACGTCGAGCGAGCCGGAGCCGCCGCGCGCCAGCTCGGCGCACGAGTCGCACTCCCCGCACGGCGTGTCGATCGGGTTCTCCGGCGTGTTGCGCGCGCAGTTCAACGTGCGCGCCAGGATGCGGGCCGACGTCGTCTTGCCGCAGCCGCGCGGCCCGGAGAACAGGTAGGCGTGGTTCACGCGCCCGCTGCGCAGCGCCTGCATGAGCGGTGCGGTGACGTGCTCCTGGCCGATCACCTCGGCGAACGTCTCGGGCCGGTAGCGGCGATACAGAGCGGTGGTCACCCCGGCAACTCTAGACGCCCGGACCGACAGCCACGTGGACCGTCCTCAGCCCTCGGACGACGCGCCCGGCGACGCGCCCGACGACCGGCGTCGGGCGATCTCGTCCACCTGCTCGCGCAGCGTGGCCGTCGTGAGCTCGACCCAGCGGGCGACGACGGCGAGCTCGTCCGGGGTGAACTGCGCCGTCACCCCGGCCATACCCTCCCCCAGGCCCGCGAACGCCTCGGCGACCTCCGGCGACGGCTCCGCGGTGGCCGCGATGACCAGGCGGCGGCGGTCGGCGGGGTCGCGCTCACGCCGCGCGTGCCCGCCCCGTTCCAGCCGGTCGACCAGCCCCGTCACGGCCCCCGCGCTCAGGCCGGTGCGGTGCGCGAGGTCGGTCGCCGACATCGGCCCGTCCCGTCGCAGCATCCCCAGCGCCTTGTGGTCACCCGCCGACAGCCCGCGCAGCGAGCCGACCGCGTCGTGGAACAGCACGACGGCGTCGCTGAGCTCCGTCCCGAGCGCCGTCCCTGCCGTGTCGGGCCCGTCCGCCGCGGTGCCGTCTTCGGTGCCGTCTTCGTCCGTCACCCCTCTATCCTCCACCACACCAGATAGTTTAGACTACTGAATCATTCAGTAGGCCGAACTAAGAAGGAGTCGTCATGCACATCGCCATCCACGAGGCCTGGACCGTGTTCGGCCAGGCCCTCTCGTTCACCGGTCGGCACTACCTCGTCGTCGCGGGCCTCGGCGTCCTCGCCTCCGCGCAGCGCTTCCTCGCGGTCGGCGGCGACGAGCGCTTCGCCTGGGCCGGGGGCGTGCCCGGCGAGGTCTTCACGACCGCCGTCCGCCTGCTGTTCCTGGCCTGGGTGGTCCGCGCCCTGTTCGCGGGGTCGGACGTCGCGTGGTCGCAGGTCGGCCCGCGGCTGTCGCGGTTCGTCCACGCGCACGCCGGGATGCTCGTCGCGAGCGGCGTGCTGCTCGTGCTCCTCACCGTCGTCGCCAAGGTGATCCCCGACGCCATCGCCGGGGCGCTCGACGAGGGCTCCCGCGCGACGTTCCTCTCCTGGGAGCTCGCCATCAAGAACGTGACCGTGATCCCGTTCGTCATGATCTGGATGACGACGATCGCCCAGGTCGCGATCCTCGGCGGAGTCGGCAGCCTCGCCCTCTCGACGGCCGCTGTCTCACAAAAGTGAGTGACTCACATTTGGGCTAGGGTGGGCCGGTGCCGACCCTCACCTCGCCCCGTGCGCTGCGCACCCGGGCCCGCATCCTCGACGCGGCGCTCGACCTCTTCGAGGTCCGCGGCTACGACGCGACGACGGTCGCTCAGGTCGCCGACGCCGCGGGCGTCACGGAGATGACGTTCTTCCGGCACTTCCCGACCAAGGACGCAGTCCTCGTCAGCGACCCGTACGACCCGCTGATCGCGGACACCGTCGGCGCCCAGCCTCGAGAGCTGCCGCCGTTCGAGCGCGTGCGTCGGGGCATGCTGGCCGCACTTCGCGACATCACGCCGACGGAGGACGCCACCGCGCACCGGAGGGTGGCGCTCGTCGCCGGGAACCCGCGCCTTCGGGCCGCGGTCGTCATGGCGACCGCCGCGACCGAGCGGGCGATCACCGACCGGCTCGTCGCCGACGGCGTGCCGCGCCTCGACGCGACCGTCACCGCCGCCGCGTGCCTGGGCGCCTGCACCGCCGCGCTTCTCGCCCGCGCCGACGCCGCGACCTCGCTCGCCGACACGGTCACTCGCGCGTTGGAGGTGCTGCATGCCTGACGCGCTGCAGCTCGACGGCGTCCACCACGCCTTCGGCGAGCGCCGGGCGCTGACAGGCATGTCCCTCGCCGTGGCACCGGGCGAGGTGGTCGCGATGATCGGCCTCAACGGCGCGGGCAAGACGACGGCGCTGCGTGTGCTCACCGGCCGCCTGCGCCCGACGTCGGGCACCGCGCGTGTGCTGGGTCACGACCCGGCGCGGCTGCCGACCGACGCGGCCCGTAGATTCGGCCACGTCGTGGGCGCAGCCCTGATGGACCCGGCACTCACGGTCGTCGAGAACCTTCGCGTGGCGGCGGACCTGCACGGGGTCACCCGCGCCGGGTCGGGTGCCGGGCCGAGCGCCGCGGCGACATCCGCTGCCGAGCGCCTCGACCTCACCGCGTGGGCGCACGTGCGCGCGCTGGCCCTGTCGCTCGGCAACGCCCAGCGGCTCGGCGTGGCGTGCGCGGTCGTGCACTCCCCGGCCGCGCTGGTCCTCGACGAGCCCACGTCCGCCCTCGACCCGCGCGGCGTCGTCCTGGTGCGCGAGCTCGTGCGGGAACGCGCTGCCGCCGGTGCGGCCGTACTGGTCTCCAGCCACCACCTGGACGAGGTGGCCCGCGTCGCCGACCGGGTCCTGGCGGTGCACGACGGCCGGGTCGTGGGGTCGCTCGACCCGGGCGGGGCCGAGCTGGAGCGCCGGTTCTTCGACCTGGTCCTCGCGGCTGACACCGTGGGCACGTCAGGCACGGCGAGCACGCGGGGCGCCGCATGAGCACCCTGCGCACCGCACTGCGCGTCGAGGCCCTCGCCTGGCGCCGATCGACCGTGCAGCGCCTCGCGACGCCGCTGCTCGTCGCGCTCGTCCCGCTCGCCTCGGTCGGCATGGTGGCGCTCGCCCGGTCGGGCGCCGTCGACGGAGCGGGCGCTGCCAAGCTGTCCGACTACTCCACGGGCGACCTCGCGACGACACACCTCGTCGTGGCGGGCCAGGTGCTCGCCGTCGCGGTCCTCGTGGCCGGCGGATTCGCCGTCGCCTCGGTCTTCGGGCAGCCCCTCGCCGACGGACGGGCGGGCGCGTACTTCGGCCTCGCGACGCCGCGTGGCACGCTCGCCCTCGCGCGGGGGCTCGTGGTGCTCGGCTGGGTGGCGGCGTGCGCCGTCGCGGCGGTGGCACTGACCGTCGGGGCGTCGGCGGTCGCCGCCGCGTCGGTGTCTGCACCGTTCGGCCCGACGGCGTGGGCCGCGGCGAGCCGCGCCCTGACGGCGGGCCTGCTCGGTGCCGGCCTCACGCTGCCGTTCGCCGCCGTCGCGACCGCGACCCGCAGCCCGCTCGCCACCGTCGGGGCGTTGATCGGCGTCGTCGCGCTGACGCAGGTCGTCGTGCTGGTCGGCGCCGGCGCGTGGTTCCCCTACGCCGTCCCGTCCCTGTGGGCCGGCACGGGCGGACCGGAGGCAGCGGCCGGCATCAGCGGCGCCTCGCTAGCGCTGACCGGTGCCGTCGCCCCGGCGGGGGTGCTGCTCGTCGTCCTGCAGTGGCGGCGCCTCACCGACGTCTGACGGACCTGCGCCGCGACGTCAGTGCGTCACGACCAGGCTGTGTACAGGACAGGCACGCAGCGCATCTCCCCGGCTCGAGCAGGATGCGGTCGGGCATGCCCGGATCATGCCGGTCGCTCCCGGCGGGCGCCAGACCTCAGGCGTGGGCGTCACCGGTGCAGCGCCGTGCGCGCCAGCTTGTTCCCCAACCACTGGACGACCTGCACGATCACGATGATCACGGCCACGGTGACCAGCACGACCATCCAGTTGTAGCGCTGGTAGCCGTACCGCAGCGCGAAGTCACCCAGGCCGCCGCCGCCGATGAGCCCGGCGATCGCGGACATGTCGAGCACGGCGATGAACAAGAACGTGTAGCCGAGGATCAGCGGGGCCAGCGCCTCGGGCACGAGGACGGTCGTGATGATGCGCCACGACGAGGCACCCATCGCCCGGGCGGCCTCGACGACGCCGGGGTCGATGCCCACGAGGTTCTGCTCCACGATGCGCGACGTGCCGAACGCCGTCATCACCGACAGCGGGAAGATGAACGCCTCCGTGCCCAGCGTCGTGCCGACGACCTCCAGGGTCACCGGCCCCAGCAGCGTCACGAAGATGATGAACGGGATGGGCCGCACGATGTTGACGAGCACGTTGAGGACGCCGAACACCGCACGGTTCGCCAGCAGGTTGCCCGGCCGGGTCACGTAGAGCGCGAGCCCCAGCGCCAGGCCGGCGATGCCGCCGGTCAGCAGCGCGATGGTGACCATCTGCAGGGTCTGGCCGAACGCCTCCCAGAGGAGCGGCCACAGGGTGGACCAGTCGCGGTTCATCGGGCGCCTCCGAGGTTGCCGTCACGGGTGAGGCGGGCACGCGGGTCGCCCACCGGGCGCTCTGCGGTGCCGAGGTCGACGATGTCGGCGTGCTCGCGCAGCGCGGCGAGGAACGCCGCGATCCTGTCGTCGGGGGCGACGAGCTCGACGGTGAGCGACCCGAACGGCCGCTCGCTCACCTCGCTGATGCCGCCGAAGACGACGGCCCCGTCGACCTCGTGCTCACGCAGGAGCCGGAACAGCTCCGTCCCCGTGCTCACGCCCTCGCGCACACCGACGGTGACGAGGCGGCCGGGGTGGCGCTCGCGCAGCCGGGCGAGCGCGTCGGGCGACGGCCGGTCGTGCATGGCGGTGCCGACGAACCGCTGGGCGGCGTCGGCCTGCGGGGCGGAGAAGACGTCGTAGACGTCGCCCACCTCCACGACCTTGCCGCTCTCCATCACGGCGACGCGGTCGCAGATAGAGCGCACCACGTCCATCTCGTGCGTGATGACGACGATCGTGATGCCCAGCTCCGCGTTGACCCGGCGCAGCAGCGCCAGCACGTCGCGGGTGGTCTCGGGGTCGAGGGCGGACGTCGCCTCGTCGGCGAGCAGGATGGTGGGCGACGTCGCGAGCGCCCGGGCGATGCCCACCCGCTGCTTCTGGCCGCCGGAGAGCTGTCGCGGGTACGACTTCGCCTTGTCGGCCAGGCCGACGAAGTCGAGCAGCTCGGCCACGCGCGCGACCCGCTTCTCCTTGGACCAGCGCGCCACACTGAGCGGATAGGCGATGTTGCCCGCGACCGTGCGCGACGCCAGCAGGTTGAACTGCTGGAAGATCATGCCGATCCGGGCGCGCACGGAGCGCAGCTTCCGCTCGGGCAGGGCGGTGACGTCCGTGCCCTCGACGACCACCTGGCCGGAGGTCGCCGTCTCGAGCGCGTTGACGAGGCGCACCAGCGTCGACTTGCCGGCGCCGGAGTAGCCGATGACGCCGAAGATCTCGCCCGGCCGCACCGTCAGCGAGACGTCGTCGACGGCGTGCACGGCGCCGGCGCCATCTCCGAAGGTCTTCGACACCCCGCGCAGCTCGATCGCCGGGACACCGGCCGTGGTCTCGCTCACCTGGTCCGTCCTCACTGGTCCGTCCTCATCCACTGTGTCCGCCCTGCCCGGCACGGCAGCCGGGGCGCGCCGCGGAGGCCACGCGCCCCCGGCCGTCGTCGTGGGGTCAGGAGGACGAGCTGATGTCGTCCTCGAGGCCCGCGAGGATCTCCTGCAGCTCCTCCGGCGAGTTGTCCTTGATGACGGCGGTGTCGTCCGAGGCCTCCTGCTCGGCGGCGACGACCTCGTCGGAGTGCGAGATCTCCGCAAGCTTCCGCAGGTCCGGGTCGTCGGCGTCCTCGGCGCGCGCCACCCACACGTTGATGTAGGGGGCGGCGGCGTCGGAGTCGGGGTCGTCCTGGAACAGCGCCGAGTCCGGGTCGATGCCGGAGTCCGCGAGGAAGTCGTTGTTGACGATCGACGCGTCCACCGACTGCAGCTGGATCGGGGTCTGCTCGGCCGCGACCGGGGTCACGGTGACCTTCGAGGAGGGCAGCACGTCCGCCTCGGTCGAGACGGCGCTGCCGCCGTCCTTCAGCTCGATGAGGCCGGCCTCCTGCAGCACGAGGAGCGAGCGGGCCAGGTTGGTCGGGTCGTTCGGCACGGCGACCTCGCCGCCGTCGGGGATCTGCTCGAGCGAGTCGTGCTTCTCCGAGTACAGGCCCAGCGGGTAGACGGCGGTGGCGCCGATCGGCGTCAGGTCGTCGTCGGCGTCGGCGTTGTAGCCGGCGAGGAACTGCAGGTGCTGGAACTGGTTGACGTCGAGCTCGCCCTGCGACAGGGACGGGTTGGCCTGCGTGTAGTCCTGCAGGTCGACCAGCTCGATGTCGAGGCCCTCGGCCTCGGCCTGCTGCTCGAACACGGCCCACTTGTCGTCGGAGGCACCGACGACGCCCACGCGGAGGGGGCCGTCGTCGTCGCCCGAGGCGCCGCCGCCGCAGGCGGAGAGGGTGAGCGCGGCGACCGCGGTGATCGCGGCCCAGGTGACGGTGCGGGTGCGGGTGCTGCGGGACATGGGTGGTCCTTCCGGGCGGGCGCCGGGTACGGCGCCGGTGAGGCGGGTGGGTGCGGCGGCCACGGCCATCAGCTCGAGGCGGCACGAAGAGCAGGTCCCCCGGGGCGACGCGGGGAGCGGGGTGACGGCAGGCGCCGTCGTCCGGCGGGTGACGTCAACAGGAGGTCAGCGGGACTGGCACATTCGCCCCACGAGGGCCGCACGGCAGCACATGTCGCCGCGGCGGCGGGTGCGCGCGGTCGACGAAGCTGCGGGAGCGATGCGGGGCATGCTCACAAGAGGACCACCCGGAACCGGCGTCCACCAAGCCGGAACCAGGGAATCTCACTGTTCGGACGAAAAACCGTCCACATCGTGGATTCTGTGACGTGGCGCACGGCGTGACTGCCGCGAGACGGGGGTTAGCGGCCCCGAGGCAGCTCCGGCTCGGGACATGAAAGGACCCCTCGCACACCCACCAGAGCTCACGTACCCTTGCTGCCTTCCGGCCCTGGGGGAGTTCGGCGAGATGGTGCCGCACGAGGGGTCTGCAGACAGCCTAACCGAGACCCCGCCCGGTCCCGAAACCGGGCGCCGGTTGACCCTGTCGAAACCGAGCGGGCGGTTTCGACAGGCTCAACCGGCGTCACCGCGTCGATTTCGGAGCCAAGGCTTGCGTCGGCTATTGTGCTGAGGCTGCCTGCGCACGACGCCGGCCGTGCACCAGGAGGATTCGCCTAGCGGCCTATGGCGCACGCTTGGAAAGCGTGTTGGGTTCACGCCCTCGGGGGTTCGAATCCCCCATCCTCCGCCGACCGACGGGCCCGGACCACACCAGTGGACCGGGCCCGTCGTCGTCTCCCCGGGCGGTGCCGACCAGGCGGTTGCTCCCGCAATCGGCCGCTCGCGAGCGATAATCCGGTAGCAACCGCCTGCTCGCGCCGGGAGGATGGGCCGTATGGACCGCACGTTCGACGAGCTCGTCGCCGAGGCCGACGCCGCACCGATGTCCGGCTGGGACTTCTCCTGGCTGGAGGGGCGCGCCACCGAGGAGCGCCCGAGCTGGGGATTCTCCCGCCTCCTGCATGAACGGTTGGGCACGGTTGGCGCCGCGCTCGACCTGCAGACCGGCGGCGGGGAGGTGCTGGCCGCGGCGCCGTCGCTCCCCCGGCTCCAGGTCGCCACCGAGGGGTGGCCCCCGAACGTCACGGCGGCGACCGCCCGGCTGCACCCGCGCGGCATCGCCCTCGTCGCGCACGACGACGACTCGCCGCTCCCCTTCGGTGACACCGCGTTCGACCTCGTCACGAGCCGGCACCCCGTCGTCCCCCGCTGGACCGAGATCGCCCGGGTCTTGCGACCGGGCGGAACGTACCTCGCCCAGCACGTGGGACCGGCGAGCGTCATCGAGCTCGTCGAGTTCTTCCTCGGGCCCCTGCCCGAGGACGCGCGGCGCGGCCGTGACCCCGAGGACGAGGTCGCCGCCGCCCGCGAGGCCGGCCTCGAGCTGGTCGACCTGCGCGCCGAACGGCTGCGGATCGAGTTCCTCGACGTCGGCGCGGTCGCGTGGTTCCTGCGGAAGGTGGTGTGGATGGTGCCCGGCTTCACGGTCGACGCCTACCGGCCGGAGCTGCGCGCGCTCCACGAGCGCATCCGCCGCGACGGCCCGTTCGTGGCGCACTCGGCCCGCCACCTGATCGAGCTCCGCCGCCCCGCCTGACGCCGCGTCGACCCTGCGCCGACCCCGGTCGTGACGGGATCGTGACGACATCGTGTCCGTATCGCGAGGCAACCGCGCGGGCCCGCGCGGGCCGGCCCCTACGATGGCAGCCATGATCTTCAAGGCCGTGGGGGACGGCCGTCCCTACCCCGACCACGGGCGCGTCACCCCCAAGGACTGGGTGGACGTACCCCCGCGCCAGGTGCGCCTCGACGAGCTCGTCACCACCAAGCGCACGCTCGACCTCGATCACCTGCTCGCGGAGGACTCCACGTTCTACGGCGACCTCTTCGCCCACGTGGTCGAGTACAAGGGCGTGCTCTACCTGGAGGACGGGTTGCACCGCGCCGTCCGGGCCGCCCTGCAGCAGCGGCCCGTGCTGCACGCCCGCGTGCTGGTCCTGCGTTGACCCGACGCGATTCCACGAACAATCCAGCGAACTCAGGTAGTTTCGTCGCGTGACCTCACCAGCTCCTGACCCGGTACGAGTGACGCGCCGCAAGCGCGAACACGAGCGTCAGGCTGTCGTCTTCGGGCTCCTCATCGCCTTCCTGCTGATCGCCGGCCTGGCCGCGGCCGCGATGTACTCCGGCGCGTTCAGCTCTCCGTTCTCCCGCCCCGTCTACACCCCGGTCGCCGAGGTGCCGCAGCCCGAGCCGTGCCTCCCCCAGGTCGACGGACAGCCGGACGGCGCCCTCCCGGTCCCGTACTCGAAGATCCGGGTGCGCGTGTACAACGCGTCCGAGACCGGCGGCGTCGCGAACGCCAACCAGGAGGTGCTCGTCGAGCGCGGGTTCGACGTCATCGCCACGGGTGACATGGGCCGACAGGTCGAGCAGTCCGAGATCCGCTTCGGCGTCAAGGGCATCACCCGCGCCTACGCGCTCGCGGCGCAGTACCCCGACGTGCGGCTGGTGCTCGACGACCGCGACGGTGCCGCCGTCGACCTGCTGGTCGGCAACCGGTACAGCCCGCCCCTGGCCGAGGACCGCGTGCTGCTCGCGGCCGACCGGCCCATGGAGGACGTCGCGGCATGCCTGCCCGCCGCGGACATCACGCCGATCACCCGCGAGGAGCCGGCCCGGAGCGCCAAGGCCGAGGCCTGACGCCCCCTGCGTCAGCCGGCCGTCTCGCTCCCCGCGGGTGCCGACGCCGGCGACGCGGGCTCCTGGCTGGTGCCACGCCACCGAGCGATCGCCCGCATGCCGTGATAGATCACCAGCGCGGACGCCGTGCCGAGCGCGATGCCCTCGAACGTCAGGTCGCCGGCCGCCCACGTGAAGTTCGCGATGCCGATGATGAGCGGCACGGCGGCCGTGGTGAGATTCACGGGGTTGCCGAAGTCCACGCGGTTCTGCACCCAGATGCGCGCGCCGAGGATGCCGATCATCCCGTAGAGCATGGTGGTCGCCCCGCCGAGCACGCCCGCCGGGATCGTCGCGATGAGCGCGCCGAACTTGGGCGACAGTGACAGCACCAGCGCCGTCGCCGCGGCCACCCAGTACGCCGCCGTGGAGTACACGCGCGTCGCGGCCATGACGCCGATGTTCTCGGCGTACGTGGTGGTGCCGGAACCGCCGCCGATGCCCGCGAACGTCGTCGCGAGGCCGTCGCTGAACAACGCCCGGCCCGTCAGGTGGTCGAGGTTCTTGCCGGTCATGGCCGCCACCGACTTCACGTGGCCCACGTTCTCCGCGACGAGCACCAGCACCACCGGCACGAACAGCCCCAGCACCGCCGGGTCGAACGACGGGGTGACGAAGTGCGGGAAGCCGAACCAGGCCGCGCCCTCCACGGAGCTGAAGTCCACCTCGCCGCGGATCGTGGCCACGACGTAGCCGATGATCACGCCGACCAGGATCGACAGGCGCCCGATGATGCCCTTGAACAGCACGGTCACGAGGATGATCGCGGCGAGGGTGATCGTCGCCGTCACGGGCGCGGCGCGGAAGCCGCTGTCGCAGGTCTGGACGATCTCGCCGTCGACGACGGACTCGCTGCACGACCCCCAGGCCGCGGGGGCGAGGTTGAGGCCGATCAGCGCGACGATCGTGCCGGTCACGACCGGCGGCATGACGACGTCGATCCACCGGGCGCCTGCGAAGTGCACGAGCACGCCGATCGCCGCCAGCATGAGGCCGGTGACGAGGATGCCGCCCACCGCCACGGACTCGCCGTGCGACGCCGTCGCCGCCGTGATCGGCGCGATGAACGCGAAGCTGGACCCGAGGTAGCTGGGCAGCCGGTTGCGCGTGACCAGCAGGAACAGCGCCGTGCCGATCGCCGAGAAGAACAGCGTGGTCGCGGGCGAGAAGCCCGTCAGCACAGGCACGATAAACGTGGAGCCGAACATGGCCACCACGTGCTGCATGCCGATGCCGATGGTGCGCGGCCAGCTCAGCCGCTCCTCCGGGGCGACGACGTCGCCGGGTCCGACGTGCTTGCCGTCTCCGTGCAGGGTCCAGCCGACACTCATGATGCTCCGTCCGTCACGCCCGCGAAGGGGCCGCGTGCTCACCGTCTGCGCTCGCCAGTGAACGTCCGGTGAAGATTGCCGCCGCACAGCGTACTGGGCGTGAAGGTCGTGCTCGGCACGTTCAGACCGTGGCCGGGCTGCGGATCAGAGCTGCGTCGCGACCTCGCGGGCGACGAGGTCCAGGTGGTCGAGGTCGTGCAGGTCCAACGCCTGCAGGTACACGCGCTGCACGCCCTGGTCGCGCAGCGAGCCGAGCAGGTCCACCACCTCCGAGACGGTGCCCGCGACGCCGTGCTCGCGCAGCTCGGCGGGCTCACGCCCGATGGCGGCGGCCCGGCGCGCGAACTCCGCCTCGTCCTTGCCGACGGCGAACACCAGCGCGACGGACTGGACGATCGACTCCGGGGGGCGGCCGGCCTCCGCGAGCGCCTCGTTGATGACGGCGATCCGCGGGGCGACGGTGTCACGCTCGGGGAACGCCTGGTTGTACTCGTCACCGAAGCGCGCGGCGAGCGCCGGCGTCCGCTTCGGGCCGCCGCCGCCGACGATGACGGGGATCTTCGCCTGCGCGGGCTTGGGCAGGGCCGGGGAGTCGACCAGCGTGTAGTGCTCGCCGGAGAACGAGTACGACCCGCCGACGGGCGTGCCCCACAGGCCGGTAAGGATCTCGAGCTGCTCGGAGAGCAGCCCGAACCGCTTGGCCGGGAACGGGATGCCATACGCCTCGTGCTCGCGCGCGAACCAGCCGGCGCCGAGGCCGATCTCGACGCGGCCGCCGGACATCTGGTCCACCTGCGCCACCTGGATCGCCAGCACGCCCGGATGGCGGAACGTGGCCGAGGTGACGAGGGTACCGAGCCGCACGGTGGACGTGTCGCGGGCCAGGCCGGCGAGCGTCGTCCAGGCGTCGGTGGGGCCGGGCAGCCCGTCGCCGCCCATCGTCAGGTAGTGGTCGGACCGGAAGAAGGCGCTGAAGCCGAGCGTCTCGGTCGCCTGGGCGACGGCGAGCAGGTCGTCGTACGACGCGCCCTGCTGGGGTTCGGTGAAGATGCGCAGGTCGAGGGTCATCGGTCCATCTCTCGGGCAGGGAGTGGTTAGGAGAACTCGGGCGTGCTGGTGCGCGACCGCTTGAGCTCGAAGAAGTCGGGGAACGACGCGAGCGCGACGGCCCCGTCGAAGATCCGCAGCGCGTCGTCACCCCGCGGTATGCGCGTGAGGACGGGGCCGAAGAACCCGACGCCGTCCACGTGGATCGTCGGCGTCCCGACGTCCTCGCCCACCGGCTTCATCCCCTCCTCGTGGGACACGGCGAGGGCGGCGTCGTAGGCGGCGGACGTCGCGGCGTCGGCCAGCGCGGCGGGCAGCCCGGCCTCGGCGAGCGCCTCGACCGCGACGGTGTCGAGGTCCTCGCGCCCGCCCGGGTGGATGCGCGTGCCGGCCGCGGTGTAGAAGGCGCTGAACGCCTCCGGTCCGTGGTCGGTCTGGACGGCGGCCGCCACCCGGCCGATCCCGCGCGAGGCCTCGATCTTGGCGCGGTAGTCGGCGGGGAGGTCCCGATCGGAGTTGAGCAGGTACAGGCTCATCAGCTTGAAGGTGAGCTGCACGTCACGCTGCGCCGCGACCTCGAGCGCCCAGCGGGACGTGATCCACGCGAACGGACACAACGGGTCGACGTAGACGTCGACGACGGGGGTGGTCGCCGGGGCGGTGGACGTGGTCGTGGTCGCTGTCGAGGTCCCGGAAGTCACGAGCGCCACCCTACCCACGCCGGGCGCAGCGGTAGCCTCGGGCCGTGCGCAAGGTGCGGTGGGCGAGCCTCGGGACGGTGGTCGGCGCGTGCGTCGTCGCCCTCGCCATGCTGCTGCTGGTGCTGCGGGGCCGGGTGTGGGCTTGGATCCCGTTCGCCATCGCCGCGGGCGTGGCGGTGCGCGAGGTGCGCTTCCTGCAGCGCGGGAGACGACCGACGGACGCCGGTTTCGACGAGCGCCGACGCAGCGACCAGGACCCCGAACGACGCCGCCGGCGCCGCTGAGCCCTCCCCGGCGTCCGCCCGTCGCGCGCCCGCGAGTCACCCGCTGCGGGCGTCGACGCGCCCGGCACCCGCGGACTAGCGTCGAGAACGGGGCGCCGCCGCCCGACGACGCCCGGGGTTCGCCCGCGTCGCGGGCGCCGGCACGGAGGCGCGGCCATGGGAACGACCGACGAGTTCGCCGACCGGTTCGTCACCTCCTGGCTCGGCGCGATCGACGTGCTGGCCGTCTACGTCGGCGACCGGCTCGGGTGGTACCGGGCACTCGCGGAGGCCGGCCCGCTCACCTCGGGCGCCCTGGCGGAGTCCACCGGCACGGCCGAACGCTACGCGCGCGAGTGGCTCGAGCAGCAGGCCGCGTCCGGCATCCTCCTCGCCGAGGACCCCGGCGCCGGCCCGGCCCTGGACGCCGACCCGCAGGAGGTCGGACGGGCGCGGACGTACGCGCTGCCCGCCGCGCACGCTGAGGTGCTCACCGACGCCTCGTCGCCGGCCTACCTGGCGCCCCTCGCGCGGTTCGTCGGGGCGATCGGCGCGCGGCTGCCGCAGCTCCTCGACGCGTACCGGGCCGGGGGCGGGGTCTCGTGGGACCAGTTCGGCGAGGACGCCCGGCAGGCGCAGGCCGACGTCAACCGTCCCTTGTTCGAGCGGCAGCTCGCGCCCGCGCTCGCCGCCGTACCGGAAATCCACGAGGTGCTGTCCCGTCCCGGGGCGCGCGTCGTCGACGTCGGGAGCGGCTTCGGCTGGTCGACCCTCGCTCTGGCCCGCGCGTACCCCGGCGCCGAGGTGCACGGGCTCGACGTCGACCGACCCTCCGTGGAGGCGGCACGGGTGGCGGCGGCCGAGGCGGGGCTCGCCGACCGGGTCACGTTCCACCTGGCCGACGCCGCCGAGCTCGCCGTCGCGCAGCCGTTCGACGCGGCGTTCGCCTTCGAGTGTGTGCACGACCTGCCGGACCCGGTCGCCGTCCTGGACGCCGTCCGGCGCGCGGTGCGGCCCGACGGGGTCGTCGTGGTCATGGACGAGGCGGTCGCGGAGGAGTTCCGCGCCCCGGCCGACGACGCGGACCGCGTCATGTACGGGTACAGCCTGTTCGTCTGCCTGCCCGACGGGCTGTCGACGACGCCGTCGGTCGGCACGGGGACCGTGATGCGGCCGGCCACGCTGCGTCGGTACGCGCGCGAGGCGGGCTACGCCGGCGTCGAGGTGCTGCCCGTGCACGACTTCGGCTTCTTCCGGTTCTACCGGCTGCTCCTCTGACGCCGCGGACCACGCCGCCGACACCGCGGGCAGGCCGACGTCGGGCGTGCTGCGGAGTAGCCTCCGTGGAATGACCGCCGTCCGGACGCACACCCACGCCCAGGCCGTCGACGCCGCGATCGACCTCTTCTCCCGGCAGGGCTACGAGCAGACCACCGTCGAAGAGATCGCCGACGCGGCCCGCGTCAGCCGTGCCACCTTCTTCCGCCGCTTCCGCTCCAAGGAGGACGTGGTCTTCGCCGACCACGAGCTGCTCCTCGAGGAGGTGGTGGTCATGCTCGCCGAGACCCGACCCGAGGCGCGCGCCAGCGAGGAGTCCGGCCGCGCGCCCGAGCGGGCATGGGACCCCGCCACCGATCCGTACCTCGAGGTGTGCCGGGCGGCGCGCCTCGTCTTCGACCACCACGTGGGGCAGCGCGAGACGTCGATCGCCCGGCACACGCTGCTCCAGCAGGTGCCCGCGCTGCGCGACCGCGAGCTCGTCACGACGCACCGCTACGAGCGGGCCTTCACCGCCTACCTGCGCGACACGCTCCCGCCGGACCGCTCCACGACGACGATGTCGATCGCCTTCGCCGCGTCCGTCGTCGCGGTGCACAACGCGATCCTGCGGCGGTGGCTGCGCAACCCCCACCTCGACCTGCGTCCCGAGCTCGAGGAGGCGTTCTTCGACCTGCGTCGGGCCGCCGTCGCCCCGTTCGCCCATCCCGACGACGAACCTCGGCACGCAGCCGGCACCGACGGCACGACGGCGGAGCACGACGTGCGCGAGGACGTTGCCCGCGAGAACGTTGCCCGCGAGAACGGCACCGGCACCTCGGCTCACGTCACCACCACCGGCGGCGACGGCCGGCGCGTCGTCGTCACCGTGCTGGAGCCCGGCGCCGGTCCGGACGACGTCGCCCGCGCCGTGCGGGACGCCCTCTCGTGATCGTCGTTGGTTGAGCCTGTCGAAACCGCCGCCGGGTTTCGACAGGCTCGACCAACGACGCCGGGGAATGCCGCTGTGGCATGCTGCGTTGCGCAAGAAGTCGCCGGGTCGTCCGGCGGCGAGACACGCACGTACGTGCTCCGGGGTCGGTGAAATTCCGAGCCGGCGGTGATAGCCCGCGACCCGCGCCTCCCTCGGGGGGCCGGTTGACCTGGTGGAACTCCAGGGCCGACGGTCAAAGTCCGGATGGGAGGCAGCGCGCGCGGCAGGCACCGGGGACCCGGTGCGTGCCGCCGGTCGTCGTGTCGCGGGTGCCCCGCCGGGCTCCCGCGACCGTCGTCCGTCCCCCCGGTCGCCCGCACGGCACGACCGGGAGAGGACTCGATGGACGCCATCCGCGCGCTGTTCGACGCGACGCTCACCATCGGCGACCAGACGCTGTACTGGCGCGAGATCATCGGCAACCTGTTCGGCCTCGCGTCCGCGCTCGGGGGCATGCGCCGCAAGGTGTGGGCGTGGCCGGTCGGCATCGTCGGCAACCTGGTGCTGTTCACCGTCTTCATGGGCTCGTGGTTCGGCGACACGAGCCGCGCCGACATGCTCGGCCAGGCCGGCCGGCAGGTGATGTTCCTGATCGTGTCCGTCTACGGCTGGGTGCAGTGGCGCCGCACGAAGCGCGCCGACCTCGAGCTGCGCGCCGACGGCAAGATCCCCGCCGCGGACGGCGCCGCGGTGCACCCGCGCTGGGCGTCGTGGCCGCAGCGGATCGGCATCGTCGTGGCCATGGCCGGCGGAACCCTGCTGCTCACGCCCATCTTCCGGTCGCTCGGCTCGTACGAGCCCGTGTGGGCCGACGCCTGGATCTTCATGGGCTCCCTCATCGCCACCTACGGCATGGCGAAGGGATGGGTGGAGTTCTGGCTGGTGTGGGTGGCGGTGGACCTCGTGGGGGTGCCGCTGCTCTGGTCGGCCGAGTACTACGCGACGGCCCTGATGTACGTCTTCTACGGCGCGTTCACGCTCGTCGGATTCTTCGTGTGGTGGCGCGTGCGCCGTCGTGAGCAGGCGGAGACTGCCTCGGCGATCGCGGCCGGCTGAGTCGTCAGTCGTCGATGTCGAGGACGGTCGCCGGCGTGGCCGCCCGCGCATCGAGACACGTGTCGGCGAGAACGGCGTCGACCAGGTCGGCCGGCCCGCCGAGCGCTGCCTCGCGCGTGTACTCGGGGACGCCGAGGAACCACGACCGGTCCTGCGGCCAGACGACCGACGGCGGGTCGCGGTGTCGCCGCAGGGCCAGCGCTGAACCCAGCGGCCCCGTCCACAGGTAGCGCGCGCGGTGGGGGTAGTCGAGCGGCTCGGCCGCCGGCCGCTCCACGCGCGTCGCCGCGAGCTCTGCGGTGACCTTCGCCTGCCCCCGGCGGAGCTCCTCCCGGTCGATGCGCGCCTGCCGGCCCCGCTGCCACCCGCGCGGGCGTTCGTCCGACACGTAGAGCGCCGCCATCCCGGGCGCGGTGGTCGGGTCGTCGCCATGGTCGTAGAGGTAGCCCCAGCCTTCCCACAGGCCGACGTGGACCGGCTGGTCGCCGGTGCGCGGCGCGAGCGCGGTGAGCAGTGTCACCAGGCGGGTGGACGCCCCATCGAAGTCGACGTCGCGCTCCTCGGGCTGGCTCTGGTCCAGCGGGAACGGCACCACCGCGTACGCCTCGTAGACCGGCGGGACGATCGCGTCGATCGTGGGCCCGAACTCGCCGAGGTGGGACAGAATCCACTCCCCCGCGCTCGGGTCGTCGTCCCAGGTGGCGCCCACGCGGGCCAGGTCGTCGCTCATGGCCCTCGACCCTACGCAGGCGGTGGGCGATGATCGACCGATGATCATCGCCGAGGACCTCCTGCTGCTGGCGTACGACGACGTGTCGGGCAGGCCGTCGCTCGACCGGACGCAGCTCGACTACCGGCTCGCCGGCGCGGTGCTGGTCGAGCTGGCGCTGGACGGCCGGGTGGACGTCACCGCGTCCCCGGAGACCGGCGCGGACGGCCGGCCGATCCGCGCGGGCCGAGTCGTCGTGCGCGACCCCTCCCCGGCGGGGCACCCGGCGCTCGACCACGCCCTGTCCTTCGTCGGGATCCGGCCCCAGGCGCCGAAGAACCTCGTCGCGCCCCTGGCGAAGGGCCTGCGCGAGCGGCTGCTGACCGGCCTCGCGGAGCGTGGCGTTCTGCGACGCGAGGAGGAGCACGTCCTGTGGATCTTCCCGACCACGTCGTGGCCGGCCGCCGACGCCACCCACGAGGACCGGCTCCGCGCGCAGTGCCGTGAGGTGCTGCTCGGCACCCGGGTCCCGGACGCGCGCACCGCCGCGCTGATCTCCGTTGCGAGCGGCTCGAAGCTGGTCCGCGGCCTGGTCCCGCCCGAGCAGCGGAGGCAGGCGGAGTCGCGCGCGAAGGACCTCGCCGCGCAGAGCTGGGCGAGCGCCGCGGTGAGGAAGGCCGTGGACGAGGTGATGGCCGCCGTCATGGCCGCGGTGATCATCCCCGCCGCGGTCACGGCGTCGAGCTGACCCTGTCCGTGCGGATCACCCTGGTCCGGCACGCCGCCCCGGAGGCGGCCGCCGACTCGCTCCCGGCAGCGTGGCCGCTGTCCCCGCCCGGCCGCGCCGCGGCCCGCGCCCTCCGGCTGCCCCGTGGAACCCGCGCGGTCGCGAGCGACGAACGCAAGGCGGTCGAGACGCTCGCCCTCGCCCTCGCCCTCGGCGTCGCCGAGATCATCGTCGACCCGCGCTTCGCGGAGGTCCGGCGCCCGGCCGAACCGCTCTCGCCCACCTTCCGGGAGGCACGACGCGCGTGGGTCGAGGATGTGCCCGACGCCCGGCACACCGGCTGGGAGACCAGCGTCGAGGCGGCGCGGCGGTTCGACGCGGGACTGCGTTTTCACGCCACCGGCGACGACCTCGTCGTCGCGACGCACGGCATGGTGCTGACCGCGTGGCTCGTCAAGATCGGCCGCGTGGCAGCAGGCCCGGCGGCGGGCGAGTTCTGGCATCGGCTCGAGCTCCCCGACCTTGTCACCGTCGATGTCAGCGTCGATCTCGACCCATGAACCTGCCACGTACGACGAAGGGGACCCCGCACGCTGCGGGGTCCCCTTCGTCGTGAATGGACGGCTCAGGCGAAGGCCGGACCTTCGCCGCGTTCGCCATCGCCTCCGCGTCGGCCGTGTGCCTCGTTCCTCGCCCCGCGACCTCTTCTCCGCCTCAGGCGAACGCGGAGACCCCGGTGATGTCACGACCCACGATGAGCGCCTGCATCGACTCGGTGCCCTCGTAGGTGTGCAGCGCCTCGAGATCGGCGAAGTGTCGGGCCACGCGGTTGGTGAGCAGGATGCCGTTGCCGCCGAGCATGTCGCGGGCGATGGACGCGACCGCGCGTGCCTGCCGGGTGGTCGTGTACTTGGCCAGCGACGCCTGCTCGCCGGTCAGCTGGCCGGCGTCGGCGAGGCGGGTGACCTGCGCGACCAGCAGCTGCATCTGCGTGATCAGCGACAGCATGTGGGTCAGGCGCTCCTGCACCATCTGCTTGGCGGCGAGCGGCTTGCCGAACTGGATGCGCTGCTTGGCGTAGGCGACGGCGGCCTCGTAGCAGGCGACGGCGTGCCCGACGGCGGACCACGCCACCGCGAGGCGGGTGGCGAACAGCACGGCGGCGGTCGCCTTGAAGGACGTCGCCCCGGGCAGCGCCGCGTCGGCGGGGACGAAGACGTCGGTGAGCACGATGTGCGCCTGCGTGATGGCCCGCAGCGAGAGCTTGCCCTCGATGGTGGTGGCGCCGTAGCCGGGGGCGTCCTGCGGGACGACGAAACCGTGCACCTGGTTGTCGCCGTCCTCGCCGACCAGCCGCGCCCAGACGACCGAGATGTCGCCGCAGGAGCCGAAGCCGATCCACTTCTTCTCGCCGTCGATGACGTAACCCTCGACGCCGTCGCGGGTCTCCTTGCGGGCCGTCGTCTCGAGCGAGACCGAGTCGGAGCCGTGCGTGGGCTCGGTCAGGGCGAAGGCGCCGAGGATCTCGCCGCGCGCCATGGGCTCGGCGTACTTCTCGATCTGCTCCGGCGAGCCGTTCATGACGATGGAGCGCAGCGCGAGCCCGCCCTGGACGCCGCAGATCGTGGCGACCGAGCCGTCGCCGCGCGACATCTCCATGCTGGCCAGGCCCTCGGCCATGAAGGAGATCTTCGGGCGGCCGGGCACGTCGACGCCGTCGCGGAGGAAGTCCTGCTCGGCGAGCTTCTTGACGAGGTCGAACGGGACCTCGGCGCGCTCCCAGTAGCCGTCGATGACGGGCAGCACCTCGTCCTGGACGAAGGTGCGGACGGCGAGCTGGTGCGCACGCTCCTCGGGTGCGACGTCGGCGAACGCGCCGACGTAGTCGAGGTCGAGCGGCTGCGACAGGTCGTAGTCGGGGGCGGTCACGCCGGGCATGACGGGGGCGGTGCGGGTCATCGACGACTTCTCTCTGCGCGGGGGTCCGTGCGGGCCCGGTGATGACCGGCGTCGCCAGCTGGTGGACTGGCGACGCCGGCCTGGTCCCATCGTCGCTCGCGACGGCGTCTCAGGTCAAGTGATACTCCGTCTCATCTCCGTTGGTTGAGCTTGTCGAAACCAAGGCCGATCCTGTGACCATGGCGACGACCAGCGCAGGCCTCCTGCTGTACCGCACGCTCCCCGACGTCGGGCTCGAGGTGCTGCTCGGGCACATGGGCGGCCCGTACTGGGCGCGCAAGGACGAGGGCGCCTGGACGATCCTCAAGGGCGAGCTGGAACCCGACGAGGAGCCCCACGCCGCGGCCGTGCGCGAGGCCGCCGAGGAGCTCGGCCTGCCGCTCCCGCCGTCGTCCATCCCCGACGTCGACCTCGGCGAGGTGCGCCAGCGCTCCGGCAAGCGGGTGCTCGCCTGGGCGCGCGAGTGGCCGCCGCCCGGCCCCGACCTGGACCAGGTGCGGAGCAACACCGTCGAGATCGAGTGGCCGCCGCGGTCGGGCAAGCGGATCGAGGTCCCAGAGATCGACCGGGTGGCCTGGTTCCCGCCCGACGACGCCCGCCGACTCGCCGTCAGCGCCCAGGCGGAGTTCGTGGACAGGCTCGTCGACCGCCTCGAGGCCGCCGTCGGCCGATAGCCCGAACTACCTCGCGCGGTCTCGAACTACCTCGCCGAATTTCGCACTACCTCGCGGAGATCCGAACTACCTCGCGCGGTCTCGAACTACCTCGCCGTCACGCGGTGAAGGTCAGCCAGAGCAGCGCGACGTTCAGCGCGACGATGACCGCGGCCACCGCCCATGCGACCACCTGCGTGGCCACGCCGTTGCGGAAGCGGCCGAGCAGGCCGGCCTCGCGGGTGATCCGCACCAGCGGGATCATCGCGAAGGGGATGCCGAAGCTCAGCACCACCTGGCTGACCACCAGCAACCACGTGGGCGACACCCCCGTGGCGAGCAGCACGATCGCCGGGATCAACGTGACGAGCCGCCGCGCCAGCAACGAGACGCGCACGCGCAGCAGGCCCGACATGATCTCGGCGCCGGCGTACGCGCCGACCGACGTGGACGCCAGGCCCGACGCGAGCAGCCCGACGCCGAAGAGCACCGCGACCACGGGGCCGAGCGAGGCGGAGATCGCGGCGTGCGCGCCCTCGATCGAGTCGGTGCCGGCGCGCCCCGGCAGGTTCGCGGCGGCGAGGAGCAGCATCGCGATGTTCACGCCGCCGGCCAGCACCAGCGCGGCGACGACGTCCCAGCGGGTCGCCTTCAGCAGGCGGCGCGCGGTCGCGACGGAGGGCACGGCCCGGACGGCGTCCTCCGCCGCGGCGGCGTCGTCGTCGGCGCCCGCACCGGAACCGGCCGCGAGGCGGTGCCGCTGCTGCACGCGCGCGTCGTGCCGCACGCGGTCGCGCGCGAGCGAGGAGTGCAGGTAGATCGCGTGCGGCATCACGGTGGCGCCGAGCATGGAGGCGGCCAGAAGCACGGACTCCGGCCCCGCGAGCCGCGGCACGAGCCCGCCGAAGACGGCGCCCAGGTCGGGCGGCGAGAAGAACAGGCCGGCGCAGAACCCCACGGTGAGCACGCCGAGCATCGACGCCACGACCGTCTCGAAGACCCGCTGGCCACGACGCTGCTGCACGGTGAGCACCAGCATCGACACGACCCCGGTGATGACGCCGCCCAGCACGAGCGGCACGCCGAACAGCAGATGGAGCGCGATGGCGCCGCCGATCACCTCGGCGATGTCGGTGGCCATCGCGACCACCTCGGCCTGCACCCAGTACGCGATCCGGCCGCGGCGCGACAGCCGTTCGCCGAGCACCTCTGGCAGCGACCGGCCCGTGACGACCCCGAGCTTGGCGGAGAGGTACTGCACCAGCACCGCCATCGCGTTCGCGGCGACGAGCACCCAGACCAGCAGGTAGCCGAAGCGAGCGCCGGCGGTGAGGTTGGCCGCGACGTTGCCGGGGTCCACGTACGCGATGGCTGCGACGAACGCCGGCCCGAGCAGAGTCACCAGCCGGGCGGGACGCACGCCCGCCGTACGGACGGGCGGCGAGCCCGTGGACGGACCGGCGGCGGCCTCGGCAGGGGTCGGTCGGCTCACGGAGCTCCTCCGGGTCGGACGGCGCGGCAGGTTTCGGCTACCCGAAACCATAGACGTCTGTACCCGTATCACGCATCCCGTGGACGGCCCGGCGCGACGCCGGAGCCGGTCTGACACCATGTCGGGCGTGCCCTCGACCGACCCGCCCGCCGCCCGGCGCGCCCGCAGCCCCCTCCGGGCGGCGCTCCGGTCCCGCTGGCTGCTCGCGATCGGCTTCGTCGTCGTGCACGCCTGGGTGGTGCGGGACGCGATCGGCTGGGCCTACACGATCTACGGCGACGTCACGCTCTACGAGTGGTGGGCCCGGAACGGTCTGACGACCGGCGAGTGGCCCGTGCTCGACTACGACTGGGTGTACCCGGCCGGCGCCCTCGTGCCGGTCACCCTGCCCGCGCTCCTGTCGCAGGGTGTGCTCGGCTACGAGATCGTCTGGACGGCGATGGTCGTGGCGCTCGACGCCGTCGCCGTCGTCGTGCTGGTGCGCGTCGCCCCGCGCGGCGTGCTCGGCGCCTGGTGGTGGCTCGCGTTCCTCCTCGCCCTCGGTCCGATCTTCATGGGCCGGCTCGACGGCGTCGTCGCGCCGCTCATCCTGATCGCCCTCGTCGTCGCATGGAGACGGCCCGTGCTCGCGGCGGCAGTCGCGACCGCCGGGGCGTGGATCAAGATCGCCCCCGGGGCTGTGGTCGTGGCGCTGGCGGCCACCCGCGCCCGCTGGAGCGACCTGGTGCGGCAGGTGGTCGTGCCGGGCGCGGCCGTCAGCGTGGTCGTCGTCGGGCTCGCCCTCGCGGGCGGCGCCGGGGAGCGCGCGTTCAGCGTGTTCGGCCAGCAGGAGGCCCGCACCCTTCAAGCCGAGTCCGTGGCGGCCACCTGGTTCAGCGTGGCGCGGCTGTGGGACCCGACGGTGCGCATCGACTTCAACGACACGATCTTCACCTACGAGGTGCAGGGCGAGGCCGCCCGCCAGGTGGCGGGTGCCCTCGACTGGCTTCTGCCGGTCGCGGTGCTGCTGCTCGCCGCCCTGACCTGGTGGACGGCGCGCCGCCGGCCCGACCACGCGGGCGACATCCTGCTGCTCAGCACCGCGGCCCTGCTCCTCGCGCTCATCGTGTTCAACAAGGTCGGCTCGCCGCAGTTCGTGGCCTGGATCGGCCCGCCCCTGGCCGCCGCGATCGCGCTGGCCGGCCCCGGCACGCGCCGCCTGTGGGGACCGCCCGCCGTCGGCGTGCTGCTCACGGCGCTGGCCACCCAGCTCGTCTACCCGGTCGGGTACGGCGAGTTCCTGAGCGGCGAGCCGGCGATGATCGTCGTCGAGGGCCTGCGCAACGTCGCGCTCGTGGTGCTGCTCGGCGGCGCGGTCTGGCGGATCGCGCAGCTCGGCCGGGACGGGGTCGGCGTGCCACGGGGCACCGTCGCGCCCGGTTCACCGGCCGCCGGTTCACCAGCCGCAGCCTGACCGTTCGTCGGTCGTTCACGCGAACCTCCCCCGGCGGCCACCCGCACTTCCCACCGTCACCTGCGACGGCGTGCGCGTCTTCGGGCCCGACGTCCCCGGACCGGACGGGGTGCTCGAGAACCGCGCGTCCCGCACCTCGAGCCGGAGTACGTGACCGTCTCGAAGGACTCCCGCACCGCGTACGTCGCGCTGCAGGAGGCGAACGCCGTCGCGGAGGTCGACCTGCGCCGCGCCCGCACCACCGACCTGTGGTCTCTCGGCAGCAAGGACCACTCCGCGGCCGGCCAGGGCATCGACCCGTCCGACAAGGACGACGAGGCCGCCGTCCGCGAGGTCCCTGTGCGGGGCCTGTATATGCTCGACGGGATGGCGTCGTACACCTCGCGCGGCACGACCTACCTCGTCACCGCGAACGAGGGCGACGCCCGCGAGTGGGGCGACTACGTCGAGCCCACGCGGGTCAAGGACCTGGGCGAGGACGGCGTCGCGCCCGTGTGCGAGGGCTCCCCCGCCGCGTCCCTGCTGGGCGACGCGGACCTGGGCCGGCTCAACGTCACGACGGCGTCCGGGCTGAGCGGCGACGGCTCCTGCTACGAGGAGCTGTACGCGTTCGGTAGCCGGTCGTTCTCGATCTGGACGACGGACGGCGACCTCGTCTTCGACTCGGGCGACACGTTCGAGCAGGTCACGGTCGAGGCATTGGGCGACGCGTTCAACACCAACCACACCGAGATCGGCTTCGACGGCCGCAGCGACGACAAGGGCCCCGAGCCGGAGAACCTCGCGATCGGGCAGGTCGAGGGCCACACCTACGCCTTCGTCGGCGTGGAGCGCGCGAGCGGGGTCATGGTCTTCGACATCACGACGCCGCGGAGGTCCGAGTTCGTCACTTACGTGCCGAACCGCGACTACTCCGTGTCCGTCGAGGACGCGATCGACGACGGTGCGGACCCGGCCGACGCGACGGCCACCGCCGGCGACCTGGGGCCCGAGGGCCTGGCCTTCATCCCGGCGTCCGACTCCCCGACCCGCAAGCCGCTGCTCGCCGTCGCGAACGAGGTGTCCGGCACGACGACCCTGTTCCAGGTGGACCGACTCTCCGGGCGCCGCTGACCTCTGGCACGGGACCACGCCGATCCGACCCCCGGCGTACCGTGCCTGCTATGACCCTTGCGCAGTACATCGACGAGTGCGCCAAACGGGCGGCGCTGGTCCTCGGCCACGGGGTCGAGGCGAGCGTGACCCTGCGCGAGCACGGGGTCTCGCTGAGAGCAGGGAACAGCACGCCCGCCGCCGGCCGGTGCGACCAGGCGGAAGCTAGGGCGGACACCGGACCGTGCATCGACGCGATGCGTGCCGGGTCGGTGCTGGCGACCGCGGTCCCGACGGCGCCCCCGGCGTGGAAGGCCTGGCAGTCCGCCGCGGAGCGCGAGGGCTTCGTCAAGGCGCTCGCCGTCCCGGCAGAGGTGGGGCCCGGCGTCCGGGTCGCCATCAACGTGTACTCGCGCGATCACGGCGACTGGCCCGCCGGGCTCCTCGACGCGGCGTCGGCGTCCGTCCGCCTCACCGCGGATGCGGTACGCCTGCAGCTGCAGTTCTCCGACCTGGGCGACGCCGTCGCCGGCCTCTACCGCAGGATGTCGGACCAGGCGGCCGTCCAGCAGGCGGTGGGCGCCATCATGATGTCCAACGACTGCACCGAGGAGGACGCGCGCCGGACGCTGTGGTCGGCGGCGAGCCGCCGCGACCTCAGTGAGCGCGAGGTCGCCGAGACCGTCGTCCGCTCGCTCGTGCTGGGCGGCGAGGGAGACGCCGTGGGCGACGATGTCGACCGCTGAGGCCTCGCCCGTGCTGTGTCGTGCATCCGGGATCGGTGGAAAACTGACAGCGCCGGCAACAGGACGGGGTGAGCGGTGAACACCTCCGAACTCCTGGGCCTGCTCGCCCGCACGCTCGCGACCCTCGGCGAGGACAGCCCCGTGGCCGAACGGATGTGCCGGGCCTGTGTCGCGGTCCTCGGCGCGCAGGGCGGCAGCCTGACGGTCGCGACGGCGCCGGGCGAGCAGCTGACCGTCACCACCACCGACTCGACGGTCGCCGAGATCGAGAGCATCCAGGAGGTCCTCGGCCAAGGCCCGGGGCGACGGGCTCTCGACGACGACCGGATCGTCGTCGAGCCGCTGCGGGGCCCGCCCGACACGGACGACGACTTCCCCCTGTTCTCCCAGCTGGCCGGCCAGGCGGGCGGGCCCGCGAGCTGGTATGCCGTCCCGATGCGGGTCGGCGGGCAGCCGATCGGCGTGCTCGGGCTCTACGTGACCGCCGAGGGCCTGGCCCGCGACCTCGAGGACGCGCAGTTCCTGGCGGACGCCGTCGGCACGGCCGTCCTCGGAGAGATCGACCAGCCCGGCTGGCCGACGCGCGCGCAGGTGCACCAGGCCACCGGCATGGTGACCGCTCGGCTCCGGGTATCGCCGGCCGACGCCCTCGACGTCCTGCGCGCCCACGCCTTCGCGTGCGACGCCACGCTGGAGGAGGTCGCCGAGGAAGTGGTGGCGCGGCGCCTCACCTTCGCGGACGACGCCGGAACCGTCGAGAGCCGTCGGTCGGAAGAACCCTGACGGGCGGCACCCACGCCTCCGTCAGATGTGCCCGAGCTCGAGCAGCCGGGCGACGGCGGCGCGCCGGTCGATCTCGTGCCGGTGCGCCACGTCCACGACTCGTTGGGCCAGCTCGCGCACCGCCACGTTGCTGTCGTTGGACGCCTTGCGCAGCATCTCGAACGCGTGGTCCGTCTCCACCTCGTACAGGACGGCGAGCACGCCCTTCGCCTGCTCGATCCCGCCACGGCTGGCCGAGGCGGCGCGGATGTCCGCCAACGCACGGTCGCTCGCTCGCTCGACCACCGCAGCGGTGAAGTCGACGAAGTAGCCCGCGACCTCGACGGCGCGCCCTCCGGTCGCGGTGCGCCCTCGGCCGACGAGGGCGACGGTGCGCTCGCGACTCCCGGCCGTCACGATCCGGTGCAGGCTTGAGAAGGGCACGGCCGCACGGCAGCCGGTGTCCAGCGCCTCCCGGACGGCCCCTCGGTCGTCCGGGTGGGTGTGCGTGATCACGAGGTCGGTGGTGGGAACGACCTCGTGCGGCTGGAACCCGTGCAGGAGGTACACATCGTCGGACCACGTCCAGCGATCGGTCTCCGGCTCGATGCGGAACCGGCCGACCAGGCGAGCGGACCGCAGAGCCGACGGCTGGTCGATCTCCGTGGTGTCCGCGGGCAAGGTGGTGTCCGCGGGCAGAGTGGTGTCTGTGGACAAGGCTGCCTCCGACACGGCTGAAGCGGACCGGCCACTCCTTGACCGGCGGCACGACTTTAGCAATCGCGCCGGGCTCGCGCCGGGTGCGAGACCGGAGGTCGGTCAGGAGCTCGGCGCCCCGTGCTGCTCGGCGTACCGCCGGAACCAGTCGAGGGCGAAGCGCTGCGAGGCGAGGCCGTAGTCGAGCGTGGCGCGCTGGAAGGCGAAGACGTCGCGGAACTCCTCGAGGATCTCCTCGGCGTCGATCTTCTCGCCGAAGGCCTCGAACCGGTCGAGGTCCTTCTCGATCCGCGCGATGATGCGCGTCAGGACCTCGGCCCGGTCCGCGGGCTCGAGCATGCCGAGGAAGAAGAGCCGGGGCAGCGCGGCGGCCTCGGCGTCGGGCCCGGTCATCGGGCCGTTCATCCAGGTGTGGAACGCGTCCCGGCCGGCGTCGGTCACGCGGTAGGCCTTGCGGCCCCGCGCGCCCGGCTCGGCCTCGTCCACCTCGATGAGCCCGCCGGTCAGCAGCGTCTCCAGCGCCCTCCGGATGCTGCCGGAGCTCGCGCTGTAGAGGAGCGAGACCGCGGCCTCGAAGTTCTTGACGAGGTCGTACAGGCTCTGCGGCCGGAGCAGGAGCAGGCCGAGGATCACGTGCGCCATGGGGCGACCCTAGACCGTTGACGCTCATAGACCTGTCTAGTAGACATGTCTATGAGACTGATGGTGGACGAAGGAGACTCCCATGGCACAGCAGGACACGGTCGACCGGCTGAGGGCGTCGCTGGAGCGGCGCGCGCGACGCCGCTCGTCGATGCCGGCGCCCCAGGTGCTGGTCGTGGCGCCCCGGTTCGAGCTCGAGTCCGGCGGCGCGCGGCCGTTCCACACGGCGAGCGTCGGCAAGGTCATGACGGCCACGCTCGTCGCGATCCTGGTGGAGCAGGGCCGGTTCGTCTACGACAGCCCGCTCGGCACGGTGCTCCCGGCGTCCGACATCGACGGCCTGCCCGCCGCGCCGGGCGTCGACAACGCCTCCGACGTCACGGTCGAGCACCTGCTCACGCACACGAGCGGGCTGCCGGACTTCTTCGAGCCGCCCCGGGGCACCCGGACGGCCGTCTCGACCCGCACCGTCGCGGCCCAGCCCGACCGGCACTGGGCTCCCACGGAGCTGCTCGACGAGGTGCGGACCCTCCCCGCCGACGGGCGCCCGGGCGAGAAGTTCCGGTACAGCGACACCGTGATGGTGCTGCTGGGCCGCATCCTCGAGGAGGCCACGGGCGAACCGTTCAACGCCCTGCTGCGCAAGCGGATCTTCGAGCCGAGCGGGATGGAGCGCAGCTCCACGCCCTACAGCGACGCCCGCACCCCGGCCGACCTCGCCGGGCTCGACGTCGCGCCGTTCTGGCTGGGCAGGCACGAGCTCAGCCACGCGCTCAGCATCAGCCTCGACTGGGCCGGGGGCGGGATCGTCGCCCCGCCGTCCGACCTTGTGGCCTTCCAGCGGGCACTGCATGGCGGGCGCCTCGTCTCCCCCGAGACCCTCCGGTGGATGGCCGCGCCGCGGCACCGCCGCCGTCGCGGCATCCACTACGGAGCCGGGATGGTGACCGTGCGGTTCGGGGAGTTCACGCCGCCATTCCTGCGCGGGCTGCCGGAGCCGGTCGGCGGGCTGGGCCACTTCGCCACGCACATGTTCTTCTACCCGCAGCACGACGCCCACGTGGTGCTGAACTACCACTCCTACCGGCGTATGAACCAGAGCTTCACGACCCACGCGCGCATCGCTCGGTTCCTCGCGGCGGGCGGGTGAACGCTGCCGGCTACGGCCGGCGCACCGGTGGCTCACCGCGGACCGGTGCGAACCGGTCCGGTTCGGTGCGGAGGAACCCCTCGCCCCGGGTCAGCCCCGAGAGCCGGGCCCGCAGCTCCTGGACGCTCCGCGCGGGCAGGCTGCCCGTCAGGACGGCGAGCCCGCGCTCGACACTGGTTCCCTCCGGGGTTCCACCGAGCGCGGCGACCGCGCCCGTCACCGGCCCCGTCGTGTCCTCGGGCACCTCGAGGACGATGCGGTGCAGCGGCTCGCACACGACCGTCCCCGCGCGCAGCAGCGCAGTGGCGAGCACCCGCGGCGTCAGCCCGCGGAAGTCCGCGCCCGTGCTCGACATCGCCTTGTTGAACTTCTGGTGCATGTGGCTCTGCCGCGGCGAGTAGCCGGAGTGCGTCATGACGACGGCGACGTCGGGCACCGGCCAGCCGTGCGGGCCGCGGGCCAGGCTGCCGCGCACCGTCTCCTCGACGGCGGCGAAGAACGCAGGCGGCATGGCCCCGAGCTCCACCTCGAGGCGAAACGTGACGCCCGCCCCCGGCGGCGCCGGCTCGACGCGCAGGCCCACCGTCGCGAGGAACTCGTTGGGCGCCACCTTGTTGAGCTCCACCGCGTGGCCGGGCCGCACCACCCGCTCGATGTGCGCGGTCGTCGTCACCGCGAAGCGCGCCTGGACGCCGTACTCGCGGGCGAGGGTCTCGGCGATCACCTCCCGCTGCACCTGGCCGTAGAGGGAGACGGCGACCTCGCCCGTCGCCGGGTCCCGACGCGCGCCGATCAGCGGATCCTGCTCGGCCAGCTCGGCCAGCGCCGCCCAGAGCGCGCCTCGGTCGGCGGCGTCGTCGACGTCGACCACCGTCTCGAAGGATGGCGGCGGGAACCCCGCCGCGGCGCCGTCGGCCCGGGTGCGCTCGCCGACGACGTCGCCGACGCGCGCCGTGTCCAGGCCGCGCAGCAGCGCCACCCGGCCCGCGCCGACGCCGTCCGCGGGGTGCGTCGCGCCGTCCGCGAAGACCCGGATCCCGGTGAGGCGCTCGCGCTTGCCATGGCCCAGGTCGAGGCGGTCCCGCACGCGCAGCTCGCCGGACCTCATCCGCACGTACGCGACCCGCCGGCGTCCCGGGTCGCGCTCGATCTTGAAGACGACGCCCGATGGCGCGCCGTCGCTGTCGGCGCTCGACGCCGGCAGGTGCGTGCGCAGCCCGGCGACCAGCGCCGGGACGCCGGCTCCGGTCAGCGCGGACCCGACGTAGACCGGGTGGGCGGCGCCGCGGCGCGACTCGGCGGCGACGAACGCCGCGAAGTCCCGACCCTCCGAGGCGCGCGGCCGCACCACGGCGCGCGCCTCGCCCTCGTCCGCGACGACGTCGGCCATGACGATCGCGTCGCGGGCGAGGCGGCGGTCGATCTCGGCCACGACGGCGGCGGCGTCCGCCCCGCGGCGGTCGACCTTGTTCACGAAGACGAGCGTGGGGATGCGCAGCCGCTGCAGCGCGCGCATCAGCACGAGCGTCTGGGCCTGCACGCCCTCGACCGCCGAGACCACGAGGATCGCGCCGTCGAGCACGGCGAGCGTCCGCTCGACCTCCGCGATGAAGTCGGGGTGGCCGGGGGTGTCGACGAGGTTGACCGTGAGGTCGCCGACGTCGAACGAGACGACCGCGGCACGGATCGTGATCCCGCGTTCGCGCTCGAGCTCGAGCGTGTCGGTGGCGGTGGTGCCGGCGTCCACGCTGCCCGCGTGGTCGCGGACGCCCGCCTCGACGAGGAGGCGTTCGGTCAGGCTGGTCTTACCGGCGTCGACATGGGCGACGATCCCGAGATTGAGGTACGACAAGGTCCTTCAGGTCCGTTCGATGGGGGGTCAGGTCACGGAGCGTGAAGGGGTTCGTCATCGGTCGCTTCTCTCTCGGGTGGGTTCGGCTCAGCCAACTGCAGCCCGGCACCGCACGGCAACGCCTTTTCCCCGTGGGAGCGCTCAGGGATGTGACGGCGCCCGGATGCTAGGTTGCCGCGGGTGCGCAGAGTCTCGGTGGTGGGTGCGTCCGGGGCGGGCAAGTCCACGGTGGCCCGTCGCCTGGCGGCGCAGCTCGGGGTGCGGCACGTCGAGCTGGACGCGCTGTTCTGGGGCGCGGACTGGACGCCGCGACCGCGGAACGAGTTCGAGGCGGACGCCCGGCGTGCCGTCGCCGGCGAGACCTGGGTGGTCGACGGCAACTACTCCCCCCTCCAGGCCGAGTTCTGGGCTCGCGCCGACGCCGTCGTCTGGCTCGACCTGCCCACGCCCGTCGTGATGGTGCGCGTATACCGGCGGACGCTGAGCCGCGCCGTCGACCGCACCGAGCTCTGGCCCGGCACGGGCAACCGCCAGCGCTGGCGCGACGCGCTCGCGCCGTGGTCGGAGGGCTCCATCGTCCGCTGGTCGTGGGACCAGCAGCAGCGGTACCCCGAGCGCTACGGGTCGGCGATGACCGACCCCGCGAACAGGCACCTGGCCTTCCACCGGTTGGGCTCACGCGGTGAGGTCGACACCTTCCTGCGGAGCGCGGCAAGACACTGAGGCCCGCCGCCCTGAGATCGCCACGCGAGTCCGGCTAGGTTGGTGCGGTGTCGATGCTGACGTCCCCTCCCCTGTCCGACGACGTGATCCGCCTTCGCCCGTGGCGCGAGGACGACGCGGACGCGCAGCTCGCCGGGCTCAGCGACCCCGTCTTCCTCCGATCCTCCGACTGGGTGCCGAAGGACCGCGCACAGATCGTCGAGCGGATCCGGGCGCTCGAGCGGGTGCGCGAGCAGGGCTCGGAGATCCACTGGGCGATCGTCGCCGTCGACGATGACTCCGACCTGCTCGGCGAGGTGTCCCTCGGCGGCGTCGACCACCGACAGCGGCGCGCGAGCGTGGGGTACTGGCTGACTCCCGGCGCCCGCGGGCGCGGCGTCGTGACCCGTGCCGTCCGGCTCGTCGCCGAGTGGGGCTTCACCGATCTCGGTCTGGCCAGGCTCGAGCTCACCTGCGCACCCGACAACCTCGCCTCGCAGCGGGTCGCCGAACGGTGCGGCTTCCAGCGGGAAGGGCTGCTCCGGTCGCACCTGTCCTTCCAGGGCGGTCGCCGAGACAGCCTGGTCTACGGGCTCTTGCCGCACGAGCTCGTCCGATGACGGTGCCGCCGCGATGACTCTCCGACGCCGCGCCGGTCCACCCTCCATGACCAGAGTGGTGGGCGACATCTCGATCTCGTTGGACGGGTTCGTCACGGGGCCGAACCCCGGGCCCGAGAACGGCCTGGGTGATGGCGGCGAGGCGCTGCACACCTGGGCGTTCAGCGACGACCCCGTCGACCGCGAGCAGCTGCGCACCGCCACGGAGAGCAGCGGCGCCGTCATCCTCGGCCGCCGCCTGTTCGACGTCGTCGACGGGCCTCAGGGCTGGTCCGACGAGGTGGGCTACGGCGCGCGCGAGGTCGGGACTCCGCCGTTCTTCGTCGTCACGAGCAGCCCGCCGCAGCGGACGCGTCTGTCCTTCTGGACGTTCGTCACGACCGGCCTGCCCGACGCCGTCGAGCAGGCGCGCTCGGCCGCGCGCGACGCGGCCGAGGCGACCGGCGCCGACCGGGACGTCGTCGTCATGGGCGGCGGAGCGACCGTCGGGTCGGCCCTGGACGCCGGGCTGCTCGACATCCTGAGCCTGCACTTCTCCCCCGTCGTCCTCGGCTCAGGCATGCCGCTGTTCGTCGGGGGCCGCCGGCACGTCCTCGTGCAGCGGAAAGTGTCGCCGTCGTCGACGGCGGTGCACGTGGTCTACGACGTCGAGCGCTGATCGAGGCCCGACGCGCCGGCGTCGAGCACGAGGGCGGCCAGCGCGCGCCGCAGCGCGTCGGTCTCCGGGCCGGGTTCGAAGGCGGGGATGCGCAGGAAGTCCTCGAGGTCGGCGCGGGAGAAGTCCCCCAGCAGGTCGGCGCGGCCGTCGCGGATCGACTCGAAGACCGTGGGGCCGTGGACGAAGACGGGGTCGGTGAGCCGCAGCCGGCCGTCCGCGGTCTGCATGATGTTGCCCGGGCGGATGTCCGAGCCGCCCCAGAGCCCGTAGCGCCGTGCGCCGTCCGCGAGGAGGTCCTCGATCCGACGCCGCAGGTCGACGACGGCGGGATGGTCGGCGAGGTCGGCGCCCGCGTCCTCCGGCGCGATCGAGTCCGTCGCGCTGCCGACGCCGAGGGACGCGGCGAGCTCGCGGGCCCGGCCCTCGTCCGCCGGGTACAGCCGCTCCATGACGACGACGTAGCCCCGGTGGCGCAGCGGCACGACCTCGTCGACGCGCACGACACGAGGAACGGGTGGGGCGCGCCCGCCAGGCAGTCGTCCGCGAACAGGCGGAACGCCGGGTCGAACGCCGTCACGCGCGCTGCCAGCGTGTCGTCGGGGGACGCGAGCACCCAGGCCCATTCCCCCGTCCCGACCTCGTGCCAACCTGCGGACTCGAGGAGTGCGCGGGCGTCGTCCGCGGTGGTGTCGGGGGAGAACGTCGGAAGCACGACCCCAGGATCCGCCCTGGCCACCGGTCCGTCAGGTCGTTTCGCGCTCTCTCGCCTACATGCGTTCGGGAGCCTCGATACCCAGGAACTCCAGGCCCGCGGCGAGGGTCTGCTCGGTGAGCTCGCACAGGGCGAGCCGGTTCGACCGGACGGTGGGGTCCTCCGCGCGCAGCACCGGGCAGGTCTCGTAGAAGTCCGTGTAGGCGCGGGCGAGCCCGAAGAGGTAGGTGCACAGGCGGTGGGGCTCGAGCGTCTCGGTCACGTCGCGCAGGGTCTCCTCGAACTGGTCGAGGGTGAGCGCGAGCGCGCGCTCGGCAGGCTCCAGGCGGACCTCCGGGTGCACGACGGCGTCCGAGGCCCCGGCAGCCGCGGCCTTACGCAGGATCGACCGGATCCGGGCGTGCGCGTACTGGAGGTACACGCCCGTGTTGCCGTGGAACGCGACCATCTGGTCGACGTCGAAGACGTAGTCCTTGGTGCGCGTGTTGGACAGGTCGGCGTACTTCACCGCGCCGATCCCCGCTGCGTGGGCGATGGCCTCGAGCTCGCCCGCGTCCAGGTCAGAGGCGCGCTCGGCCAGCACCTCACGGGCGCGCTCCACGGCCTGGTCGAGCAGGTCCGCGAGCCGGACCGTGTCACCGGCGCGCGTCTTGAAGGGCTTGCCGTCCTTGCCGAGCACCGTGCCGAACGGGACGTGCACGGCGTCGACCGTCTCCGGGAGCCACCCCGCGCGTCGCGCGGTGTCGAAGACCATCCGGAAGTGCAGGGCCTGGCGCGAGTCGACGACGTACAGGATCCGGTCGGCCTTGTACTCGTCCACCCGGAGCCGGATCGTCGCCAGGTCGGTCGCGGCGTAGCCGAACCCGCCGTCCTTCTTCTGCACGATCAGCGGGACCGGGTCGCCGTCCGGGCTGAGGACGCCGTCGGTGAACGTCACCACCGCGCCGTCGGACCGGGTCGCGATCCCGGCGGCGAGCAGCTCCTCGACGACGCCGGGCAGGGCGTCGTTGTAGCGGGACTCGCCGTCGAAGTCGTCGCGGTCGAGAAGCACGCCGAGGCGCTCGTAGATCACCTGGAAGGCGTCCGCGGACTCCGCCACCAGTTCCCGCCACGTCGCCACGGTGGCCTCGTCGCCGGCCTGGAGCGCGACGACGCGCTCGCGCGAACGGTTCACGAACGCCGCGTCGGCGTCGAACTGCTTGCGCGCCGCACGGTACAGCGCGTCCAGCGCCGCGATCAAGGCCTCGCCGCGCCAGACTGCCTCCGGATGCTCGTCGAGGTACTGGATGAGCATGCCGAACTGGGTTCCCCAGTCCCCCACGTGGTTCTGGCGCACGACGACGGCGCCGAGGTGGCCGAACGTCCGCGCGAGGGTGTCGCCGATGATCGTGGAGCGCAGGTGCCCGACGTGCATCTCCTTGGCGACGTTCGGGGCGGAGTAGTCGACGACGACGCGCTCGTCGCCGCGCGGGTGCCCGACGCCGAGCCGGTCGTCCGCGAGGCGCGCGGAGACGTTCTCGAGGATCGTCCGGTCCGGCACCGTCAGGTTGACGAACCCGGGCCCGGAGACCTCCGCCGTCGCCGCGTCGCCCAGGTCGGCCGCGAGGCGGACCGCGATGTCGCCGGCGATGTCCCGCGGGGCTCGCTTCGCCTTCTTGGCGACGGCGAGCGGGGCGTTGGACTGGAAGTCCGCGTGCTCGGATCGTCGGACCAAGGGGTCGGACCCGGCCAGGTCGGCCGGGAGCGACGTGGCCATGGCTGCGGAGGTCGCCGCCTCCATCTGCTCCTTGATCGTGACGACACGAGACATCGAGTGAGCCTTCCGCTCAGCAGGGGTGGGACGCCGTCGAGACGGCGAGCGCCAGTCTACGGAGCGAACGCGGGAATCTAGCGGGGGCCCAGGGCCTCGAGCAGCACGGCGACGGCCATCGCACCGGTCGCCAGGGCGACCACCAGCAGCGGCGCCTTCCGACCCCGCACCAGCGCGCGGATCTCCGCGACGACCACCCAGACGAAGAGCACCGCGATCAGCAGGTGCCACAGCACCGGGCCCACCGAGGGCGCCTCGACGATGTTCTGCGCATGCCGCCACCACGTGCTGATCAACAGCCCCGCGATACCCGCCTGGATGAGGAGGATGCCGACCACGGCAGCTCCCCGCAGCAGACCGGGGCCCTGCTCGCCCGGGCCTGTTTCGAAAGAGGCCGTCACGCGCCGCGAGTCCATCTGTCGGTCGTCTCCCCGAGGTCATGTCTTCGACGTCGGTCGTCCGACGCCTGGCCGACAAGTGTCTCAGGCGGCCACGGGGCGACGGGGCGGCGGCACCAGCCCCTCGCAGACCGGACACCATTTCGCCCCGTGCGGCCGCTCCCGCCCGTGAGCCTCGTGAGCGCGGCGTAGCATCGTGGAGATGGCGGCGCTCGCTCCGGATTCACCGTACGCAGCACGATCGGGATGGACCGATCCTGCGGTCACGACGATGCGTCGAGCGTTCTTGAGCTCACTCGCCGTCGTCCTTGTGGTCGTCGCCGACGCGGCCTGGAGGATGCCCGGGCCGCACTGGCTCTTCCTGGTCGGATACTCCGTCCTGATCTGGGCCGTCCTCCCCGTGCTGGCGACACTCGCGGTCACGGGCCTCATCGCGCTCTTCTCAGACGTCGGGCTCCCGCGGTGGGTGACGGCCGCGATCGCTGCGCTCGCGACGGCCGCGTGGGCCTCCTGGGGAGTCGGTTACCGCTACGGAGGGCTCGTCTACGGACTGGTGCTCGGGCTCGGCATCGTCGGCGCGAGCCTCGCGCTCGGGGCCCGCTGGAGGATGGGTACGCGCGTCGTGGCCGCGTGTGCGATCGCCGCTTCCACTGGTGCGATCGTCGCCCTGAGCCTCTGAGCTGACGAGCACGCGCACACCTGCGCGCCGGCCTCAGCCGCGGAACTGCTTCCAGGTCCCCTCGGAGACGACCTCGACGGCGCCGTCGACCACCGCGAAGGCGGTCTCGTCGTCGACCGCGTACGCGGGGCCACCGAGGCGCGCCGCCCACCGTTCGGCGGCGCCCATCGTGTTGTCCGGCAGGTCCGGGTTGTCGAGGTGGGGGAACATCGAGAAGTCGACGACGCCGAGCGGCGAGACGTCGTCGTCCTCGGGCGGCGCCCAGCCGACGAACTCCTCCCCGATGTCCGGCGTCATCACCATGCTCCCGCCGCTCATCCCGACCCACACGGTCCGGTCGAGCGAGGGCAGCAGGTCCGCCAGGCCCGAGCGGCGCATCCAGTACGCGAGGTACAGGGCGTCGCCGCCCGCGGCCAGCAGGACGTCGGTCTCCCGCACCAGCGGCACCCAGCGCTCCTCCGGGATGCTCGGCAGCGCGGTCAGCTCGAGCACGCCGACCGACTTCCAGCCGATCCCGGTCATGTGGTCGGTGGTCCCGGTGATGAAGTTCCAGGCGTTGAGGCCCGGGCCCACCCACGGGTGCCCGTACAGCGCGGTCGGGATGCACAGGGCTGTGCAGCCGGAGATCGGCCGGCCCAGCAGGTCCTCCAGCGCGGTCCGGATGCTCGGGTTCCTGACGCCTGCGGATGTGAGCAAGAGCTTCATGGCGCGCCTCTCTGTTCGACGGATATCCCTGCAGACCGTGCCGCCGTCGGAAACTCATCGCCCCGGTGCGGAGCGGTGGGATCAGGTATTCGCTGTTCCCCGGCTCCGCCGAGACTCAGGATGGTGCGCATGCCGTTGGCCACCCCCACGCTGCCCACCGCTCACCTGCGACTGCGGCCCTTCATCGAGGCCGACGCCCCAGCTCCCGCTACGTCGACCATCCAACTCCCGAAACGTCGCACCATGAACTCCCGTTTTGGCGGAGGCCCAACTCCTGAATCGTCGCGGCCCGAACTCCTGTTCGGTCGCAGACGTGCACGCGCATCTCCGGCGACCAGCACGAGGCGGCCCCATCGTCGGCGCGCGATGTCGCAGCTCGTCCAGGTAGAGCCCTTCGTCGAAGCAGCGAGACCATGGCTGCTCGTACTCCGTGCCTAGCAACGACGGTGGGCCCCCACATCCGCGGAATCTCGCGGGTGGGGCCCTTCGGGTGGCGGTAGCGGTGGGCTTCAAAACGGCGCGTTGGCCCGCCCTGCTCGCCCGCGTCGTTCTGGCATCTGACCTGGACTTTTACGGCGCCGCCTGTTGGATCGGGTTGCACCCGCCGGCACCAATCCCCAGTCCAAAACGGAGGCAATCCGGCGACCTGTCGGCACCGCGGCCGGTTGGGACACTCGGAGGCGCCGTACCGATAGCGGAGCACGAGAGGTCGGCGGAGGTCCGGGTCAAGGGTGGCCGCAGGCCATCGCGCAGCGACGCCGCAGGCGCCCTTGATGCGGGCCGGAGCCGGCCGGATGCTCGGCTGTCGGTGCGGGGCCGGGCAGCTACTGTCCGCTATCGTCCTGCCACCGGCGATCCCGCCGGCTCGAAGGCCTGGAGGGACGGGCTGCAATGGGGTCGGTAGCGAGCCAACCAGCCTGGCTAGAGCGTATGAACGCCTGGGACAGGAGCTTTCGGCTGTGGGCTACCCCGATGCTCGGGCCGCCCCTGCTGGTTCTGGCGCTCCTCGCTCCGTTCCCGCCGGCGTGGTTCTGTCTCATCCTCGCCGCCCTGACGCCCGGGACGCTGGTCCTGATGTGGGTGCAAGCGCGCAAGTGGCGACTTCATCCCATGGCGGACGAGAGGACCTTCCTTCGAATCGCGGGGGGCCTCAGCGCGGTCGCCTTGCTGCTAGTTGCAGCGTTCTACGCAATGCGCCAGTGGGGCCCCGTAGCTGGCGCCGTCGCGGCAGTCGCCTACTACCTACTGGTGTGGGTGACAGCCCGGCACGTGGCCGCGCAGCTGGACGCCCGGCAACGGAGACGGGATGGAGCGGAGCGCGCCACGACTGTGGAGTGATGGCAGCGCCAGCGGCTTGTCCTGACGGCCACATAGCGAGGCGGTTCCGAGACTGACTCGGGACCGCCTTCGTCGTGCCGAGAGACCGAGCGGGTGGGGTGCGCAGCGAGCTTGCGAGCGGAGCGCGGAGCCCCGCCCGCGAGGTCGACCGCGTGGCGGAGCCGCGCCTTGAGTCAGTAAGGAAAGTACTCCCGACGGTAGTCGCCAAGATGGCTCCGAGTCCGCGGTTGGTGGCACGTACTCCAGGCATCAAGGGATGGCGTCCGCCCGTCCGTAGATCTATACAACCGCCCTGGTCGCGAACGCACATCATCGCAGGCAAGAGACGGCGCGCTCTCATCAGGCCGCATCGTCGCGACCGTCACGTGAATGGCCCTCTGATGTGAACTCACCGAGCTCAGGCATATATGCCTCGAACCGCTGACGGCATGGAAGAGCCACACGAGGACGCGGGAATGCCGCGGCGCCCCGCGCCCACGCGCAACAGTCGTTGCTAACTCACTGCCCTCACGCCAAGGACTTTGTCCTAGTTCGAATCGAGCTGTGGATCGCAGCAAGCCACCCGGCTGCCGCGATGACTGCGAGTACGACCCACCAGGCCTCGATCCTCCGTGCTTGATGTAGACACGTGGTTGCGAAGTTCGTTAACGGTATCGCCCCGTCGTAGACCAAACCCTTGGCAGCAGGGCCATACGAACATGTCACGGCGTCGACGATCACGGGGGCAGCGGAGAACCATAGCGCGCCGCCGACGACGAGCACCGCGACGATGCCGGTCACCCAGCTCGCAACGCTGCCTCGGCCACGGACCGCCACGGCTAACGTGACGACAACGATGGCGATCGCGGCAAGGAGCAGCACGACCCAAATGAGGACACCTAATAGCTCCCTCATTAGCGGTGCTTCAACGCGTAGAACTTCATCGAGGTTACTCCGCCGTCCCTCGCAAGCTTGAGCGACTGCGAGAACGGAATGTTGTAACGATTGGTCGACTTCTCGGATGGTACGGCATGTTATTACTGCCGGTCTTCTTCATTCCCGTGACGACCATGGTGTGGTCGATCGAGCCGTCCGCCTTGCCCTTGGGGTCCCGGTCGGCGAAGATCAGATCGCCCTGCTTGGCGCTGTACACGCTCTTGTACTTGGCTGCAACTCTTCACGTTTCCTCCACCTTGAGAAAATGACTCAGCCGGCACGGATCCCCCGCCATCGGCTCGTCCCGCAGGCCTTGCGGAACTGGAGCCCGCCGCAACGAATAGAACCACACGATTCGTCAGGGCGTTTGACAGACACGAAAACTCACCCGCTCTTGCGGTCACCCCCGCGGCGCGCTCTCTACCAGCGCCTTCGTACTCTCTCGCTATGCGTTCGACGCCGAGCACTGCCCACTTCGCCGCCTCGTGCCGTCGCACCGGTTCCCGCAGTCCTCACCCTCGCATGGAGAGAGGCCCGAGGGAAGCGCTTGTGACGCGGCGTTTGTAGCCACTACCTCACGGAGCACGGCCAGCGCCGTCGCGCGCCGCCCGCACGTGCGATCTGCCTCTGCCTGAGCCAATACCGCCGCTGGCGGGCGACCTGGATCACCCAGCGGTACGCCCGCACGGGCAGGAGCGGCGGATCCACGATCTCCACGGCGATCTGCATCACCTCTCCGTAGGTGCTCGAGAACTGGAAGGACGACCGCGTGAACGCCTGGCCGAAGTTCTCGTCGGGCAGCACCAGCACGTCGGTCACTTCGCTCAGCTCTCCCCGATCACTGGGGCGGCGGCCTACCCGGCGCACGACACTCAGACCTCGGGTACCGATATGAGGACGTCGATGGGCGTGAGGGACAGCGGCGGATCCGCACCGGTCGCGACGGCAAGCAGATGCTCGTAGCGATGAACGCTGCCGTGGAGGCAATGTTGCGCGTCGGCCAGGGCGTCATCGTGGACGGGCAAGCGTTCGAGCCCGACATCAACCGAGACCTCGAGGCCAGGCTGCGAACACTGGAGCGGCAAGGGCTGGCGACAGTCGCGATTGCCGAGCTAATAGTGGATGACCCCGAACTCGAAGACCGGCACAGCCGACACGAGCACCCGGTGCGACTGTCGCTCTTCCACAACAGCCTGCCTCCGCAGTCGGAGAACCCCAGCGTGGTCATCGACACGACCAGCCTCGATGCCGAGCAGGTGGCCGATCGGCTGTGGGAATGGCTCGTCCCGGTCTATCCGGCGGTCCGGTCCGGCAACGACCCGATCCGGTGAGTCTCCGGTGACCTGGGAACGACGAAGGCCCCACATCCGCATGATGCTGCGGGTGGGGCCCTCGTGTGGCGGTAGCGGTGGGCTTCAAAACGGCGCGTTGGCCCGCCCTGCTCGCCCGCGTCGTTCTGGCATCTGACCTGGACTTTTACGGCGCCGCCTGTTGGATCGGGTTGCACCCGCCGGCACCAATCCCCAGTCCAAAACGGAGGCAATCCGGCGACCTGTCGGCACCGCGGCCGGTTGGGACACTCGGAGGCGCCGTACCGATAGCGGAGCACAAGAGGTCGGCGGAGGTCCGGGTCAAGGGTGGCCGCAGGCCATCGCGCAGCGACGCCGCAGGCGCCCTTGACGCGGCCCGGAGCCGGCCGGATGCTCGGCTCTCGGTGCGGGGCCGGCACGTGAGCAGGAAAGCGACACCAGCCGACTGCCGGCGCACGGTCCGGTCGGCCACGGCGACCTGCGTAGACTCCGCGCCGTGCCTCCGTCACCGCGTCGCCGCCGACTCGTGTCGTTCTTGCTCATCATCGTCCCTGCCTGGATCGCCTCGATCGCGGTCGGTGGCCTGTGGCTTGCCGTCGGCGCCTTCTGGTCTGTGGACAAGTGGCAGGCCACACACGATGGCATCCAGGGTCGTTTCATCCCTCAGGTTGAGGACTGCGGGCCCAAAGAATGCCACTGGCGCGGCGACTTCGTGTCAGATGACGGAACGGACGACGTCGAGGACGTGCAGTTCTCCAGCGCTGGCGAACCCCAGCCCCAAGGGACCGGCGAAGCGATCGAACCGGTCGTCATCGCTCCAGGCGGGTCTGACGTCTACAACGCACATGACAGATCGTGGGGCCTCACGTGGGTCATGGTCGCGACGGCACCGCTCCTCACAGCGGCCCTGATCGCAGGAGCTCACCAGACGCGTGCGGACTGGCTGCGTAAGAAGCAGGCCTCCGAAGCGCACCCGGAGCCAGTTGCAGCACTCACGGTTTCTTGGAACAGGAGCGAAGGTTGACAAGAGACGTGGAGCAAGCTCGTCCGGAACCGGGGTCAGCGAACCTAGGTGCCGCCGGAGGCAAAGAGCTCGGGGGCGGGGACGTGATCTATCGAACGTCGCCATTTCTCCGCTATGCGTCCGCCATTTTTGGGCCGCTCTTCGCACTCCTGCTCCTACCACTGGCCACCCTCCCCGCGCACCCAGACGACACATTCGGCAGCACCCTCTTCGGGTACGCCCTCATGGGCGGAGGCGGGGTCTTCGCCCTCCTAAGCGGCCGCGGATGGATTCGCGTATCTGACGAGGGTCTGTGGGCTCGCAACATCGTGACATCCACATGGGTCCCGTGGAGCGAGGTCGTTGCGCTTGAGGCTGGGTCGAAGGTGGGCGTCGTCCTGCGTAATGGTCAGACATGGTGGTTCTGGGCGGTCCAGCGCGCGAACATCTCGGGAATGCTCAATCGCCGGTCGCGTGTCGACCGCGTCGTCGCTGAGATCGAGGTGCGTCGCACCAGGGTCGCTTCGCTCCGCACGCCAGCGAACGACACCTCGCGGAGGTCGCTGGTTCGACCCGCGTGGTGGGAGTGGATCGTCATCTCCGGATATGTGGCCGCAGCGATCGTCGGTCTCGCCGACGTCTAAAGGCCCGAGGACGCCCACGCTCGGCTCAACGCGGGCTGTGCGGCGGCTCATGCGATGCGGCAGACGGAGACGACACCGCCCGTTATGACCGTTCTCGATAGGTGGCGAAGGCCCGTACGGCACCAGGTGACAGCACCCATAGCTGACGCCAGGGCCATCGTCGTCCTGCGCGGCATGCCGGCCGGGCCAAGCGGTGGGGTGCGCGAAGCGAGCGGAGCGAGCGAAGCGCGGGGCCCCGACGCGGCGGTCCCGGGCGGCATGCCGCCCGGGGCGCAAGCCGCGCCTTGAGTCAGTAGAGAAAGTTCTCACCGCCAGGGCCGTAGGCCTTACCGGTAGTCGATACCGTCCTCGATCCGCACGTCACGCTCATCCTCGCGAGCCCCGTCAAACCGATACGCAGCGGCCATACCACGGAACATTTCGCTGGTACGAGGTGCTGATTCTCTGATTTCCTTAGCTATAGCGGCATAATTCTCAGCAATGTCGTACTCTTGTTGACCACCGTGGCCACGAAATACCACACCCCGATCATTAAAGAGAGCAATTCGAAATCCGCTGAGCATGGCGTCTCCGGGCGATGCCTCCAACGCCAAAAGAATCGCCGCGTCAGGATACGGTGCGCCAACTCTCGGTTTGACCCGAGCCAGCACTTGCCCCACCTCGTGCATCGCCTCCTCGACTCGATCCGAAGCGCTAGCCATCGACAGAACGTCGGCGATCCATGAGAGCAGCGTCTCCGCGGCTATCTGGTTGCCGTCAAGTTCCGGGGCGTATCGCATCCGGGACAGAAAGCCGAACGCCCGGAGCCTCACACCTGAATCCGTGACAGGAGGCTCTTCGGTCTCCAGCTTAGGCCGATGAACAAGATTGACGAAGTACATAAAGTCTGCCGCCGACCTTGAGGCCTCTACCTCTAACGCAAGAGGACCACCCCCGTCGAACTCAAGTACAGGAAAGAATGCCCACTCCAATTGGCAAACAACAGAGCGATCAACGGTTTCGTCCTCACGGACTACAGCAATCAAACCCTGGATCTCATGAGCCGACGGAAGACTCGCAGCCTCAGCCTCCGGTATGCCAATAATAAACTGAAGCCCTTGCACAATTAGCTCCGATCGCGCAGAGGCTTCGATTGAACTGTCATATAGGGAAACAAGATTCAGCGCGGCCGGGGCGCGGCCGTTATCGATCATTTCTCTCGCGACTGTTTCAGCATGCGCAAAATCCATGCCATGACCGTAGATTCCGAACTCTGCCCAATACGCCTCCGCCACAGGTTCGCCTAGTTCTTCTGCGCAATTCCACGCCTCCACCTCGCTTACATGCGAAAGAAGCAGTCTCGCCTGCAAGACCGGATCACCGGTGAGCGAGCGCGCAAGCTTCGGAACGTCTACGTTGCCGATAATTGAACAATTCACAAAATAGCCTCGTGCGAAGTGCCGGACCCCGGGATCCTCAGATAGAAGCAATTGTGCCATTGCTACAGGATCAGAGGGGTGATCGCCTCGTGCGAGAATCTGACCCGCACTCCAAACTCCGTTCGGATGAATCTTCGCCAATTCGAGGAGTCCTGCGAACCCCTCTTGGGCGAGAATGGCACCGACGGCTTCGGATTGCAGTTCCAATAGACGTGAATCCTCACCGCGAAGATCCGCAGGATCCAGCCCAAGATCCCATCTACTATCGCCAAAGAGCCACTCGACGCGCAGCCGTGCGAGCGCTGGCTGCAAGTGCTCAATCGCAGATTCAAGTCGCACTAGGTAATCCTCCGGCAGCGCCCACCCCGCACCTGAATGCTGGCGGTGCCTCCGGAGAATACTCTGTGATTCACGCCATACAAGCGATGTGCTGCGGTCCTCCGAAGGAAGTCTGCGAACTGCGGTCAAGATCTGGCTGAACCCCTGCGGTCCTACGTCGTCGAGTCCTTTGACTAAAGTAATCCAAAGCTCAGGGTATCGGGCGACAAGTGCAACCGCACCGTCAATCAGAGCCGCATAGATTTCGTACGCATCGGCCCAAGTGATCCGCTGGACGTTCGTCTCCCATGATCGAAATGACGTCCGATGCACTGCGATAAAGCCGCGCGAATCGCCAATTGTCCTCTCGATCAATTGTTTGGCGACGTCGGGCGCTAGACGCACACACCGTGAAATCGCAGCAACCCGACCGGATGTGTCGAGCGCACACTGAGGGGCTGTCGGCAGGAGCGCATCGTGAAGGACTCCCACCGGGGAAGGGTTAACACCTTCTCGCTCAACCACACGTGCCAAGGCTGTGGCCACTTCAATCGCACGCTCGCAGTGTTCAGCTGACCACATGATGGTTTGAATGGACCAAAGAATTGGAGCAAGGTTGTCCGAGCCGCCAAAGCCGATGGGAGACTCGACAGACGACTCGAGCGAATGCAGATTCTCCGCACTGCCCACAAGTTCAGTGCGGATCCGTTCGATGACAATGTCAGGTGATGCTTCGGCCAGAACCGGAAGTACGTTGGCTAGGGACATCCATCGGGCAGGCCCCCCGCCATTCGCCTGGAACAGATCGCGGACGACTTGATCAATCCGATCCTGTACTGTCGCGCCGGAGGATAAGGGTGTCGACCCGCACTCAGCTGCAAGGACCGCCAGCGTGTTCGCAATATTCTCCTGTACGCGTGGACCATAACGCCGACTCTTACCGCGCACGTTTGCAAGCCAACGCTCAGCAAGAGGAAGATCCAGAGCTGGGTCTATCTCGCCAAGTACTTCCAATGCAATCGGGCGAAACTTCGACAAGTCTGATTCGACCATGTCCGAACGCTCTGCGAAATACATCGCGGAATCGTTGGGCGTCGTGACTCGCCAGACGTTGCCGACATGAGCAAATATCGGATCGGCCGAGTTTACATCTCGGCTTACGGACGCGATCGCATCGTCAATGCCGGCGCCGGTTAGGGAATGAACGAGCGACTCGCTCTCATCGCTACCCTGCTCCCAGCCACCAAGTAGCCACAAGCGTCTGAACGAAGTGTCCTCGAATTCCCGTGTCCAAGACGGGTGAGCTGCTTGACTGCACACAAGTCGATACCGATATAGACTTTGACGAGCAGCCAGCGCGAACTTCTCGGCCAGTTCGAATCCTACGTCGCTCGCTTTTAGGAGCTCCGCGAGCTCACGCCTACTCGACTTTGGCAGAACTATGGCGCTCGGTCCAGACGTGTTGATCTTTATCGCACGATGTTCTTGAAGCGCGCCTAGATCAGAGATGTTCAGTTGTGTAACGAACACAAGTGGAGTTTTGGACCTGCCGATAAGACTACGAAGTGCGGCCAGATCGTCGCAGACGATCAGGTCTGGACCCTGCTCAAACGTTGAGCCCAGCGCCGCAGCCACAAATGCACGCCCGTCTTCACCGCTAGCGGCTCGCAACTCGATGGAGGTCCGCGTGCCGTGCAACCAGTCCACTAGTTGGGCGCGCTCATCAGAACGGGTTGCCAGCACGAATCCTGGCGTCAAGGGTACGGTGAACACCTTGCTGTAGTGGTCCCACCATTGTTCAAGAGTTTCTGCTTCGACACCCCGAAGCTGGGCGAGATCGCAGAACAGGAGCGCCGAGGAGACATCGCGATCGAGCGCCGCGGACAGGTCGTCGACGTCATACGCTCTCACGTCCTTCCATATACCGACTGCGCGCTGTTGCGCTACCCACTCGTCTTTTTTGGGCCAGGATCGCGAAGTCACCGCGACATAGGTCGTCTGGGAAGGCTCGACGTTGCCAGGCTTTCGACTGCGTTTGTCCAGATCTTCGGTGGCCTTTGCCGATGGATCGGCGTTGACGCCTAGCTCCCACACCGAACGCCCTGCGGGAACGAGGATCGACGATTCGCCAGCTTCTATCTCACCGTCATAACCACGCAGCCGGGCACCCTCGCTCGCGCGCATTTGGAGGTACGTGATTGTTGCGTTGTCGTGCGAGATGATGCTTCGCAGGATCCGCGGCAGATCAAATCCAGCACTGACCTCATTGGACCAGTGCAGGACATCCTGACGATCCACTAGAAACGACATGCGACCCCCTTCGTCCGCGCAAGCCCACTCGTCATCGAGGCGGCGCGTTGTGATCAGTGAGGTGTTCTCACCAGGGACAGTGAGCTGATCGGCGCGACGGTGCGCTGACCTGCGGTTCGTCCGGCGGGT